>NZ_JBEPJZ010000001.1:676169-1352338 GCF_040496035.1 Agromyces sp. SYSU T00194 | reverse complement strand
CCTGCTCCCGAAGCGCATCATCGACGACCTCGGGCTCGACCTCCGCCTGGTCAGACGCGCCCACTCCTCGTACACGCCCGACCCGCACGACCCGACCCGCGGCCTGTTGATCGAGCGCGACGGCGCCGGCTACGGCGCGTTCGACCGCATCGGCGCGGCATCCGACGCCCTCGCCTGGGGCAGCTTCGGCGACGACACCGCGCGCCTCGCCGAGGCGATCTTCCCGACGCTCACCGAGCCGCTGCCGACGCGCGACGAGGTGCGCCGAATGGTCGACGACGCCCGCGTCTGGGACGAGTTCGTGCGCCGCCCGCTCGGCGAGGCCGTCGCGTCGCGCTTCTCGAACGACCTCGTGCGCGGCGTCGTCGAGACCGACGGGCTGATCGGCACGTTCACGCGCACGAGCGATCCGGCGCTCGAGGCGAACCGCTGCTTCCTGTACCACGTGATCGGCGGCGGCACCGGCGACTGGGACGTACCGGTCGGCGGCATGGGCGCGGTGAGCGGCGAGCTCGCGAGGGCCGCGCGCACGGCCGGCGCGACGCTGGTGACGGGGGCGGATGCCACGGTGATCACGCCCGACGGCGACGTGCGCTACACCCAGGCCGGCGTCGAACACACCGTCACCGCGGGCACCGTGCTCTCCGGCGTGGCCCCGCACGTGCTCGCCCGCCTGCTCGGCGAGCCCGACTCCGCCCCGCGCCCGGAGGGCGCCCAGCTCAAGGTCAACCTGCTGCTCACCCGTCTGCCGCGCCTGCGCGACACGTCGGTGTCCCCCGAGGCCGCGTTCGGCGGCACGCTCCACGTCAACGAGACCGCCACCCAGCTCGAGGCCGCCTACGCCGCCGCATCCGCCGGCCGCCTGCCCGACCCGATGCCGTGCGAGGTCTACTGCCACACCCTGAGCGACCCGAGCATCCTCTCGCCCGAGCTCACCGCGTCGGGCGCGCACACGCTCACCGTCTTCGCCCTGCACGTGCCCGACCGCCTGGTCGACGCGCTCGGCGACGACGAGCTGCGCCGCACCGCCGAGCGGGCCGTGCTCGACTCGCTCGACTCGGTGCTCGCCGAGCCGATCGAGTCGCTGCTGGCGACGGATGCCTCGGGCCGGCCGTGCATCGAGACGAAGACCACGCGCGACCTCGAGCGCGCCCTCGCGATGCCCGGCGGCAACATCTTCCACGGGCCGCTCTCGTGGCCGTGGCGGGAGGACGGCGACCCGGCGTCGACCCCGGCGGAGCGCTGGGGCGTGGCCACCGCGCATCCGCGCATCCTCATGTGCGGATCAGGCGCCGTGCGCGGCGGCGCAGTCTCCGGCATCGGCGGGCACAACGCCGCGATGGCCGTGGTCGAGGCGCTCGCGGGCTGAACCGACAGCGAGCGCGAGCGGTCGGCCCGGGGGCATCCGCTCGGCCCGTCGGAACCTAGAAGACGAAGAGCTGCCCCAGCACGATGACGGCGATGACGAAGAGCACGACGATCGCGCCGACGACGGCGAGGGCGCGGGACGACGCCCTGGCGATGAGGAAGCCGATGCCGAACGGGAGCGCGAGCAGCACGATCGCGACGATCCACCAGAACGCCGAGTAGCCCGCCTGCGAGGCGCCGGTGATGCGCTCGCCGCTGAACAGGGTCTGCGTCGCGGGGTGCGTGGCGAGGCCGATCGCGGCCGACAGCGGCACCGCGACGAACACCATGGCGATGACTCCGGCGAAGGCACCCCACCAGCCGGAGCGGCCGCTCGTGATGTCGAGGGCGTGCTCGTCGGACTGGTTGCGCTGGCTCATGCCCCCGATCCTAGCGGGCACGGGCGCCCCGGCCGCGACCCCGCGACGCGGCGGCGTCCGTTCGCTCCGGGCGCACGATCGGCGGCCGTACTCGCCGCGGAATCTCTGGCCCCGCGGGCCCCGCCGCAATAGGCTGGAATCGACGACGAGGTCTCGTTTGGAGGTCATCATGACGAACCCCACCGGCCACTTCGCGAACCGGCCCGACGGCCTGTACCTGCTGTTCGACCGGCTCTTCGCAGCGCCGATCGAGAAGGTCTGGTTCACGCTCACCGAGCCCAGCGAGATGAAGAAGTGGATCGGCACGTACACCGGCAATCCACGCACCGGCGGCGTGCGGTTCGTGCTGACCTCGGGCGCGAACTCCGACTGGGAGTACGCCAGCGTCCTCGAGTTCGAGGCGCCGCACCGGTTCACCGCCGACGTGGGGATGGGCGCCGACGAGGTGCGCGTCTACTGCCACCTCACCGAGAAGGGCGGCCGCACGGCGCTGACCCTCGGCCAGCGGCTGCGCGACCCCGGTGAGGCCGCGCGCATCGGTCCTGTGTGGGACCACTACCTCGACGCCCTGCGGGCCGCGGTCACGGGCGGCGAGGCCCCCGGCTGGGACCACTACGGCGACAGCTACGTCGACTACTACAAGGGGCTGGTGGTTCCCGCGGAATCGGTGTGACCCACCCCTAGACTGGCGCCATGAGGAAGCCTCGTCGCAGCACCGACGCCAGTGAAGTGACCGAGCCCGAGGTGATGTCGCGCGCGCGTCCCGTCGTGAGCGTGATGAGCAACCATCCGTTCCGGTGGGCGTTCGTCGCGACCCTCGGCGTGCTGCTGGCGCTCTTCCTCGCCCAGGCCGCCCTCGGGCTGTCGTCGGTGATCTTCTCGGTCTTCGCGGCGATCTTCGTCGCGCTCGGGCTCGACCCGCTCATCCGCTGGTTCCAGCGACGCGGCATGAAGCGGGGCTGGGCGATCGTCACGGTCATCCTGCTGTTCGTCGGCGTCGTCGCGGGCATGCTGCTCCTGCTCATCCCGATCATCGTCACGCAGTCGGTCGAGTTCATCCAGGGGCTGCCGCAGGCAGTCGAGGACGTGCAGCAGCAGGACTGGTACCTGGCGGTGGAGGACTTCACCGGCGGCGCGATCTCGGGCGCCTACGACTGGCTCCTGGGCATCATCACCGATCCCAACACCTGGGCGACCGTCGGCGGCGGCGCACTCCAGGTGGCGGGCACGGTCGTGAACGCGATCTCGACCGGATTCTTCATCTTCATCCTGTCGATCTACTTCATCGCGACGCTCGACACGATGAAGCAGGCCTGCTACTCGCTGATCTCCAAGTCGCACCGCGAGACGGTCGTCGGCTACGCCGAGCGGATCATGGACTCGATCGGCCGCTACCTCAGCGGCATGGTCGTGCTCGCGTTCTTCAACGCGACCTACAGCCTCATCCTGCTGATCATCGTCGGCGTGCCGTACGCCATCGTCATCGCGTCGGTCGCGTTCCTGATCACGCTCATCCCGCTGATCGGTACGATCCTGACGACCATCGCCATGACGATCGTCGCGCTGTTCGTCTCGCCGACCGCCGCGATCATCGTGCTGATCTTCATGCTCATCTACATGCAGGTCGAGGCCTACATCCTCACCCCGCGCGTGATGAGCAAGGCCGTGTCGATCCCGGGCTCGCTCGTGCTGATCGCGGCCCTCGCCGGCGGCACGCTGGCCGGCCTGCCGGGTGCGCTGGTCGCCATCCCGATCGCGGCGGGCATCCTCCTCATCATCCGCGAGGTGGTCGTGCCGAAGAAGGAGCTCAGCTAGCCGCGAGCGGATGCCCCGGGGCATCCGCTCGGCCGGGCCGCGTCAGCTCCGGGCCGCGTCAGCTCCGGGCCGCGTCAGCTCCAGACCGACGGCGCCGCCGCGCGCGTGGCCGGCAGCGACACGCCCTGGCCCCACTCGAGCAGGCGCTCGGGCACGACCATCTCCTCGGGCACCTCGCCGATCGCCTCGATCAGCTCGGCGACCGAGACGGTGCCGCCGCCCTTCTTCAGGAACCGGCCGCGGATGTAGCCCTTCGCGTACACCTCGGGCTCGCCGTCGGGGCCGGGGCGCACGAAGCGCTGCTCGACGTACACGGCCTTGTCGTCGAAGCCGAGGATGCGCGACTCGATCGTGAACCGCTGCCAGAGGTTCAACGACTTGCGGAACGACAGCGTCTCGGCGACGACCACCGGGTACCAGCCGCGGTCGCGGAAGATCTTCCAGACGCCGTTGCGCACGAGCATGTCGAAGCGCGCGACGTCCATGATCGAGAAGTACACGCCGTTGTTCATGTGCCAGTTGACGTCGAGGTCGGTCGGCAGCGTGATGAAGTTCGTGCGGGCGACGTCGTAGTGCCCGAGGCCCTGCTTGCGGCGGGAGAACCAGGCGAGGTGGAGGAGGGTCCGGAAGAACATGTGCACGGGTGCACTGTAGGGCAGGGCGGATGCCCCGGGGCATCCGTTGGCCGACTCGGACAACCGGGCCCGCTCGCGCGGGGCGCCGCGCTTGTGCGATTCCCCCAGCCGCGCGGGCCTCAGCGCACGGGGACGTGCCGCTCGCCGGCGCCGTCGTAGACCGACAGCGGGCGGATGAGCGAGTTGCCGTCGAGCTGTTCCATGATGTGCGCGGTCCAGCCGACCACGCGGCTCGCGACGAACAGCGGCGTGAACGTCTCGGTGTCGAAGCCCATGACGTGGTACGTCGGGCCCGCGGGGTAGTCGAGGTTCGGCTTGATGCCCTTGCGCTCGTCCATCGCGCGCTCGAGCGTGACGTAGAGCTCGAACAGGTCGGGGCGGTCGTAGTACTCGAGCATGCGCTCCATCGCGTCGCGCATGGTGGGCACGCGCGAGTCGCCGTGCTTGTAGACGCGGTGCCCGAAGCCCATGACCTTGCGCTTGGCGGCGAGGGCCTCGTCGAGCCAGGCCTCGGCGCGGTCTGCCGACCCGATCTCGTCGAACGCGTGCATGACCGCCTCGTTCGCGCCGCCGTGCAGCGGCCCCTTGAGCGCGCCGATCGCCCCGACGACGGCCGAGTACAGGTCGGAGAGCGTGCTGGTGATCACGCGCGCCGTGAACGTCGAGGCGTTGAACGAGTGCTCCGCGTACAGGATCATCGACACGTCGAACGCGTTCACGACGGGCAGCTCGGGCAGCTCGCCGAACGTCATGAAGAGGAAGTTCGCCGAGTAGCCGAGGTCGTCGCGCGGCTCGACCATGTCGAGCTCGTGCCGGCGGCGCTGGTCGTACGCGACGATCGACGGCAGCTGGGCGAACAGGCGCATCGCGATGTCGAGGTTGACGTCGGGCGACGACTCCCGGGCCTTCGGGTCGCGGGCGCCGATGACGCTGACCGCGGTGCGCACGACGTCCATCGGGTGCGCGGTGAGCGGCAGCTCGTCGATGACGCGCTTGACGGTGTGGTCGAGCCCGCGCAACGACCGCTCGCGCTGCTCGAACGCGGCGAGCTGGCGCTCGTCGGGCAGCTCGCCGTTCCAGAGCAGGTACGCGACCTCCTCGAACGTCACCGACGCGGCGAGCTCCTGCACCGGGTAGCCGCGGTACAGCAGCGAGTTGGTCTCGGGGTTCACCTTCGAGATGGCCGTCGTGTCCACGTACACGCCGGCGAGGCCCTTGTGGATCTCGGGCTCGGTCTGCTGATCCGTCATGGTGCTCCCCGTCGAGTCGGCTCGGAGCTCCAGCCTACGGGTGGGGCGGCTCCGGGGCATCCGTTCGCCCCGCCCCTCATCCCTCGCGCGAGACGCGGAAGTTGAAGATCGAGGAGTCGAACCGGTTGTACCCCTCGTAGTCGATGAGGTCGTAGAGCTCGGCGCGATGCTGCATGTCGTCGAGCTTGCCGACGAGGTTGCCCGATGCCTCGAGCTCGTCGAGTCCCGCCACGGCGGCGCCCATCGCGAGGCGCAGCAGCGACACCGGCCAGATCACGATGTTCATGCCGACGTCGGCGAGCTGCTGCGACGTGAACAGCTCGCTCTTGCCGAACTCGGTCATGTTCGCCAGCAGCGGCACGTCGACCGCCGCGCGCATGGCGGCGAACTCCTCGAGCGAGGCCATCGCCTCGGGGAAGATCGCGTCGGCGCCGGCGTCGACGAGTGCCTTCGCCCGGTCGACGGATGCCTCGAGCCCCTCGACCGCACGGATGTCGGTGCGCGCCATGATCAGGAAGTTCGCATCGCGCCGCGCGTCGGCGGCGGCGCGGATGCGCTGCAGGGCGGTCTGCTCGTCGACGACCTGCTTGCCGTCGAGGTGCCCGCAGCGCTTCGGGTTGACCTGGTCCTCGATGTGCAGGCCCGCGAGGCCCGCGTCCTCCATCTCCTGCACGGTGCGGGCGACGTTCATCGGCTCGCCGAAGCCGGTGTCGGCGTCGACGATCGCGGGCAGCTCCGTCATGCGCGCGATCTGCTTCGCGCGGCCGGCGACCTCGCTGAGGGTGGTGAGCCCGATGTCGGGCAGCCCGAGGTCGGCGGAGAGCACGGCGCCCGAGATGTAGACGCCGTCGAAGCCCTTGCGCTCGATGAGTCGGGCGCTCAGCGGGTTGAACGCACCGGGGAAGCGGAGCAACTCGCCCGAGGCGAGGCGTTCGCGGAAGAGCCGGCGCTTCTCGGCCGGCGGGGTCTGGGCGTAGAGCATGGGCCCAGCCTACGGCGGCGGCCCGCGTCGCCCGCCCGAGGGGATGGGACCTTCGGACGGGGCGCTGCGAGCCGTGCGGGCGCAGCATGGTCTCGTGACGATGCCCGCGTCGGGCCTGAGCACCCGGGAGGCGACCGCCCGCCGCGACGCGGTCGGGCCGAACCTCGTCGTCCGGAAGCGCCGCAGGCCGGCCTGGCGGATGCTCGTCGGCGAGCTGACCCACCTGCTCGCGCTGCTGCTCTGGGCGGCAGCGGGCCTCGCCCTGCTCGCCGGCACCCCGGCGCTCGCGGTCGCGATCGTCGCGATCGTGCTGCTCAACGCCGCCTTCGCGTTCTTCCAGGAGTACCGCGCCGACCGCTCGGCCCAACGCCTCGGCGAACTCCTGCCGTCGTCGGCGCGCGTCGTGCGCGACGGCGAGGCGATCGACGTGCCCGCGGCCGACCTCGTGCCCGGCGACCTCCTGCTGCTCGCCGCGGGCGACCGCGTCGGGGCCGACGTCACGGTGCTCGCGAGCGACGCCCTCACGCTCGACGAGTCGCTCCTGACCGGCGAGAGCGTGACCGTGCCGCACGAGGCGGGCGACCTCCTGCTGGCCGGGACGTTCGTCGTGGAGGGCGAGGCGCGCGGCACCGTGGCCGCGACGGGCGCGCGTACCGCGCTCGCGGGCATCGACCGGCTCGCCGCCGGCGCGACCCGTCCGCCGAGCCCGCTCACGATCGAGCTGCGGCGGGTGGTGCGCGTCGTCGCCCTGATCGCGGCCGGCGCGGGCATCGGCCTCGGCGCGGTGATGCTGGCGCTCGGCCTCGACCTCACGGACGCGTTCATCTTCGCGATCGGCGTCGCGGTCGCCCTGGTGCCGGAGGGCCTGCTGCCGACGGTCACCCTCTCACTCGCGCGCGGCGCCGAGCAGATGGCGAAGCGGCACGCGCTCGTGCGCCGCCTCGACGCGGTCGAGACGCTCGGCGCGACGACGTTCATCTGCGCCGACAAGACCGGCACGATCACGCAGAACCGCATGAACGTCGTCGCCGTCGTCACCGCAGCGGGACGCGTCACCGTGCACGGGTCCGGGTACGAGCCCGACGCCGAGTTCCGCGGAGCGGATGCCGCGGTGGCGGTCGTGCCCGACATCGCACGCGCGGCGCTGCGCTGCGTCACGGGTCGGGTCGTCGAACGCGCGGAGGGCTGGACGGCGACCGGCGACCCGATGGAGGCGGCGTTCCACTGCCTCGCGCTGCGCGCCGGTCTCGCCGCGGAGCCCGAGGGGCAGCGCCTGCCGTACACGGCCGACCGCATGCTCAGTTCATCACTCGACGGCGGACGCGTGTCGGTGCTCGGTGCGCCGGAGGCGGTGTTCGCGCGCTGCCGCGAGGTGCCCGAGCGCATCACGGACGCCGTGCACGAGCTGACCGGAACCGGGCGGCGCGTACTCGCGGTCGCGAGCCGCGCCTGGAGCGGCGCCCCCGCGCCGTCGATGGAGCACGACCTCGACCTGGTCGGCGTGCTCGCCCTCGAGGACCCGCCGCGCGACGGGGTGGGCGAGGCGCTGCGGAGCTGTCGCACCGCGGGGATCCGCATCGCGATGATCACCGGCGACCATCCGCGCACCGGCGCGGCCATCGCGCGCGAGATCGGCCTCCTCGGCCCCGACGGCGTCGTGCTCGACGCACCCGGGCTCCCCGGGACCGACGCCGAGCTCGCCGACGCGGTCGACCACGCCGACGGCGTGGTGGTCGCCCGCGCCACCCCGGCCGACAAGCTGCGCATCGCGCGTGCACTGCGCGGCCACGGCCACGTCGTCGCGATGACGGGCGACGGGGTCAACGACGCCCCGGCGCTGCGCGAGGCCGACGTCGGCGTCGCGATGGGCGCGAGCGGCAGCGACGTCGCCCGCGAGGCGGCGGACCTCGTGCTGCTCGACGACCACTTCGCGACGATCGTCGCCGCGGTCGAGCTCGGCCGGGCGACGTTCGCCAACGTGCGCCGGTTCCTCACCTACCACCTCACCGACAACGTCGCCGAACTCGCGCCGTTCGTGCTCTGGGCGCTCACCGGCGGGCAGGTGCCGCTCGCGATCGGCGTGCTGCAGGTGCTGGCGCTCGACATCGGCAGCGACATGCTGCCCGCACTCGCGCTCGGCGCCGAGCCGCCGCGCGACAACGTGATGCACGGGCGCCGGCGCCGACGCATCGTCGACCCGGCACTGCTCGGCCGGGCGTTCGGCGTGCTCGGGCCGACGGAGGCCGTGATCGCGCTCGGCGCGTTCCTCGCGGTGCTCCTGGCCGGCGGGTGGTCGTGGGGGCAGACGCCGTCGGCCGCGCTGCTGGCGACGGCGTCGGGCACGACCTTCGCCGCGATCGCCCTGGGCCAGATCGCGAACGCGTTCGCCTGCCGCAGCGCGTCGCGGCCGGTCTGGCGGCTCGATCCGCGCGGCAACCCGTTCATCGTCGGGGCGGTCGGCATCCAGGCCGCGCTGCTCGTGGCGTTCCTCGCGATCCCGCTGCTGTCCGAACTGCTCGGCGGTGCGTGGCCGCACCCGGCGGGCTGGCTGCTCGCCGCGGCGGCGATCCCCGCCGTGGTGCTGGCCGACGCGGCGGCGAAGGCCGTGCGCCGCCGCTCCTCCCACCCGTCGGCTCCCCTCGTCGCGGCCGCGTCGCCGCAACGCCGCTGACGCTGATCACGCGGTCGGCGACGACGTCGGCCCGCCCGGCGCAGCCGATCCCACCGCCGCGAGCGTCGCCGCCTTCTCGCGGATCACCGCGATGCCGCCCCGGTCCGCCGTGAGCAGGAACTGTCGCCGATCGAAGGGGAGGTTGTTGATGCGGACGGCGCCGAGCCGCGCCGCGGCGGGCTTGACCACCAGTTCGCGTCGCTCCTTCGACGGACGCAGACCCAACGCGATGCGCAGGATCTCGATGGGCGTCGCCGACGCCCACGCCTGGGGCGAGCACGAGGCGGGATACGGCACCGGCTCCGCCTTCTCGCCACGATCGAACCCGCAGAAGAGCTCCGGGAGCCGGCCGTCGAATGCCGCGGATGCGTCGATGAGGCCATCGACGACGGCACGCGCCCGCTCGTCGAACCCGTAGGTGGCGATCCCGGCGGCGGCGAGCACCGTATCGTGCGGCCACACCGATCCGTTGTGGTAGCTCACCGGGTTGTAGCGCACGTTGCCCGTGCCGAGCGTCCGGATGCCGAACCCCGAGAACAGCTCGGGCGAGAGGAGCCGGTCGACCACCGGCTCGGCCACGCCCTCGTCGACGATCCCGGTCCACAGGCACTGGCCGGCGTTCGACGCGATCGCATCGACCTGCCGCTTCCGCCCGTCGAGGGCGAGTGCGTAGAACTGCTCCTCGGGCATCCAGAACCGCTCGTGGAACCGCCGCTTGAGCGCGCGCGCACGGCGACGCCACTGCGCGGCATCCGCGGCGTGGCCGAGGCGCGCGTCGATCTCCGCCTTCGCCTCGAACGCGGCGTAGCAGTAGCCCTGCACCTCGGCGAGCGCGATCGGCCCCTGCGCGAACTCGCCGTCACGGCCCGCGATCGCATCCTGGCTGTCCTTCCAGCCCTGGTTGAGCAGTCCGCGGTCGGAGGAGCGCTCGTACTCGACGAGCCCGTCGCCGTCGCGATCGCCGTACTCGACGATCCAGCGCACGGCAGCGTCGACCGCCGGCAGCAGCGGCTCGATCTCGGGCAGCGGCACGCCCCAGCGCAGCGCTTCCCCCACCAGCATCACGAACAGGGGGGTCGCGTCGATCGAACCGTAGTAGGCGCTCTCGCCCCCGGGCGCGAGCGCGAGGTTGATGCCGAGGCGCACCTCGTGCAGGATGCGACCCGGCTGTTCCTCCGTGCGCGCGTCGACCCGCCGGCCCTGCAGTCGTGCCAGCGTGCGCAGCGTTCCCATCGCGAGGTCCGGCGCGAACGGCAGGGTCATCCAGGCGGTCAGCAGCGAGTCCCTGCCGAACAGCGCCATGAACCAGGGTGCGCCCGCGGCGACGACCGAGTCGTCCGGATGCTCTGCGTCCACGATCCGCAGCGCGCCGAGGTCCTCCTCGCTGCGCTCGAGCGCGTGCGCGAGCGACGGGTCGGCCACGGTGATGTTCGGCACCGAATCGCGCCAGCTCCGCATGCGCCGGGCGGGTTCCGCGTGGTTCAGCGCGGCACCGATCGGGAAGGACTGCGCCGACTCCGTGCCGCCGGTCACCCCGGCGACCTCGATGGAGGTCGACCACTCGCCACGCGGCGGCACCACGGCGGCGATCGTGAGCATCCGCTCGGCCACCCGCGCGTCGGATGCCGTGATCCGCACGCCGCGGTGCATCCCGAGCTCGTCGACGTCGAAGGCGAGCCGCCCCCCGTCAGTGCTGTGCGAGACCGTGCGACGGCGTCGGGGACGGTTCTCCTTCACCTCGAACACGTCGGCGAAGTCGGCGTCGACCATGAGCTGCAAGTCGATCGCCGCCGCCTCCGACGCGAAGTTGCGCACCCGGATGTCCTCGCGCAGGCCGTTGCCGACCAGCCGATGACGTTCGACGATGAGCGTCGGCTCGACCTGGCCGGGGCGGGTCGCCGCGCGCCCGGTGAAGCGCACCTCGTACGGGTCCGCGGAGACGGCGGCGAGGCCGTGCACGCGCGACCCGTCGACGAGCAGCTCCCACCTCGACAGCAGCCTCGTGTCGCGGACGAAGAGACCTTCGACCCTGTTCGGCCGCACGTCTCCGTTGAAACTGCTCAGGCAGAAGGACGAACCTTCGACGACGGTCACCGACGAACCGGGTACGGCGGAAGCCATCGAGCACCTCCTCGATCGACCAGTGCAGGATACGTCGGCGGTCGCGGCGGGGACGGGTCGGAGGGCCCGCGGCGGACGGACGCCGCGGGCGACGGAAGGAGCGAGTCGTGAGCACGACGCTCGAACCCGCGCGACTCGATCGCGAACAGGTCCCGCCGCCGGCGGCGGGCGGCACCGCACCCGTCGACGGCGACGCCCGACGCCGCTCGCCGCTGCGCATCGCCATGATCGCGCCACCCTGGTTCGAGGTGCCCCCGGTCGGCTACGGGGGCACCGAGGCCGTGGTGGCCTCACTCGTCGACGGGCTCGTCGCGCTCGGCCATCGCGTCGTGCTGATCGCTTCGGGCCCGTCGCGCACCCGTGCCGACTCGTACCACGGGGTGTTCGCCCGGCCGCCGAGTGCCGAGCTCGGCTCACCGCTGCCCGAGGTGATCCTCGCCGCCGATGCGGGCCGCGAGCTGGAGCACCTCGACGTCGACCTGGTGCACGACCACTCGCTCGCCGGACCCCTGCTGGCTCGTGGCAGGCGGACGCCGACACTCGCCACGATGCACGGCACCTTGGAGGGCCCGACCGGCGACTACTTCGAACTGCTGGCCGGCACGATCGGCCTGGTCGCGATCTCCGATGCGCAACGGGCCCAGCGACCGGCACTGCCGTGGGCGGGCGTCGTCCACAACGCCATCGACGTGTCGACGTTCCCGTTCCGGGCAGACAAGGACGACTACCTGCTGTGGCTCGGACGGTACGGGCCGGAGAAGGCACCGCACCTCGCCATCGATGCGGCCCGGGCGGCGGGCCGGCGGATCGTCCTGGCCGGCAAGCTCCGGGAACCGTCGGAACGGCGGTACTTCGAGGAGGTCATCTCGCCGCGGCTGGGTGGCGACACCGATCTGATCGGCGAGGTCGACGGCGCCCAGAAGCGGGCGCTGCTGGCCGGGGCTGCGGCACTGCTCTTCCCGATCCAGTGGTCCGAGCCGTTCGGGCTCGTCATGGTGGAGGCCATGGCGACGGGCACCCCGGTCGTCGCACTCCGGCGTGGGAGCGTGCCGGAGGTGATCGACCACGGGCGCACCGGGTTCGTGCTCGACCGCATCGAGGAGTTCCCGGACGCGATCGACGCAGCAATGCGCCTCGATCCCGCTGACGCGCGACGCCATGTGGAACGCAACTTCGACCTGCCCGTGATGGCCCGTGGGTACGAGCACCTCTACCGCCGGGTGCTCGCCGAGAGCGGGCCTCGAAGCACGACGGACGCCGCGTTGCTCCACCGCCACGCCCCGGCGAAGGCGTGATGGGAGCGCGTCGTGAACGCTCCGGCCGCGCCGCGGACGGCCCCCGCGACGGTGCCAGATCTCCGACTTGCGTCGGTCGGACACCGCCCGTACGTCTGGGGAACCGATCAGCCACTTCCGAACGCGACGTACGCGGCGAGATAGACGGGTGCGTACACGAGTGCGAGCAGGGTCGAATGGGACACGACGAACGCGGCCGCCTCGGTCCAGCGGCCGGGTGACGCGAAGTGCACGCGCCCCTTGTCGAGCATGGAACCCGGGTGACGCACGTCCCAGCTGTTGAAGCGGAGATATCGCCCGAGGTAGACGCCGACGGCGCCGAGCACGATCACCGCCGCGGCGAACCACCAACTGGCCGGGGGCGGCACCGATGGGGAGCCGGGCGGGTCGATCACGATCACGGTGAAGGCGGTCTGCACGAGTGCGAGGCTGAAGACGGCGTTCGCGATTCCGGACAGGGTCAGAGTCAGGGTGTGCACGATGTCGTACCACAGCGGCACCGGGTCGTTCGAGGAGCGATGGCTGAAGTTCAGCTCGGTGATCAGGTAGACCGAGTTCGGGAAGAGCAGCACCCACAGCGCGGTCGTCACGACGAGGTAGACCCACTCGAGCAGTGGCGCAGCGCCGGCCGCGACCGGCGGGAGCGCCACGAGCAGTGGCACGAGCAGCAGCAGCAGCGAGACCGCCAGGAGCGCGACCGCGACGGGCAGGATCGACAACCCGATGTTCAGGATCATCGGCCGGTAGAGCGGGACCTTGTAGACCCGGGCGCGCAACACGATGAGCAGCAGCGCGTACCCGTTCAGGAGCGCGAGCGAGATCGCGCCGACGATCACGGCGAGCACGTCGCCGGCGGTTCAGCTCTGGGTGTTCGCGACGTAGAGGCCGCCGGAGACGATGACGAGGACGAGGATCGCCAGCCCGATCAGCAGGCCGATCCAGCCGAGGATCACCGCGGCGAGAGCAAGGCCGTGGCCCCGCTCGCCGGTTCGCTTGATCTGCGAGAGGGCGATGTAGCCGAACACGAGGCCGAGGATCCCGGTGAACCAGACGGTGATGAACGCGACGATCGCCCAGACATTCCAGCGGTCGGTCGCGGGAGCGGTGGAAGGAGTTGTCATGCTCGGAGGCTACCCCGAACGTCAGTCGACGGCGGGAGCGGCGGCCGGGCGAGTCCCACCCGCCACCGCAGGCTCCGGAGAAGCGACCACCCCGGCTCGGGCGCGTCCTAGAAGAGGCCCTCCGGGTTCTCGACCGTCGTGAGCAGGCCGGGCGCCGCCGTGAAGGTCAGGCCGCCGAGCTCGTCGGGGCCGAGCTCGGGCAGGCGCGCCGCCACGTCGAGGAAGCGGTCGATCTCGGGCGCCTCGAGCGAGCGCTCGGCGAGGGTGCGGAACTTCTGCACGTACTGCTCGCGCGCGAACGGGCGGGCGCCGAGCGGGTGCGCGTCGGCGACCGCGATCTCGTCGGTGATCTCGCCGCCGTCGGCGAGGCGGATGACCACGCGGCCGCCGAACGCCTTCTCGGAGATGTCGAGCGAGTGGTAGCGGCGGGTCCACTCCGGGTCCTCGACCGTGGTGACCTTGCGCCAGAGCTCGACCGTGTCGGGGCGGGCGGCGCGCTCGGGCGCATACGAGTCGACGTGGTGCCAGCTGCCGTCCTGCAGCGCGACCGTGAAGATGTACGGGATCGAGTGGTCGAGCGTCTCGCGTGACGCGGTCGGGTCGTACTTCTGCGGGTCGTTCGCGCCCGAGCCGATCACGTAGTGCGTGTGGTGGCTGGTCTCCAGCACGATCGACTCGACCCGGGCGGGGTCGTCGAGCAGCAGCGGGTACTCGTCGTGCAGCTTGCGGGCGAGGTCGATCCACGCCTGCGCCTGGTACTCGGCCGAGTGCTCCTTGGTGTACGAGTCGAGGATCGCGCGCTTGGGCTCGCCGAGCTCGGGCAGCGGCACCTCGTACGAGGCGTCCGGCCCGTCGAGGAGCCAGGCGATGACGCCGTCCTCACCCTCCCAGATCGGCACCGGGCTGGTCTGGCCCCGCATCGCGCGGTCGACGGCCTCGATCGCCATCTTCCCGGCGAACGCCGGCGCGTGCGCCTTCCAGGTCGAGATCTCGCCCTTGCGCGACTGCCGCGTCGCGGTGGTCGTGTGCAGCGCCTGGCCGATGGCCTGGAAGATCGTCTCCTGGTCGAGGCCGAGCAGGGTGCCGATGCCTGCGGCCGCCGACGGGCCGAGGTGGGCGACGTGGTCGATCTTGTGCGCGTGCAGCGAGATCGCCTTCACCAGGTCGATCTGCACCTCGTAGGCCGTGGCGATGGCCCGCACGACGTCACGGCCGGTGATGCCGCGGTGCGCGGCGAGGTGCTGGGCGACCGCGAGGATCGGCGGGATGTTGTCGCCCGGGTGCGAGTAGTCGGCGGCGAGGAACGTGTCGTGGAAGTCGAGCTCGCGCACGGCGACGCCGTTCGCCCAGGCCGCCCACTCGGGCGAGGTGCGGCGGGCCGCGTCGACGCCGAACACGGTCGCGCCGTCGCCGCCGATGGAGACGGGGTGCGCGAGCGCCTGGCTGCGCGCCGAGACGACGGGGGCGCGCGTGAGCGACGCGGCGGCGACCGCCGCGTTGTCGATGACGCGGTTGACGACCATGTCGACGACATCGGATTCGACCTCGACGGGGTCGATCGCGAGGCCCGCGAACTGCCAGGCGAGCTGGCCCTCGCGGGTCAGGTGCTCGTCGCTTCGATGGGTGCGCAGGTGGTGGATCTTCACGTGCTCCACCGTACCCGCGGCACCCACGACTGGCCCGGAGGCGCCGCCATCGGCGTACCGGCGGCCGGTCGGTCAGTCGGCCAGTCGGCCAGTCGGCCAGTCGGCCAGTCGGCCAGTCGGTCAGTCGTCCCAGAGCGGGAAGGGCAGTGGCTGCGCGAAGGCCTGCGCGACCACGTCCTCGTCGAGCTCGTCCAGCCCGGCCGGGCTCCAGCGGGGCGACCGGTCCTTGTCGACGACCTGGGCGCGGATGCCCTCCGCGAGGTCGGGGTGGTCGAGGAACCAGGAGACCAGGCGCAGGTCCTGCTCGAGCACGGGTCGCAGTGCGTTCAGCGCCCGCGCCGAACGCACGGCGTGCAGCGTCACGGCGAGCGCCGTCGGCGCACGCTCGAGGAGCGCCTCGGCGGTGGCCGCCGCCTCCGCGCGCGAGGAGGCATCGAGCGGCACCACCGGGAACTCGGGCGCCCCCGCGCCGGTGCGGGCCGGGCGCCGGCCGTCGGCGAGCTCGCGCAGTCGCTCGATGATGCCGGGCACGTCGTCGGCGGCGAAGGCGTCGTCGATCCAGTGCCGCTTCGCCTGCAGCGGCGACGGCTCTGGCGTCTCGTCGAAGAGCATCACGATCTCGCTGGGGGTGCCCGGGTCGGCGCGCTCCTCGAGCGCCTGGGCCAGCGCGGGCAGGGAGGCGCTCGGCACGAGGAAGTCGGCGAAGCCGGCATCGATGGCCGCGGCATCCGACATCGACTCGGAGGTGAGCGCGAGGTACTCGCCGAGCCGCCCGGGCGCACGGCCGAGCAGCAGCGCGCCGCCGACGTCGGGCGTGAAGCCGATGCGCGTCTCCGGCATCGCCAGGCGCGAGCGCTCGGTCACGATGCGGATCGACGCGTGCCCGCCGATGCCGATGCCGCCGCCCATGGCGATGCCGTCGAGGATCGAGACGACGGGCTTCGGGTACTCGGCGATCATGGCGTCGAGCCGGTACTCGTGCCAGAAGAACGCGCGCACGTCGTCGCGGCGGTCGGCGGTGATCCCTGCGTACATCTCGCGGATGTCGCCGCCCGCGCAGAACCCGCGCTCCCCCGCCCCGTCGAGCAGCACGATCGACACCTCGGTGTCGTCGCGCCACGCCTCGAAGATCTCGGTCAGCCGCAGGAGCATCCGGTGGTTCAGCGCATTCAGCGCCTCGGGCCGGTCGAGCGTCACGTGCCCGAGCCCGTCGGCGACGTGGATGCGGACGTGGTCGGCGTGCGTGGCGAGGGTCACGGATGCCACGCTAGCGCGCACCCCTGCTCGGCACTCGCCCAGCCACGGCCGGTAGCATCGCCCGGTGCCCGTCGCCAAGATCCTCCTCTTCTACCGGTTCGCGCCGGTCGCCGACCCCGAGGCCGTGCGCCTCTGGCAGCGCGACCTGTGCGAGTCGCTCGGCCTGCGCGGGCGCATCCTCGTCTCGGAGCACGGCATCAACGGCACCCTCGGCGGCGAGATGGACGCGCTGAAGCGCTGGCGCCGGAAGTTCCGCGACTACGCGCCGTTCCGCGACGCCGACCTCAAGTGGAGCGACGGCACGGGCCTCGACGCCGACGGCCGGAGCCTCGACTTCCCCAAGCTCAGCGTGAAGGTGCGCGACGAGATCGTGAGCTTCGGCGCCCCCGGCGAGCTGCAGGTCGACGACGGCGGCGTCATCGGCGGCGGCACGCGCCTCGACCCGGAGGCGCTGCACGCGCTGGTCGCGGAACGCGGCGACGAGGTCGCGTTCTTCGACGGCCGCAACGCGTTCGAGGCCGAGGTCGGGCGATTCCGCGGCGCCGTCGTGCCCGCCGCCGACACGACCCGCGACTTCGTCGACCTGCTCGACTCGGGCGCCTACGACCACCTGAAGGGCCGGCCCGTCGTGACCTACTGCACCGGCGGCATCCGCTGCGAGGTGCTCTCGAGCCTCATGACCGCGCGCGGGTTCGGCGAGGTGTACCAGCTCGACGGCGGCATCGTCCGCTACGGCGAGCGCTACGGCGACGACGGCCTCTGGGAGGGCGCGCTCCACGTCTTCGACGGGCGCGGCCAGGTCTCGTTCAGCGACCGCGCCGCCGTGCTCGGCCGCTGCGCCGGCTGCGGTGCCCCGAGCAGCCGGGTCGGCAACTGCACGGATGCCTCCTGCCGGGCGCGCCTCGTCGCCTGCGAGTCGTGCGACGCGGTGTCGTGCGCCGCGCACGCCGTGGCGGAGGTCGCCCGATGACCGGCGTGCTGGCCGACGCACGGGTGACCGCGCCCCGCGAGGGTCTCACGGTGCGTGAGGCGCAGCCGGGGGAGCTGCCCGTGCTCGGCCGCATCCTCGTCGCGGCGTACTCGAGCCTCGACGGGTTCGCATCGCCCGAGGAGTCGCCGGAGTACTACGCGATGCTCGCGAACGTCGGCGCGTACGCCGGCCGCCCGGGCGTGACGGTGCTCGTCGCCGTCGACGCGGACGAGCACGTGCGGGGCGGCGTGGTCTGGTTCGCCCACCTCGCCGAGTACGGGGTGCGGGCCGGCTGGCCCGACCTCGACGGCGCCGGGGGCATCCGGTTCCTCGGCGTCTCGCCCGACGCGCAGGGCCTCGGGCTCGGCCGCATGCTGATCGAGGCGTGCGTCGCGCGCGCACGCGCCGCGGGGCTCGCGCAGGTGGTGCTGCACTCGACCGAGCCGATGCGCGCCGCGCGTGCCATGTACGAGCGGGTCGGCTTCGTCGCATCCGCCGACCTCGACTTCACGCCCGGCACCCTGCACGTGTACGGGTACCGTCTCGCGCTGTAGGCCGATTCCGGCCCGCGCTCAGTCGGCGATGACCGTGCCGACGAGCACGCCGCGCGCGATGCCGTGGAAGTACGCCTGGAAGGCCAGCGCGCTCGGCGTCTCGTCGGCCTTCGTGTGCAGGCGCTCCTGGTCGAGCGCGGTGACGAGGAACATGTAGCGGTGCAGGCCCGTGCCGTCGGGCGGGTTCGGCCCTGCGTAGGCGGGCTCGCGGTCCTCGTTGCAGACCATGAACGCCCCGTCGGGGAGCCCGGCACCGCCGTACGCGCCGGCATCGGCCGGCAGCTCGGTCGTCATGCCGAGCCCGTTCACGGCCCAGTGCCACCAGCCCGCGCCGGTCGGCGCGTCGGGGTCGAGGCAGGTCACGACGAACCCGCGGGTCTCGGGCGGGAAGCCCGACCATGCGAGGTGGGGCGACACGTCGTCGCCGCCGCATCCGGCCGCCTGGTTCCGCAGCGGGATCTCGCCGCCGGGCGCGATGTCATCGCTGCGCACGTCGAACGACGGCAGCGGGGCGAAGCCCTGGAGGGCGGCGTACGGGTCGTAGTCGAGCATCGTGGACTCCTCTGCGAGTCGGGCGCGTTCATCGACCAGCCTAGGTCGGTCGCGCGCGGGCGCAACCGCCCGGACCGGGGTGCGGACACGCCGTCGGCACCCAAATCAGCAACAATATTGCCCGCGTCTATTGTCAGTTGCAACAATCTCTGCTTTCATTCAGCGCATCGAGGGCGTGCGCCGATGCCCGCCCGACACAGACAGAGAGGTCTGGAGTTTGATGAGCAGTCACGTCTTCCCGCCACACAGCATGCGGCGACTCTCCCTCATCGGAGCGGTCGGGCTCGCCGCGCTCGTACTCGCCGGATGCACCAGTGCCGACGACACCACCGACGACGCGTCCGGGGGCGACGGCAGCGCCGTCGCCACGGTCGAGGAGTTCAACGCGATGTCGGGCGATGCGCGCCACGACGCACTCGTCGCCGCCGCGCAGGAGGAGGGGGCCGTCGTCTTCTACTCCACCGCCCCGGGCTGGCAGCCCGTGCTCGATGCGTTCAGCGACACCTACGACATCGAGGTCGAGGTGTTCAACGGTCGGTCCGAGACGATCCTCCAGCGCGTCGTGCAGGAGTACCAGGCGGGCCTCCACGCCGTCGACGTCTTCGAGGACGAGGCGTCCCAGCTCCTCGCGAAGGAGGACGGCATGACGACGACCTACGTCAACGACGAGCTCACGTCGCAGATCCCGGGGTACGACGACTCGCTCGGCTTCGTGCCGTTCCGCCTGTCCGTGCCGACCTTCGCCTGGAACACGGACCTGGTCGACGACGACGACATCCCCGAGACCATCACGGACCTCGCCGACCCCAAGTGGGACGGGCTGCTGACCATGGACGCGGGTGCATGGCCGTGGTACGCGGGCATGCACGACTACCTGTCGGAGGAGGAGGGCTGGAGCGACGACGAGATCGAGGAGTTCTTCACGACGCTCGTCGACTACTCGTCCCCGCAGGGTTCGTCCATCACCATGACCGAGCTGATCGTCGCCGGCGAGTACGACGCGGGCACCTCGGTGCTCTCGCAGGTCGTGGACCGCACGACCGCCCGGGACGCCCCCATCACCTGGACCACGGAGGACGGCCGCTACATGAAGCCCCTCATCGTGCAGCCGGAAGGCGGCGTGCTCATGGCGAACGCCCCGCACCCGGCCGCGGCGGTGCTCCTGATCGACTTCATCCTCAGCGAGGGCGCCCAGGTGCTCCTCGACGGCGGCACCTTCGTCCCGACCGCGGTGCAGCTGCCGGGCGGCCCGCTCGAGCACGTCGCCGAGGAGGACCTCCGCCTGATCAACCCCGAGTACATCACCACCCAGTACGAGGAGTGGGCGGACGAGTACGACGCGCTGATCCGCCAGCAGTAATCGCCGATCCAGGCGCCATGAGGGGATGTCCGCCCGCGTGCGGGCATCCCCTCCCGTCGAAAGGTTCTCCATGACCCAGCTCGGTCAGCGTCCGCAACAGCCCACCGCTCCCCCGACCGCGACCGCGGGCCCGTCGGGCGGGACGCCCGCCGTGCGCGAGCGACGGATCCTCGGCGGCGGCAACGCCGTGCGGAACATCGTCATCTTCCTCGCGCTGCTCGTGATCGGGTACCTGGTGCTCACGCCCATCGCGTACCTGCTCGGCGCCACCTTCTTCGGGGACGGCTCGTTCTCGCTCGACTCGTTCGCGCGGGCGTACGGCACCACCGGCCTGGACGACATGGTGCTGAACTCGATCGTCTTCACCGTCGCCTCCACGGCGCTCGCCATGGTCCTCGGCACCGCGCTCGCGCACGTGACGGTCCGCACCAACGTGCCGTTCAAGTCGCTCATCGTCGCGTCGTCGCTGGTGCCCCTGATCGTCCCCGGCCTGCTCTACACGATCTCGTGGGTCATGCTCGCGAGCCCGTCGATCGGCCTGCTCAACCAGCCGACGCAGCAGCTGTGGGGCGTGCCGCTGATCGACATCTTCTCCATGGGCGGCATGATCTGGGTCGAGGGCACCCACAGCGCGCCGATGGTGTACCTCTTCATGTACGTGGCGTTCCGCGCGATGGATCCCTCGCTCGAGGAGTCCGCGCTCGTCAGCGGCGCCAGTCGCACGCGGATGTTCTTCACCGTGACGCTGCCGCTGATCCGGCCCGCCCTGGCGGGCGCGGCACTGCTGGTCGCGGTCAAGATCCTCGGGTCCTTCGAGGTGCCCACGCTGCTCGGCGTCCCCAGCGGCATCTTCGTCTTCGTCTCGCGCATCTACTACGTGATGCAGGACTTCCCGTACGACACCGCCGCCGCCGGCGCGCTCTCGGTGGGCCTGATCCTGTTCGCCCTGCTCGGCACCTGGCTGCTGGCGAAGTTCCGCGGCGACAGCAAGGAGTTCGCCACGGTCACCGGCAAGGGGTTCCGGCCCAACGTGATCGACCTCGGGCGGTTCCGGCCGGTCGTCGCCGCGGGCGTCGCCGTCTACCTGTTCGCGACCGTGGCGCTGCCGCTGCTCATCCTGGCGTTCAATTCGCTGCTGCCGTTCTACCGGCGGTTCAGCCTGGACGCGTTGGGCGACTTCACGCTCGACAACTACGTGGACCTCCTGCAGAACCCGATCTTCCTGCAGTCCGTGGGCAACTCGGTGCTCCTCGCGGTCGGCACCGCGACGCTGGTGATGGTGCTCGTGGCCATCGCCGCGTGGGTCGTGCTGCGCTCGCGGGTGCGCGGCCGCAGCCTCGTGGACCACCTGACCTTCCTGCCCATGGTGGTGCCGGGCCTCGTCATCGGCATCGCGGTGAGCTTCGTGTACCTGCGGAATCCGCTGCCGTTCGCGGTCTACGGCACGCTGTTGATCCTCCTGATCGCCTACGCCACGAACTTCATGCCCTACGGCATGCGCTACGCCGTCTCCTCGCTCGAGCAGGTGTCGGTCGAGCTGGAGGAGTCCGCCCAGGTGTCCGGAGCCACCTGGTGGCAGACCGCACGGCACGTGCTGATCCCGCTCGTCTTCCCCGGCCTGATGGCCGGCTGGATCTACCTGCTCATCATCTCGGTCCGGGAGCTCGGGTCCTCGATCCTGCTCTACAGCCCGGGCAACGAGGTGATCGCGGTGCTCATCTTCCAGCTCTACGAAGAGGGCGAGCTCGTGACCATCTCCGCCCTCGGCATCGTGCTCGTCGCGGTGCTCACCATCATCGTCGGCGTCGTCTACCGCTTCGGCAGTCGCGTCGGCATCCGACTCTGAGCCGCCGATCGCGGGAGAGGACGCAGCATGCTCACCATCGAGAACCTGACCAAGACCTTCACCACGGCGAGCGATCGGCGTGACGACCGGGGGCGGAGGATCAAGGCGAACACCGTCGTCGCCGCGATCGACGACGTCTCGCTCACCATCGAGGAGGGCGAGCTGTTCACCCTGCTCGGCCCCTCGGGCTGCGGCAAGACCACGACGCTGCGCTCGGTCGCCGGGCTCGAACGGCCGGATGCCGGTGAGATCCGCGTCGGAGGCCGCGTGCTGTTCGCCAAGGGCGAGGGGCACGCGCAGGAGGTGCCCGTCAACCGGCGCGGCCTCGGCATGGTCTTCCAGTCGTACGCGATCTGGCCGCACATGTCGGTGTTCGACAACACGGCCTTCCCCCTCAAGGTCGGGCGACGCGCGGCGCGACCGTCCCGGGCGCAGATCGAGGAACGCGTCATGCGCGTGCTCGCGCTCATGGAGCTCGACCACCTCGCTGGCCGCACCGCCACGAAGCTGTCGGGCGGGCAGCAGCAGCGTCTCGCCCTCGCGCGGGCGCTCGTGATCGAGCCGAAGCTCCTCCTGCTGGACGAGCCGCTGTCGAACCTCGACGCCAGGCTGCGCGAGAACCTCCGCTTCGAGCTCAAGCGACTGCAGCGCGAGCTCGGCATCACGAGCGTCTACGTCACGCACGACCAGGTGGAGGCGCTCGCGCTGTCGTCGCGCATCGCCGTGATGTCGGGCGGCCGCGTGCAGCAGGTGGGGACGCCCCGGGAGATCTACACGCGGCCCGAGTCGAAGTTCGTCGCGGAGTTCATCGGCAACTCGAACTTCCTCGACGGCACGGTGACGACCTCGACGGCGACGGGCGTCACGCTCGACACCCCGATCGGCCCGCTCGACGTCGAGGCCGAGGCGCGACTCGACCTCGGCGCCGAGGTCCTCATCGGCATCCGGCCCGAATCCATCCACCTGCACGAGCGCGGCGGGGCGGCCGGGCCGAACACGGCCCACGGCACGGTGGCCGCACGCAGCTACCTCGGCGAGGCGGTCGACCACATCGTCGACGTGGCGGGGCGCGAGTTGCGGGCCCGGGTGAACCCGTCGATCTCGTTCGCCCAGGGCACTCCCGTGACGGTGCAGGTGCCGGCGGACGCGATCTCGATCGTCCCGAAGGAGGCGTGATGGGCGCCGACGTCGACGTGCTGTTCACTCCCCTGACCCTCGGCGCCAGGACCGCGCGCAACCGCCTGACCCGTGCCGCGACCACGACCAACCTCAGCAGTGCGAACGCGGTCACCGATCGCCTCGTCGCGCACTACGTCCGGCTGGCGATCGGCGGCGTCGGCGCGATCGTGACGGAGGCGCTGCGCGTGCACCCGTCGACGCTGCACGGGCCGTTCGGCATCGCCGCCTACGACCCGGCATCGATCCCGGGACTGACGCAATGGGCCGACGGCGTGCACGCCGAGGGCGCACTGCTGATCGGCCAGGTGAACCACAGCGGTCGCCAGCACACCGCGAGCAGCGTGCCACCCCGTCTCGTCGGCCCCTCGGCGATCGCGTGCCCGCGCAGCGGCGGCGTGCCCCACCCGCTCCGTCGCGACGAGGTGCACGCCCTCGCGGACGGCTACGCGAGGTCCGGGCTGAACCTCGCGCGCGCGGGATTCGACGGCGTCGAGCTCAACGGCGCGCAGGGCCATCTCCTGCAGCAGTTCCTGTCCCCGTTCTCGAACCGCCGTGACGACGAGTTCGGCGGCAGCCCGGAACGACGGGCCGAACTCGCGCGGCGGATCCTCGACGCCATCCGCTCCGGGGCCCCGGACGACTTCGTGGTCGGCTACCGGCTCGGCGTCGACGAGTTCAGCGACGGCGGGCTGACGACCGAGCTGACGACCAGCTTCGCGCGGATGCTCGTGGACGAGGGCCTCGTCGACTACGTCTCGTTCTCCCAGGGCAACTTCAACTCGATCGACGCCCACCTGCCCGACCGCCACTTCCCGCACACGCCGTTCGCCGACGTGCAGGCCGCCGTCGGGAGGGAGCTCGCCGACACCACGCGCATCGCCTGCACCGGCGTCGTGGACCCCTCGGACGCGGTCGCGATCCTCGACGCCGGGTGGGCCGACGGCATCGCGCTCGGGCGCGCCCTCACGGTCGACCCGGACTGGCCGCGGAAGGCCGAGCAGGGCGGAGTCGGCGCGCTCGGCGCGATCCGACCGTGCATCCAGTGCAACTACTGCTGGTCGGGGCTCCACGAGGGCCTGAGCACCCTCGCCTGCGTCCAGAACGCCGCGGTCGGGCGCGAGCTCGAGCTGACGCGGGTCCCGATGCCCGAGGTGCGACGACGGGTCGTCGTCGTCGGTGCCGGTCCGGCCGGGCTGGAGTTCGCACGCGTCGCCGCCGGACGCGGCCACGACGTCGTCGTGCTGGAGGCCGCGGACGCGCCCGGCGGGAAGGCCCGACCGGGCGTCGGCGACATCGGCGGCCACGACGGCTACGCCCGGGCCGCGGAGTGGCTCGACGCCGACGTCCGTCGGCTCGGGGTCGACCTCCGCACCGGCACCCCGGCGGACGTCGACCTCGTGCTCGGGCTCGCACCCGACCGGGTGGTCATCGCGACCGGCGCCACACCCGAACTGCCCGCCGTGCGCACCGACGACAGCGTCGCGCTGCACGCGGACGTCGCCTCGGTTCCGGAGTCGCTGGCAGGCGAACGCGTCCTCGTCTTCGATGAGGACGGCCACTACTGGGCGGCCCAGGCCGCGGAGGAACTGGCCCGGCGCGGTGCGCAGGTGGTGCTGGCGACCCGGTTCTTCGAGCCGTTCCGCGAGCTGCCGATCGTCTCGCGCATCGCGTCGCTGCGGCGCCTCGACGAGCACGAGGCCGAGATCGTCCCGGTGCACGAGCTCGTCGAGTTCGCCGGGGGCGACGCCGTGCTGCGCCACTACGACTCCGGACGCATCCGTCGTATCGAGGGGGTCTCGCGGGCGCTCTGGATCGGCCCGCAGTCACCCAACGACGCGATGGTCGAGCAGTTGCGCTCGGCCGGCGTCGACGTCGACGTGATCGGCGACGCGCAGGCGCCTCGCCGCATCCGGAACGCCATCCGCGAGGGATTCGACCTCGCCCACCGGCTCTGAGCCCGCACGGAAGGACACCGACATGCGCATCGACACCTACGGCCACGCCTGCCTGCTCGTGGAGGACGGGGGGACTCGCGTCCTCCTCGACCCCGGCATCTACTCGAACGGCTTCGAGGGCCTCCGCGACCTCGACGCCGTGGTCCTGACCCACAGCCACCCCGACCATGCGGACGTGGACCGGCTGCCGGCACTGCTCGCCGCGAATCCCGACGCGCAGGTGCTGAGCGACGCGACCACCGCGGCACAGCTCACCGAGCGCGCCATCGCGCGGCCGACGGTGCTCCGGCCCGGCGACACGGCCGACGTCGGCATGGCGATCGCGGCGGTCGGCGGCCTCCACGTGCCGATCCACCCGGACCTCGGCGAGCTCGACAACATCGGCGTGCTGCTCGGCGGCCGCCTGCTGCATCCCGGCGACTCGCTCGTCGTCCCGGACGACCGGGTCGAGATCCTCGCGGTGCCGATCGGCGGGCCATGGCTCAAGCTCTCCGAGGCGATCGACTACGTGCGCGAGGTGCACCCGAGCGTCGCGATCCCCATCCACGGCGCCGGCCTCACCCGCCCGGAGATGCACGTCGGGCACCTGAAGCGACTCGGCCAGGACGACATCGACTGGCGCGTGCCGGTGCCGGGCGAGTCGATCGAGGTCTGAGCCGCGGGTCATCCGGCGACGGTGCCACGCCCGCGGCGGGCGTAGTCGCGGGCCGCACGGCTCGAGAGGGCGAGCAGCACGAGGATGTCGAGCGCGAGGGTGACGAGCGTCGTCTCGAAGGTGATGTCGTTGCCGCCGGCGAAGTACTCGACCCCGGAGGAGAGCACGCTGAGCGTGGCGATCGACATGACGAGGATGCGCGCCCAGTTCGCGCCGCGGTAGACGAACCAGGCGACGGCGAACTGGGCGAGGAGGAACAGCGAGCCGACACCGACGATGGCGACCAGCACCCACCCGGCCACGGCCGGGTCGTCGACCTGGACGAGCTCGGCGTCCGCGACGAGGCCCTCCCAGACGAGCGCGAGCGCACCGAGCCAGGCGAACCCCGCGATCACGCGCAGGCCGACGAGCACCGCGCCCATGGTCGTCGCCAGCGGGCGCTTCATCGGTCGCGGCCCCTCGAGCGGGCGCGCGAGGTCGAGGCCCGACTCGAACGCGGCGCGCTTGCCGGGTTCGTGCGCGGCCGTCACGAGACGCCGTCCGGCAGTTCGGTGACCGGCACCGACCGGTCGACCTCGTCGGCGGGCAGCGGCTCGCCGTCGCGCAGCAGGCGGCGCACGTCGATGACCGGCAGGTCGCCGTCGGTATGGATCGAGTCGCCGCCGCCGTTGCGCGAGTGGTAGCCGGTGGCGAAGTCGCGGATGACGGTGACCCGCACCGCGGGGTCGGCCGCCGTGAGCGTCGACACGATGTGGTCGCGCTCGATGTCGGTGTCGGCGTCGATCTTGTGCGTGACCTGCAGCGTGAACAGCGAGAAGCCGACCGCCCGGTCGAACGTGCCCGCGGCCAGCCAGTCGACGCGGTAGCCGCCGGGCAGCAGCCACCCGTCGGGGCAGCGCCAGAACCGCACGTGATGGCGCTTGGCCGGGTTGCCCTCGACCTCCTGCTGGTACGCGACGTCCTGCATGCGCCCGAACAGGAACAACGGGCTCACCGGCGCCTCGTCGTAGGAGCGGCGCGTGAGCGTCGAGGTGATGATGCGCCAGGTGGAGCGCGCCGTGATGTCGTCGGCCCGGGTCCAGCGCGCAGCCGCCATCGCCGCGTGCAGCTGGTCCTCGCCGCCGAGGAGCGCGAGGTTCACGGGGTCGCCGAGCAGTCCGTCGCTCGTGCGGGCCCGCCCGATGAAGTAGTCGGGCACGTAGATCGTCGTGAGGATGCGGTGCAGCCGCGGCAGCACGAGGTACGCGAGCACGACCCAGAAGACGACCGCGAACGCGAGCCCCCACCAGCCCCAGTGGAGCGACTCGTCGAGCAGCAGCCACGCCAGCCACACCGCCGCCAGCCCTGCGAACACGAAGAAGAACCCGTCGAGCAGCGCGTTGATCGAGAAGCGCTTCGCCGGGAGCGCCCCCTCGTCGTCGGTCGGCCCCGCCATGGGCTCACCCTACCGAGCGGATGCCCCCACGGCACCGCTCCCGATCAGGTGTCGTGCCCGATCAGGTGTCGCGCCCGATCAGGTGTCGTGCTCGATCGGCGCCTCGTCCTCGCGGTGGTCGTCCTCGCCGCCGGGCGGGTACGCGTGCGCCTCCGGTCGGTGCCGGAGGTACACGATGCTCGCCGTGAGCCCGCCCCAGACGACCAGGAGCGCGATCACCAGGAACGCGATGGCCACGCCGCTCATGAGCGGCCTCCTTCCGTCGGCGGCTGCACCGGATCGGCGACGCCCGCCCGAGGCATCCGCTCACCCGCCCCCGGCACGGGGTACGGCGGCCACACGCGGAACCGATCGGGGTCGAAGCCCCAGCGCACCACGGTCAGCACGACCGCGCCCAGCAGGATCACCGCGATGGTGCCCCAGCCGAAGACGACCAGGTACCAGCTCGGCAGGTCGCCGTAGCCGTCGACGATGAGCGTCACGATGCGCGAGACGAGCATGTAGCCGAGCACGGCGGGGGCGAGCACGCCGACCAGCACGATCCAGAGCCCGCCCAGCTTGAAGGTCGACACCGCGTTCAGGTGGTACCGCAGCTCCGGCCCCTTGCGCAGCACCCAGATGACGAGCACCGTCGTCAGCACGGCGGATGCCACGATGCCGACGTTGTTCGCCCACTGGTCGGCCACGTCGAGGGCGAGCAGCCCGGTCGTCGTGGAGAAGAGCAGCACCGACAGCACGGCCGAGACGGCCCCGACCCGCACGGCGGCCTGGCGCGGGTTCAGGCCGAACTTCTCCTGGAAGCCCGCCGACACGACCTGCAGCACCGACAGCAGCGAGGTGAACCCGGCCATCGTGAGCGACCCGAAGAAGAGGACGCCGAAGATCGGCCCGCCGGGCATCTGCGACACGATCGCCGGGAACGTGATGAACGACAGCCCGACGCCCGTGAGCCCCTCGAGCTCGTCGACCGCGACCCCCTGCTGGAAGGCGAAGAAGCCGAGCGTCGCGAACACCCCGATGCCCGCGAGGATCTCGAACGACGAGTTCGAGAACGCCACGACGAGCCCCGGCGTCGTGAGGTTGGAGCGGCGGGCGCGATACGACGCGTAGGTGATCATGATGCCGAACGCGATCGACAGGGAGAAGAAGATCTGGCTGTACGCGGCGATCCACACGTTCGGGTCGGCGAGCGCCGACCACTCGGGCGTGAAGAACGCGTTCAGCCCGTCGGCCGCCCCGTCGAGGAAGAGGGCGCGCACCACGAGCACGAGGAAGGCGACGACGAGCAGCGGCAGGAAGATGACGTTCGCGCGCTGCACGCCCTTCGCGACGCCCGCGCCGAGCACGACGAGCGCGAGCAGCCAGACGATCACGAGCGGGATCAGCACCGCGGGCACGAACTCGAGGCTGAAGCCCGGATCGCTGACCTGCAGGTAGTCGCCCACGAAGAACGCGGCCGGGTCGTCGCCCCAGCGCAGGTCGAACGAGAAGACGAAGTAGCTGAGCGCCCACGCGATGACAGCCGTGTAGTAGAGGCCGATCACGAAGGCGATCATGACCTGGAACCAGCCGAGGCCCTCCAGCCACCGGCCGCCCAGCCGGCGGAACGCCGTGGGCGCGGCGCCGCGGAACCGGTGCCCGACCGCGTAGTCGAGGAAGAGGATGGGGATGCCCGCGGTGATGAGCGCCACGAGGTACGGCACGAGGAACGCGCCGCCGCCGTTCTCGTACGCCACGCCCGGGAAGCGCCAGATGTTGCCGAGCCCGACGGCCGAGCCGATCGCGGCGAGGATGAACCCGACCTGTCCGGTCCACTGCTCGCGCGGGCGGCTCGCCCCCTGCTGCGCCTGCGTCGTCATGCGTCCCCCTCCGGAGCCGACGGATGCCTCGCCGCCGCAGCGTCGCGGCGACACACTCGGCACGCTAGCACCGCGCGCGACGTGGGCGCGAGGGTGCGGCCACGCACGCCGCACGGGCGCGGCACCCCGCGCCGGGGCATCCGCTCGCTAGTCTGATCCCGACGAGAGGGGCGTCAGATGCCGACCGGTGTGCCGATCGAGATCGACGGGCTGTCCAAGCACTTCGGCGGGGTGACCGCCGTCGAGGACCTGAGCTTCACCGTGCAGCCCGGCCGGGTGACCGGCTTCCTCGGCCCGAACGGCGCCGGCAAGACCACGACGCTGCGCGTGCTGCTCGGCCTCGTGCGCCCGTCGCAGGGCACCGCCACGTTCGGGGGGAAGCGCTACCGCGAGCTGGAGCACCCGCTCGCGACCGTGGGCGCGGCGCTGGAGGCCGCGAGCTTCCACCCCGGCCGCACGGCGCGGCGCCACCTCGGCATCACGGCGGTCGCGGCCGGCATCCCGCGCACGCGCGTCGCGGAGGTGCTCGACCTGGTCGGCATGACGCCGTACGCCGACCGGCGCGTCGGCGGCTTCTCGATGGGCATGCGGCAGCGGCTCGGCCTGGCCAACACGCTGCTCGGCGACCCAGGGGTGCTCGTGCTCGACGAGCCGATCAACGGGCTCGACCCCGAGGGCATCCGCTGGATCCGCGGGTTCCTGCAGCAGCTCGCCGCCGAGGGCCGCACGGTGCTGGTCAGCTCGCACCTGCTGAGCGAGGTGCAGCAGAGCGTCGACCGCGTGGTGATCATCGCGAAGGGACGACTCGTGCACGAGGGCACGCTCGCCGAGCTCGAGACCGACTCGCTGCCGCGCGTCGTCGTCGACTCGCCCGACCGGGACGCGCTGGCCGCGGCGATCGAGGCGGAGGGGCTCGCCTACACGATCGGGCGCCAGGGCCTCATCGTCGACGCCCCCGACCCGGCGCGCATCGGCCACCTCGCGTTCGTCGCCGGCGTCGAGCTGCATGCACTGTCGCGGCAGAAGTCGGCGCTGGAGGACTCGTTCCTGCACCTCGTCGGCGAGGCGGGCGACGAGGCGCGGGCGGCGGATGCCCCGGAGGCGGCGGATGCCCCGGAGGCGAGCGGCTCCGCGGATGCCGAGGAAGCTCCGGACGACGCCGCGGCGGCGCATCCGTCACCGCCCGACGAGCCCGACCCGTCGACCGGGACGGAGGCCCGATGATGCGCGTGTTCCCCGCCATCGGCGCCGAGTTCGCCAAGCTCTTCACCACCCGCATGTGGTGGGTGCTCGCGCTCATCCTCGTGCTCTACATCGGCCTGCTCGCCGGCGGCATGGCGGCGTTCTTCGGCTGGTCGATCGCCAACCCCGATGCGTCAGGCGCCGGCGGTGCGACCGCCATTCCGGCCGAGGCAGACCTCGCCGGGCTCGTCTACAGCTTCGCCTCGTCGGTCGGCTACGTCTTCCCGGTGCTGCTCGGCGCGCTGGCGGTCACGAGCGAGTTCCGCCACCAGACGCTCACGCCCACCTTCCTCGCCAACCCGCACCGCGCGATCGTGCTGTGGGCCAAGTTCGCGGCGCTGTTCGCGGTGGGCGGCGTCGTCTTCGGCGTGCTCGCGTGGGCGGCATCGGTCGGACCCGCCGCCGGCGCCCTCGCGCTGTGGGACCTCGACCCCGGCCTCGACGATCCCGAGACCTGGGCGATGGTGGCTCGCGGCGTCCTCGCCATGGCCCTCTGGGCCGCCGTCGGCGTCGGCCTCGGCGCGCTCGTGCCCAACCAGGTGGCGGCGATCGTGATCGTGATCGCGTTCACCCAGTTCGTCGAGCCCGTGCTGCGGCTCGTCGCGACGCTCAACGACGTGACCGCCGAGATCGGCAAGTACCTGCCCGGTGCGGCGAGCGACGCGCTGGTCGGGGCGTCCTTCTACTCCATGGCCGCGATGGGGTCGGGCGAGATCCTCGAGTGGTGGCAGGGCGGGCTCGTGCTCGCCGGCATCGCCGTGGCGACCACGCTCGTCGGGTACTTCACGAGCTGGCGCCGCGACGTCACCTGACGCGGGCGCCGAGCGGGGTCAGCTCGACGCCGCGGCCTCGCGCGCAGCGCGCTTGTCGGCGATGGTCGTGCCGCCGTTGGCCCAGTGGGTCGCCGGCACGGGGGTCACGATCACGCTGACGGCCTCGCGGCGAGCGCCGATCGCGCGCACGGTCGCGTCGGTCAGCTCGGTGACGAGCGTGCGCACCTGCTCGTCGGTGCGGCCCTCGCCGATGGAGATCTGGATGAGCGGCATGGTTCCTCCTGGGTGGGGTCGGCGTCGTCAGTCCGGGTCGGACGGGTCGACGGGTGAATGGTGGTCGAACGCGCTGGCCCCGCGCTTCCAGTAGCCGCTCAGCGCGACCCGGGCGGCGGGCAGGCCGAGCTCGCGTCGGAGGTGGCGGCGCAGGGGCACCAGGGCGGATGCCTCGCCTGCGGCGAAGACGAAGGTGCCGTCGTCGACGCCGGCCGCGTCGACTGCGGCCACGACCGCGTCGGCATCGCCGGCGGGCACGTGAGCGATCGCGATGTCGCTGCGGCCGGACGTCTCGGCGAGGTACTCCGCGATCCACGCGCCGTCGTCGTTCGCGACGGCGATCACGTGCACGGCGGTGGTCGCGGGCACCTCGGCGGCCCACCTGGTCGCCGCGGGCAGGGCGGTCTCGTCGCACACCAGGAGCACCCGCGAGGCACCCTGCGGCGCGCCCTTCGAGCCGCGTGGCCCCACGACGACCAGTTCGTCGCCCGGGCGCGCTCCGGCGGCCCAGCGTGAGGCGGGCCCGGGCGACGGATGCAGGTAGAAGTCCACGTCGACGGCACGACCGCCGCCGGCCCACCCGGTCGCGGGCAGCGGGGTGAAGTCGCGTGCGTGCGCCGGAGCCTCGGGGCGGACGATGCCGTCCTCGCCGGGCCCGACGGGCTCGGGGGCGACGAGCTCGCCCGTCTCGGGGTCGGGGAAGAACACGCGCATGTGGTCGGTCGGACCGAAGCTGGCGAAGTCCGCGAGGTCGGCGCCGGTCAGCCGCACGCGCAGCATCTCGGGAGCGACCTGCGCGATGTCGAGGGCGTGCACGCGTCGCGCGGTGAACCGATGGCGCACGCCCTCGCGGTGGAACGGGTCGGTTCCCGCCCTCGTCGCGTCGGCGCGTGCTGCTCGGTCGGTCATGTCGTCCTTCCGGGACCCGCTCCGCGGGACCCGATCCCAGCCAACCACGAGGTCGGAGCGGAACCGTGCACGATCCGTCAACCTAAACGTGCGCCCGTGCGGCTGGCACCCGATCCGGGCGCGGGGTTAGCGTCGCTTGCACTGGAGCCGCCGTGGCTCGCCGGGCACCGGTCGCCGACGACCGCCGCCGGCACGCAGCAGACGAACGTGAGGTAAGCCGTTGTTCATCGTCGATTCACAGATCCACCTCTGGAAGGAAGAGACCCCCGACCGTCCCTGGGTCCCCGGCGCACGCGAGCGCATCCGGCTCAACGGGCACCGCGAGGAGGCCTTCCTGGCCGAGGAAGCCGTCTCGCTCATGGACGAGGCCGGTGTCAACCGTGCGCTCATCCTGCCCCCGTCGTGGGAGGGCGACCGCATCGACTACGCGCTCGAGGCGTCGGAGCAGTACCCGGGCCGGTTCGGCATCATGGCGCGCATCCCGCAGAACGACCCCGAGGAGGGCGAGCGGCTGCTGCACGAGATCAAGGACAACCCGCACATCCTCGGCACGCGCCTGACCTTCCACCGCCCGCAGGACCGCAACTGGATGATCGACGGCACCAACGACTGGTACTGGCCGATCGCCGAGAAGCTCGGCATCCCCACGATGGTGCACGCGCCCATCTGGAAGCGCGAGCTCGGCCAGATCGCGGAGAAGCACCCCGACCTGAAGATCATCATCGACCACATGGGCATCATGGCCCGCTGCGTCGACGACGCGATCGGCTACTGGGTGCAGGAGACCGCCGACCTGCACGTCTACCCGAACATCTCGGTCAAGGTGTCGGCCATCCCGGGCTACTCGACCGCGCCGTTCCCGAACCTCAACATCGAGAAGTACGTGCGCGAGGTCGTCGACAAGATGGGCCCGGAGCGCGCACACTGGGGTACCGACATCACGCGCCTGCTCGGTCACGGCCTCACCTGGACCGACACGATCGAGCAGTTCACCAAGTACTTCAGCTTCACGGCCGAGGAACTCGAGTGGATCATGGGCAAGGGCATCTGCAAGGTGCTCGACTGGGACATCCCGGAGACGGAGAAGGTCGGCGTCGCCGCGGCGACGGCGGGGAACTGACGCACATGACGCAGACGTACGACGGCGGTGAGCTGCTCATCGATGCGCTCACCGACCTCGGCGTCGACGTCGTCTTCTGCTCGTCGGGGTCCGAATGGGCCCCGGCGTGGGAGGCGTTCGCTCGTCGCCGCAGCGCCGGTGAGCCCGCGCCCCGCTACCTCGACCTCACCCACGAGACCGTTGCCGTCGGCATGGCCACCGGCTACGGGCTCGTGACCCGCCGCACCCAGGCGGTGCTGCTGCACGCGACCCCCGGCCTGCTCCAGGGCTCGATGGCGGTGCACGGGGCGCTCCTCGCGGGCGTGCCGATGGTGGTCGCCTCCTCGGAGTCGACCACCTACGGCGACGGCCCCGGGCAGGACCCCGGCGGGCAGTGGTACCGCAACCTGTCGATCGTCGGCGGCACCCACCCCGTCGCGCAGTCGTGGACGAAGTGGTCGCAGCAGGTCGGCTCGGTGAGCGTGCTCTACGAGCTCGTGAAGCGCGCCGGCGAGCTCTCCGCACGCCAGCCCGCCGGCCCGGCGTACCTCAACGTGCCGCTCGAGATCCTGCTCGAGCACACCGAGCCCCCGGTGCGACGGAAGGAGGTCGTGCGTCGCGGTCGCCGTGTCAGCGCGCCCGAGGACATCGCCGAGGTGGCCGAGCTGCTCGCCGCCGCCGAGCGCCCGATCGTCATCACCGAGACCGCCGGCCGTGAGGAGGGCGGGTTCGACGCGCTGCTCGAGCTCTGCGAGGCGCTCGGCGTGGGCGTCATCGAGCCGAGCTCCGCGGTGTGCGCGAACTTCCCGAAGCAGCATCCGCTGCACCTCGGGGGCGAGCTCGACCCCTACGTCGACGAGGCCGACCTGATCCTGCTGGTGAACTGCCGGGCGCCCTACTACCCACCCAGCCGCAGGCCCGCGAAGGCCAAGACCGTCGTCATCGACGAGGTGCCGCAGCGCCCGCACATCGTCTACCAGGTGCTCAACGCCGACCACTACCTCGAGGGTGCGCTGCCCGAGACGCTCGCGCAGCTGCGCGAAGCGGCTCTCGCCGCCGGCGACGCCGAACGGTACCGGGCGCGGGGCGCGGCGTTCGCCGCCGGGCACGAGGCCTGGACGGCGGGAACCGAGGCAGCCGAGCGCCGGGCCGAGGCATCCGCCGTGATCGAGCCCGCACTGCTGGCGACCGAATTGCGTGCGATCGTGCGCGAGACCGGCGCGACCGTCGTCGACGAGACGATCACGCACAGCCGGGTCGTGCAGCGGCACGTCGGCTGGGAACGCCCCGACTCGTACTTCTACGTGCAGGGCGGCCTCGGCCAGGGCATCGCGGTCGCGCTCGGCGTGAAGCTCGCGGTGGCCGACGGCGTCGTGATCTTCACGGTCGGCGACGGCGCGTTCCTCTACAACCCGGTCGTGCAGTCGCTCATGGCGGCGAAGGACCTCGGGCTGCCGGTGCTGATCGTCATCTTCAACAACAGGAAGTACCTGTCGATGAAGATGAACCACCTGCGCTTCTACCCCGAGGGCTCCGCCGTGCAGGAGGACGACCACCTCGGCGTCGACCTGTCCACCCAGCCCGAACTGAGCGCGTTCGCCGCGCCGTTCGACATGTACCACGCCGCCGTCGACGACCCCGCAGAGCTCAGCCGCGTGCTCCGCGAGGCGACCGACGCGGTGACCTCCGGGACGACCGCGGTCGTCAACGTCGCGGTCTCGCGCTGAGACCCGCGCCCATCGAAAGGCTTCAGATCACCATGCCCGTCACTGTCTCCCCCTCGACCTTCGAGGGATTCATCCGCGACATCTTCGAGGCCGTCGGCGTTTCCGCCGAGGACGCCGCGGCCGCCGCGCCGTCGTTCGTGTGGGCGAGCCTGCGCGGCGTCGACTCGCACGGGGTCTCGCGCGTCCCGCGGTACGTGGAGATGTTCGGCAACGGCGTCGCCAACCCGACGCCGAACCTCACCGTCGACGACTCCGCCCCCGCGGTCTCGGTGATCGACGCCGACTTCGCACCGGGCCCCGTGGCGCTGACGCGCGCCGTCGGCATCGGGGTCGAGAAGGCGAAGACCCAGGGGGCCGCGGTCGTGTCGGTGCGCAACACCGTGCACACCGGCGCGATCGGCTACTACGTCTCGCTCGTCGCCGAGCACGGGCTCGTGGGCGTCGGCATCGCCGCCGGCTCGCCGATGATGTCGTACGAGGGCGCGGTCGGCGCATCGGTCGCCACCAGCCCGCTCGCGATCGCCGTGCCGGGCACCGGCGCGAAGCCGCCGGTCGTACTCGACATGGCGAGCTCGCTCATCGCGATGGGGAAGATCGCCCAGGCCAAGCGCACCGGCACGCCGCTGCCCGAGGGCGCGGCCACGACCGCGGACGGCACGCCGACGACCGACCCCGAGCTCGCGAAGGTGCCCACGCCGCTCGGCGGCGCGAAGGGCTCGGGCCTGTCGCTCATGTTCGAGCTGCTGACCAGCGTGCTGGTCGCCGCGCCGATCCTCACGCCGTACCACGGCGGCACGAAGAAGCACCGCCAGAACGCGACGCTCATCGTGCTCGACCCCGCCGCGTTCGGCGGTGCGGAGGCGTTCGCCGAGGGGGTCGACGCGACGGTCGACACGATCCACGACCTGCCGAAGGCCGAGTGCGTCGAGCGCATCCTCGTGCCCGGCGAGCGCAGCGCCGCCACGGCGGCGAAGCGGTCGGCCGACGGCATCCCCGTGGGCGACAAGCTCTGGACCGAGCTCGTCGAGGTCGCCGGCTCGCTCGGCGTCGCCGTGCCCGAGGTGGGCTGAGGCCATGGCGCACCGCTGGCAGCTGCCCGAGTACGGGGGCATCGACGCGCTCGAGTACGTGGAGGTCGAGGACTCGGCGCCCGCGACGGGCCAGGTGGCGATCCGCGTCACCGCCGCCGGCGTGAACCCGTCGGACGCGAAGTCGCTCTCGGGCGGCTGGAACGCCGACCCGTCGAAGCTGCCGCTCCCGGTCGGCCAAGAGGTCGCCGGAGTGGTTGCCGCGGTCGGGCGGGACACGGAGATCGCGACCGGCCCGGTGTCGGTCGGCGACCGCGTGGTCGCGTTCAAGATCGCCGGAGGGTTCGCCGACGAGGTCACGGTCGCCGCGAAGGACGTGTTCGTCGTGCCGGACTCGGTCGACGACACGACCGCCGCGGGCCTGCTCCACGTCGGCGTCGTCGCCGCCGAGCTGCTCGCGCTCTCGGGAGCGACCAGCGGCGAGACCCTGCTGGTGCACGGCGCGTCGGGCTCGGTGGGCGTGCTCGTCGTGCAGCTCGCCCGGCGCGCTGGGGTCCGCGTGATCGGCACGGCCTCCGCGGCGAATGCCGAGAAGGTGTCCGGCGTCGGCGCCGAGCACGTCGTCTACGGCGACGGGCTGGCCGACCGCGTGCGCGCGCTCGCGCCCGGAGGCGTCGATGCCGCGATCGACGCGGCGGGCACGGCCGAGGCACTCGAGGTGTCGCTCGCCCTGGTGCACAGCCCGGAGCGGATCGCGACGCTCGCGCCCGGGAAGCCCGCACAGGAGGCGGGCGTGCACATCTCCGCAGGCATGCGCCCCGACTCCATCGCCCGACGCGGCCCTCTCCGAGCCACGATCCTCGGGCTCGCCGCCGAGGGAGCGCTCGAGCTCCCGATCGCGGCCACGTACCCGCTCGTCGAGGCCAAGGACGCGCTGCGGCTCGTCGCATCCGGCCACCCGGGCGGCAAGGTCGTGCTCACCCCCTGAGTGCACGGCCTCGTGCGCGCCCGCCTGCGCACTCCCCCTGACAGTCGCCCCCCGCAGCCCGTCGAGGCTTCGGGGGGCGACTGGCGTGCCGGGGGTCGCGGGTCAGCGACCGCCCATCTGGTCCTCCGCGGTGAGGTGCTCGACGGTCTTGCCGGTGTCGGCGAAGGTGCGCGTGACGTAGGCGCCCGGGTAGATCCACAGGATGCGCATCGGCACGTCACCGGTGTTCTGGTAGCGGTGGAAGACGTCGGCCGGCACGTACGCAGTGTCGTCCTTCACGAGGTCGCGGCGGATCAGCCCCTGGTCGGGGTCGTGCACCTCCACGAAGCCCTCCCCGTCGAGGATGAGCACCTGCTCGCCGCAGTTGTGCGAGTGCAGCGGCGCCCCGGCCCCGACGGGGTAGACGCTGATGCCGGTGGTCACGTCGTTGTCGCCGCCCGCGGTGTCCTTCGTGATCAGGGGCCACGTCCTGACGGCGCCGCCGCGGTCGAGCACCTCGATCTCGGAGAAGATGCGGATCGTGGTCATGTGGTACCTCCAAGGTCTGGCTGGGCGTCCCGCAGCGCATCGGACACTGCGGTGAGGGTCGCCTCGTCGGCGAAGACGAGGGCATCGCGGATGCTTCGGCCCGGCGTGTACAGGGCGTTGGCCCGCACCGCCGTGGCGAGGAACCGGTTCGGTCGCTCGGCCAGCGCTGCGTGGAACGCACGGAACGCACCGGGGGCGTCGGCCAGGTCGGCGAGCGAGGCGTCGAGGTCGACGGGCGGCGACTGCGGCGGGGCATCCGCTTCGCACCACCACTCGTGGCTGCCCGCGGCGACCTCGTGCCGGGTGCCGTCGGGCAGTTCGACGCGGGCGGTCGTGTTCGCGGGCACCTCGGCGAACACGCGCAGGCGATCGCCGTCCCGCTCCCATCCCGAGGCGGCCGGGCCGTACGGGGTGAGGTGGCGCGCGTGCGCGCGGGTCAGCCGGCCGAGCGGCTGCGGCGCGATGCGCAGCCGACGGTAGCCGGGCTCGTCGGGCGCGAGCCCGGCCACCGTGGTGTGCAGCCACTCGGCGACGGAGCCGAGGGCGACGTGGTTGAAACTGACCATGGCGCCGGGGTTCAGCGAGCCGTCATGGCGGAGCCCGTCCCACCGCTCCCAGACGGTGGTCGCGCCCACCGTCACCGGGTACAGCCACGACGGCGTCTCGGTCTGGAAGAGCAGCCGCTCGGCGGCGTCGACGTGCCCGGCCGCAGTGAGGGCCTGCGCGATGACCGCGGTGCCGACCAGCCCCGTGGCGATGCGGTAGCCGTCCCGGCGAACCACGAACGCGAGCCGGTCGCCGACGCGCGTGCGGAGCGCGGGGTCCTCGACCAGGTCGAAGGCGATCGCGAGCGCGTACGCGGTCTGCGTGTCGCACATCATGCGACCGGACGGTGCGACGAACGCCGCGACGAAGGCCCGACGCGCGGCAGCGGCCGCGTCGGCGTACCGCGTCGCGTCCTCCATCTCGCCGAGCGTCGCCGCGATCTCGGCGGTGAGCTGCGCGGTGCGGGCCAGGTACGCGGTCGCGACGATGTCGGTGTCGGTGCGGCCGCGCGCAGGCGCGTTCGGCGGCGCGTTCGGGTCGAGCCAATCGGCGAGCTGGCGACCGCTGGTCCAGAGCCCCTCCTCGTCGCGCCGGTCGAGCACGAGCTCGAGCCAGGCGCGCATCCCCGGGTAGAACTCCTCGAGGATCGTCGGGTCGCCCGAGCTGTCGGCGAGCACGCGCGGCACGATCGTGATCGCGTCGCCCCAGGCCGCGACGGGCCCGCGGTCGGTGAAGCCGGGCACGACGTCGGGCGCGAACAGCGGCACGAGCCCGCCGAGGCGACGCTGCTCGATCGCCAGGTCGCGCAGCCAGGAGCGCAGGAACGCGTGGCAGTCGACCAGGAACGTGGCGGTCGGGGCGAAGAGCTGCGTGTCGCCGGTCCAGCCGAGTCGCTCGTCGCGCTGCGGGCAGTCCTGCGGCACGGCGAGGTAGTTGCCGCGCACCGTCCAGACGACGTTCTCGTGGAAGCGGTCGAGCACCGCATCCGAGCTCTCGAACCACCCCGTGCGCGGCAGGTCGCTGCCGAGCACCACCGCCTCGACCGCCGACGCGTCGAACTCGCCCGGCCAGCCGTCGAGGTCGGCGTAGCGGAAGCCGTGGAAGGTGAAGCGCGGCTCGAACACCTCCTCGCCGGTGCCCGCGAGGGTGAACGAGTCGGTCGCCTTCGCGCGACGCAACGGGCGCAGCGCGAGTTCGCCCTCGTCGAGCACCTCGGCGTGGCGTGCGGTGATGGTCGTGCCCTCGGGGCCGGTCACTCGGAGGCGCAGGCGGCCGACGAGGTTCTGGCCGAAGTCGAGCAGGATGCGACCGCTCGGCGTGCGCGTGACCGCGACCGGCACGCGGGTCTCGATGCGACGCACCGGCGGCGCCATGCGCGCCTCGACCCCGTCGAGCGGGTCGTCGGTCACCACGGCAGCGGGCCACGCGGAGTCGTCGAAGCCGGGACGGTCCCACCCTGCGGGCAGGCGCCGTGCATCGACGTGCTCGCCGTCGTACAGGCTGCTCGACAGGACCGGTCCGCGGCTCGCACGCCAGTCCCCGTCGGTCGCGATCACCTCGCGGCGCCCGTCGCGGTACTCGAGCTCGAGCTGCGCGGCGAAGCGCGGCTGGTCGCCGTGGAACCGCTTCGGCGTGGTCAGCACGTGGTACTCCTCGGTGTACCAGCCGCCGCCGAGCATCGCACCGAGCACGTTGGCACCGGCGCGCACCTCCCCCGTGACATCCGTCGTCTCGTGCACCACGCGGTCGCGATAGCTCGTCCATCCGGGCGTCAGCACCGCGTCGCCGACCTCCGCGCCGTTCAGCACGACGTCGACCACGCCGAGTGCGGTCCAGTACAGGGTCGCCCGCTCGAGTTCACCGTCGACCTCGAACGTGCGGCGCAGCAGTGACGGCTCGCCCGGCTCGACGGGGTCGGCCAGCGCGATCGGCGCCGCGGTCCACGTCTCGGTGAAGGCCGCCCAGACATCGAGCGGTGCGCTCCACGCGGTGACGGCGCCCGCGGTCGACGCGGCACGTACCGAGACCTCGGCGTGCTCGCCGGGCGCGAGCGCCGCGAACGGCCAGGCGACGAGCACGCTGTCACGGCCCTCGACGCGGTGCACCTGGTCGCCGCGACGCAGCTCGGCCCATGCCTGGAGCCATCCGGGCGGCGCGGCCGCGACGGTCCACGACAGACGCGGCTCCGGCGTCGCCACCGCGGACGAGTCGGATCGCAGCTCGGCGGTGAGTGCGGAGATCAGGTCGGGCACCACCTCACGCTACGGGCGCGCACGGTTCGCGCGATGCACGCTGAGGTTGCCCGTGCGGCCCTCCCGGCGCCACGCGCGGCCGCCTACGCTCGGCCCCGTCATCACGCGCGCCGACGCGCGCCCGCACCCCAGGAGGACCCATGCGACTCGACGTCACGCCCTACGACGACATGACCGACCGGCAGCGCGAGCTCGCCGATCGCATCATCGCCAAGCGGGGCAAGATCGGCGGGCCGTTCAAGGTCTGGCTGCACAGCCCGGAGCTCTGCGACCGCACCGAGTCGCTCGGCGCGTTCGTGCGCTTCGACTGCAGCATGCCCGAGCGCATCCGCGAGTACAGCCTGCTCGTCGCGGCCCGCTACTTCGATGCGCAGTTCTCCTGGAACGCGCACGTCGACAAGGCCGTCGAGACGGGCGTGCCTGCGGGTGCCATCGAGGCCCTCGCGACCTGGGGCGAGCCCGACTTCGGCGACGACGCCGAACTGTCGGCCTTCCACGACTTCGCGGTCGAGCTGCTCACGACGCACTTCGTCTCCGACGAGACGTTCGCCCGCCTGAAGGAGCTGTTCACCGACCAGCAGCTCGTCGACGCCATCGGCCTGCTCGGCAACTTCACCATGCTGTCGATGTGCCTGAACACGTTCCAGGTCGACCTGCAGGCCGACCGCACGCCGCCGTTCCCCGACGTGCGCGGCTACGCGAAGGTCGCACCCGCCGACGCGTGACGTCCGCCGGCGGTCCGGCGCGTGCCGTGCGCCGGACCGTCAGGCGGCGGGCTGCCGGCGGAACCAGTCGGTCATGAAGTCCAGGAACACCTTCACCCGCTCGGGCGTGCGACCGCCCGGGCCGTGCACGGCGTAGAGCGACCGCGCCGGCGGTGCGTGCTCCGGCAGCAGCTCCACGAGCGAGCCCTCCTCGAGCCGCTGCACCGCGGGCCGCCGCGGGATGAGCGCGATGCCGCAGCCCGCCTCGACGAGCTTCTCGATGACGAGGTAGGAGTTCGCGACGACGGCCGGGTGCTGCACCTTGTGGTGGATGGTCTCGGACCCGGACCCGAGGCGCCACACCGGGTCGTTCGGGTGCAGGATGCAGTCGAGGTCCGCGAGCTCGGCCACCGTCGTCGGCCGGCCCTTGCGCCGCACGTAGTCCTCCGACGCGACGAGCAGGAACGGCAGCTCGGAGACGCGCCGGATGAGCACGTTCGAGTCGCGCAGGTCGCGCGTGTGGAACGCCACGTCGTAGCCGCGGTCGAGGAAGTCGTAGTTGCGATCGGACATGCCGCCGAGCTCGAACCGCACGCTGATCTTCGGATGCTCCCGCACGAAGGCCGCGATCGCGGTGCCGAGGTCGAGCGTGCCGATCCACTTCGGGCAGATCACGGAGATCGGCCCCTCGGGGGCGTCCTGCGAGTGGGAGAGCTTGTGGTCCTCCGAGTCGATCTCGTCGAGGATGCGCTCCGCGAACTCGGCGTACTGCTGCCCGGCCTCCGTGAGGCTGACCGAACGGGCGGTGCGGTTCACGAGGCGCACGCCGACCTGTCGCTCGAGGTCTGCGACGTGGCGCGACACGAGCGAGCCGGAGATGCCCAGTTCGCGCGCAGCGCCGCTGAAGCTCGACGACCGGGCGACTGTGACGAACGTCCGCATGACGACCAGGCGGTCCATGTGCTGCCTCCTCCACGCCGACGTGAACGGCGCCGGCACCGGTGAACAGCGTAACCGCCCGACCCCCGGCCGGTCCCGCGCCCGTCCGATGCGAGGATGGACCAGCCGCACGAGCATGCACCATTAGCTTGCGCCTCTGGGCATATCTGGCTCCGTTCCCGATATGTAGCGTGTGGGCACAGCACCACCGGTGAACCCCGACGAACCGCGGGGGGCCATCGCATGACCACGCTCGGCCCGTGTCCACGGGTCACTACGCAAGGAGGCGTCAGAGCATCATGAAGTCCATCGCACTGAGGGCGACGATCCCGCTGGGAATCGCCGCGCTCCTCCTCACCGGTTGCACGTCGACCGATGAGACCCCGGAAGAGACCGCAGCAGAGGCATCCGGAACCCTGCGCCTGAACTTCGGCGCGTTCCCCGAGACCTGGACCCCCGGGTACGAGTTCGAGGGCGGCCCGATGCGGATCGTCTACGAGAACCTCATCACCCGGGACGACGCGGGCGAGCTCGCCCCGGGCCTCGCGGAGAGCTGGGAGCTGAGCGACGACTCGACGTCGCTGACCCTCAACCTCCGTCAGGGCGTCGTGTTCCACGACGGCGAGCCGTTCGATGCCGAGGCCGTGGCGGTGAACATCGACACGGTCAAGAACACCCCCGGCCCGTTCGGTGCGCAGCTCGCGGTCATCGACTCGGTCGACACGCCGGACGACGCAACGGTCGTGCTGAACTTCTCCGGCCCGACCCCCTCGATGCCGACGACCCTGTCGACGCGCGTGCTGCCGATCGGCAGCCCCGCCGCCATCGAGGACGGCAGCATCGCCACCGACCCGGTCGGCACGTCGCCCTGGGCGTACGACGCGGACGGCTCGACCACCGGCACCGTCATGAGCTTCACCGAGTTCGACGACTACTGGGGCGACGCCCCCGGGTTCGCGAACGTCGAGCTCTACGCGATCCCCGACGACGAGGCCGCCGCGGCCGCCGTGATCAACGGCGAGATCGACGTGACCGACACCGAGGATGAGGTGCTCCCCCGCTACGACGGCACCACCGTCGACACGTTCGAGTACCCCGCCATCCGCAACAACGTGATGTTCTTCGACCGCGGCCCCGGCGGACTGTTCGAGGACGTCGAGGTGCGGCAGGCGATCTGCTACACGTTCGACGTGCAGCAGATGGTCGACGTGAACGGCGGCGAGACCGCGACGCAGCACTTCCTCGAGGGCACCCAGGGCTACAACCCCGACATCACCGGGTACCCGACCGACCTCGACGAGGCGAACGCGCTCTGGAGCTCGGCCGGCAGCCCGACGATCGACGGCGAGATGATCGCCGCGCCGTTCACCACGACGCAGTCGACCATCTACATGGACCAGGCGAGCCAGCTCGACGGGTTCGGCATCTCGGTCTCGACCGTTCCGCCGCCCGAGTGGTTCCAGGGCTGGAACAGCGGCACCTACCCGATCGGACTGGGCTCCAACGACGAGCTGACGCCGTTCGAGTGGTACAAGGCGTGGTTCGCGGCCGACGCCGGCGGCAACCCGTCGGGCGAGGAGAGCGACGAGCTGAAGTCGGCCGCCGATGCGGCCATCGCCGCCGGCGACTCCGAGGAGGCCGACGCGCTGTGGGCCGACGTGACGAAGATCATCGCGGACGAGGCGCTCACCTGTGCACACGCTCGCGGCTTCGAGGTCATCGCCTACAATTCCGACACCGTCGCGAACGTCGAGGCCCCGGCCTACCCGTTCGAGGCGAACAACCTCAACCTTCGTGAGATCACTCCCGCGGGCTGATTCGACACACGGATTCAAGTGACACACATGCAGTACACGGCGAGGTGGGAGGACTGATGGGCAAGCTCATCTCCTTCCGCCTCGCCCTTGCGGTCCCCCAGCTCATCCTGGTCGCCCTGGTCGTCTTCCTGATGACCTACCTGGTGCCCGGCAGCCCAGCAGCTGCGATCCTCGGCACATCGGCGAACCCCGAACGCATCGCCGCCGTCGAGGCGCAACTCGGCCTCGACCAGCCGTTCTGGTCGCGGATGTTCACGTGGTTCGGCGCCGCGTTCCAGGGCGACCTCGGCAACTCGTACGCCGTCGGCCGACCGGTCACCGACATGCTGCTCGAGCGGATGCCGGCGACACTGTCGCTCGTCTTCGGCGGCCTCGTCGTCGCCGTCCTGATCGGCCTCACGCTCGGCCTGCTCGGCGGCACCCGCCCCGGCTCGACCACCGACCGGGTGACGACCACCGTCACCGCGATCACGGTCGCGATCCCGGAGTTCTGGCTCGGCATCATCCTGCTGCTCGTGTTCTCGGTGCAGCTCGGCTGGGTGCCGGTACTCGCGTACACGCCCATCGAGGTCGATCCGCTCAAGTGGGCGCAGGGCCTCATCCTGCCGTCGATCGCGCTCGGCGTCGGCTCGGCCGCGCTCATCGCACGATCGATGCGCACGTCGATGGCCGAGACGCTCTCGGCCCGCTGGGTCGACACGCTCACAGCGACCGGCATGTCGCGTCGCCGCGTGATCTTCCGCTACGGCCTGAAGAACGCGCTCATCCCCGTGCTCGCCTCGACGGGACTCACCGTGAGCATCCTGATCGGCGCGAGCTTCGTCGTCGGCCAGGTGTTCGCGTTCCCGGGCATCGGCGACCTCATGCTCCGCAGCGTCATCGGCAAGGACTTCCCGGTCGTGCAGGGCGGCGTGCTCATGATCGCCGTGATCGTGATCCTCGTGAACCTCGTGCTCGACATCTGCTACGGCCTGCTCAACCCGAAGGCGCGCCCCGAATGACCGACACGTACAGCATCAACCTCGCGCGCGCGCCGAAGCCGGCGAAGGGGACGAAGTCCCCGTCGAGCACCAAGCGCATCTACGACCGGGTGCGGCGCCAGCCGCTGACGGTCACGGCGTTCTTCGTGATCGTCTTCCTCGCGCTGGTCGCGATCTTCGCGCCGCTCATCGCACCGTACGACCCGAACCAGTCGGACTACTCGACGCTCCTGTCGGGGCCGACGGCCGCACACTGGCTCGGCACGAACGACCTCGGGCAGGACGAGTTCAGCCGGCTCCTCTACGGCACGCGTGTGGCGCTCGTGGTCGCGCTGGGCTCGGTCGTCATCGCCGCGCTCCTGGGCGTGCCGATCGGACTCCTGCTCGGGTACCGCGGCGGCTGGACCGACCGGCTCGGCTCGCGTCTCGTCGACGTCGCCCAGGCGCTGCCGGGCATCCTGGTCGCCCTCGCCGTCATCGCGATCCTCGGGCGCAGCCTCTGGACGCTGATGTTCGCGATCGGCCTCATCTTCACGATGGGCTTCGCGCGACTGACCCGTGCGGTCACGTTGACCGAGCGCCACAAGCTCTACGTCGAGTCGGCGCACGTGGTGGGCATGAAGGAGCGGGTGATCATCTTCCGCCAGGTGCTCCCGAACCTCGTCGGCCCGATCATCATCCAGGCGGCCGTGTTCTTCGGCTCGGCGATCATGATCGAGTCGGGCCTCAGCTTCCTCGGCGTCGGCCTCGACCGCGACACCCCCACGTGGGGCGGCATGCTGAGCGGCGCGGTCGAGCACCAGGCCCAGCAGCCCTTCCTCGCGTTCCCGCCCGGCATCGCCATCATCGTCACGGTGCTCGCCTTCAACCTGTTCGGCGACGGGCTGAACGACGCCATCACCGGCGGCGTGCGGAAGTCGCCGCGGAAGAGGCTGACCACGGGCGAACTCCCCTCCATGAGCAACGCCCCGACCGCGTCGGCCGCGACGCTGCCCGGCCAGACGTACTCGATGGGCGCGCAGAGCGCCGACGACGCCGCCCCCGATGCACGTGGCCCGTGGGACGCCTCGGCCGACGAGTTCCGCACGCCCACCGGCGCGACCGAGACGCTCCCCGACCCGGTCGAGGGCGCGGTGCTCGACGTCCGCGGCCTCTCGGTCTCGCTCGAGCGCCCCGAGGGCGATGTCGTGCCGCTGGTCTCGGGCGCCAACCTGTCGATCGGGCCCGGCGAGATCGTCGGCCTGCTCGGCGAGTCGGGCTCGGGCAAGTCGATGTTCGCGAAGGCCGTCATGGGCCTCCTCCCGCCGCGGACGCGCCTGGCGGCCGGGTCGATCATGTTCGACGGCGACCAGATCGCGTTCCGATCGCAGAAGGCGCTGCGCGCCGTGCGCGGCGCGGGCATCGGCGTCGTCTTCCAGGACCCGCTGTCGGCGCTGTCGCCCGTGCACACGGTCGGCAAGCAGCTCATCGAGCCGCTGCGCGAGCACAAGGGCATGTCGGTCTCCGAGGCGCGCGAGCGCGCGGTCGAGCTGCTCGACCGGGTCGGCGTGACCGAGCCGCGCTCGCGGCTGGACCACTACCCGCACCAGTTCTCGGGAGGCATGGCGCAGCGCGTCGCGATCGCGATGGCGCTGGCCGCCGACCCGAAGCTGCTCATCGCCGACGAGGCGACGTCGGCGCTCGACGTCACCACGCAGGCGCAGGTGCTCGACCTCATCCTCGACCTCCGCGACGAGTACGGCATGGGCGTGCTGCTCATCACGCACGACCTCGGCGTGGTCGCCGAGACCTGCGACCGGGCGGCGATCATGTACGCCGGCGAGATCGTCGAGGTCGGCACCACGACCGACCTCTTCCACGCTCCCCGGCACCCGTACACGTCGGCGCTCCTGGCGGCGAACCCCGCCTCGGACGCGCAGGTCGACCGGCTGCCGACGATCTCCGGCCGCGTGCCGCTCGCGGGCGAGTGGCCGACCGGATGCCACTTCGCCAACCGCTGCGCGTTCGCGACCGAGCAGTGCACGTCCGCTCCCGTCCCCCTCGTCGACGACGTGCGCTGCGTCCGGGCCGACGAGCTGACCCTCGAGGCGGTGCCCCGATGACCACGACCACCCCGCAGCCGACGACCACCGCCGCCGAGCCCCTGCTCGTCGTCGAGGACCTGGCCGTCGAGTACGAGTCCGCCGGCGCCGTGCCGTGGCGCCGCAAGGTCTCACGGGCGATCGACGGCGTGAGCTTCGAGATCCGCCCCGGCGAGACGCTCGGGCTCGTCGGCGAGTCCGGCTCGGGCAAGAGCACCACCGGGCGGGCGATCCTGCGCCTGAACGACGCGGCCGCCGGGTCCATCCGGTTCGCCGGCACCGAGGTGACGACGATGGGTCGGCGCACGCCGCTGTCGTACCGCCGCGACGTGCAGGCGATCTTCCAGGACCCGAACTCGTCGCTGAACCCGCGCCACGTGGTGGGCCGGTGCGTCGACGACACGCTGCGCACCCACGGCGTGACCGACCCCGGCGAGCGCCGCGCGCGAGCCGAGCGGGCGTTCGACCAGGTCGGCCTCTCGACCGACCACATGCACCGGTTCCCCGCCGAGCTCTCGGGCGGCCAGCAGCAGCGCGTGGCGATCGCCCGGGCGCTGGTGCTCGAGCCGAAGCTGGTCGTCTGCGACGAGGCGGTGAGCGCGCTCGACCTCTCCACGCAGGGCCAGATCATCAACCTGCTCGCCGACCTCCAGGCGATCACGGGCGTGAGCTACCTGTTCATCGCGCACGACCTCGGCATCGTGCGCCACATCTCCGACCGCATCGCCGTCATGCAGCGCGGGCACCTGGTCGAGATCGGCGAGGCCGAGGAGCTGTTCACGAACCCGCAGCACCCGTACACGCGCAAGCTCCTGGGCGCGAGCCCGGCGTCGAAGCCCGAGGGCCGCGACGAGCGGCGTGCGCGTCGCGAGGCGTTCCGCCAGATCCACGAGGCGGAGACGCAACTCGCCTGACGCACGCGAGGGCGCCCGTGTCGATCCGGCACGGGCGCCCTCGCGTCTGCACGGGTGTGCGGCCCGACGAGAGCGGCGGCGCCCGGGGGCATCCGATCAGCTCTGCGCCTGCCAGCGCGGGAGGCCGCGCGCCTCGTAGAGGTCCTGGAGCTCGGAGAACGGGACGACCCCGTGGGTGTCGGCCCACTCCTGCCACTGCGCGGCGAGCGAGGCGACGAGCTCCGGATTCCGGGCGGCCAGGTCGTCCAGCTCCGCGCGATCGACCTCGAGGTCGTAGAGCTCCCACGGCGAGCCGTACTCGCGGGCGAGCTTGTGGCGGCCGACGCGGATCGCCGCATTGCCGATGTGCTCCCAGAACAGGGGGCGGTCGGATGCCTCGCCGCCGCGCAGCACGTCGAGCACGTCCGTGCCCGCGACCTCCTCGGGGGCATCCGCGCCCGTCGCCGTGGCGATGGTCGGGAGCAGGTCGATCACATGGGTCGGCGCGTGCACGAGCGAGCCCTCCGGGATGCCGCCGGCCGGCCACGACGCGATCAGCGGCGCCGCGATGCCCCCCTCGTGCACCCACTTCTTGTACCGCCGGAACGGCGTGTTCGACAGGTTCGCCCACGGGCGCCCGTAGCTCGTGAAGGTGTCATCGCGACCGGGCTCGATCGACGGGGCGTTGCCGATCGAGACGTCGCGTCCGTCGCGGGTGGTGGCCGGCGTGACGTGCGGGGAGAGGAACCGCCCCACCCGCAGCTCCTCGGCCTCCGCCCCGTTGTCGGAGAGGAACAGCACGAGGGTGTCGTCGAGCGCGCCGCGGGCCTCGAGGTCGTCGAGCAGCCGCCCGATGCCGCGATCCATCGCCGTCACCTGGGCGGCGAAGACCTCCATGCGGCGCTGCTGCCACTCGCGGTCGTCGGCGTCGTCCCACGCAGGCTCCTCGGGGTCGCGCGGCGACGCGGGGAACGGGGCGGGGAACAACCCGAGCTCGGCCTGGCGGCGCTCGCGCGCCTCGCGCGCGGCATCCCACCCCGCGGCGTAGCGGCCCCGGTGCGCGGCGATGTCGGCCTCGGGCGCCTGCAGCGGCCAGTGCGGCGCGGTGTACGCGAGGTACAGGAAGTAGGGCCGCTGCTCGCGCGCGGCGCGGTCGACGACCTCGAGCGCGTGGTCGGTGAGCGCGTCGGTGAGGTAGAAGGCGTCGTCGGCCGGCACGTCGAACGGTTCCTCGCCGCGGATGAACGCCTTCGGGCCGAAGTAGCTGGTGGCACCGCCCATGATGGCGAAGACGTCCTCGAACCCGCGTCGGGTCGGCCAGGTCTCGTTCGGTTCGCGCACGTCGGCGGAGAGGTGCCACTTGCCGGTGAGGCTCGTGAGGTAGCCGGCATCGGCGAGCACGGTGGCGAGGGTGGGCACGCCGGGGTCGAGCGAACCGCGGTACCCGACCGTGCGCGTGAGCACGCCGATGCCGACCTCGTGCGAGTGTCGGCCGGTGAGCAGCGACGCGCGCGTGGGGCTGCACCGCGGGGTCGTGGTGAAGCTCGTCATCCGCACGCCCCGCTCCGCGAGCCGGTCGAGGTGCGGGGTGGGGATCTCCCCGCCGTAGGACGCGAGGTCGGAGAACCCGAGGTCGTCGGCGAGGATCACGATGACGTCGGGGCGGGTGGTCGGTTCGGGCACGGCACTCCTTCGGGCGTTGCAGTCCGTCCCAGTGTCGGTCGGGCGAGAGTGCATGCGGCGCAAGCATTGCCGACGCCCGGCGTCCGCCGTGCCGCTTGCCGAGGTCGCGATCGCGACATACGATTATGAATCGATAACCATCTCGGCGAGGAGGCCCCATGGACGACACCGGTGTCGACGCGACGTTCGTCGAACTCGCGGCGGTCGCCAACGACATCGTCCGCGAGATGCGCGTGCGCAGTGCCGCGGCCGGCTCGGATGCCCCGCTCACGCAGAACCTCAGCCAGATCATGAGCTGCGTGCACGGCGCGCCCGGCAGCACGCCGTCGCAGATCGCCACCCGCACGGGCCTCCAGCGCGCCAACGTCAGCACCGCCCTCAAGGAGCTGCGCGAGCGCGGCTTCGTCGAGTCCGTGCCCGACGAGCACGACCGCCGCGTCGTGCGCATCTTCTCGACCCGCGCCGCCGACGACACCCTCGCCTCGCTCCGCGCCGGCTGGGCCGGAGTGCTCGCCGAGGCGTGGGACGGCGACCCCGACGCGCTCGCCCGCGCGACCCGCACCCTCACCGCCCTGCGCGACCGGCTGACCGCCGGCGCCGACCTCCCCCTCCCCACCCGCTGAAAGGCAGCCCACCATGGCGATCGAGCGCATCGAGTCCGTCACGTACGGCGTCGACGACATCGACGAGTGCGTGCGCTTCTTCATCGACTTCGGGCTCGCCCTCCGCGAGCAGTCCGCCCAGCGGGCGGTGCTCACCACCCAGGTCGGGCAGACCGTGGTGCTGCGGCCCATGGACGACCCCGACCTGCCCGCGTCGGTCGAGCCGGGCAACCCCGGCATCCGCGAGGTCGTCTGGGGCGTCGACTCGCAGGAGGCCCTGGACGCACTCGTGGCCGACCTGCGCACCGATCGCGACGTCACGGTCGACGCCGACGGCATCGCGCACACCGTCGACGAGACCGGCTACGGCGTGGGCCTCGCGGTGACCGAGCCCGAGCACCTCGACTTCGACGTGCGGAAGTACAACAGCCGCGGCCGCGTGGAGCGCTGGAACGCGTCGCACACGGCCATCCCCCGCGTCCGCCCGATCCGCATCTGCCACGTCGCGCTGAACATCCCCAAGGAGGGTCGCTGGGAAGCGACGCACTTCTACACCGACCGCCTGAACTTCCGCGCCACCGACATCGTCAAGCCCATGGGCGTGTTCATGCAGATCGAGGGCGACGACGACCAGCACAACTTCCTGCTCTGCCACCGGCCCGACCGCGCCGGCACCAACCACACGTCGTACGAGGTCTCGGGCTTCGACGACGTGATCGAGGGCGGCAACCACATGATCGAGAAGGGCTGGCGGGAGGCCCGGCGCCTGGGACGCCACACGGTCGGGTCCAACGTCTTCCGCTTCGTGCACTGCCCCGCCGGCGGCCGCGTCGAGTACGCCGCCGACATGGACCGGGTCGACGACAGCTACGGCCCCAACGTGCACGAGACCACCCCGCCGCACCACATCTGGGTGCTCGAGACCAACCGCGACGCCGAGCGCGGCACCTTCCCCGGCCGAGAGGGCGTGCACGAGCCCTCGGCACCCGAGACAGCCACTACGCGAGGACACTGACATGACGCTCATCGAGCCCACCACCCGCAGCCGCGCCGCCGAGGCCTACTCGGCCGCCAGACTGGGCCTCTACATCGACGGCGAGTGGCGCGAGGGCGCCGCCGGCCGCAGCTTCGAGGTGCTGAACCCCGCGACCGACGAGGTCGTCGGGCACGTGGCGCGCGCCGAGGCGAGCGACATCGACGACGCGCTGGCCGCCGCCGAGCGGGCCTTCCCGCTCTGGCGCGACACCTCCCCGTTCGAGAAGAGCCGCATCCTCATGCGGGCCGTCGCGCTGCTGCGCGAGCGCGCCGAGCGCATCGGCGAGCTCATGGCGATCGAGCAGGGCAAGCCGCTCGAGGCCGCCGTCACCGAGGTGCGCCGCGTCTCGGGCACGCTCGAGTGGTGCGCGCAGGAGACCCGCCGCATCTACGGCCGGGTCATCCCCGCCGACATCGACACCGACCTCACGGTGCGCTACGAGCCGGTGGGCGTCGTCGGCGCGATCGTGCCGTGGAACTTCCCCGCCGGCTCGCCCATGCGCAAGATGTCGGCCGCGATCGCCGCCGGCTGCGCCCTGGTCATCAAGGCCTCGCAGGAGGTGCCCGCGACCGCCTGCGCGCTCGCGGAGGTCTTCCACGACGCCGGACTCCCGAAGGGCGTGCTCAACCTCGTCTTCGGCCGCGGCGCCGAGACCGCCGAGCGCCTCATCGACGCCCCGCAGACGCGCCTCATCGCCTTCACCGGCTCGGTGCCCGTCGGCAAGGAGCTGAACGCGCGCGCCGGCGCCCTCATGAAGCCGACGATCATGGAGCTCGGCGGCCACGCCCCCGTGATCATCGCGGCCGACGCCGACCCGGTGCAGGCCGCCCGCCGCACCTCCGCCGCGAAGTGGGCGAACGCGGGCCAGGTCTGCACCTCCCCGAGCCGCATCTTCGTGCACGAGTCGATCGCCGAGCCGTTCATCGCCGAGATGGTGCGCCTCGCCTCCGAGCTCGTGGTCGGCGACCCGCTCGAGGCCGAGACCACGATGGGCTCGCTCATCAACGCCAAGCGCGTCGAGTCGACCGAGCACCTCGTGCAGGACGCCGTCGCGCACGGCGCGACCGTCGCGTTCGGCGGCACCCGCCTCGGCGAGCGCGGCCAGTTCTACGCGCCCACGGTGCTGACGAACGTGCCGCTCGACGCCGAGGTCATGCGCGAGGAGCCGTTCGGCCCGATCGCGCCGATCACGACCTTCACCGACGTCGAGGAGGCGATCCGCATCGCGAACTCGCTGCCGTTCGGCCTGGCCGCCTACGGCTTCACCGAGTCGGCGTCGACCGCCGACATCCTCGCACGCGGGTTCGAGGCCGGCATCCTCTCCATCAACCACTGCGGCGGCTCGGTCACCGAGGCGCCGTCGGGCGGGTTCAAGGAGAGCGGCATCGGCCGCGAGTCGGGCCCCGAGGGCGTGCAGGCGTACCTCCAGACCAAGCGCGTCAGCCACAGGCTGCGCTGAGCGGGAGGGTCGACGAACACATGCGGTACGCACGGTGCGCGATCGACGAGCGCGAGACGTTCGTGCAGGTCGTCGGCGACGAGGTCGTCGAGATCTCGGATGCCCCGTGGCGCACGCACCTGCGCGGAGCGCGGCATCCGCTCGCCTCGGTTCGCCTGCTGCCGCCCGTGGTGCCGCCGACCTTCTACGCCGCCGGGTTCAACTACCGGGCGCACAACCGCCACCACGCCGAGCTCGGGTACGACCCGGTGCAGGTCGGCGACCGCCCGCAGGTGGGCTATCGCGCGCAGAGCGCCCTCGCGGCGCACGGCGACGACATCGTCAAGCACGCGGGCATCGAGGGCCGGTTCGAGACCGAGGCCGAGGTCGTCGCCGTGATCGGGCGCACGCTCACGCGGGCGACCCGGGCGCAGGCGGCGGACGCGGTCTTCGGGTGGACGATCGGCAACGACGTGAGCGCCCGCCAGTGGCAGCACGGCGACCGCACGTTCTACCGGGCGAAGAACTCCGACACGTTCAAGCCCATGGGTCCGTGGATCGAGACCGAGGTCGACCCGCTCGCGTCGACCACGACCGTGCGCCGCAACGGCGAGGTCGACGCGTCGTTCGCGACCGGCGACATGATCTTCGACCCGTACGACTTCATCGTCGAGATGACGAGGACCATCACGCTCCATCCCGGCGACGTGCTGTGGATGGGCGCGGACGGCAACACCCAGATGTCCGTGGGCGATGTCATCGACATCGAGATCACGGGCATCGGCACACTCACCAACACCGTCGTCGGCGCCCCCGACGGCACCGACCAGGAAGGACCAGCAGCATGAGCATCACCGACAGCGCTCCGAAGCACGTCGAGCAGGGCTTCGCGCTCCCCGAGCCGAAGTTCGACGACCAGGGCCGCAGCATCGAGCCCAAGTACATCCACCACGTGAACTTCCCGACGACCAACGTCGACCGCACCGTCGAGTGGTACTCGAAGGTGTTCGGACTCAAGCGCGTCATGCCGAAGTCCAACACCCGCGTCGTCCTCATGACCAAGGGACGCTTCGACCTGCACTTCACGCCGGTCGAGGAGATGGACCGCATGGCGCCGTACCACTTCGCGGTCGAGGTCGAGGACTGGGAGGGCTTCATGGGCCACCTCGACAGCCTCGGCATCCGCCACACGCGCGAGGTCGAGCGCCCCGAGAACCAGTCGAAGTTCTGCTACATCCACGACCCCGACCACACGATGATCGAGCTCGTCTTCCACGGCAAGCGCCCGGCGTAGCCCGCGCCGCCACGACCCCACCCGACCACGGGTGCGCCCCGGCGCGCCCGAAGCACAGCAAGGACGCTTCATGCCCAGAGTCGACAACGACGGCACATCCATTTACTACGAGGTGCACGGCGAGGGCTCGCCCATCGTGTTCGTGCACGGTTCCGGCGGCCACCACGCGGCGTGGTGGCAGCAGGTCGTCGCGCTGCGCGACACGCACGCGGTCGTCACCCTCGACCTGCGCGGGTTCGGCAACTCCGACTCCGACGAGACCTACGACAGCCGGAACTTCCCCGGCGACATCGTCGCGGTGCTCGAGGACGCGGACCTCACCGACGCCGTGCTCGTGGGCCAGTCGATCGGCGCGGCCGCCGCGCTGAAGGCCGCGCTGCGGGTGCCCGAGCGCGTCCGCGGCGTGGTGCTCGCCCACTCGCTCGGCGGCATCGACGCGCCGGAGGTCACGCCGCTGGTGCGCGCCGACCGGGCCGAGGCCGAGAAGCTCCCGGTGATCGACCGGCTCCTCACGCCGGCGTTCCGGGCGGAGCAGCCCGCGAAGACGTTCCTGTTCACGCAGCAGGGCACCTTCAACCGGGCGCGCATGCAGGACCTGCGGAACCTCGCGACCGACGGCCCGACCGTCGCCGACATCACGGCCGCCGGCATCCGCGTGGCCTTCCTCGCCGGCGAGCGGGACGCCGTGATCAGCCCCGCGACGGTGACCGCGGCGCACGAGCTCCTGCCGGGCTCGCTGCTCGAGGTCGTGCCGGGTGCGCCGCACTCCATGTACTGGGAGGCCCCCGAGCTGTTCAACACCGCAGTCGAACAACTGGTCGACGCCCTCGCGCGTCAGAAGGAGGAGGTGGCCTGATGGCCGACGTCATGCAGGAAGGCGCAGAGGCGATCATGGCGATCGCCGAGCGCGAGGCGTTGCGCCTCGGCAAGGGGCTCTCGATCGCGGTCGTGGACTCGGGCGGGTTCATCGTGAGCATCCGCCGCTTCGACGGCGCACGCCCGATGACCCCCATGATCGCGCTGTCGAAGGCCTACACGTCGGCCGTGATGCAGCGCCCCAGCGCCATGCTGAAGCCGTGGTCGAACTCCGACCCGGCGTTCTTCAGCCAGGTCTCGACCATGGGCCACTTCCCGATCGTCGCGACCGGAGGCGGCGTCACCCTGAAGCGCGACGGCGAGTTCCTCGGCGGCGTGGGCGTCTCGGGCGGCACTCCGCAGGAGGACGAGCAGCTCGCCCAGGCCATCCTGGCCGAGCTCGAGTACGACACCGACTTCGCCGAGTGGGCGGGCGCCAAGCAGGCCGCCCCCGGCACCGACTGAGAGAGGCGCCGACGATGGCGAACTACTACGCGTACCGGATCGACAACCACGGCGACGACATCCGGCCCAACGACCTCCAGCGTGCACGGAAGGCGCAGCGAGCCGGCGAGATCTCCGCCGATGAGCTGCGCCAGGCGGAGGACGAGGCGATCATCGGCTGGGTGAAGGCCCAGCGCCACCTCACCCTCTCGTGCCTCACCGACGGCGGCTTCCGCAACGGCGACTACCGCAGCCCGGTGCTGCACTCGGTGTCGGGCTTCACGCGCGACCCCGACCGCATGGGTCCCGGTGGCTTCGGCAGCTGGTACGTCGAGGCGCCGCTCAAGCTGACGAAGCCGATCGCCGCCGACGATGCGACCTTCATGCTCGAGCAGACCGGGTTCCCGGTGAAGGTGAAGCTGCCCTCGGCCGCCCACCTCGCCGCGCAGTGCTACGACGAGGTGAAGACGGTGCGGGCATACCCGGGCGCGGCCGCCCTGGGCGACGCCATCGCCGAGCTGCTGCACGACGAGATCGAGCACCTGTTCGAGCTCGGCGTGAAGTTCGTGCAGCTCGACAACCCCGACTACTCGGCGTACCTCGTCGGTGGCGGCAGCGACCTGCTGACCTTCGACGAAGCCGTGGGCATCGACCAGGCCGTGGTCGCAGGGCTGGAGCGCGAGGAGGACCAGAAGGTCGGACTCACGATCGGCTGGGGCGACGACCTCGACGGAACGGTCGACCTCGACCGCGTGCAGCGCCTGTTCGGCACCGACTACGACAAGTTCACCGTGCCGTACCACAACGAGGCGGCCGTGGCGCAGGACCTCCCGCGCCACGTGCCCGAGGGCAAGCAGGTCGGCATCGGCATCGTCGACAGCACCGTCGCCGAGCTCGAGGACATCGACACGGTGGTCCGTCGCATCGAGGGCGTCGTCGACGTGCACGACTACGACCGCATCGGGCTGCTGCCCCAGAAGGGCTTCCAGCAGGCGCACTACCTGCCCGCGGCGCTGACGATCGAGCAGCAGCGCAAGAAGCTCGAGCACGTCGAGACCTTCGCCACCATGATCTGGGGGAACGAGGCATGAGCGCACCGGTCACCGTGGTGGCACGCCTGCACCCCGCCGCCGAGTCCCTCGAGCAGGCCACCGCGGCCGTGCGGACGGCCCTCGCCGGCATCCGCGCCGAGGACGGATGCCTCCAGTACGACCCGCACCTCGCCGACGACGGCTCGTTCGTCATCGTCGAGCGCTGGGCGTCGCGGGAGGCACTCGCGGCGCACAACACCGGCGCGCCCGTGCAGGTGCTGCGCGACGGGCTCGCCGGCCTCACGACCGCGCCGGCCGACGTGACGATCGCCGAAGCGCTCTGACCGCGAGGTCCACCCGCACCGAAGCCCGGCGCCGCCCACGAGGGGATCACGGCGCCGGGCTTCCGCCTGCCCCGGACCGTGCATCATCCGGCCGGTGCGTGCCCGGCGGTGACGCTCAGGCGTCGAGCGCGGCGAGCACGTCGTGCGCCCACTCGACGCCCAGCGGGCCCGGATCCTTGCGCGACAGCTCGTCGTGCGCACCGAACGGCCCGACGCGCTCCGCGCCCAGACCGGCGAGCAGCTCGTCGAACTGCTTCGCGCCGCGGTTGTAGCGTTCGCCGTACGACGAGTCCCCGAGTCCGAACATCGCGTAGCGAACGCCCGACAGGTCGGGCCGCAGGTCGAGCAGGTCGTCGTGCAGGAACTGCGCGAACCCGGGCAGTTCGCCCCCGCCGTGCGTCGCGCACGCGATGAGGTACAGCGTGTCGGGTGCGAACACGTCGGTCCCCGCATCCGCCATGTTGACCGCCTCGACCTCATGGCCGTCGAGCGCCGTCCGGATCGCGAAGGCGACCTCCTCGGCATGGCCCGACTCGGTCCCGAACAGCGCGGTGATCTTCATGCGTCTAGTCTGCGACCGCGTGCTCGCCCAGGTAGTGCTCGACGACGTACTCGGCGATCGCGATCGAACTCGTCGCTGCGGGCGACGGCGCGTTGCGGAGCAGGGTCACCGGGCCCACCCGATCGACCGCGAAGTCGTCGAGCAGCTCGCCCGCACGCCCCCACGCCTGCGCACGCACACCGGCACCCGACTTGTGCGTGAGGTCGCCCATGGTGAGCTCGGGCACGAACCGACGGGCCTTGCGGAACCACAACGGCTTGATGAGCGAACTCGAGATCTCGTCGACGCCCATGCGCCAGTGCTGCTTCGCGAGCGGCCAGGCACCGGGCCAGCGCAGCGACTCCCAGGTGTCCTTCGCCGACCACTGCAGCCAGTTGTAGCCCTCGCGGCGCAGCGCCGGCACGGCGTTCGGGCCGACGTGCACGTTGTCGTACACGCCGCGCGTGAAGTGCACGCCGAGGAACGGGAAGCGCGGGTCGGGCACGGGGTAGATCATGCCGTTCACGAGGTCGGTGCGCTCGGACGCGAGCTCCCAGTACTCCCCGCGGAACGGCAGGATCTTCGGCGACGGGTCGCCGCCGACGAGCTTGGCGACGACGTCGGACTGCAGGCCCGCACACACGATCAGGCGGTCGAAGACGTCCTCGGAGACCGGGGTGACGACGCGCACGCGACCCTGCTCGACGGCGAGGTCGGTGACCTCGTGACCGAGGCGGATGCTGCCGCCCGCCGCCCGCACGTCCTGCGCCATGGCCTCCGTGATCGACGCGTAGTCGACGACCGCGGTGTGCGGCGAGTGCACGGCCGCGACGCCGGCGACGTGCGGCTCGATCTCGCGGAGGCGTGCCACGTCGTCGATGCGGGTGAGGTCGGGCACGCCGTTCTCGATCGAGCGTCGCTCGATCTCGGCGAGTGCGTCGAGCTCGGTCTCGTCGACGGCGACCACGAGCTTGCCGACCTCGCGGTAGGGCAGGCCCTTCTCGAGGCAGAAGTCACGCATCGACGCGCGCCCCGCGGCGCAGAGCGTGGCCTTCAGGGAACCCGGCTTGTAGTACAGGCCGGCGTGCACGACGCCGGAGTTGTGGCCCGTCTGATGCTCGGCGAGGCGGGCCTCCTTCTCGAACACCGTCACCTCGTCGCCGCGCTGCGCGAGGGCGCGCGCGAGGGCGATGCCGACGATGCCGCCGCCGACGATGCCGGTGCTGCCCGCCATCAGTGGGTCCGCACGGCAGCGGTCTTCACCCGCGTGTAGAACCGGAGCGCCTCGGTGCCCTGCTCCTTGAACGGCGAGCCCGACTCCTTGAAGCCGCCGAAGGCGTGATGGATGTCCCAGCCGCTCGTCGGCTGGTTGACCGAGACCTGCCCCGTGTCGACCGCGTCGACGAACCGGAACGCGGCGTCGAGGCTGCGCGTGAAGACGGCGCTCGATAGACCGTAGGCGGAGTCGTTGACCGCGGCGACGGCCTCGTCGATCGAGTCGACGACGAGCATGGTGAGCACCGGACCGAAGACCTCCTCGCGCCACAGGCTGTTGCCGCGCTCCGCGGTGACGAGCAGGGGCTCGACGAAGCATCCCGATTCGAGCAGCCCCGGGTCGACCGGTGCCCGCCCGACCACCTCGGCACCCTCGTCGAGCCCGGCGGCGACCCGCCGGCGGATGTCCTCCTGGGCGGTGCGACTCACGACCGGGCCCATGTCGGTGCCGTCGGCCCCGCCCGCGCCCACCCGCAGCCGCTCGATCGCCTCGGCGAGGCGCGTACGCACCTCGTCGGCGACCGGGCGTTCGACGATGAGGCGGCTCGTCGCGGTGCAGCGCTGGCCGGCCTGGCCGAAGCTGCCGGCGACGAGCACGGGCACCGCGAGGTCGAGGTCGGCGTCGGCGAGCACGACGGCCGCGTTCTTGCCGCCCATCTCGGTCTGCACGCGCACGCCGCGACCGGCCATCGAGCGCTGGAGCGCCAGCCCCACCTCGGTCGACCCGGTGAACGACACGGCGGCGATCCGCGGGTCGGCGACGAGCGCGTCGCCGATCTGCGAGCCGCGGCCGGTGACCGTGCCGAGCGCACCGGCGGGCAGGCCCGCGCGGTGCAGGATCTCGGCGAGGCGCAGCGTGATCAACGGCGTCTCGGTCGCGGGCTTGATGACCACGGCGTTGCCGGAGATGAGCGCCGGTGCGAGCTTGCGCGCCGGGGTCAGCAGCGGGTCGTTCCACGGCGTGATCAGCACGACCACGCCGACCGGCTCCCGGGTCTGCATGGCGAAGGTGCCGGGGCGGGCGTCGGGCACGAGCTCGCCGAACGGCTGGCGGCCGAGCCCGCCGTAGTACTCGAAGAACTCCGCCGACTTCGCCACCTCGATGGTGGCCTCGGCGCGGGTCTTGCCCATCTCTGCGACGATCAGCTCCGCGAGGTCGGCGGCCTCCGCGCGGATCAGGCCGGCCGCGTCGAGCAGGATGCGACCTCGCGCGAGCGGCCCCGCGGCGCGCCACGTGCGCGCACCCGCCTCGGCGGCGTCGAACACCGCGCCGAGGTCCTCCGCCGTCAGCGCGGGCACCGCGCCCACGATGGCGCCGTCGGCGGGATTCGTGACGTCGATCGAGGCACCGGGCGCCGCATCGACGAACTCACCCCCGATCAGATTCGGCAGCGTGCTCGTCGTCATCGATGACCTCCTGGTGCTCGGGCGTGCGCGCGCGGGCACGTGCACCCCACCAGCATGAGGTCCGCCCGCGACGACGACAATGCACCGACGCGCACGCATTGCTTGCCGGGAATTCACGTGCGGGCCGCTCACCCCCCGACGGGGAGGTCCGGGACTACGCTGGCGCCATGGCCGTCATCGCGAGCATCGTCGTCGCCCTCGCCGCCCTGCTGCACGGGTACATCTTCGTGCTCGAGAGCGTGCGCTGGTCGAAGCCGTCGACCTGGCGCATCTTCGGCGTGCGCAGCCAGGAGGATGCCGACACGCTGCGCCCGATGGCCTACAACCAGGGCTTCTACAACCTCTTCCTGGGCATGGGCGCGGGGCTCGGCCTCGTCCTCTACTGGGTCGGGCTCGTCGAGGCGGGGGTCGCGCTCGCGCTGTTCACGACCGCATGCATGGTGCTCGCGGCGACCGTGCTGGTGACCTCGGGGCGCGGCTACGTGCGGCCCGCGCTGGTGCAGGGCACGCTGCCGCTGATCGGGTTCGTGCTGTTCCTGTTCGCCTGACGGGCGAGCGGATGCCCCGCCGGGGCGGAGCGGGCTACTCCTCGGGCGTCGCCGCGTCGGCGAGCTTCAGCGACTCGATGAGCTCGGCCGCGCGGTTCGTGCTGACGACGAGCCGCGAGTAGTCCTCGCCGTCGACGTCGAGCACCACGGCCTGGCGCTTGCCCTTGACCAGCACGAAGTCGATGCCGCCGTGCGACTTCCACTCCCCGACCGCGACGACGAGCGGCACGACCGAGCCGCGGTGGCGGATGCCGCGCACCCAGATCCAGGGGTCGTCGGTGATGATCGCCGAGCGGATGTCCTCGCGCTGGACCACCACGTCGGACCGCCGGAAGGCGAGCGACTTCTCCGCGGCGGTGAGCTGCAGCTCGAGCCGATCGGAGTGGACGCGGAGGTTGGCCATGCATCCAGTGTGCCCGACACGTATGCCGGGCAGGGTATCGGACGCGCACAAACCACGGATGCGCGGACTGGACGAATCCACGAGCGCGGCCGCTCGCGGAGGGCGGACGCCCGGCCCCGCCCTCCGCGCGGTCAGCCGGCGGGGGTCAGCCGGCGGGGGTCGCGGCAGCAGCCGCCTTCGCCGCGGCGGGCAGCGCCTGGACGATGCGGTCGATCACGCGCTCGTCGTGCGCTGCGGTGACGAACCACGCCTCGAAGACCGACGGCGGCAGCGAGACGCCCGCGTCGAGCATGGCGTGGAAGAACGGGGCGTACCGCCACGCCTCCTGACGCTGCACGCCCGCGTAGTCGCGCACGCCGTCGGCGACCTCCGACCCGAAGGCGAAGCTGAAGAGGTTGCCCGCGCGCTGCACCGCGTGGGCGACGCCCTCGGCGGCGAGGTGCCGCGAGACCTCGCTCGAGATGACGGATGCCGCCTCGTCGAGCCGCGCGTACACGTCGTCGTCGGCGGCGCGCAGCGTGGCGAGGCCGGCGGCGACCGCGACCGGGTTCCCCGACAGCGTGCCGGCCTGGTAGACCGGGCCGGTCGGCGCGAGCAGCTCCATGACGTCGGCGCGGCCGCCGAGCGCGGCGACCGGCATGCCGCCGCCGATGACCTTGCCGAAGGTCATGAGGTCGGGCAGGTACTGGTCGGATGCGGGGGCGAAGACCGACTGCCCGTCGGTGGCGTTCTCGAGCCCCCACCAGCCGGCGGGCGAGACGCGGAACCCGGTGAGCACCTCGTCGGAGATGACGAGCGCGCCGTGCCGGTGCGCCAGCTCGATGAGCGCCGCGTTGAAGCCCGGGTCGGGCGGCACGACGCCCATGTTGGCGGCGGCGGCCTCGGTGATGACCGCGGCGATGCGGTCGCCGTGCGCGGCGAACGCCGCGCGCACGGCCTCGAGGTCGTTGTAGGGCAGCACGAGGGTGAGCGCCGTGATATCGGCGGGCACGCCGGCGGAGGCGGGCAGCGCGAAGGTCGCGAGGCCCGAGCCGGCCTCTGCGAGCAGCCCGTCGGAGTGGCCGTGGTAGTGGCCGGCGAACTTCACGATCACGTCGCGACCGGTGAATCCGCGCGCGAGGCGGATGGCGCTCATGGTCGCCTCGGTGCCGGTCGAGACCAGGCGCAGGCGCTCGACGGGCGACACGCGCTCCTCGACGAGCTCGGCCAGCTCGGTCTCCACGGGGGTGGATGCACCGAACGAGAGGCCGCGGCTCGCGGCATCCTGCACCGCCTCGATCACCCGCGGGTCGGCGTGGCCGAGGATCGCGGGCCCCCACCCGGCGACCAGGTCGACGTACTCGCGGCCCTCGACGTCGGTCACGGTCGCGCCGCGCGCCGCGACGAGGAAGCGCGGGGTGCCGCCGACGGAGCCGTACGCGCGCACGGGCGAGTTCACGCCGCCCGGGATCGCCCGGCGGGCGCGGTCGAACAGCTCGGCGTTGACGTCGGGCGCGGCAACGGCGGCCGGGTCGGTGGTGAGGTCGGTCATGCGGTGTCTCCTGCGGTGATCCATGCGGCGAGCTCGGTCGCCCAGTAGGTGAGCACGGCGTCGGCGCCGGCGCGGCGGATGCCGAGCACCGACTCCGCGACGGCGCGGCGCCGGTCGATCCAGCCGTGGGCCGCAGCCGCCTCGATCATCGCGTACTCGCCCGACACCTGGTACGCCCAGACGGGCACCTCGCTGGTCGCGGCGACGTCGGCGAGCACGTCGAGGTAGGTGCCGGCGGGCTTGACCATGACGATGTCGGCGCCCTCGTCGATGTCGAGCGCGGCCTCGCGCGCGCCCTCGCGGCGGTTCGCGGGGTCGAGCTGGTAGGTGCGTCGGTCGCCGTCGAGCGTCGACTCGACCGCATCGCGGAACGGGCCGTAGAACGCCGACGCGTACTTGCCCGAGTACGCGAGCAGCGCCGTGTCGGTGTGGCCCTCGGCGTCGAGCGCCTCGCGCACCGCGGCGACCTGGCCGTCCATCATGCCGGAGAGGCCGAGCAGCTGGGATCCGGCGCGCGCCTGCTCCACGCCCATCTCGGCGTAGCGCTCGAGGGTGGCGTCGTTGTCGACGACGCCGCGATCGTCGAGCAGGCCGCAGTGACCGTGATCGGTGAACTCGTCGAGGCACAGGTCGGTCTGCACGACGAGCGCGTCGCCGGCCTCCTCGCGCACGACGCGGGTGGCGACGTTCAGGATGCCGTCGGGGTCGGTCGCGCCCGAGCCGCGCGCGTCGCGCACCTCCGGCACGCCGAACAGCATCACGCCGCCGACGCCGGCCGCCGCGGCATCCGCCACGACCCCGCGCACCGAGTCGAGGCTGTGCTGCATGACGCCCGGCATCGAGGCGATCGGCATCGGCTCGGCGAGCCCCTCGCGCACGAACAGCGGCAGCACGAGGTCGGCCGGGTGCAGGCGGGTCTCCGCGACGAGCCGGCGGAAGGCCGGGCTCTGGCGGAGGCGCCGGGGACGGATGCGGGGGGCGGGCGCAGCACTCACCCGACCAGCCTACGCGGGCGCCGCTCCACGTCCGCCGGGAGCCCGCGCGCCCCCGTCCGCCCGCGGGGGGGGGTGGCGCTTTTCAGGAATACCCGCGCGGCCGGCGGTGGAATCCGGCACCTCCGCTCCGATCACGGCTGGAATGTGCCGGATCCCGCCGCGCCGGCGCCGGATTCCACCGCGCCGCGCGCGGGGTTCCTGAGAACGGGTGCTCGCCACGTCGACTCCGCCGCCTCGGCCGACCGGACGATGCGCGTTCTCCACATCCGGCGGACGCTGACGGCGGGGTCCGGTTAGGGTGACCGGGCGGGGGCGTTCCGTGCTCCGCGACCTGCGCGAAAGGGCGATGGATGCTGCTGCCGTTCCTGCTCGTCGGCGGCGCCGGCCTGCTGCTGCTCGTGATCTCGCTGCTGCTCGGCGACCTGTTCGACCACCTCGACTTCGGCGACGGGTTCATCTCCGCGACGGCGCTCGGCGTCGGCGGCGTCGTGTTCGGCGCGGCCGGTGCGCTCACGCTGAGCTGGGGCCTCGACGTCGGCTGGGCGTACGTGCTCGCCGTCGTGCTCGCCCTCGTCGCCTACGTGCTCAGCGTGCTCCTCGTGCGCCGGCTCGCGGCGAGCTCCGACGGCGCCCCCGCCAGCGCGGTCGGCCTCGCGGGCTACACCACCGCACCCGTCGGCCTCACGGGCGGCGAGGTCAGCCTCGACGGCCCCGGCGAGATCGAGCGCCGCCTCGCCTTCGCCGACGAGGACATCGCGGCGGGCGTGCGCATCCGCGTGGTCGACCACGTCGGCGCCCGCGTGAAGGTCGCACCCGAGTAGGCCGCGCGCACGGCGCATCCGCTCGCCCCCCGCTCCCCCGAGACAACCCGCACCCGCACGTCCCAGAGAGGCACCCATGTTCGTCGACCCCCTGATCCAGGTCATCGCCGTCGCAGCACTCGCGATCGCGGTGGTCTCGCTGTTCGTCTTCATCGCGCGGCGCATCCGTCGCGTGCCCCCGAACGAGGCGCTCATCATCGTCGGCCGCGCCGGCCGGTCGTCGATGGGGGACGCCGCCGCGGGCCCCCGCGTGATCATCGGCGGGCGCACCTTCGTCTGGCCGATCCTGCAGCAGGGCTTCGCGATCTCGCTCGAGCAGCGCCAGATCGGCATCACCGTCGAGGGCGTCGACAAGAACCGCGTGAAGATCGCCATCAAGGCGTCGATCAACTTCAAGGTCAGCGGTACCGAGGAGGGCGTGCGTCGCGCCGGCCAGCGCTTCCTCTCGCAGCAGGAGGCCCTCACCGACATCATCAGCGAGTCGCTCGAGGGGTCGCTGCGCTCGATCGTCGGCGACATGACGATCGAGCAGATCATCTCCGACCGCAAGAGCCTGTCGGAGCGGGTCGTCGCCGAGACGAAGGCCGACCTCATCGAGCAGGGCCTCCAGGTCGACCTGCTGAACATCTCCGACATCTCCACGCCGGGCAGCGACTACCTCGACAACCTCGGCCGCGCCGAGGCCGCCCGGGCCCGCCAGGTCGCCGAGGTCAGCGAGTCGGAGGCCGCGCGCGCCAGCGAGTTCGCGCGCATCGAGGCGGCGGAGCAGATCGCCGAGCGCCAGAAGGCGCTCAGCCTCAAGCAGGCGCAGATCAAGGCCGAGACCGACCGTGCCAACGCCGAGGCCGACGCCGCTGGCGAACTCGCCAAGGCCGAGCAGGACCGCATCGTCGCCGTCGAGGAGCGCGAGGCCCTCGCCGAGCAGGCGCGCGTCACCCAGGAGCGCCTCGACATCGAGGTGCGCAAGCCGGCCGAGGCCGACGCCTACGCGTCGGTGCAGCGCGCGACGGCCCAGCGCGACGCGGCGAACGCCGCGACCGAGGCCGAGGCCTACAAGCGCACGAAGATCGCCGAGGCGAACAAGGTCGCCGCCGTGCAGGATGCCGAGGCGGCCGCGACCGCGGTGCGCCGGGCCGGCGAGGCGGAGCGCGACCGCCAGGTGGCGCTCGCGGCAGGCGTGCAGGCCGACGGCGAGGCGCGCGCGGCCGCGATCCGCGCCGAGGGCCTGGCCGAGGCGGATGCCACGGACGCCAAGGCGCTCGCACTCGAGAAGTACGGCGAGGCGGCGCTCGCGCAGGAGATCATCTCCCGCCTGCCCGAGATCATCCGCGCGGCGGCCAAGCCGATCAGCGCGATCGACACCTTCACGGTCGTCTCCACCGACGGCGCCAGCGCCGTCACGAAGTCGGTCGGGCAGGTGCTCGGCGAGGGCACCGAGGTCGTGAAGTCGCTGACCGGCCTCGACGTCTCGGCGATCCTCGCCGGGCTCGCGGGCGGGCAGCTCGCGAAGTCGTCTGACGCCGAGCGCGCCTGACCCGCCGCTCGTACGCGTCGCGCCCGCCCCATCGCATCCGCGTGGGGCGGGCGCGTGGGGCGGGCGCGGTGCGCATCGGGGAAACTCGGCGGGGCATTCGTCGGACTCGGCGGCGCGTTCGGTGGACTCGGCGATGCGCATCGGCCGACCTCGACCCCACCCCGGGCCCGCTTTTCAGGAGCTCGCCCGAGCCCCGCGACCCGATCGTGCGCGAGCGCGCCCGGCGGCGCGCAACGCCACCGCATCGGCCACCGCCCGCGCACACATTCGCCATCAGGCCTCCGCCGCTCCTGAAAAGCGCCGCCCACCCACAGGGGATTCGGGGGGACGGGCGCGGCGTGCTAGCGTCCTGCACCGTCAGGGCGGCGAAGCTGCCGCCTGCGGAACCCGAGGACACCATGCGCACCGCCCCCCAGCCCGACCCCGCCCCCGAGACCGCCCCCCTCCCGGTCGCACGACGCCGGCGCCGCCGCCTGCGACTCGACGACGCGGTCTGCGTCGTCACCGGCGCCGCGAGCGGCATGGGCCTCGAGTCGGCCCGCCTGCTCGCCCGCCGTGGTGCGCGCCTCGCCCTCGTCGACCGCAACGCCGACGTGCTCGCGACCCTGGTCGCCGAATTCCACGATGCGGGCACCGAGGCATCCGCCCACGTCGTCGACCTGACCGACCTCGACGCGGTCGCGGCGCTGCCCGACGCCGTGCGCGCGGCGCACGGCCGCGTCGACGTGCTGCTGCACTGCGCGGGCGTGTCGATGCTGGGCACGTTCGAGCAGCTCAGCATCGAGGAGTTCCGCTGGGTCGTCGACGTGAACCTCTGGGGCACGGTCGCGCTGGCGAAGGCGTTCCTGCCCCTGCTGCGGGAGCGACCCGCTGCGCACCTCGCGAACGTGTCCAGCCTGTACGGCCTGGCCGCGCCCGCCGGCCGCGTGCCCTACGTCACCTCGAAGTTCGCGGTACGCGGCTTCACCGACGCGCTGCGCCACGAGCTCGAGCGCACCGACGTGACCGTCTCCGCCATCTACCCGGGCGGGGTGCAGACGGGCATCATCCACCACGCGCGCGTCGCCGCCATGGTCGACGCCGGGGTCGCCGCGCGCGCCGCCGACGCGCAGGCCGCGCTCTACCGGACCACCGCCGCGCAGGCCGCGGAGCGGATCGTCGCAGGCATCGAGCGCCGCCGCCCCCGCATCTTCATCGGCCGCGACGCGCGCCTCAGCGACCTCGTCACGCGCATCGCGCCGGTCGGGTACTGGTCGATCATGCGCGGCATCGTCGCGAAGGCCGGCGACACGTCGCCCGCGGAGCAGGCCGCGGCGCGCTGACCGTTCGCCGGCGGCATCCGCTCGCCCCGATGCGGGTGACGGATGCCTCCGGGTGGGCGTGCGCCCTGCCGGCGCGCGTCATACCCGCCGGCGCGGGTCGGCCCCGCCGGCGCGGGTCGGCCCTCCCGGCGCGGGTCAGGCCTCCCGGCGCGCGTCATACCCGGCTGCACGGGCCAGCCATGCCGGCGCGGGCCAGCCCTGCCGGCGCGCGTCGCACCTGCCGGCGCGCTAGACCTGCTGGCGCGCCGCCTGCACGACCGCCTCGATCAGCGACTCGGCGCTGCGCTCCGCGGCGACCACGTCGATGCGCAGCCCGTGGTCCTGCGCGTCGTGCATCGTCTGCGGGCCGATCGCGGCGACGAGCGTCTCCTCCGGGATCGACCCGAACTGCTGCTGGACCTGCTCGGCGACGCTGCCCGAGGTGACCAGCAGCGCCTGCACCTTGCCGGCCCGCACGTCGTCGACGACCTTCTGCGCGACCGGCACGCCGACGGTGCGGTACGCGACGACGGCCTCGACGTGGTGCCCGATGCGGGCGAGGCCGACGCTCAGCACCTGCTTGGCGATCGCCGAGCGCAGCGCGAGGACGCGGAGCGGGAACGCCCCGTCGGTTGCGGCGGTCCACTCGTCGAGGAGGCCCTTGGCCGAGTTGTCCTCGGAGGGCACGATGTCGGCGCGGTAGCCGGCGGCGATGAGGGCCGCGGCCGTGGACTCGCCGACGGCGGCGACCTTGGTCGTGGGCGGGATGACCGCGCGGTGCGAGCTCAGCACGTCGACGGTGGTCGCGCTGGTCACGGTCACCCAGTCGAAGGCGCCCGCGGCGAGCCGGCCGAGCGCCGCCTCGAGGGCGGGGGCGTCGTCGGTCGCGGCGAAGTTGATCATGGGCGCGATGATCGGCGAGGCGCCGCGCATGCGCAGGCTCGCGGCGACGCTGTCGCCCCAGGGGCCGCCGCGCGGCACGAGCACCCGCCAGCCGCTGAGGGGCTTGTCGTGGCGCGGATTGGGGAGGTTGATGGCGCCGGTGACCGGCTCGTATTCGCTCACGGCGCCTCCTCCTCCTTCGGTGCGAGTTCGGCGGCGCCGTTGCCGAGGAGCTCTTCGACCGCACGCGCGGCGACCTCGCGAGCGGCATCGGCCAGGTGGGGGGCCCGTCGGCTCTCGGGGGTGGCCGCGTGCGAGCTGGTCACCCGCTGCGTTCCATCGCCACTGTACACAGTGGCCGTCAGGAACAGCAGGTCGTCGTCCACAAAGGAATGGGCCGCGATCGGTGCGGAGCATCCGGCCTCGAGGCCCGCGAGCACGAGCCGCTCCGCGAGCACCGTGGCGCGGGTGGTGCCGTGGTCGACGGCGCCGAGGCCGCGCTCCAGTTCGCGTGACGCGCGCTCGGCGCGCACCTCGAGCGCGAGCGCGCCCTGACCCGGAGCGGTGGGCCACTCGTCGATCGGGAGGAGGTCGGTCGCGGCATCCGACCGCCCGAGCCGGCCGAGGCCGGCTGCGGCCAGCAGCACCGCGTCGAGCTCGCCGTCGGCGACCTTGCCCAGGCGGGTGTCGATGTTGCCGCGGATGTCGACGGCGACCACGTCGGGGCGCGCTTCGGCGAGCTGCGCGATGCGGCGGGGGGAACCGGTGCCGATGCGCGCGCCCTCGGGGAGCGTCGCGAGCGTGCGGCCCCCGGCGGCGCACAGCGCGTCACGGGCATCGGCCCGCTTCGGCACCGCGCCGAGCCGCAGGCCCTCGTGCTCGGCCGTGGGGAGGTCCTTCAGCGAGTGCACGACCACGTCGCACTCGCCGGCGAGCAGCGACTCGCGCAGGGCCGTGGCGAAGACCCCGGTGCCGCCGAGCGACGCGAGGGAGGCGCGCGAGACGTCGCCCTCGGTGGTCACCGTCACGTACTCGATCTCCGCACCGGCCGCCTTCGCCAGCCGCTCGGCGACCTGACGCGTCTGCGCCAGCGCGAGCGCGCTGCCACGGGTGCCGACGCGGATGACGGTCACGGCGCGATCCCCGCCAGCGCCGGCCGGAACCCGAGCCGGACGTTCTCGCAGCAGCCGGGACGGCACACGTCGTACCAGGGGCCGAGCTCCGTCACCCGGGGGCGCTCGGCGGCGGGCGTGCCGTGGACGCGCTCGAGCACGAGGTCGACGAGGCCGGCGACGTACGCCGGATGAGTGCCGGGCGTCGGCACGCGCACGGCGGCGAGGCCCTGCCCCTCGGCGGTCTCGAGCGCCTCGTTGTCGAGGTCCCAGAGCACCTCCATGTGGTCGCTCACGAACCCGAGCGGCACGATCACGATGGCGCGACGACCGGCCGCCGGAAGCTCGAGGATCGCGTCGTTGATGTCGGGCTCGAGCCACGGCATCGACGGGGGGCCCGAGCGGGACTGGTAGACGAGCTGCCAGGGCACGTCGGATGCCCCGGCCTCGCGCATCACGACCTCGGCGACGGCGCGGTGCTGGGCCGCGTACGCGCCGCCCTCGCCGAAGCCGCGCTCGGCGGGGCCCGACTTCGCGGCGTCGGTCGACGGGATGGAGTGCGTGGCGAACAGCACCTCGACCTGGTCGCGCGAGATGTCGGGGTGGGCGGCCAGCAGCTCGGCGAGCCCGTCGCGGACGCCCTCGATGAACGGCCGCACGAAGCCGGGGTGGTCGAAGAACTGCCCGACCTTGTCGATCTGGAGCTCGTCGCCGAGTCCGGTGTCGGCAAGCGCGTCGGCGAAGTCCTCGCGGTACTGGCGGCAGCTCGAGTACGAGCTGTAGGCGCTGGTCGCGATCGCGATGAGCCGCTGCGCGCCGCCCGCGCGCGCCTCGCGGAGCGCGTCGTTCAGGTACGGGTCCCAGTTGCGGTTGCCCCAGATCACCGGCAGGTCGACGCCGCGCCGCGCGAGCTCGGCCTCGAGCGCGGCCTTCAGGTCGCGGTTCTGCTGGTTGATCGGGCTGACGCCGCCGAAGTGGCGGTAGTGGTGCGCCACCTCCTCCAGGCGCTCGTCGGGGATGCCGCGCCCGCTGGTGACGTTCCGCAGGAACGGGATGACGTCGTCCTGGCCCTCGGGGCCGCCGAAGCCCGCGAGCAGGATGGCGTCGTAGGCGACCGGCTCGGTGACGTGCTCGGGGCCCTGCTGGGCGGCCGGGGTCGCTCCCGGCACGACCGCACCGGGGGCGCAGGGGGCGGATGCCGCGGGGGCGGGCTTCCGGCCGTGCGCGACCGTCTCCCGGGCGGGGTCGTCGGCGCCCGTCGAGCCGAGGTTCGCGGCGGCCATTACTGGAGCACCTCGACGATCTCGGCGGTGGTGATCCGTCGACCCGTGTAGAAGGGCACCTCCTCGCGCACGTGGCGCCGGGCGTCGGTCGCGCGCAGGTCGCGCATCATGTCGACGAGGTCGTTCAGCTCGTCGGCCTCCATGGGCAGCAGCCACTCGTAGTCGCCCAGCGCGAACGCGGCGATCGTGTTCGCGACGACGCCGCGGTATGCGGCGCCCTTGCGCCCGTGCTCGGCGAGCATGCGCCCGCGCTCGGCGGGGTCGAGCAGGTACCAGTCGTAGCTGCGCACGAAGGGGTAGACGGTCAGCCACGAGCGCGGCTCCTCGCCGCGGAGGAAGCCGGGCACGTGCGCGCGGTTGAACTCCGCGTCGCGGTGCACGCCCATCGCGTTCCACGTCGGCAGGAGCGCCTTCAGCAGCCGCGACCGGCGCAGTTCGCGGAGTGCCCACTGGAGGCCCTCGGCCTCGGGTCCGTGGAGCCAGATCATGATGTCGGCGTCGGCGCGCAGTCCGGACACGTCGTAGAAACCGCGAACGGTGACGCCCTCGGCCTCGATGACGGCGATGACGTCGTCGAGTTGGCCCACGACCCGCGGCACGTCGTGCCCGTCGAAGTCGTCGGGCCGTGCGGGGTCGGTGCGGAGGACCGCGAACAGGGCGTAGCCCTCGGGTGCGGCGGTGTCGGTCTGGTTCGCGTCGACTGCCTCTGCGGCAGCGGGGTCTGACATAGCACTATCCTCCCCCCGACCGGGCGAACCGCCAAAAGCCGTGTCGCGTGAGAGCGCACCTCACCGCACGACCGTTACCCGAGCGTTATGCCCGGCGGCCGGGAAAGCGTTACCGGCGCAGTGCGGTGAACCGGAACGCGGCGAACCCCTCGATCGGCAGCACCTCGACCTCGCCGAATCCGGCCTCGCGGGCGTACGCCTCCAGCGTCGACGGGCGCATGACCGTGCCGGTGCCCGCCGAGCCGGGCGTCGACAGCCCGTCGGGCAGGCAGACGAAGAGGCTGTAGCCGTACATGATGCGATCGATCTCGTCAGCCGGTGCGGTGAACTCCTCGCCGACGGCCTCGTCCATCACCACGACGACGCCGCCGGGGGTGAGCGCGTCGCGCGTCGCGCGCAGCACGTCGACCGGGAACGGCATGTCGTGCAGCGCCTCGAAGATGAACGCCGCGTCGTAGGTGCCGGCGCCGGCGAGCTCCTCGCCACCCGCGCGGAAGAACGCGACCCGGTCGTCGACGCCCGCCTCGCGGGCGTGCACCTCGGCCGCCTCGAGCGACGGCACGTCGATGTCGTGCCCGTCGACGCGGGCGGCCGGGTACGCCTGCGCGAGTGCGATCGACGACCAGCCGTGGCCGCAGCCGACGTCGGCGATGCGCACGCCGGGCCGGGAGAGCAGCTCGTGCAGCCACGGCACGCCGGCGAGCGCCGGCCCGAGCCGCTGCTCGAACCACGGCCGGTTCACGTCGCCCTGGGCGTCGCGCGCGTCCTCGCCGAGCTCGGCCCAGGAGACTCCGCCCCCGCCGCGATAGGCGTCGAGCAGCGGGTCGATGGCGCGCGCCGCAGCGGCGAACATGCGCGCGAGCGGTGCGGCGTAGGCGAGCGAGTGCACGTCGGTCAGCACCTCGGCGTGCGCGGGCGGCAGGGTGAAGCGACGGCGTTCGGATGCCCCTGGGCCGGTCTCCGCGCTCGCCTCGAGGACGCCGTAGGCGGCCTGCTGCTCGAGCCACTCGCGCGCGTAGCGCCGGTCGGTGCCGGTCGTCGCTGCGAGTTCCTCCGCGTTCATCGGCCCGAACCGCAGCGCCCGGTACCAGCCCAGCCGGTCGCCGACGTGGATGCTCAGCGTCTCGAACGCGCCGAGCACCGATCCGAAGACGCGCTCCGCGAACGCGTCGGCCCCGCCCTGCGGGGCCTTCGGCCCCGGTGCTTCCCCAGTCGACATCGTCGTCTCCCCCGGACCTCCCGCCGGCACCGTGCCGGTTCGGGTCAGTCGTCGTCGCCGAGTGCGCGCACCACCAGCAGCACCCCGGCCGCGACGACGGCAACGGCGCCGAGGCCGATGCCGATCAGCGTGCCGGGCGACTCCATGCGCATGCGCCGGAAGCGGGCCGCGGCACGTCGGCGCGCGATCGCCGCCTGCTTGGGCACGTTGAGCTTGTCCTCGAGCAGGTCGAGCGTGTCGGCGAGCTCGGCGCGCGCCATCGCGGCCTCGGCGCGCGCCTCGACACGGGACAGGTTGCGCTTCGCCTTGGCGGCGTCACGGGTCTCAGCGCTCATAGTCGCCCACTCCCTTCAGGGCGTCGATGTCCTTCTTCACACTGTCGGACGCGTCGTCGCCCGGGGGCTCCGCGCCGCGACGGAACATCACGAGCGCGATGCCGACCAGCACGACGATGAGCAGCAGCAGGATGCCCGAGACGATGAGCGCGGCGGCCCAGCCCGGGAGCACCAGCGAGAGGGCGAGGATGCCCGTCGCGATGAGCGTGCCGAGCAGGAAGATCGCGACGAACGCCGCAGCGGCGACCAGCCCCGCGCCGGCGCCGAAGTGCTTCGCCTTGTAGGCGAGCTCGGCCTTGAAGTGCTCGATCTCGGCCTGGACGAGTGCCTGCACCTGCGCCGGCACGTCGCCGATGAGGGTGAAGAGCGAGCGGTCCTTGTCCGTGGGTGCGGCCATGCGGGCCCTCCTCCCGTCAGTCGTCGGAACCGGCCGACGATGCCTTCGACGTGGATGACTTCGAGCCCGCCTTCGCGCTCGACGACTTGGCAGTGGACGACTTCGCGGTGGACGCCTTCGCCGCGGGCTTCTTGGCCGCCGGCTTCGACGTGGTCGATGCCGGCGCCTTCGCCTCGGCGGCGCCCTCGCTCGCGGCCTCCTGCACGCTCGAGGCGGCCTTGGTCGCCTGGCGGACGAGCTTCTTGGTGCCGTCGAGCACCTTCTCGCTCACGTCGCCCACACGGGACAACGCGAAGTCCTTCACGGTGTCGACGCCCTGTTGCACGGTCGGCTGGTTCCACACCCTCTCGGCTGCGGAGCGGATCTGCTCGTAGCGTTCGCGCCCCGCGCGAGTGCCGAGCACGTATCCGGTCGCGAGTCCGACGACGAACAGGAGCTTGCCCTTCATGCGTTCCCCTTCTGCAATGAGCGCGTCTCAACCCAGCGTAGACCCCGCGTCCACGGGCGCAAGGGGCGTACGGCGATCCATACCGGATTCGCCATACATTCAGGACCCCGTTGGCGCCTCGGCGGATGCGTCGATCGCGTCGCGACGGATGCGTGCGGCGGCATCGATCGCGTGCGGCACGACGGAGGCCAGCCCGGTGCCCGAGACCCAGGATCCGGTGACCACCAGGGTCGAGGTGCCCGCGAGGGCGTCGTCGAGGCGTCCGACGCGGTCGTCGCGGCCGAGCAGCGCGTGCGACGGGGCATCGCGCCAGCTCGCGCGGGCGGCGTCGACCAGGCGGGCGCGGTCGAGCTGCACGCCGAGCAGCGCCGCGGCGTCGGCGAGCGCGAGGTCGGTCAGCGCCTCGTCGTCGAGGTCGGCGACCCCGGCCGAACCGGCCCGCCCGTAGGACAGCCGCACCACGTGACGCCCCGGCCCCGCCGCATCCGCGAGCCAGGCCCATTTGGCGGTCGAGTGGGTGAGGGCCTTCGCGGTGATCCCGGGCGTGCCGGGGGCGATGAGCATGCCGGTGCCGCGCGGCGCGGCGTCGAGCTCGGGCGCGTCGAGCAGCAGGGTCGCGATGTCGAGCGCGGTGCCGTCGGGCCAGTCGAGGCCGGCGAGGCCGGCCCAGTCGTCGCGTGCGCCGGCGAGCAGGGGCACGGATGCCGCGGAGGGCGCGGCCAGCACCACGTAGCGCGCGTGCGCCTCGACGCCCGCCGGCGCGTCGGCGTCGGCGACCTCGACCGGAGCAGCGGCCTCCGCACGCACGATCCAGCCGTCGCCCTCCTCGGCGAGCGCCGTCGCCCGCTGCCCGGTGCGGACGTCGCCCGAGAAGTGGGCGAGGTCGGCGACGAGCGCGTCGACGAGGGCGCGCATGCCGCCGCGGACGCCCCGCACCGCACCGCCCGGCCGCCGCCCGGCCGCCAGCTGCGCGACGCCGCCGGAGAGCGATCCGGTGCGCGTCATCGCCTGGTTCAGCCCGGGCGCGACGCGGTCGACGTCGAGCTGCTCGGGATCGGCCGAGTACACCCCGGCGGAGATCGGGGTCACGAGCCGGTCGAGCACCGCGTCGCCCATGCGGCTGCGGACGAGCTGCCCGAGGCTGTGGGCGCGGCCGATGCGGAGGATCGGCTGCAGGCGGTCGCGGTACGCCCGCCAGGCGCCGCGCCAGCCGATCACGGCGCGCACGTCCTCGGCGAAGGGGTTCGCGGGGATGCCGAGCACGCCGGTCCTGGGCATGGGCACGATGACCGGGTCGGCGTCGCCCCCGCGGTCGGGCAGCGCGAGCCAGGCGCCTGCGGGGTTCGGCGACACGACGGCGTCGGCGAGTCCGAGCTCGCCCAGGAGCGTCTCGACCGAGTCGTTGCGGATCGCGAACGACTCGGCCCCGGTGTCGATCCGGAGACCGGGAGCGGCGGTCTCGGCCGCATCCGCGCCCTCCCCCGCGTCCGCGCCCACGACGGCGCTCCCGACGCAGCCGCCCACGGTCTCCCGCGCCTCGAGCACCAGCACCGACAGGCCGACGTGCAGGCACTGGCGCGCCGCGACGAGGCCGGCGACGCCGCCGCCGACGACCACCACGTCGACGTCGAGCCGCTCGGGCTCGGGCGCTCCGCCCGTCGCATCCGCCGCCGGCATCGGCTCAGGCCTCCCAGTCGTGCACGAGCCCGACGATGCGGGTGAGCGCGTCGGGGTCGGCCGAGGGCGGCACGCCGTGGCCGAGGTTGAAGACGTGGCCGGGGGCGCTGCGGCCGCGCTCGAGCACGTCGGTCACCGCGCGCTCGAGCACCGGGGCGGGGGCGGCGAGCAGGGCGGGGTCGAGGTTGCCCTGCAGCGGCACGCCGTCGCCCACGCGCCCGGCGGCGACGTCGAGCGGCACCCGGTAGTCGACGCCCACGGTGTCGGCCCCGACCTCGCGCATGGCGCGCAGCAGCTCGCCGGTGCCGACGCCGAAGTGCACGACCGGCACGCGGGCCTGGCCGCCGTCGAGGGGGTAGGCGAGGTCGTGCACGAACTCGAGCGCCCGCGCGGACGCCGGTGCCACGTGCGTCTCGTAGTCGGCGAGCGAGAGCGCGCCGGCCCAGGAGTCGAAGAGCTGGGCGGCGGATGCCCCCGCGAGCACCTGCGTGCGCAGGAACCGGCCGGTCACGTCGGCCGACCAGGCCATGAGGTCGGCCCAGGCGCCCGGGTCGGCGTGCATGAGGGTTCGCGCGGCGAGGTGGTCCTTCGACGGACCGCCCTCGGCGAGGTAGGCGGCGAGGGTGAACGGGGCACCGGCGAAGCCGATGAGCGGGGTGTCGCCGAGCTCCTCCACCGTGCGGCGCACGGCCTCGGTGATCGGGCCGGCGGCGGCGTCGAGCGAGGCCGGGTCGATCGCGGTGAGCTCCGCGACCGCGGCGGCGTCGCCGTAGGCGCGGCCGAAGACGGGGCCGCGGCCGGGCTCGATCTCCACGTCGACGCCGACCAGGCGCAGCGGCACCACGATGTCGCTGAAGAAGATGCCCGCGTCGACGCCGTGGCGGCGCACCGGCTGCAGCGTGATCTCACTCGCCAGCGCCGGGTCGAGGCACGCGTCGAGCATGCGCGTGCCGACCCGCAGGGCGCGGTACTCGGGCAGCGACCGGCCCGCCTGCCGCATGAACCAGACGGGGGTCGCGTCGGGACGCTCCCCGCGGTAGGCGCGGATCAGCCGGGATCGGCTGGTGCGGGCGGCGGTGAGCGGGTGCCGGTCGGGGAGGATCACGCGGACCATTCTCGCCCACGGCGGCTGGGTGCCCGCAGGGTGGCGGCGTCTCGAACTGTGGAGGACGGGTGCGAACCGGAGCGACCTCGCGTATCCTGTGGCGCGGCGGACCGGGGGAACGCCGTGACCGACCACGCACCCCCGGAGGCGAATCGACGCATGGCACCACCATCGACCGCGACCCGGATCGTCAAGTGGCTCCTGGTCTTCGCCGCACTCGTCGCGGTCGCCGCCGCGGTCGTGGGCGACGGCACCATCGCCCGCATCATTCCGCGCCTGCCCGAGGTGGCGTTCGACGAGCGCGTCGTCCTCGCGATCCTCATCGCCGCCGGCCTGCTCATCGCGACCGTCCTGGCCACGCGGCTCGCGTCGATGCTGCGCAGCGCCCGCCGCGTGCGCGCCCTCCAGCGCGCGACCGACGGCGTCGTCGCCCCCGCACTGCGCAACCCCCTCCTCGTCCAGGGCCTGCGCACGCTCTTCGGCACCGGGCTCGGCCGCATCGGCTCGCGCATCGCGGTGCTCGCCGACCTCGAGGGCATCAGCATCTGGGGCGGCGGCGGGCGCCCCCGCCTCATCGCGAGCGCCCCGTGGGGCGAGGTGCGCACCATCCGGGCGGACTCGATGGTCGTCGGCGACCACGAGGTGTCCGTCATGGTGCTCCGCATCCGACGCGACGGCGCCAGCGCCGAGCTGCCGATCGCCCTCGGCACCGGTCGGGCCGCCGCGTTCGCGCTCGGCGGTGGCGACTTCTACGCCGCGCTGCGCGGCATCAAGTCGTGGCACCGGGCCGAGATCGCCGCGACGACGGGCTCCATCCCGATCATCCGGCCCGAGACCCTCGCCGCCACCAACTGACGCAGGCGGCCGCATCCGTCATCAGCAGTCACCCTGACGGACGTTCAGGTGCCCTCCAGTACAATCGTCGGGTGCTCATCTGCCTGTCCGCGAGTCACAAGAACGCCGACTTCGATCTCCTGGAGAAGCTGTCGGTGGCTCCCGGCGACCTCGGAGCACGCATCGTCGGCAGCCACGAGTCGTTCAGCGGCTCGGTGATCGTCGCGACCTGCAACCGGTTCGAGGCCTACCTCGACCTCGACGAGCCCTACGGCGCCTCCCCCGTGCCCGCCATCCAGGCGGCCCTGCGCGCGGTGGGCGGCGCGACCGACGTCGACGCCCGTGAACTGCGCTCCACGGTCGAGCTGGTGCACGGCAACGCCGTCGCGGAGCACCTCTTCGCCGTGGCATCCGGACTCGAGTCGGTCGTCGTCGGCGAGGGCGAGATCGCCGGCCAGGTGAAGCGCTCGCTCGAGGAGGCCAGGCAGGGCGGCACCACCACGCCCGAGATCGAGCGGCTCTTCCAGCGGGCCTCGCGCGTCTCCCGCACCGTCAAGAACCAGACGGGCGTCGGCTCGGCCGGCCGCTCGCTCGTGCGCCTCGCCCTCGACCTGGCCGAGAGTCGCATCACCGACTGGGCCGCGACCCGCATCCTGCTCGTCGGCACCGGCCAGTACGCGGGCGCGTCGCTCGCGGCCGTGCGCGACCGGGGGGCAGCCGACGTGCGCGTGTTCTCCCCGTCGGGCCGCGCCACCCGCTTCGCGCGCAACCACGGCATCGCCGCCGTCGCCCGCGCCGACCTCGCCGCCGAGGCCGCCGCCGCCGACGTCGTGATCACCTGCACCACGGTCGACCACCACGTGATCGACGCGGCGCTGCTCGCCGCGGGGCGAGCGGATGCCCCCGAGCCGGCGCCCACCCGCGCGCACCTGGCCGCCGTGCCCGCCGACGACGCGCACGCGCCGTCCGCCCGCCAGCTGCTCATCGACCTCGGCCTGCCGCGCAACATCGACCCCGACGTGGTGTCGGTCGACGGCGTGGAGCTGCTCGACCTCGAGACGATCCGCATCCACGCCCCGATCGAGGAGCTCACCGCCACCGACGCGGCGCGCACGCTCGTGAGCCGGGCCGCGCGCGAGTTCTCGGCGCACGGCGAGGAGCTCGACCTGGCACCCGCCGTCGTCGCCCTGCGCTCCCACGTGTTCGACGTGCTCGACGACGAGATCGAGCGGGCGCGCGCCCGCGGCGACGAGGACGGCCGCACCGAGCAGGCCCTGCGCCACATGGCCGGCGTGCTGCTGCACACCCCGATGGTGCGCTCGCGTGCCTACGCCCGCGCCGGCGACCAGCGCGCGTGGATCGAGGGGCTCGAGGCGCTGTTCGGCATCGTGCCCGAGGCCGCCGCCGCACCGGCCGCCGACGCCGGATCGGCCGCCACCGACGCGGACACCGCGACCGCCTGAGGCAGACGATGACCGCCCCGGTGTCCGAGACGTTCGAGCGGATCATCGGGTCGCGGGGCCGCCGGCTCGAGTCGCTCGCGCTGACCGCGGGCATCCTGTCGTTCTGGGTCGTGGGCGCCGTGGCGATCCCGGTGTTCGGCCTGGGCGACGCGCCCATCTCGGGGCCCGGGTCGATCGGCGAGTACGCGGCGATCTCCTGCGGCGTCGTGGCGATGCTCGCCTTCGCGGCCGGGCGGCTCATCGTCGCGGCACGCACCGACGGGCTGCGGATGCGCGTCCTCGACGCGCTCGACATCGTCGCGGTCGCCATCGCGCACGGCGCGATCGCGCTGCTCACCTGGACGCTCGCCTCGGTGCTGCTGAGCGACGCCTTCATCGGGGCCCCGGTGTTCGCCGTGCCGCTGCTGGTCATCGCCGGGGCCGCGGGGGCGCTGACGGGCTACGTCGCGTTCTCGTCCGCGGTGATCATGGACCTGAACCTGCTCGCCATCGTGCTCGCCGTCTTCCTCGTCGAGGGGATGCTCGCGAGCATGCTCACCGCATCCGACCCCTACTGGTGGCAGGAGCACCTGAGCGCGCTCGGCATGACCGACAGCGTCTCGGCACGCGCCTTCAACCTCACGCTCATCGTCGCGGGCTTCCTCGTCACGACCCTGGTGCGTCGCGTGACGCTCGACCTCCCCTCGCAGCTGCCCCACGGCCGGCGCAACGTGCGCACCTGCCTCGTGCTCGTCGGCGTGCTGCTCGCGTGCGTCGGCATCATCCCCGTCGACGTGAGCTTCTGGCTGCACACCGCCGCCGCATCCGGCATGGCGGTGAGCTTCTTCGTGCTCGTGGTCGCGCTGCGTCGGTGGGTGCCCGGGCTCTCGCGCACGTTCCTCGTCATCGGCTGGACCTTCATGGCGGTCATCGTGCTGCTCGCCGTGTACTACGGGCTCGGCCTGTACACCCTGACCGCGGTCGAGCTGGTCGCCGGCATCCTCGTGTTCACCTGGATCATCCTCTTCATCCGCAGCGTCGAGACGCTCGGACACGACGATGCCGGGGCGAGCCGTGCGCGCACCCCGGCATCGACCGGCGACTGATCAGCGGAAGAAGGCGTTGGCCTTGCTCGTGTAGAGCAGGATGATGCCGATCGCGGGGAACAGGATGCTCCAGACCGCGGTCCAGAAGCCGCCGTCGATGGCGAACACAACGTACAACGACGCCGCGATGTTCAGCACGAACACGATCGTGACGACGATGCGGGCGCCGTTGCTGCCGCGGAAGAGGCCGAGGCTCACGAAGATCGTGATGAGGCCGATGAGGATGCCCACGATGCCGTAGGTGAGGTCGCCCGCGATGAGGGCGAAGACCGCGGGGATGATCTGGAAGAGCCCCGTGATCCACGCGATGATCGCGACGAGGGTGACGCCGAACGGACGAGCTGCGGACATGCCGTGCCTCCTGGGAGTGTGCGCCATCGCCCCGCCGCTGGGGTGCGGGATCCCGGCGTGTGCCGCCAGCTTGGCGGAGCGGAGGCCCCGGCGGCAACGCGACATGCCGGGCGGGCGTCGCCCGTGCCCAGTCGCTGCGCAGCCGGGCGGGCCGGGTCTCGCTCGACCTCGGGATGGACGGCATCAACCCCGACCTGTTCGACGCAGTGATCGATCGCGTCGTCGGCCGGCGGGCCGGGGTCAACCGCGGCGGTGCACGACCTGCGCCGACGTCTGGTCGCGGGCCAGCATGAGCATCGTGTCGATGTTCACGTGCGCGGGGCGGGATGCCACCCAGGCGATCGCCTCGGCGATGTCCTCGCCGCGCATCGGGGTCATGCCCTCGTAGACCTTCGCGGCCTGCTCCTCGTCGCCCCCGAAGCGCACCGTGGCGAACTCGGTCTGCACGAGGCCGGGGTCGATCTCGGTGACGCGCACGGGCTGGCCGAGCAGCTCGATGCGGAGCACCCGGGTCAGCGCCGCGACCGCGTGCTTGGCGGCGTTGTAGCCGCCCCCGCCGCGGTACGGCTCGCGCGCGGCGACGGAGCCGATGTTGATCACGATGCCGTCGCCCGAGGCGATGAGCGCGGGCAGCAGCGCGCGGGTCATGCGCAGCGTGCCCATCACGTTGCTGTCGAACATGGCCTGCCACTCGGCGTCGTCGGACTCGGCGATCGAGGCGGCGCCGAGCGCGCCGCCGGCGTTGTTCACGAGGAGGTCGCAGCGCGAGACCTCGGCGCAGAAGGCGTCGACGGATGCCTGGTCGGTGACGTCCAGCGGCAGCGCGCGCGCGCCGATCTCGTCGGCGAGCGCCTGCAGGCGGTCGACGCGCCGGGCGCCGATGACGACGTCCCACCCCTGCTCGGCGAGCTGGCGGGCGGTCGCCGCGCCGATTCCGCTCGACGCTCCGGTGACGACAGCGGTGCGTGCCATGTGGTTCTCCTCCTCCGGGCGCTGCGTTCGACGTCCCGGGGTACCATCGTCGCCCCACCGGCGGCTCCCGGGAAATCGGTGGCCGCGATGCAGGCGAGAATTGGGGCCATGACCAGTGCATCCGCGCGCCTTCCGGGCGCTCGCCGCCCCGCGTGAGCGTCGTCGTCGTCGCCGGTCTCGTCGTGGCCGTCGCGACCGTCGTGCAGCGGCTCACCGGGATGGGGTTCGGGATCGTCGCCGTGCCCCTGCTCGCGCTCGTCGCCCCCGACGTCGGCATCCTGGCGATCCTGCTGGTCACGGTGCTGGTGATGGCCGCGGTGACCTGGATCGAGCGCGATGCCCTCGATCGCCCGGCGCTGCTCGTCGCGTCGGCGGCGTCCCTTCCCGGCATCGCCGTCGGCACCTGGCTCGCCGCCCACCTGCCGTTGCGCGCCACGCACCTGGCGATCGGCGCGATCGTCGTCGCCGGATCGATCATCGCGCTGGCCGGATGGCGTGCGCCCGCCGGGCGCGCCTCGCTCGTCGCCGGCGCACTGGCGGCGGGCGTCCTCACCCCCGTCGCCGCCCTGCCGGGCCCGCCGATCGCGCTCGCCTACCGACCCGACGACGTGCGGCGCATGCGCACGACCCTGTCGGCGTTCTTCGCGTTCGGCGCGGTGGTCTCGGTGGGCGCGCTGCTGGTCGCGGGGGCGACGGATGCCCCGGGCGAGCTGCTGCGCGCGGCGGCGCTTGCCCCGGCGGTCGCCGTCGGCCTCGTCGTCGCGATCCCGCTCGTGCGCCGGATGCCCGCCCCGACGGTCCGCGTCGCGACGCTCGTGCTCTCGCTCGCGTCGGGCGCGGCGCTGTTCCTCCGGGCCGCCTGGGCGACCTAGGCCCCCCAGCCCTCGACCCAGCGGCGGGTGAGCGCACGGAACGCGTCGACGTCGGCCGCGGGCCAGCCGGCGAGGGTCTCGGCGATGGTGCGTTCCTGCACCGCCACGACACGTGCGGCCAGGGCCCGCCCCGCGGGCGTGAGGGCGATGATGACCCCTCGGGCGTCGGCCGGGTCGGCGACCCGCTCGACCAGGCCCACCCCGGCCAGGCGGGCGACGATCTTGGTGACGTTCGCGCGTCCGGTCTCGAGGCCCTCGGCGAGGTCGGTCGGACGCATCGCCCCGTGCAGCGAGAGCTGGTTCAGCGCGAGGAACGTCGGGATGTCGTCGACCGGGAAGCCCACCTCGGCCATGATCGCGCGCCGCAGCCGACTGCTGTTCGCCTGCCGGATCATCCGCTCCAGGATGCCGAGCAGGTCGTCGGGGTCGGTCGGCGCGACGGGCGAGCGGTCGACGGCGTCGATCGAGGCCAGCTGCGTGGCATGCGGCCGTGGCATCCGTCGTCCTCTCGTCCCGGGCAGGTTATCCGACCGCGACGATGCACACCGGCCCGACGATGCCGTAGGGCCGCACCTCGGTGGAGTGCGTCCCCTCGCGACCGGCGATGAGCAGGGCGATGTCGGGCAGGGCGTCGTAGTACCCGCGCGCGATGAGCCGGTTGTTGAGCGAGCTCGCGGTGCGCACGACGATCTCGTTCGCGCCGGCGACCACGGCGTCGGTCACGTCGACGGTCGGATGCGACGTGTCGAACCCGACCGGCGCCGCGCCGTTCACCGACACCGATCCCAGCCCGCCGTTGGTGGAACCGAGCTCGAGCACGAACCGCTCGCCGTCGGCGGGCAGGCGGTCGAGTGCGATCGACGTGCGGTACTCCCCCACGCCGGACACCTCGGGCCCGACGCCGGGCAGCTCGGACCAGGGCGCCAGCCGGGTGGCCGGCGACTCGAGGCGGGTGACCTCCGTCTCGGGACGCACCTCGCGGGTCACGTAGCCGAGGCCGCGGTCCTCCTCGATGACGGTCGTCCCGCCCGCATCCCAGCTCTCGACCGCGATCGAGAACTCCCCGGCATCCGCCAGCACCTCGCGCCCGGCCACGGCCGTCTCGGTCGCGGGCTCGGAACGGTCGAGGCTCAGCAACGCGATCTCACCGGGGGCCAGGCGCAGCGTCACGACGGTGCGGTCGCCCTCGACGCGCACGCCGCGGTGGTCGTGCGCCGATCCGGTCCAGACGTCGATGCGGTGCATCCGCCCCGTGCCGGGCAGCGCGATCTCGACGGTGGTCTCCTCGCCGGTCTCGTAGCGGAAGTGGTAGGCGTAGACGTGCAGCAGGTCGCCGTCCTCTCGGAGGTACCCGAGCACGTCGCGGTTCTCCGCCGTGAACTCCGCGCGACCGGCGACGCCGAGGCCGCGCAGTGCGGCCACCGTCTGCGCCGGGTCGTCGACCTCGGCGACGGTCGGCAGGGTGCGCAGCTCCGCGAGCGTGGCGGCGAGCTCGTCGTCGCGCCCGTCGCGCCCGGGCGTGCGGGCGGCGGCGCGCTCGTGGTGCGTGTACTCGCCCGTGGCGAGCAGCTTGAGGTCGCTCGCGCCGTTCACGAGGAGGACGCGCAGCCCCTGCCGCGCCCAGTCGCGCAGCAGCGCCGCGACGTCGGCGTCGAGCGCCTGCTGGTAGACGATCAGCGCCTGGTAGCCGGGCCCGTCGGGCTGCACGAGCCCGCCGGCGAACTCGACGTCGTCGTGCCGGAGCAGCGACCCGTCGAGGAACTCGTAGCTCCACCCGGCATCCTGCATGCCGAGGTCGCGCCACCAGTGGTTCTGCCGGTCGCGCATCCACATGCGGCCGTACGCGACCTCGTCGGGGATGCGCTCGCCGTCGGGCGTGGTGAAGATCATGCCCGACGTGTTGTCGACGAAGTGGTCGGTGCGCAGGATGCCGACGTCGATCCGCGGACGGCCCTGGCGCAGCAGGTACTGCACCCGGCCGAGGCGAGCGTTCCAGAGCGGGTAGAACTCGGATGCCGGCTGGCGCAGGTCGAACCGCTCGGAGAACATCGACCACATGCCCTCGTGGCCCGGCCACTCGGTCGCGCCCTCCGCGCCGGCGACGCTCGCCCAGCCGTGCAGCACGGTCTTCGTGACGCCCGCGGCGAGCTGGGTCGCGATGATCTGGTCATAGAAGCGGTGGTCGAGCATGTGGTTGCGCGTGGTCGCGCCCGTCTCCGACGAGTACTGCTTGCCGAAGAGATGGGCCGGGCCGGCGAGCAGGCGGTAGGCGTCGATCTGCGAGCCGAACTCGAGCGACTCGGTCTCGATGCCGTCGACCTCGGGGCCGGGCCGGGTGAGTTCGAACGGCAGGCCGTAGCTGATCTCGGAGCGCAGCAGGATGCCGTTGTCGTGCAGGAACTCGGCGAACGGGTGCAGCATGTGCTCGATGTAGAGGTCGGTGAGGGTCTCGACGTAGTCGTGCCGCACCTTCTCGACCTCGATGCGGTGGGCGTCGTCGGCCTCGTAGGTGTACGTCGTCGACGAGGCCATGAGCTCCGACTGGCGCACGAGCACCGGCAGCCACGGGGTGATCTCGTACCCGCGGCGGGCGGCGAACTCGGCGGCCACGTTCGGCCCCCAGAACATGCCGCCGGCGCCCCAGACGTTCAGCTCGAGGGAGTCCATGTACATCTGGGCGCGCGGGTTGCGGGCGATCTGCTCGCGCAGCTCCGGCGTGAGCACCACGTCGCGCCAGTAGTCGATGACCGCGTCGACGCCTGCGCGCTCGAGGTAGTTCACCGTGTAGTTGACGGTGGCGGAAGGGGATGCCGTCTGGCCGGTGCCGTGCGCCCGGAACGTGAAGAGCCGCCAGCCGTCGTCCGTCGGCGGCGTCCAGTCGAGCGCCTCGTCGACGACCTGCGCGGTCAGGTCCTGCACGCGGTCGATGTCGAGCGCGTCGCCGTCGCCTGCGCTCGGCACGGCGACCACCGCGACGACGGGCTGCAGGGTCGGGGCGACCCGGGCGCCCGGCAGGATGTGCCCGCCGCGCTCCTCGTGGAGGTCGATACGCGGGAGCGCGCCGGTGCGGCCGCCCGCGCCGACGGTCTCGACCACGTAGTTCAGCTCCTGCGCGGCTGCGGGGTGGTCGGGGTCGATCGTCGGCAGGTTCGCATTCGACCAGTTGGTGCCCGACGTGAAGCTGAACGACATGCCGCGCGCCGTCGTCTCCTCGACGACGACCTGCGAGTCGTGCACCCACTCCTCCGCGCCCCAGCCGTACCGCGAGTGGTCGATGGCCCGCTCGTCCATGGCGAGGAACTCCATGCCGCCGAAGCCCAAGCGGTGCGCCGCATCGATCTCACGGCGGATCGTCTCGTCGGTGTGCAGCCCCTCGGCGAGCCACCAGCGCTGCTCGGGCCGGTACTCGATGGGCGGATGCGCGAGCGGCTCGCGGTGGGCGTCGAACGCGGCGGACATGGTTCTCCTTCGAACGTGGTCGCATCGGCCGGTCGGGTGCCGGCATCTCGACGCAAGTATTATCCGGAGTGAAATAGATCGCAACCCTCCGCACGCCGAACCTGCTCCGGCGCTGTTTCGGGTGGTGGGCCATGACCCGACCAACGGGACGCAGAGTTCGGGTTCTGCCGTGCTGAGCTAGTCTCGCGCCATGGCCGACGCCCCCGCGATGCGACTGCCCTACCCCGCTGAGCGCATGGAGGAGCAGCCGATCCTGACCGAGCGCCTGCGCCTGCGCCCGATCACGCTCGACGACAGCGACGACGTGTGGGACTACCAGCGCCGCGAGGAGGTGCGCACGTACATCCCCTGGCCTCGGCGCACGCGCGAGGAGGGGCACGAGCACACGGCGTGGCGCTCGGGCATGCGACTGCTGGCCGCCGACGGCGACGCGATACTGCTCGTCGGCGAACTGCTCGGCGAGCCGTCGCTCGCGCAGGGCGGCGATCGGGTCGTCGCCGAGGTCATGGTCCGGGTGACGTCCGTCGCGAACGCACAGGTCGAGCTCGGTTGGCTGGTGCACCCGTCGTTCCAGCGACGCGGGCTCGCCGCCGAAGGCACGGCCGCCGCCCTGCGGCTCTGCTTCGAGGAGCTGGGTGCGCACCGCGTGCACGCCGTGCTCGATCCCCGAAACCTCGCGTCGGCCGCGATATGCCGTCGCCTGGGGATGCGCCACGAGGGCACCGAGCGCGAGCGCGAGTACCACGACGGCGCGTGGGACGACCTCGCCACGTTCGGCATCCTCCGGAGGGAGTGGTCCGCGACGGACCGCCCCCTCAGGTGAGGCCGTGCGCCACGGTCGGCCCCTCCTGCAGGGCCGCGGTCGCCCGCACCGCCGCGCCGGGTTCGGCGAGCCGTCGGCACACGTCGGCGGCATCGCCCGCGAAGTCCGCCTCGCTCGTGGCGGCCGACAGGTGGGCCAGGATCGCCGATTGGGTGCCCAGCCCGACCGGCGCGCTGCGCAGCCGGTCGCCGATGAGCCCGTGGCGCGACACGTAGACCGAGTAGGGCGGTCGCTCGCCCGACTCCAGCACGAGCGGATGCCGCTGCGCATCGAGCTCCCGCCGCGCGTAGTTCCGCTCGGTCGCGTCCACGACGGCGAGCTGCTCCTCGTCGAACCACGAGGCCACGACGCGCGTGACCGCGGTCGCTCTCGCGAACGGCGCGGCCGGGATGTAGCCGCGCGGCGCGACGTGGGCGGAGTGCCCGACGGCGACGCCGTGCAACGTGCCGGTCGCGAACGGCGTCGCCCACCCGCATCCGCCCGACGCGTACTTGCGCGCGATCACCGCGGGCGAGGCGTTCGACCCGATGGCGACCACGAGCGTTCGGTCGGCGATCGGGGCCGCTCCCTCGCGCTCGAGGAACTCGTCGACGGTCAGGGCATCGGCCACCCTCGCCGCGCCCATGCCGCATCCCCGCTCGGGGCGAACGGGCCACTCCCGCGCTGCGGTGAGCACGCACGCGCGGGCGTCCACGGCCCAGGGGTAGTGCTCGGCGAGGTCGAGATCGGCCCCGGGGAGGTCCGCCATGGATGGAATCCTCCGATCGGCGCCTGCCGCAACCGCCACCACCATCGTAGGCACGGCGGCTGTGGACTCGGGAGAACCATGCAGACGTATGAAGTTTAGACTGGCTCCATGGCATCCGGCATCTCCCCCTCCGAACTGCGACGCTTCATCGCGCACAGCGAGGGAACCATCTCGCCCAAGGCGGTCTCCGGCCTCTACGGCCGCGCCGAGATGCTGGCACGCCTGCCGCAGTCGCTGCAGCGCTGGGTCGTCGCGCGCGCCGGCAGCAGCGCCGACGAGTACATGGGCTTCATCGTCGAGCCGTACGCGTTCTTCCTCGCCTACGAGATCACCGACACGGATGCCGCGGAGCGCATGCTGCCCGACGGCTACCGGCTCGTGCCGACGGCGATGTTCGCCGACGAAGCCCCGCGCTCCTGCGCGATCCTCGGGGCGTTCAACGTGCGGGCGTCGGTGTTCCAGGGCGCGCGCGTCGAGCTGTACGTGATCGCCGAGAGCATCCGTACCGGCATGCTCACCTGGGTCATCTGCGACGTCGAGTCGAACACGATCAACTACGACCCGGGCGAGGGGTTCCAGGCGGCGTCGACCGAGCGCGCGATCGTCACCACCGCGCACACCGGCGACGTGATCGTCGATGTGCAGAGCGCCGAGCGGGCCAACACGCTCACCGCCACGGCGTCGGTGCCGGCCGGCACGATGCATCCGCTCGACCAGCGGCTGTGGGTGGAGGGCAACCTCTCGGTCGACTACGGCGGGCGGCTCGCCCACGACGGGTCGGAACCGTTCGGGCTCGTCTTCGACCCGGCCGAGATGGCGCAGGCGCTGCGCATCCCGCTCGACGCGGTCGCGGTGGAGGCGAACACCTTCGGGGCGGGCTGGCGAGCGGATGCCCCGTTCGAGGCCGCCTGCTTCCCCTACGCGCAGCACTTCCTGACGACGAACTACCCGAGATCGACCCCGATCCGCGACGAGGCCGCGGTCTCCGCGGCGGTGCGGGCGCAGGTCGCCGGGACCGTGTAGCCGCTACCGGTCCTCGGAGAACCGCACCGCCGCGCGGAACTGCGCGGCGACGTTCGATCCGACGCCCATGGGCCAGCGCTGCATGACGTAGTTCGCCGCCTCGTCGACGGCGAGCTTCCGCGTGGAGTTGCCCGCGCGCACCCAGAGCTCGGGGTCGGCCGACTTCCCCGCACGGAGGTAGACCGGGCGGGGCGACGCGGTCGTCTCGAGGCGGCAGACGGTGGCCCGGCCGTCATCGGTCGCCACCTCCGCGAAGTCCACCCGCACGAGTGAGGCGGCGTTGGTACCGAGCGACGTCGTCATGAGGTCGCGCAGCCAGAGCTCGTAGCGGTCGAGGTCGGGAGTGCGCAACGTCGCGAGGTCGGCGTCCAGCCCGAGCGCATTGCCGGCGTCGTCGACGCCGATGAGCAGCGCCCCGCCGTCGCCGTTCAGGAAGGCGGCCACCGTCTTCGCGATGACCTGCTCCATCCGGTCGTCCTTCTTCCCCGTGTGCAGGTTGATGCGCGCGGTGGACTTGAACTCGACCCCGTCGGACTCGCCGTCGCGCATGAGCTGTGCGATGTCGGCCCGGGTGGGGCGCTGCAGGTGCGCGGCGACCGCGCCGTACACGCCGATGAACAGCACGGCCATGCCGAGCGTGGTGACCAGCACGAGCGGGCTGCCCAGGTTCGGATCGGAGCCGATCAGCTGTGTGAGGAGCAGACCCACGACGATGCCGGACAACGACAGCAGGATCGCCGTCGACGCCCGCAGCTTCGCCCGGCGCCGGAGGATGAGTCGTGCGATCCCGGAGAACAGGAGCGCAACGAGCACCGCGGCGAGGATGACCACCGCCACCGCCCACGGCGGTGCGGTGACGAGGACGTTGTCGGACACCCGTCGACCCTAACCGCTCCGGCGAGCGCGCGACCCGTGCGACTGCATGCATCCCGGAGAGCCGAACCGGCGTCAGGTGGATCGCGCAACGATCGAGCCTGCAGATCGACGACTCACGCGCACACCATCTGACGACTGAATCTTTTACAATCTGACGACTAGATCTCTTACAAACTGACGACTCATGAGTCGTCTGCTGCGACGCATCGCCAGCGGCGGCTGGCCCGGCTTCGTCGGCCTCGATGAGCACGAGACCGTCGAGAGCATCCAGGACTACGCGGACACCGTCGCGAACGTCGACGTGGACTCAGCGGGGAAGGTGCGCGACCCCGCACGGGTGCACAGGCTCATGGTCGCCCTCGCGCGCAACGTCGCCACCGAGGTGACAATCTCGACCCTCGCGCGCGATGAGGCGACGCTGTCTCGTGATGCGGTTCGCGAGTACCTCGATGCCCTGTCCCGCATCTTCGTCATCGAGGACCAGCCCGCCTGGTCGGCACACCTGCGCTCCTCGGCCACGCTCCGACAGGAGCCCAAGCGACACTTCTGCGATCCCTCGCTCGCGCTCTCGCTCGTCGGCGGCGACGCGACCGCCCTGAGAGGCGACCTACGCTACGCGGGGCAGCTGTTCGAGTCGCTCGCGGTGCACGATCTGCGGGTGCTCTCCCAGCCGCTCGGCGGCGCGGTCTTCCACGCGCGGGACTCCACCGGTCGCGAGGTCGACGCGATCGTGCGCTGGGCGGTGCGAGCTGCCGAGCGCCGTCGACGACATGCTCGACCCGCGAGGGCACACACCACGTGCGAGGCCGACCCTCAGGGCCGACCGCCTCCGCCACCGCCCATCATCTGGTTGGTCAGGGTGGTGATCTGCTCGCCGTTGACGACGACGGTGCCTCCGGTGAGGGTGCCGGTGCCGTCGAAGTCGAACGCGGACTGCGCGGTGACGTCGATCGATCCGCCGGTGATCGTGAGGTCGCCGTTGCTGTCGAACGCGTCGGTGTCGCCCGAGCCCATCACCACGGTGATCTCGCCGCCGTTGACCGTGATGCTCAGCCCGCTCGTCACGATGGCGGATGCTGCCGCGTTGATGCCGTCGTCGGATGCGTTCACGGTGATGTCGCCGTCGTCGATCACGATCACGGGCGCTTCGATGCCCTCGACCGAGGAGATGATGTCGATCGTGCCTCCCGTGATCGTCACCTGCTGCTCGGCCTTCACCGCGTCGTCGCCCGAGGTGATCGTGATGTCGCCGTCGGAGATGACGAGCTGACCCTCGCCGGCGTCGGTGTCGTTGCTGGACTTGAGGCCGTCGCCTGCCGCGTCGATCGTGATCGTGCCGCCGGTGATGGTCAGCGAGTCCGTGCCGCGGATGCCGTCGTCGACGCTCGTGACCGTGATCGTGCCCGATTCGATCGACAGGTCGTCCTTGCCGACGATCCCGTCGGCGAACGAGGCCGTGACGTCCAGCGTCCCGGTGCCGGTGATGATCAGGTCGTCGGCAGAGTAGATGGCCCCATCGATCTCCTCGTCGCTGCGGGTGGACGAGTCGGAGACGGTGTTGGTCGTGCCATCGGCAAGCTCGATCACGGTCGTCTCGGCGTTGTCGACCTGGATGGCAGCGCCGTCCGCGCTGTCAATGGTCACGCCGTTGAGGATGATGCGCACGTCCCCGTCGGTGTCGACGACGACCTGCCCGGTCGTCGAGCCGCTGAGCACGTAGGTGCCCGCCTCGGTGATGGTGAGCCCGTCATCGGTGAGCTCGACCTCCGTCGTCGGCAGCCCGCTCCAGTCGATGTCGCCGCTGACCGTGCTCGTCTCGACGGTGGTCGTCTCGGCCGACGCGGAACTCGACGTCGTCGCGGAGGTGTCCGCAGTCGAGTCGGCGAGTGTCGTCGTGCAGCCGGTGAAGAGCAGTGCAGAGGTGAGCAGGGCTGCGGCGGTGAGGGTGAGTCGTCTCATGATGGGTCCTCGGGTCGGAGTCTCGTGGTCTGGCTCCTACTGCAGCACCCGCGCCTATCCAGTTCCTATGCGCCTCCTATGCCGCGACCTTGGCGCCGCCGCGAAGACTCGGCGCTTCGGGTCTTGCAGGGACACTCTCCCTGCGCGTCAGCGACAGGACCGCCGCCGCACCCTCACTCCAGCGGATGCTCCCGAAGCGACGCTTCCAGCGACGGGAGATACGACTCGACGACGTCGCGAACGGTGTCGACATCCACTCCGAAGTACCGGTGCACGAGGATGTTGCGGAATCCGCGAATCTGCGGCCACGCGATCTCGGGGCGGGCGTCAGTGATCTCAGCCGGAAGGTGCCCCGCTGCCTCACCGATGATCTGCAGGTTCCGTTCGATGGCATCTTCGGCCATCTGGACCAAGCTCGCGTCCCCGGCCGACAACGCGTCGACATACCGGCGGCACCGTTCGATCGAGACCAAGATGTCGTCGACCCGCTGGGCAGCCGTGCGCGTCACAACGCGACCGCGTCGACGAGCGCGGAGTCCGAGACCGGCCGCTTGAGCAGTTGTACGGGGAAGATGTCGATGTCATCGCGCCCGTAGAGCTGCCGAACCTCCTCCATGAGCCCGCTGGCACGCATGAGCAGGTTGCCGTCGGCGGGGTCCATCTCGACCAGGATGTCGATGTCGCTGCCGGCGATGGCATCCCCGCGGGCAACCGAACCGAACAGCTTGGGGTTCGTAGCAACGTACTTCGCAAGCAGTGTGTCGAGCTCACCGCGGCGCGCGTCGAGGACCTCGCGCAGTGCGAGGCTCGCCGGGCTGGTGCTGCTCATGCCCCAAGGGTACCGAGCGAGGCCGTCAAACGGTTGGGTTCACGCCCGCGCCCCCTACGCCCCCTGAGCCGCTCCGCCAGGTACCCGAACGGGCGGTCGAGCGAGACGCGCTCCTGGCCCATGGTGTCGCGGTCGCGCACGGTGACGGCGCGGTCGTCGAGCGAGTCGAAGTCGACATCGACGATCGATCCGCCGGTGATCCTGAGGTGGCCGGCGACCGCAGGCCGGTCAGGCGTCGCGGTGCTTCATCACGAAGACCGCGCCGCCGAACGCGACCGCGGCCCATGCGAGCAGCACGAGCGATCCACCGAACACGCCAAGGTCGTCCACGGTGGGGCCGAACGCGCCGGCACCGATGATCGAGTCGGCTGCGCCCGCCGGAAGGAACGAGATGGCGTGGGCGAGCCACTCCATGCCGAACGCCCCGGCGAAGGGCAGCACCACGAGCAGCGCGATCACGATCGTGACCGCGCCTCCGCCCGAACGTACGAGCGCACCGATTCCGACGGCGATGAACGCGGTCGCGAAGAGCACCACGGGTACTCCGATGATCACCTGCCAGGTGTGCGGCAGGGCCCAGTCGATGGTCGCAGCGCCGGGAAAGCGCAGGAGCACCACGGGCGTGGTGCCGATCAGCACGACGAGTGACACCGCCGCAGCGAACACGCCCTGCGCAGTCGCCTTGGCGGTGAGCCACAGCGCCCGTCGCGGAACCGCCGCGAACGTGACCCGGAACTGCCCCGAACTCCACTCCCCGGTCGTCTGCAGCGCGTTGAACACGGCGACGATCACCCAGGTGACCGCAATCTCGTCGCTGATCGCGCTGATGGTCCAGGCGCTCAGGCCATCGGCGGGAGGCTGGGCGCTGGTGGTCGCGTGCATGAAGACGGCGATGACCACGCACGTGGCGGCGACCCACCACATGCCGCGCATCGTCGAGAGCTTCAGCACTTCGGAGCGAACCGCACCGCCGAACGTGAGGCGGGCGTCGGAGAGGCCCGCACTGGGGGCGACGGCCGTGGCGGTCATGCTCGCGCACCTTCCTGCACCGTGGGATCTTCAGAGGCGTGGTACTCGACGGCGTCGGCGGTCAGGCGGAGGTATGCCTCCTCGAGCGTCGCGGCCGACGAGACCAGCTCGAACAGGTCGAGGCCGGCACCGACGGTGAGCTGCGCGATCCGCGCGGCCGGCATGCCCTCGACGATCACCGCCTCGCTCGTGCGCGTCGCCCCCGCGCCCTGTGCGGCGAGGAGCCGCATCAACTGCTCGTCGTCGCTCGACTTGACCGTGACGGCACCGGAGGCCGCGTCCGCGGTGAACTCCGCGACCGAGGTGTCGGCGAGGATCCGGCCCCGACCGATCACGACCACCCGGTCCGCGGTCATCTCGACCTCACTCATCAGGTGGCTCGACAGCAGCACCGTGCGGCCCTCCGCGGCGAACTGCTTCGCGAGGTTGCGGACCCACAGCACCCCGTCGGGATCCAGCCCGTTCACCGGCTCGTCCAGGATCAGCGTCGACGGGTCCCCCAGCATCGCCGTGGCGATGCCCAGGCGCTGCCCCATGCCGAGCGAGAACCCCTTGACCCGCCTGTGCGCGACCGCGTCCAGGCCGGTGCGGTGGATGAGCTCGTCGACCCGCGCATCCGAGATCCCATGAGTCGCGGCGAGGACGCGCAGGTGATTGCGGGCCGTCCGGCCCGGCACCACGGACTTCGCATCCAGGAGCCCACCGGCGGCCCGCATCGGCGCTGCGTGCTCCCGCAACGGCTTGCCGTCGATGAAGGCGGTGCCCGCGTCGGGCCGATCCAGCCCCATGATCATGCGCATCGTCGTCGACTTGCCCGCGCCGTTCGGGCCCAGGAAGCCGGTGACGGAACCGGCCGGCGCGGTGAAGGAGACGTCGTCCACCGCGCGCTTGTCGCCGTAGGACTTCGACAGTCCGGAGATCTCGATCATCGGCTCCCCCTCATCGCGCGTGGCATGAGCGTAGTGGATGGATGCCTCGCCCCGCCCGATTCCGCCGCGAACCGCACCCGCGCGCCGGAATCCAGCGGTCCGGAGCCGTGGCGGGCTAGGGTGTGCAGCAGTCACTCATCCGGCACCCCGGTGCCCTGCCAGGAGGTGCACATGTCCCGCAGAATCGCCCTGTCCCTGGGAGCACTGGTCATCGCCGCATCGCTGCTGACCGGCTGCACCATCAGCTTCGATCCGGACTCCTCGCCGGCCTCGGAGGAGTCGGCGAGCGGCACGTCGGTGCCGGAGGGATTCCCCTCCGACGTGGCACTGCCGGAAGACGCCGAACTGGTGGTCTCGATCGACCTCAACGGCGACTACGAGCTGGTCTACAACCTCACGGACGCCGCGGAGGGCGAGCGGGTCGCCCAGGAGCTGGAGTCGACGTTCGGCACCCCTGACGAGACCACCGCTGGAGGGTCGACGGTCTGGACCTTCGCCGATTCGGACTACGACATCACGCTCACGCTCACGGACGGCGACCCCGCGACGCTCACCTACACGGTGGGCACCGCCGGCTGACGGTCCCGGGCTCGCCGTTGACCGACTCCGTGCCCGTGCTCCTCGCGGCAGGCGTCTTCGTCGCCTACGTCGCCGTCGTCGCCGCCCTCTGGAGGGCAAACCGCGTCGACTACCCGCGCATCGCCGAGAGCGACCGGGCCGTGACCCGCGGCATCGTCGTCCCCATCGGCATCGCCCTCGTCGGACTCGCAGCGGCCACCACGGCCCTCGGCTGGTGGCCCGACGTCCTCACGCAGCCGAGGAGCGGCGCGGTGTGGATGCTGGCGGTGCCGCTCCTGTGGCTGGTCGCCGGCCTCGTGAGCGCGGTCCGCGCCGACCTGCACGGGCTCGGGCTGCGCAGCGTGGCGATCCTCGCGGTCGCCTGCCTGCTGGTGGGCGGGGCCGAGGAGCTCCTCGCCCGAGGCATGCTCGTCGTCGGCGCGCAGGAGGCGGGCTGGCCCCTCGCGGGGGTGTGGGCGTACTCGACCGCACTCTTCGCGGTACTGCACGCGATCAACGGGCTGTTCGGACTGTCCTGGAAGCAGACGCTCGCGCAGCTCGGCGTCTCGTTCGTCGGCGGGTCGGCGCTGTTCGTCACGCTCATGGCGACCGGGAGCCTGATCCCAGGCATCCTCATCCACGCGCTCTGGGACTTCGGCGCACTGGCGCACCAGGCACGGGGAACGAAGATCCCCGTCGCCGCGGGGCTCGCCGTCGGGCTCGTCTACGTCGTCGGCCTGGTCGCGACGATCGTCCTGATCCTGCCCTGAGCGCGCTCCGCAAGGTGCGGCGGGGTCGGAGGTCATGAACCTTCCGACCGGCCTCAGGCCCCCTTGAGCCGCTCCGCCAGGTACCCGAACAGGCGGTCGAGCGAGACGCGCTCCTGGCCCATGGTGTCGCGGTCGCGCACGGTCACGGCGTTGTCGTCGAGCGAGTCGAAGTCGACCGTGATGCAGAACGGCGTGCCGATCTCGTCCTGGCGGCGGTAGCGGCGGCCGATCGCGCCGGCGTCGTCGAAGTCGACGTTCCACTGCTCGCGCAGCGAGGAGGCGACCTCGCGGGCGATCGGCGAGAGCTTCTCGTTGCGCGACAGCGGCAGCACGGCGGCCTTGACCGGCGCGAGGCGCGGGTCGAGCTTCAGCACGGTGCGGGTGTCGGTGCCGCCCTTGGCGTTCTGCACCTCCTCCTGGTGGTACGCGTCCACCAGGAACGCCATGAGCGAGCGGGTCAGGCCCGCCGCGGGCTCGATGACGTACGGGGTCCACCGCTCGTTCTTCGACTGGTCGAAGTACGACAGGTCCTTGCCCGAGTGCTTGGTGTGCGTGCCGAGGTCGAAGTCGGTGCGGTTGGCCACACCCTCGAGCTCGCCCCAGTCGCCGCCGGCGAAGCCGAAGCGGTACTCGATGTCGACGGTGCGCTTGGAGTAGTGCGACAGCTTCTCCTGCGCGTGCTCGTAGCGGCGCAGGTTCTCGGGGTCGATGCCGAGGTCGGTGTACCAGTTCCAGCGGGTGTCGAGCCAGTACTCGAACCACTCGTCGTCGGTGCCGGGCTCGACGAAGAACTCCATCTCCATCTGCTCGAACTCGCGGGTGCGGAAGATGAAGTTGCCGGGCGTGATCTCGTTGCGGAACGACTTGCCGATCTGGCCGATGCCGAACGGCGGCTTCATGCGCGCCGCCTGCAGCACGTTGGCGAAGTTCACGAAGATGCCCTGCGCGGTCTCGGGGCGCAGGTAGTGCAGGCCGGCCTCGTCGTCGACCGGGCCGAGGAAGGTCTTCAGCAGGCCGGAGAACGCGCGCGGCTCGGTCCAGCGGCCTCGGGTGCCGCAGTTGGCGCAGACGACCTCGTCGAGGCCGCCGACGGGTGCACGGCCCTTCTTGGCCTCGAACTCCTCGATGAGGTGGTCCTCGCGGTAGCGCTTGTGGCACTGCTGGCACTCGACGAGCGGGTCGGAGAACACCTCGACGTGGCCGGATGCCTCCCACACCTGCTTCGGCAGGATCACCGACGAGTCCAGGCCGACGACGTCGTCGCGGCCCTGCACCATGGTCTTCCACCACTGGCGCTTGATGTTCTCCTTCAGCTCCACGCCGAGGGGACCGTAGTCCCACGCCGATCGGGATCCGCCGTAGATCTCGCCCGCCTGGAAGACGAAGCCCCGGTGCTGGGCGAGGGTGATGACGGAATCGAGTCGGCTGGGTGCGGCCACGGTGGCTCCAATGGTCCTTCGGGAGAGGGTCGGGCGGATGCGCCCGGAAACGTACGACTCCCTATCCTACGGGCGGCGGGCGTGGCATCCTGCCCCTACGGTGGAGGCAGGCACGAAGGGGGGCCGCGATGGCGGATCGGGTCGGCAGGGCGACGAAGTATCGGATGCCCCCGCCCGACGAGGCCACCGACGCCGAACTCTCCCGCCGCACCGAGTCGCGGTTCGGCAACGGCGTCGTTCGCGGCGTGCGCTTCCTGCTCCGCACGCCGATCAGCGTCATCGTCGCCGCCCTGCTCATCGTCACGACGTTCCAGCACGGCGGGCCGGTCGCACCCGTCACCGACGACGTGCTCGCGCGGTTCGGCGCGGGCGTCGTCCCGACCATCCAGGAGGGTCGCTGGTGGACGGTGCTCACGGCGTCCGGGTTCGCGGCCGGGCCGATCGCATCGCTCGTGGCGGTCGCCGCCGCGGTCGTGCTGCTCGGCATCGCCGAGCGCCTGATGGGGTCGTTCCGCACGCTGGTGGCGGCGCTCGTCACGGGGTCGCTCGGGTACCTGGTGGGCATCTCGGTGCAGGCGGTCGGCGCGTGGGCGGGCGAGTGGTGGGCGGCGCTCTCCGCGACGACCGTCACCGTGGACCCGCTCCCCGGCATCCTGGGCGCGCTCATGGCGGCATCCGCCTACATGTCGACCCTGTGGGCGACGCGCACCCGGGTCGCCGTGCTCGCCGTGGTGCTCGTGTTCCTGCTCTACGCGGGCGATCCGCAGCACCTGTACCGACTCTTCGCCGCGCTGGCGGGGCTCGTGCTCGGCGCCGCGTTCCAGGGCAACCCGTCGTCGCTGCGGCCGCGCCGGGCGTCGTACCGCGGCGTGCGCGGCCTGCTCGCGACCATCGTCGCGGCGAGCGCGCTCGGCCCGGTCGTCGCGCTCATGCACCCCGAGGCGTTCACGCCGTTCGCGCTGCTCTCGGCGAACCTCGACCCGGGCATCGACGCCGACCGCATCGTCGCGCGGTGCGACCGCTTCTCCTCGGCCGCGTGCGACGAGGCCATCATCCTGGCCAGCACGCAGGGCCTCGGGCCGCTGCTCATGACGTTCGTCCCCGTGGTGCTGCTGCTGATCGCCGCGTGGGGCATCCTCAAGGGCCGTCGGTTCGGCCTGTGGCTCGCGGTCCTCGTGAACGTCAGCATCGCCCTGTCCGCGCTGCTGGCGTTCGACGTCGCGGAGGCGGTGGCCGAGTTCCAGGACGCCGAGCTCGGCATCGGGGAACTGCTGGTCTGGGTGGTCACGGCGTGCGGGCTGCCGGTCGCGATCGCGGTGCTGCTGATCGCCATGCAGCGGCGTGTGGCGCTGCCGAGCCCGCGCAGTGCGATGGTGCAGTTCACGACCGTCGTGATCCTCGCCGCGGGCGTGCTGTCGGCCCTGTACTTCATGGTCGGCTGGACGGGGCTGAGCGGGTTCGTGCCGGATGCATCCGTGGGCGACCTCGCCGTCGACACGGTCAAGCGCTTCCTCCCGCCGCACGTCGTCGCGACGATCGATCCGCTGCAGGTGCCCGCGGGCGACCTCGCCTTCTTCCTCCACCAGTGGGTCGGGCCCGTGTTCTGGGCGGTGTTCGCCGCGGCATCCGTCGCGCTGCTCCGCCGCTCGGAGTCGCGCACCTCGCTCAGCGCCGCACGCCTCATGCACACGCTCCTCGAGCGGCACGGCGGCGGCACGCTCGGCTACCTCGGCACCTGGCGCGGCACCTCGTACTGGTTCGCCGACGACCTCGACGCGGGCGTCGCCTACCGCCTCGAGAACGGCGTGGCCCTCGCGATCTCCGACCCGGCCTGCGCGACCGAGCGGCTCGACGAGACCGTCGCGGGCTTCATCGCGCACTGCGACGAGGAGGGCTTCACGCCCGTCTTCTACGCCGCGCACGGTGAGACGCGCGACGCGCTCGACCGCCTCGGCTGGCACTCGGTCTCGGTCGGCGAGGAGACCGTCATCGACCCGACCATCGTGGCGTTCCGCGGCAAGGACTGGCAGAAGGTGCGCCAGCCGCTGAACCGCGGCATCCGCGAGGGGCTCACCACCGTGTGGAGCTCGTGGCGCGACCTGCCGCTGCCGGTGCAGGCACGCGTCGCCGCGATCTCCGAGGCGTGGGTCTCCGAGAAGGCGCTGCCCGAGATGGGCTTCACGCTGGGCGGCATGGACGAGCTGCGCGACCCGAGCGTGCGGCTGATGCTCGCCGTCGACGCCGAGGAGCACGTGCACGGCGTGACCAGCTGGCTGCCCGTGCACCACGACGGCCGGCTCGTCGGCTGGACCATCGACTTCATGCGCCGCGCGGACGAGTCGATGCCCGGGGTCATGGAGTACCTCATCGCGTCGGCGGCCCTCCACATGAAGGAGGAGGGCCTCACGGTGCTGAGCCTGTCGGGCGCACCGCTCGTGTCGAAGCCGCTCGCCGACGGCGAGGAGCCGCCCGAGCCGACGGGCGTCGACCAGGTGCTCGCGTTCCTCGCCCGCACCCTCGAGCCCGCCTACGGGTTCGCGTCGCTGTTCCGGTTCAAGGCGAAGTTCAACCCGCGCTACGAGACGCTCTGGATGTCGTACGCCGACACCTCGGCGCTGCCCGCCATCGGCATCGCGCTCTCGCGCGCGTACCTGCCGCGGGTCACGCCGAAGCAGGCGGTCGCGCTCACCCGGACCGTCGTGCGATGACCCTCGACGACATCGCGGTCGCCGCGATCGCCCTGGTGCGCGAGCGCCGCGTGCTCATGGTCACGGCGCGGGGGCGCGACGTGTGGTTCATGCCGGGCGGCAAGCTCGACCCCGGCGAGTCGGGGGCGGAGGCCGCCGCGCGGGAGGCGCGCGAGGAGGTGTCGCTGCACCTCGACCCGGGCGCGCTGCAGGAGTTGTTCGAGGTCGCCACGCAGGCGCACGGCGAGCCCGACGGGCGGCTGGTGCGCATGCGGGTGTTCCGGGCGGTGACGGATGCCTCCCCCGAGCCCGCGGCCGAGATCGACGCGGTGCACTGGGCCGTCTCCGGCGACGTGGGGCGGTGCCCGCCCGCGGGCGCGGAGGTGCTGCGGCGGCTCGGCGCGCTCGGGCTGATCGACTGAGGCGCGCGCCCGCCGCGCGGCGACGGCCCGGGGCATCCGCTCGCTGCCCGCCCGCGACTCGCGATCGCCCGGCTCGCGGGGCGGCCTCCGGTAGCCTGTGCGGAACCGGCGAGCGGGGACGGGAGGCGGCGCGTGACGGGAACCGATGCGGACGACACGCGCCCGTGGGGCGCGCTGCATCCGGACCGGTTCCTGCGCCCCGGCCGCGTCGACGCGATCACGCTGCTCGTGCTGCGCTGCCTGCGCGCGAGCTTCGTCACGCTGCTGTTCGCCGGGGCGGCACTGGCCTTCGTCAGCGGCAGCCTCACCGAGGAGGCCCTCGTGCGGCTGACGAGCCCCGGCGAGTTCCTGCGCGCGGCGCTCACGCCGCTCGTCGGTATCGTCGCGGCCATCGCGATCCGCTTCCTCGTCGGCTGGGCGGCGCTGGTCGTCGCACTGCCGCTCAGCGGGCGCGCCTGGACGCCGGGCACCTCCGCCGAGTCGCGCTGGCGGCGACTGCGGGACGTGCTGCACGTGACGAGCGCATACCGCGCGATCCGCTGGACCTGGGCCGTGCGCGACGCCGCCGAGCGGCGCGCGGGCACGACCGGCCGGGTGCTCGTGATCTGCGAGACGGTGATCCGCGTCACGAACTGGGTCGCGCCGTTCGCCTTCATCGCCGTCGCCGTCTGGAGCCGGGGCTGATGGCCGCGTCGCGCCGACTCGGACCCGTCGCCAAGGCCTGGTGGTGGTGGCTCGACTACCTCTACGCGGGCTGGCGGCAGGCCGCACTGCTGTGGGACGGCCCGCGTGCGCCGCGCCGGTGGCTGCGGGGCGACGCCACGCTGCCGGAGGTCGTGCTGCTGCCCGGCATCTACGAGCACTGGTCGTTCATCCGCCCGATGGGCGACGCGCTCAACCGTGCGGGGTACCGCGTGCTCGCGGTGCACGGACTCGGCGCGAACCGCGCCGACATCGCCGAGACATCGGCGTCGCTCGGGCGTGCGCTCGCGCGCCGACGCGCGCCCGCGGCCGGGCGCGTGATCGTCGGGCACAGCAAGGGCGGGCTGATCGGCAAGCACCTGCTCGTGGCCGACCTCGCGGCGGCGGGCACGGCGCCGACGAGCGCGGCGACCACGGGCACGGCGGCGACGGATGCCTCCGGCGAGACGCATGCCCCGCGCGGCCCGCTCGGCATCATCGGCGTCGTGGGCATCGCGACCCCGTTCGGCGGGTCGACCCGGGCGTGGCTGCTGCAGCAGGACCCGAGCATCCGGGCGCTGCGGCCCGACGACCCGATCATCGCGGCGCTCCGCTCCGCGGCATCCGCCAACGCCCGCATCGCGTCGGTGCACCCGGTCTGGGACCCGCACGTGCCCAACGGCAGCGTGCTCGCCGGCGCGCACAACGTCGAGGTCCCGGTCGTCGGCCACTTCCTGGTCATGCGCCACCCCGCCACGGTCGGCGCCGTGCGCGACGCGATCGGCCGGCTCGCGGCATCCGCCTGACCCCTCACCCCCGGCACCCGCGTGGTGGTCGCGGTCGTGGTGGTCGCTTCTCAGGAGCCGGTCGGCACACCCGTCGGAGATCCGCAACGATCCGGCGTCACCGGGGCGAGGGCGGCAGGATGCTGCGGGCCACGCAACACCGTTGCATCCGCCTCCTGAAAAGCGACCACCACGACCCGCGCGACGCGCTGGGCCGGTGGGGCGTCAGTGCACGTACTCGAGCAGGTCGACGCCCATCGCGCGCATGCCGTCGAGCACCGAGAGACGGGCCGGCAGCCCGGTGTCGGCGAAGTACATCGAGACCGCGTAGGCGACGCCCGCGCGCGGGCCGCGCAGCACCCCGACCTCGGAGCGCACGCCCCGGTCGGTGCCGGTCTTGTTCATCAGCAGGATGCCGTGGTCGGGCTCGCGGTGCGCGAGCGGGTCGAGCCCGTACGCCGAGGCGACGAGCGAGAGGTCGGCGTTCAGCGACAGCCAGCCGACGACCCGGCGCGACACCTCGGGGGTCACGATCTCGCCGCGCGCGAGCGCCGCGAACAGCCAGGTCAGCTCCTTCGCCGAGCCGATCGACAGCTGCGGCGCGTCGTCGGGCCCGCGGTGGTCGCGCACCAGGTCGAGCAGCGCGGTGCGGGTGAGGCCGAGCGCCTCGGTGCGGGCGCGCACCGCCTCGAGGCCGATCTCGCGCAGCAGCACGTTCGTCGCGAGGTTGTCGCTGGAGGCGCCGACCAGCGCGGCGAGGTCGGCCACCGGCAGCGCCGGCGCCTGCAGGTGCTGCCAGATGCCCGAGTCGGCGACCGCGTCGAGCGGCTCGCGGTCGAGGATGCGGAAGCCGTCCATGCCCGGGCCGGCCAGCTGCGACGCGACCTCGACCAGCAGCAGCACCTTGCCGATCGACGCGGTCGGCATGATCACGTCGTCGTCGACCGAGAACAGCACTCGGCCCGAGGCGAGGTCGGTCGCGCGCGCCGACACCTGCACGCCCGCGAGCGAGAGCTCGCCGAGCGCCGCGAACCCGCGGGTGAAGTTGTCGTTCGGCTCACCGGCGCGTCGACGCCCCTGCCGGCGTTCGGCGCGCCGCGAACGGCGCTCCGACTCCTGCGAGGTGACCACGGGTGCTTGCTGCTCTCTCGGTGTCTCGGCGCTCCCCCACCGCGTCAGCGGCGCGCACGATCTGGTTCGGTCGGGTGGACGTCGGGGCGGGTCACCAGATGGCGACGCGCTCCGCGGGGTCGAGCCACGCGGCGTCGTCGGAGGTGACCCCGAACGTCGCGTAGTACTCGTCGATGTTGCGGACGATCTGGTTGCAGCGGAACTCGTTCGGCGAGTGGGGGTCGATCGCCAGCAGGCGGATGACCTCCTCGTCGCGGCCCTTCTGCTGCCAGGCCTGCGCCCACGAGAGGAAGAACCGCTCCGCGCCCGTGAGGCCGTCGATGACGGGCGGCTCGGCACCTTCGAGCGAGAGCACGTAGGCCTTCCAGGCGATCGCGAGACCACCGAGGTCGCCGATGTTCTCGCCGATGGTGAGCGCGCCGTTGACGTGGTGCTCCCCGCCGGTGAGCTGCGCGGGCACGAGCGCCTCGTACTGGGCGATGAGCGCCGAGGTGCGCTCCTCGAACGCGGCGCGGTCGGCCTCGGTCCACCAGTCGGTGAGGCGGCCGTCGCCGTCGTAGCGCGAGCCCTGGTCGTCGAACCCGTGGCCGATCTCGTGCCCGATCACGGCGCCGATCGCCCCGTAGTTCGCGGCCGGGTCGCGGGTCTCGTCGAAGAACGGGAACTGCAGGATGGCGGCCGGGAACACGATCTCGTTCATGCCCGGGTTGTAGTAGGCGTTGATCGTCTGCGGCGTCATGAACCACTCGTCGCGGTCGATGGGCGACCCGATCTTGCCGAGCTCGCGCTGGAACTCGAACTCCGTGCCGGCCGCCACGTTGCCGGCGAGGTCGTCGGCGGAGATCTCGAGGCTGGAGTAATCGCGCCACTTCACCGGGTAGCCGATCTTCGGCGTGAACTTCTCGAGCTTCTCGATGGCCCGGGCGCGGGTCTCCTCGCCCATCCACTCGAGCCCGCCGATCGACTGCCGGTACGCCTCGACGAGGTTCGCGACGAGGGCGTCCATCGCGACCTTCGCCGCGGGCGGGAAGTGCCGCTCCACGTAGATGCGGCCGACCGCCTCGCCCATGACCCGCTCGACCAGCGAGACACCGCGCTTCCAGCGCTCGCGCATCTGCGGGGTGCCGGTGAGCGTGCGGCCGTAGAAGTCGAAGTTCGCCTCGACGAACGCGTCCGACAGGTAGGCGGCGTTCGCACGGATGACCTGCCAGGCCAGCCAGTCGCGCCATGCGGGCAGGCGGTCGGCGGTGAGCAGCGTCACCAGGCCCTCGGTGAACGAGGGCTGGCGCAGCACGAGCTCGTCGAACGCTCCCTCGGGAACGCCCATGCCGTCGCGCCACAGCTCCAGCGGAGCATCTGCCACCGCAGCCGCGAACACGCCGGCGACGTCGGCCCAGGTGCGCAGGTTGTAGGTCTTCTGGCTGTCGCGCGTGGCGACGTTGTCCCAGTGCGCGGCGGCGATCGCGGTCTCGAGTTCGAACACGCGGGTCGCGCGGCCGGCAGCGTCGTCGAGCCCGGCGAGGGCGAACATGCGCTCGAGGTGGGCCCGGTACGCGTCGCGCACGCCCGCGAAGCGCTCCTCGCGGTAGTAGCTCTCGTCGGGCAGGCCGATGCCGCCCTGCTCGACGAGCACGAGGTAGCGCTCGGGGTTGCCCGGATCGTTGTCCACGAACAGCTGGTAGAACCCGCCCATGCCGCGGCGCTCGAGGCTGCCGATGGTCGTGAGCAGGTCGGCGACGGATGCGACCGCTGCCGCCTCCTCCAGGAGCCCCGCGATCGGGGCCGCGCCGAGCTGCTCGACGCGCGCCTCGTCCATGAAGCTCGCGTAGAGGTCGCCGATCTTGCGCTCCTCGGTGCCGGGCTCGGCGCCCTGCGCCTCCTCGATGATCGCGCGCACGGCCTGCTCCGCCTCGTCGTTGAGGACGTGGAACGAGCCGTAGCGCGCCTTGTCGCCGGGGATCTCGGTGCGCGCGATCCACTTGCCGTTCACGTGTGCGAACAGGTCGTCCTGCGGGCGCACGGCATCGTCGAGTTCGTCGAGGATGATGCCGGAGCCGAGGATCGCGTCGGGGGTGTCGTCTGCGATGGGGGCCTGGGTCATGGGCTCCAGCCTATGCGCTCGGAAGCCGGTTCGGCGGGGCGCATCCCACCTGCTCAGCGCAGTTGCGCGAAGTTCTCAGCCGCGCGCGTCGCACCCACCGCGAGCACCGTGTCGCCCTCGGCCAGCACCGTGTCCTGGTCGGCGTTCTGCCAGGCGCCGTCGGGCCGCGCGAACGCCGCGATCGTGACGCCGTACTTCGTGCGCAGGGCGGTGTCGCCGAGCCGCACGCCGAGCAGCCGTGCCGGCACCCCGGTCTTCACGAGGGCGTACCCGTGGCCGACCTCGATGAAGTCGAGCGCCGCGCCGCGCACCAGGTGCGCCACGCGCTTGCCCATGTCCTTCTCCGGCGAGATCACCTTGTGCACGCCGAGCTGCTCGAGGATCTGCGCGTGCTGGTCGTTCGTCGCCTTCGCCCACACCGACGGGATGCCCATGCCGACGAGCACCGAGGCGGTGATGATCGACGACTGCAGGTCGCTGCCGATCGCGACGACGACGCGGTCGAACTCGTCGACCGCGAGCTGGCGGAGCACCTCGGGCTTGGTCGAGTCGGCGCGCACGACCTGGGTGAGCTCGCCGTTCAGCGCCTGCACGATCTCCTCGTCGACGTCGATGCCGAGCACCTCGGTGCCCGACTCCATGAGCTCGAGCGCGAGTGCGCGCCCGAACCGGCCGAGGCCGATGACCGCGACCGAGTCGGCCTCGGCGATGCGGCGCGTGTCGCCGCCGAGCAGTGGGAACCTAGCCAATTGCGGGCCTCTCCTTCGGGAGTTCGTAGAGGATGCGGCGCTCGCGCAGCGCCAGTGCCGAGCCGAGCGTGAGCGGGCCGAGACGTCCGAGGAACATCAGCACGACGAGGATCACCTCGCCGCCCGGCGGCAGGTCGGCCGTGATGCCGGTCGACAGCCCCACCGTCGAGATCGCGGAGATCGACTCGAAGAGCATCCGGTCGAGTCCGCGACCGGTGACGAGCATGAGCAGCAGCGTGGAGGCGAAGACGGCGCCGACCGCGACGAGCGCCACGGTGATCGCCTGGCGGTGCACGGCGCGCGAGAGCCGCTTGCCGAAGATGTTCACCGCGCCCTCGCCGCGGAACTCGGTGACGATGATGAAGAACAGCACCGCGAACGTGGTCACCTTGATGCCGCCCGCGGTGCCGGCCGGCCCGCCGCCGATGAACATCAGCAGGTCCATGCCGAGCCAGGTCTCGTCGCGCATCGCACCGACGTCGACCGTGTTGAAGCCCGCGGTGCGGGTCTGCACGGCGTGGAAGAACCCCGCGAGCAGCCGCGTGCCCGGGTCGTAGGCGCCGAACGTGTCGGGGTTGTTCCACTCGGCGATGGTGATGTACGCGGTGCCGGCGCCGAGCAGCACGAGGGTCGCCCAGATCACGATGTTCGTGTTCATGCTCCAGTGCAGGGGCCGGCGGAACTCGCGGCGCAGCTGCATGAGCACGGGGAAGCCCAGCCCGCCCAGGATGATCGCCAGGCAGATCGGCAGGCAGATCATCGGGTCGGAGACGAAGCGCTCGAGGTTGTCGGAGTAGAGCGCGAAGCCCGCGTTGTTGAACGACGACACGGCGTGGAAGAGGCCGTGCCAGGCGGCCTCGCCGACGCCGTAGCCGTAGCCCAGCAGGAACCGCAGGAACAGGGCGACGAACACGACCCCCTCGATCGCGAACGAGATGAGCGCGATGCGCCGGATCAGCCCCTTCACGTCGTGCAGCCCGATCGACTTGGCCTCGGTCGCCGCGTTCAGGCGCGCCCGCACCGAGAAGCGCCGCGCGAGCGTCAGCCCGACCAGCGACGCGAACACCATGATGCCGAGGCCCCCGGCCTGGATGAGCAGCATGATCACGACCTGCCCGAAGGGGCTCCAGAACGTCGGCGTGTCCACGACGGTGAGGCCCGTCACGCACACCGCCGAGACCGCGGTGAACAGCGCCTGCACGAACGTCGGCCCGCCGTCGTGCACGGTCGAGATCGGCAGCAGCAGCACCGCGGTGCCCACGGCGATCACCCCGGCGAATCCGAGTACGACCGCCTGCGCCGGGTGGAGATCGATCCGCCTGACGCGTCGTGCGGCACCACTGCGGGTGACCGGTGCACGGGTGGCCACGCGCATACTGTAGTCCTGTCCCGATGCGCGGATGCCACCTGGGCGCATCCGCCCCGACGACAGACGGCCCCACCCCGACGGAGACGACATGAACACGCTGCTCAACATCATCTGGCTCGTGCTCGCGGGCTTCTGGCTCTTCCTCGGCTACGCGCTGGCGGCACTCGTCATGTTCGTGCTGATCCTCACGATCCCGTGGGGCATCGCCGCCTGGCGCGTCGGCGTCTACGCGCTGTGGCCGTTCGGCAAGACGATCGTCGACAAGCCGGGCGCGGGCGTCGGCTCGTTCCTCGGCAACGTCGTCTGGGTGATCCTCGCCGGCTGGTGGCTCGCGATCAGCCACATCCTCTCGGGCCTGGCGCTGTGCATCACGATCATCGGCATCCCGCTGGGCATCGCGAACTTCAAGCTCGTGCCGATCTCGCTGATGCCGTTGGGCAAGGACATCGTCGACATCCGGTGAGCGAGCGGATGCCCCCGAGCCGCCGCCCGAGCTCGTCATGACCGGCGACCCGGACGACCTGCCCGACGCCTCCCGCGGCGGCGGTTCCGAGGCCCGCAGCGACGAGCCCCCGCGCACGCCCGCTGCCGGGACCGCCCCCGGGGCTCCCTCCCTCGACCCGCGGGACGACGCATCGCCACGCAGCCCGGCCCCCGCGGGCCGTCGCGCCGTCGACCGCGACATCCTGCGACTCGCGGTGCCCGCGCTCGGCGCCCTCATCGCCGAGCCGCTCTTCCTCCTCGCCGACACCGCCATGGTCGGGCACCTCGGCGCGACGCCGCTCGCGGGCCTCGGGCTGGCGAGCGCCCTGCTGCAGACGATCATCGGCCTGATGGTGTTCCTCGCCTACGCGACGACGCCGGCCGTCGCGCGCCGGCTCGGTGCGGGCGACCTGCGCGGCGCGGTCGCCTCGGGCGTCGACGGGCTCTGGCTCGCGACAGGCCTCGGCGTGGTGATCGCAGTCGCCGGGTGGCTCGCGACCCCGCTGCTCGTCGGGGCGTTCGGGGCCTCGGGGGCGGTCTCGGCGGAGGCATCCGCGTACCTCTCGATCTCCATGGCCGGACTGCCCGCCATGCTGCTGGTCTTCGCCGCGACCGGGCTGCTGCGCGGCCTGCAGGACACCCGCACCCCGCTGTGGGTGGCCGGCCTCGGGTTCGGGGCGAACATCCTGCTGAACTACGGCTTCATCTACGTCGCCGGCTGGGGCATCGCCGGGTCGGCGATCGGCACGGTCGTGGCGCAGTGGGGCATGGTCGTCGTCTACCTCGTGGTGATCGCGCGGCACGCCCGCCGAGTGGGCGCGAGCTGGCTGCCGCATCACGTCGGCGTGCTGCAGGGGGCCGCGTCGGGCGGCTGGCTGTTCCTGCGCACGGCGAGCCTGCGGGCGGCGATGCTGCTGGCGACGTGGGCGGCGACGTCGCTCGGGTCGGACGAGCTGGCGGCGTTCCAGGTCGCGATGACGCTGTACGCGACGCTCGCGTTCGCGCTCGACGCACTCGCGATCGCGGCGCAGGCGCTCGTCGGCAAGGGGCTCGGCGCGGGCGACGCCGCCGGGGTGCGGGCCGTGCTGCGGCGCTGCCTCGAGTGGGGCATCGGCGCCGGGGTCGTGCTCGGCGCCGCGGTCGTCGGGACGGCGTGGGCGCTGCCCGCCCTGTTCACGTCGTCGGAGGCCGTCATCGCGCTGCTGCCGTGGACCCTCGTCGTGCTCGGGGTCTCGACCCCGCTCGCGGGGCTCGTCTTCGTGCTCGACGGTGTGCTGATCGGCGCCGGCGACGCGCGCTACCTCGCCTGGACGGGCCTGGTGAACCTCGCCGCGTTCGTGCCGCTCGCCCTCGCGGTCGTGTGGTGGGCGGATGCCTCGGCCGGCCTCCCCGGCGCGGTGACGCTCGCCCTGCTCATGGCCGCCTTCGCGATCGGCTACCTCGCCGCGCGCGGTCTCACGCTGTCGCTGCGCGCCCGCGGCACCCGCTGGATGGTGCTCGGCGCCCGCTGACCCCGCGCCGTCCCGGGTCCGGCCGCCCGCACCTCCGCACCTCCATCTCCGCACCTGGCACCTCCGCACCTCCACCTCCCCACGTCCGCACGTCCGCACCTCCGCACGTCCGCACCTGGCACCTCCGCACCTGGCACGCGACTCCGCCCCAGGCTCCGTCTCCTCCGCCTCCCGCAGGTGCGCAACTCGTGGCGAACGCGCCCGTTCGCCGCACCATGCGCACCAGCAGCGATTCGCGCCGCGTCCTGCTGGTGCGCGAACGGTGGGTCGGGAGCCGCGACACCACGGTTCGCGCACCAGCGTCGAGCCCGCCGGCGCGGGCTAGCGTGGGCGCATGGGGTACTTCGTGGTGGTGCTGCCGGTCGAGCGGATGCAGGTGGGTGACGAGTTCCCGGTGGGCAGTTGGCCGCTGCACCTGACCGCGGTGCCGCCGTTCCGGACGCCCGCCGACGCCGACGGGGTCGCGGCGGTGCTGGCGGATGCCTCGGAGGGCGCGCCCGCGCTGCGGGTGCGCCTCGGGACGGACGCCATGTTCGGCCGGAAGCACGACGTGCCGGTGCGACTCGTCGAGGACCCCGACGGCACCGAGATGGCACTGCACGAGCGCCTGCTCGACGCGCTCGTGCGGGTCGCCGCGCAGCACGACGCGATCGACCACGTCGGCGCGGGGCACCGCCCGCACGTCACGCACCAGCCCGACGCCCGCACCGAGGCCGGCGACGAGCTCGTGCTGCGCCAGCTCGCGCTGATCGACATGCGCCCGCCCGGCGGCGGGCGGCGGGTCACCTGGGTGCGCGAGCTCCCCGACGGCTGACGCGGCCGCGGGCCGCGACGCGGTCAGACGCCATCGGGCGCGCCGAGCCACTCCAGCGCGGCGGCGGTCATCGCGGCGACGCCCGTGTCGAGGGTCGGCTGCGGCAGCGGCGCGAACAGGGGCGAGTGGTTCGCCGGGAGGCTGGGCTCGATGGTGCCGAGCGGCACCGTGAACAGCTCGGGCGCGAAGCCGCCGAGGAACCAGTACACGAGCGGCGCGCCGGCCGACGTGGCGAGCACGCCGACGTCCTCGCTGCCGGTGACCGGACCGGGGTCGCCGACGTGCGACTCGCCCAGCGCCGCCTGCAGCGCGGCGCGCGTGCGCTCGGTCGCCTCGGGATCGTTGTAGGTGACGGGGTAGTCCTCGCCGTACGTGAACTCCGGCGGGCGGGGCGCGGCGGAGGCATCCGACTCGGCCCGGATGATCCGCTCGACCGATGCGAGCATGCGCGTGCGCACCTCGGGATCGAAGCTGCGCAGCGAGATCTCGAGGGTGGCCTCGGCGGCGATGATGTTGCTCTTGGTGCCGGCGTGGATCGCGCCGACCGTGACGACCGCCGTCTGCTTGGGCGAGACCTCGCGCGAGACGATCGTCTGCAGGCGCATCACGGCCGCGGCGGCCATGACGACCGGGTCGATGGCGGTCTCGGGGCGCGACCCGTGACCGCCCTGGCCGAACATGCGCGCCGTGACGGCGTTCACCGCCGCCATCGCCGGTCCGGCATGCACGACGACCGTGCCCGCCGGGTGCCCGGAGATGTGCTGGCCGAGCACCACGTCGGGCAGCGGCACCCGGTCGTAGAGGCCGTCCTCGACCATGGCCTTCGCGCCGCCGTCGCGCTCCTCGGCGGGCTGGAACACCGCGACGAGCGTGCCGCGCCAGTCGGCGCGCTGCGCGACCAGCCGCTCGACCGCCCCGACGAGGCAGGTCATGTGCACGTCGTGCCCGCACGCGTGCATCACCGGCACGTCGCGGCCCATCGGGTCGGTGCCGCGCGCGACGCTCGCGTAGGGCAGGCCGGTCTCCTCCTGCACGGGCAGGCCGTCCATGTCGGCGCGCAGCAGCACGGTCGGGCCGTCGCCGTTGCGCAGCACCGCGGCGACGCCCGTGCCGGCGATGCCCGCGAACACCTCGAGCCCGAGGTCGGTCAGGTGCTCGGCGACCACCGCGGCGGTGCGATGCTCCGCGAACGACAGTTCCGGGTGCTCGTGCAGGTCGAAGTACAACGCCTCGAGGTCGATCGCCATGCTCGTCAGCCTAGGCTGCGGCGGCCGCGCGGGCACAGTGTTCTCGCGACAGGCCGGGCGCGGGATCGCGGGGGCGGGCGACGGTCGGCGTCAGCGTGCGGGCGGCGCCGTCGTGTCGCCGACGTGGAGCTCACTGGTGAAGCGCAGCGACTCGGGGCGCTCGCCCCCGAGCATGCGCACGACGGCCTCCCCCGCGGCGCGGCCCTTGGCGACCGAGGGCTGCACGAGCGTGGTGAGGTCGGCCTGGAGGCCGTCGGGGCGGATGCCGTCGAACCCGATCACGCTGAGCTCCTCGGGCACGCGGATGCCGAGCTCCTCGGCCGCGCGGATCACGCCCGCCGCGAGCAGGTCGCTCTGGGCGATCACGGCGGTCGGGCGGGTCGCGGGCTCGCGCAGCAGCTCGCGCGCGGCCTCGAGCCCCTCCTCGATCGAGGATCCGCCGGCGACGCGGCCGCCGATGCCGGGGTAGACGTCGCGTGCGCCGCGCAGGCGCTCGCTCGCGGTGTCGGCCGTGCTGACGTGCTCGAGATCGGGGGTGATCGGCCCGCGGGTGCGCGCCGCGTCGAACGGGAGGGTCACCGTCGCGACGTCCGTGTGGCCGAGCGAGCGCAGGTACTCGGCGCCGGCGCGCGTCGCCTCGCGGTTGTCGATGCCGATCTCGACGATGTCCTCGCCGGGGTCGCCCTCGATGGCGACCGTCGGGATGCCGCGGCGGCGCAGCACCTCGATCGACTCGCCGAGCCTCGGGCTGCAGCCGACGAGCACGACCGCGTCGAGGGGGGCGTCCTCGATCGACACGGCGTTCTCGCCGCGACCGGTCTCGGTGAGCAGCAGCACGCCCGCGCCGAGCGGCGCGATCGCGTCGGAGATGCCGTCGAGCATCTGGATCTTGACGGGGTCGAGGAAGGCCGACCGCACCCGTTCCTCGAGCACGACACCGACGATGCCCGACCGGCCGCGGCGCAGCGACCGGGCGCGCGGGTCGGGGCCCGCGTAGCCGAGCTCGGATGCGGCGGCGAGCACGCGCTCCTTCGTCGCATCCGACACCGGGCCCGACCCCGAGAACGCCAGCGACGCGGTCGACGGCGAGACCCCGGCACGTGCCGCGACGTCGGCGAGCGTGCAGCGCTGCGCCGGTTCGGCTGGAGGTGCGTCGGTGGGCATGTGGTCCTCGGTGGATGCGGTGGGTGGTGCGAGTGTACGTGTGCGGGAGGGCGTCCGGGCGGTGCTGCCCTGTGAAGTTCCATGGCATCGACGGATGCCACGGGGCGGAGCCTCGATGCGAACGGCGCCCGACCGACGCCGCGGCGACGCACGGCCCCATGCTGCGGCATCCGGGCCGGTTGCTGCCGTCTCCGTCCACAGGTAGTCTAGTCGAATCGATTCGACCCCGCTCGGGGCGAGCACCACCACCACGAATCAGCGAGCCGACGATGTCCACCCCCGCCCCGCACACGCAGCCGACCCACGTGCCCTTCCGGGGCACGCGGGACCGGCGCGAGCTGACCGCCTGGCGCAATGCCCTGTTCGCGGTCTTCTTCCTCTCCGGCTTCGCGCTGGCGGCCTGGGTGGCCCGCCTCCCCGCGGTGCGCGACGACGTCGGGCTCTCGACGGCCTCCGTCGGCCTCGTGCTGCTCGCCGGCTCGGGGGCATCCGTCGTCGGCCTCATCTCGGCACCGCCCGTGCTGGCCCGCCTCGGCGCCCGCGCCGGCATGATCGCCGCCCTGTCGACCGCCGCACTCGGCCTGGTCTCGATCGGCCTCGGCGCGACCGTGTTCGGCGCGCTGCCGCTGGTCGTCGTCGGGCTCGCGCTGTTCGGGTTCGGCAACGGCACGGTCGACGTGATGATGAACGTCGACGCCGCCGAGGCCGAGCGCGAGATCGGCCGCACGATCATGCCGCTCATGCACGCGTTCTTCAGCTTCGGCACGGTCGCCGGCGCCGGCCTCGCGGCCGTGTTCGCCGCGTTGGGCACGCCGGTCGCCCTGCACCTCGGCATCATCGCGGTCGTCGTCGCCACCGGCGTCGTGATCGCGGTGCGCTACGTGCCCCGCCGCGACGAGGTCGGCGACCCGGCACCCGCGCCCGCCGACGCCCCCGCCGACGCCCGCGAGCCGTGGTCGGCGCGGCTGCGCGCGGGCCTCTCGGTCTGGGGCGACCCGCGCCTGCTCCTGATCGGCGTGGTGATCCTCGGCATGGCCTTCGCCGAGGGGTCGGCGAACGACTGGATCGCCATCGCGACCGTCGACGGCCACGGCTTCGACGAGACCGCCGGCGCGCTCATGCTCACCGCGTTCATGGTCGCGATGACCACCGGGCGCGTCCTCGGCGGGCCGGTGCTCGACCGGTTCGGCCGCGTGCCCGTGCTCCGCGCGCTCGCGGTCATCGCCGTCGTCGGCCTCGCACTGTTCATCTTCGGCACGCAGACCTGGCTGCTCGTGCTCGGCGCCGTGCTCTGGGGCCTCGGCGCCTCGCTCGGCTTCCCCGTCGGCATGTCGGCCGCCGCCGACCACCCGACCCAGTCGGCCGCACGCGTGAGCGCGGTGGCGATCATCGGCTACATGGCGTTCCTCGTCGGCCCGCCGCTGATCGGCTTCCTCGGCGAGCACTTCGGCATCCTGAACGGGCTGCTCGTGGTGCTCGGCCTCATGGTGCTGTCGGGCCTCGCGGCGCCGGCCGCGCGCGAGCGTTCGCGGGCCGTGCCGCCGTCAGGGGCATCCGCCACCGGCACGTAGAATCGCACGGTGCGCCTCGTCATCGCCCGCTGCTCCGTCGACTACGCCGGCCGCCTCTCGGCGCACCTGCCGCTCGCCACGCGGCTGCTGCTGCTGAAGTCCGACGGCAGCGTGCTCGTGCACTCCGACGGCGGCAGCTACAAGCCGCTGAACTGGATGAGCCCGCCCTGCGCGCTCGCGGTCGAGGCGCCCGACGAGGAGCAGGCCGCCGCCGGCATCACCGAGCGCTGGCGCGTCACGCACGCGAAGACCGACGACCAGCTCATCGTGTCGGTGCACGAGGTGCTGCACGACTCCGAGCACGAGCTCGGCGTCGACCCCGGCCTGCAGAAGGACGGCGTCGAGTCGCACCTCCAGGCGCTGCTCGCCGAGCAGATCGAGCTGCTCGGCGACGGCTACCGCCTCGTGCGCCGCGAGTACATGACCGCGATCGGGCCGGTCGACATCCTGGCGACGGATGCCTCGGGCGCATCCGTCGCCGTCGAGCTGAAGCGCCGCGGCGACATCGACGGCGTCGAGCAGCTCACCCGCTACCTCGAGCTGATGAACCGCGACCCGCTGCTCGCACCCGTGCAGGGCGTGTTCGCCGCCCAGGAGATCAAGCCGCAGGCCCGCACCCTCGCCGAGGACCGCGGCATCCGCTGCGTCGTGCTCGACTACGACCAGATGAAGGGCGTCGACAGCGGGCGCCCGACGCTGTTCTAGGCGCGCGGAGCGCCTCCCGACCGGGAATCTCCTGCGTTCCGCCCGCCGCAGGTCCCGACCGATCGCCCGGATACGGTCCGGGGTACCCCCCGAACACGGCGTGAGCGTTCACACGGAAGGGGCGTACCATGGCGCGCGTGTCAGATACCGTTCCCCCCACGCCGACCGTGACCCGAAGCTGGTCGGCCGTGCTCCTCGACCTCGACGGCACCGTCACCGACTCGGCGCCGGGCATCATCGACTCGCTGAAGCACACCTTCACCACGCTCGGCCTCCCGGTGCCGAACGACGAGGAGCTGACGCTCTTCGTCGGTCCGCCCCTGACCGACACCATGCGCATGCACGGCGGCTTCAACGAGGACGAGACCATGCACGCGATCGACGTCTATCGCGAGCACTACGCGAACCACGCGCTGCACGCCCCCGTGTTCCCCGGCATGGCGGGCCTCATCGCCGCGATCGACGCGGCCGGCGTGCCGCTGTCGCTGGCGACGAGCAAGCCCGAGTCGCTGGCCGCGAAGATCCTCGAGCACCACGGCCTCGCCCAGCACTTCGACGTGATCTGCGGCGCGAGCGAGGACGAGACGCGCTCGGCCAAGAGCGACATCGTCGCGGAGGCGCTGCGTCGCCTGCGCGAGCGGGGCGTCGACCTCTCCCGGCCCGTGATGGTCGGCGACCGCGGCTACGACGCGATCGGGGCGGCGGTCAACGACGTGCCGACGATCATGGTCGAGTGGGGCTACGGCTCGCCGCTCGAGGCGGGCGAGGCGATGTCGGTCGTGCACTCGATCGACCAGCTCCGCGGCCTGCTGCTCGGCTGAGGTCCTACCCGTCGGCGTCGAGCTCCTGGAACACCGTGAGGTGCAGTCCGGCGGGGCCGTCGAAGCGCGCGTTGAGCGAACGCCACGGCGTCTCGGTGGGCGGGGCGACGACCCTCGCGCCCGCGTCGGCGAGGTCGGCGGCGACGCCGGCGGCATCCGTCACCTCGAAGGCGACCCGCAGGTGCCCGGCGACCTGCCGGCCGACCTCGACGTCGTCGATCATGCGCTTCTGGGCGGGGTTCGCGAGCTCGAGCGTCGCGCGCCCGGCGTCGAGGATCACCACCCTCGCACCGCCGTCGGCCTCGTACGCCTCCTGCTCGGGCATGCCGAGCACGTCGCGGTAGAACGCGAGCGCCGCCTCGAAGTCCTCGGCCTCGACGACCAGCCGCAGCTGCCGCACCCGCCCCGTGCCGTCCCCCGTCGCATCCATGGGCCCGACGCTACTCCCGTGGTGCGGTCGCTTCTCAGGACCCCCGAGCACGATTCCTGCGCAACGCGAGCGGATGCTGCGCCCTCACCGCATCCGCGCCAGATCGTTGCGCATTCCGGCCGATTCGGCCATCCCGTTCCTGAACAGCGTCGACCACCGGCGCGCGGGGGTCAGGCGAAGAGCCGCTGCCCCACGAACTCGCCCTCGGCCACGCCGCCCGGCACCGCGAAGATCGCCGAGCCCACGTGCTTGAGGTACTCGTTCAGCCCGTCGGCCGCGAGGCTGCGCTGCACGTCGATGAACTGCTGCGGCGAGCGCTGGAACGACAGGAAGAACAGCCCGGCGTCGAGCCGGCCGAGCGCGTCGTTGCCGTCGACGAAGTTGTAGCCGCGGCGGAGCATGCGCGCCCCGCCGTTGCGGGTGGGGTGGGCGAGCGCCACGTGCGCCGCGCCGTCGATGAGCGGCTGCCCGGCCGCGCCCGTCGCGTCGAAGTCGGGCTCGGTGAACTCCGTGCCGCCCGAGAGCGGCGCACCCTCGCCCTTCGACCGGCCGACGAGCATCTCCTGCTCGCCGAGCTGCACGCGGTCCCAGTTCTCGATGATCATGCGGATGCGGCGGGCGACCAGGTACGAGCCGCCGGCCATCCACGCCGGGCCGTCGCCGGGCGCGACCCAGACGTGCTCGCCGAGCGCGTCGCGCTCCTCGGCCTTGATGTTGGCGGTGCCGTCCTTGAACCCGAACAGGTTGCGCGGGGTCGCCTGCGCGGTCGACGTCGACGACGTGCGACCGAACCCGAGCTGCGACCAGCGCAGGCTCGCACGTCCGAACGCGATGCGGCTCAGGTTGCGAATGGCGTGCACCGCGACCTGCGGGTCGTCGGCGCAGGCCTGGATGCACAGGTCGCCCCCGGTGTACTGCGGCACGAGCGCGTCGCCCTGGAACCGCGGCAGGTCGGCGAGCTCGGTCGGGCGGCGGGCGGCGAGGCCGAACCGGTCGACGCCGTCGGCGTCCTCGAACAGCCCGGGGCCGAACCCGAAGGTGATGGTGAGGCCGGCCGCGGGCAGTCCGAGCGCCTCCCCGGTGTCGACCGGGGGCGCGACGTCGGACCCGCCGACCGCACCGCCCTCGGCGACCTCGAGGCCCTGCGTGAGGCGGGCGGCGGCGGCGGTCCACTCGGTGAGCAGCTCGATGAGCCCGGCGCGGTCGAGCGCGTCGCTCACGTCGAACGCGGCGAAGTGCAGGCGGTCCTGCGCGGGCGTCGTGATGCCGGCCTGGTGCGCGCCGTGGAACGGGTAGGTGCGGGCGCCGGGCTCGACCGCGTCGCCGCCGGTGGCGGCAAGGGCGACGGATGCCCCGCCGACGGCGCCCGCCGCAGCGCCGGCCGCGCCCGCGCCGAACAGGCCCAGGAGGTGGCGGCGGCTCACGCCGGCGTGCGGCGACGCGGCCGCCCCGGGCGCCGCCGCCTCGGGCGCCGCGCCGGCGCCTCGCGGCTCGGGCGCCTCGGGAGCGCCCACGGAGTCGTCCGGTCCGGTCACGAGACCTCCAGCACGGTGGCCGTCAGCTGCGACAGCGGCTCGGCGAGCGCGTTGACCGCGTCGGAGAGCGTGCGCTTGTCGGCATCCGTCAGCGTCGCGTAGTCGACGAAGCCGTCCTCGAGCGAGCCGTACTCGGCGAGGGCCGCCTCGAGCGCGGTGAACTGCCCGTCGATCTCCTCGGCGAGGGCTGCGCCATCGTCGCCGGTCGACTCGGCGATGTCGCGCACGGCCCCGAAGGCGACGCCCGCCCCCTGCACGTTGGCGGCGAAGTCGCTGAGGTCGGTGCCCGACCACCAGTCCTCCTCGCCGGTGATCTTGCCGGCGGCGACCTCGTCGAGGAGGGCGATGGCGCCGTTGGAGATGTCGGCGAGCGAGAGCGAGAAGTCGTCGGCGGTCACGAGCGCGTGCAGCTCGGTGATGTCGGCGACGAGCCCGTCGGCGAACGCCTGCCGCTCCTGCGGGGTCGAGGGCGCCCAGTCGAGGAGGGCGTCCTGGCCGTCGGAGTTGAGGTCGCCCGCCTCGGGCGCCCAGAGGTCCTTCTCCATGCGGTGGAACCCCGTCCAGTCGAGGCCGTCGGCGACGGCGTCGACCTCGCGGAAGTCGATCTTCGGGTCGAGGTCGCCGAACGCCTCGGCGGTCGGCTCGATGCGCTCGTAGAACACCCGGGTCGAGGCGTAGAGCGAGCGGGCCGTGTCGTCGTCGCCGGCGGCGTACGCCTCGGCGAACGCCTCGACCGCGGGGATGAGCTCGGCGGCCTGCGACCGGACGTAGGCCGTGTACTCCTCGACGGCCGTGTCGACGAGTTCCTGGGCGCTGGCGGAGATCTCGGTCGCCTCGCCGGTGACGGTGAACTCGGCGAGCCCGACCGGGGCGCCGACCTGCTGGAACTTGCACGCCGTGTAGTAGGTGCCCGGCTGGAGCTGGGCGACGTACGAGACCTGCTGGCCCGGGGTGATGTTCTCCTTCTCCCCCACGATGCGCAGCTTGTCGTCGGCGAGGATCTCGAACTCGTTCACGTCGGTGCCGTTGTTCGCGAGCGCGAAGGTCACGGTGCCGGCCTCGGCGGTGTCGACGGCGACGTCGCAGGCGTCGTCGCGGATGTCGACGGCGACGCCCGAGCCCGCGGGGGCGTTGGCGACGCAGCCGGTGAGCGCGAGGGCGAGGGTGGCGGCTCCGGCGATCGGGGCGAGGGCGCGGGCGCGACGAGGCATGGGGGTACTCCTGTGGGTGGGGTGCGGTGGTGCGGTGCTGTGGGCGGGGGAACGCGGCCGGTCGGCCGGGGGTCAGGCGGGTTGGTGGTCCCGGCGGGCGCGCGCGGGGACGCGGTCGAGGTCGACGGGTGCCGCGGGCGCAGCGGCATCCGCTCGCCCGTCGTCGACGGCGATCGTCGCGGGCGCTGCGGGCGCTGCGGGCGCGGATGCGGCGGGCACGCCGCGGCGCCGCAGCAGCCGCAGGTACAGCGCCGAGGCGATGACGAGGTAGGCGGCCCAGCCGATGAGCTGCGCCCACGTCGGCTCGGGCGTGAAGTTGAAGACGCCCGCGAGCAGCGCGCCGTACCAGCTCGACGGCGAGACGACGGTCGCGATGCTGAAGGCGGCGACGCCGGCGCCGGGGATCACGCCGGCCTCCTGCAGGTCGCCGATCGCGTAGGCGAGCACGCCCGCGACGACGACGATGAGGAAGAAGCCGGTCCAGGTGAAGAAGCGCGACAGGTTGATGCGCACGAGGCCGCGCGAGAGCGCCCACGACAGGGCCACCGCGGTGAGGATGCCGAGCACCGCGCCCGTGACGCCCAGCGCCGCGTCGGCGCCGCCGGACACGCTGGCCCAGACGAACAGCGCCGTCTCGATGCCCTCGCGGCCGACGCTCACGACGCCGAGCCCGATGATCGCCGCGGCCGAGCCGCCCACGAGCACCGCGTCGACCTGCTCGCGCAGCTGTGCGGCGAGGGTGGCGCCGTGGCGGCCCATCCAGAAGATCATCCAGGTGACCATGCCGACGGCGACGAGCGAGAGGATGCCCCCGAGCAGCTCCTGCGCCTGGAAGCTCAGCCCGTACGGGCCCCAGGTGAGGATCGCGCCGACGCCGAGCGAGATCGCGACGGCCGCGGCGATGCCGACCCAGAGCCGGCCGAGGAGGTCGCGCCGGCCGATCTTGCCGAGGTAGGCGACGAGGATGCCGACGATGAGGCCGGCCTCGAGGCCCTCGCGGAGGCCGATCAGGTAGTTCGCGAGCATGGTGCTCCTCGACGTGGTGCGGACGGATGCGCCGGAACTCGTCCGACGTGCTTAGGTTAGCCTAACCTCGGTCGGACGTACACCCCGCGACCGTCCGTGACGTCACACGCGGCAACGGCTGCCGTTCTCAGGAACCCCGCGCAACGATCCGGCACAGGGCCGTGGGATGCTGCGTGGCATCCGCTGATCTGCCGCATCGTTGCGTACGCGGTCGCCTCGGCCTGAACCCTTCCTGAAAAACGACCACCCCCACGACGTACGCTGAACCCGTGCTCACTCCTCCCGTCACACCGAAGCGCCCCACCGAACGCACGCACCACGGCGACACGTTCCACGATCCCTACGAGTGGCTCCGCGACAAGGACTCCCCCGAGGTGCTCGCCCACCTGCACGAGGAGAACGCCTACACGAAGGCGCGCAACGAGCACCTGACCCTCCTGCAGGAGCAGCTCTTCGAGGAGATCCGCGACCGCACCAAGGAGACCGACCTGTCGGTACCCACCCGCGAGGGTGCGTGGTGGTACTACTCGCGCACGGTCGAGGGCCAGCAGTACGGCATCCACTGCCGCGTGCCGGTCGCGGGCCCCGACGACTGGGACCCGCCGCAGCTGCCCGAGGACGGCGGCGCCCTGCCCGGCGAGCAGGTGCTGCTCGACGCGAACGTCGAGGCCCGCGGCCACGAGTTCTTCTCGCTCGGCAGCTTCGACGTCTCGGAGGACGGCGGCACGCTCCTCTACGCGACCGACGTCGAGGGCGACGAGCGCTACACGATCCGGCTGCGGTCGCTGGCGACGGATGCCACGGGCGACGAGTTCGCCGACGAGATCCCGAACACCGCGCACGGCGCCCTCTTCGACCCCAGCGGCCGGTACGTGTTCTACGCGACCGTCGACGAGTCGTGGCGGCCCGACACGATCTGGCGGCACGAGGTCGGCACGCCCGCGGCCGACGACGTGCGGGTCTTCCACGAGCCCGACGAGCAGTTCTGGATCGGCATCGGCCTCACCCGGAGCCGGAAGTACCTGATCATCGAGGCCGGCTCGAACATCACGAGCGAGGCGCACCTGCTCGACGCCGACGACCCCACTGGCGAGTTCCGCGTCGTCTGGCCGCGCGTGCGCGGCGTCGAGTACGACGTCGAGCACGCGATCGCCCGCGGGCACGACCGCCTGCTGATCCTGCACAACGACGGCGCCGTGAACTTCGAGCTGGTGAGCGTCGCGGCCGACGACCCGCAGGGCGAGCGGCGCATGCTGGTGCCGCACAGCGACCGCATCCGCCTCGAGGGCGTCGACGCGTTCCGCGACTTCGTCGCCGTCGAGTACCGGCGCGAGGGGCTCCCGCGCCTCGCCGTCGCGCGCGTGCCGAACGGCGCGAACCACGACGACACCCCGCACGAGCTGGCCTTCGACGAGGAGCTCTGCTCGGTCGGCCTCGGCGGCAACCCCGAGTGGACGCAGCCGACCCTGCGCATCGGGTACACGAGCTTCGTCACGCCGACGACCGTCTCCGACTACGTCGTCGACACCGGCAAGCTGCGACTGCGCAAGCAGCAGCCCGTGCTCGGCGGCTACGACCCCGCCGACTACGTGCAGCGCCGCGAGTGGGCGACGGCGGAGGACGGCACGCGCATCCCGATCTCCCTGGTCTACCGGCGCGACCTCGTGACTCCCGGCACCCCGGCCCCCACGCTGCTCTACGGCTACGGCTCGTACGAGCACTCGATCGACCCGGGCTTCGGCATCCCGCGGCTCAGCCTGCTCGACCGCGGCATGATCTTCGCGGTCGCGCACGTGCGCGGCGGCGGCGAGATGGGCCGGCTCTGGTACGAGCACGGCAAGCAGCTGCACAAGCGCAACACGTTCACCGACTTCGTCGCGTGCGCCGAGCAGCTCATCGACGACGACTGGACCGCGCCCGACCGCCTCGTCGCCCAGGGCGGCAGCGCCGGCGGGCTGCTGATGGGCGCAGTCGCGAACCTCGCACCGCGGCACTTCTCCGGCATCCTCGCGGAGGTCCCGTTCGTCGACGCGCTCACCTCGATCCTCGACCCCGACCTGCCGCTCACGGTCATCGAGTGGGACGAGTGGGGCGACCCGCTGCACGACCCCGAGGTGTACGCGTACATGAAGTCGTACACCCCGTACGAGAACGTGCACGAGACGCACTACCCGCCGATCCTCGCCGTCACCAGCCTCAACGACACGCGCGTGCTCTACGTCGAGCCGGCGAAGTGGGTCGCCAGGCTCCGCGAGGTCGGCGCCGACGCGCAGCTGAAGATCGAGATGGCCGCTGGGCACGGCGGCGTCTCCGGCCGATACCGGGCCTGGCGGGAGCGCGCGTTCTCCTACGCGTGGGTGATCGACGCGGCGGGGGCGCACCCCTCGGGCGAGTAGGCGGCGAGCGGATGCCTCCGGCGAGCGCCGCGCGAGCGCGCGCGTCCGCGCGCCGCATCCGCTCGACCCGCACCACCCCCTTCCCTCGACGGCCGCGAACCGCTGTGATGGGGTGAGGGCGACGCAGCGACCCGAGGAGGCCCGATGAGCGACGACGAGACCACGACCGGCGGGACGACCGCGGGCACGGGGCGCGACGACGACCGGCCGGGCCTCGGTCACGCGCTCGCGACGGGCGCGTCCGAGCACCCGCGCCCGAGCCTGCGCGCGCTCTGGACCGATCCGCTCGGCCGCTGGTCGACGCGCGCGGTGCAGCTGCTCGCGCTCGTCGCGATCGTGTCGATCGTCGTGTTCGGCCTCGTGCAGCTGAAGCTCGTGGTCATCCCGGTGCTGCTGGCGCTCATCCTCGCCGCGGCGGCCGCGCCGCTCGTCGGCTGGCTCCGGCGGCACGGGCTCTCGCCCATCCTCGCGGCGTGGGTCACGCTGCTCGGCGGCATCCTCGTCTTCGGCGGCATCATCACGGGCATCGTCTTCGCGGTGCGCGACCAGTGGGACGAGCTCTACGACTCCGCCCTCGACGGGTTCGAGCAGCTGCGGCTGTTCATCGTCGACGGGCCGTTCCCGATCGACCAGTCCGTCATCGACGACGCGTTCGACTGGGTGGTCGACTTCCTGACGAGCGCGCAGTTCGGGTCGGGCGCGATCGCCGGCGTCTCGGCGGCTGCGCAGGTGGTCACGGGGCTGTTCCTCGGCGTCGTGATCCTGTTCTTCTTCCTGAAGGACGGCGACGTCATCTGGTCGTTCTTCCTGCGGCCCTTCCGCGGCCGGGCGCTGGAGCGCGGGCGGCGCGTGGGCCGCACGGGCGTCACCGTGCTCGGCGGGTACGTGCGCGGCACGGCGATCATCGCCGCGGTCGACGCGATCGGCATCGGCGTGGGCCTCGCGATCCTGCAGGTGCCGCTCTGGCTGCCGCTGTCGGTGATCGTGTTCATCGGCGCGTTCGTGCCCCTGGTCGGCGCGACCGTCGCGGGAACCCTCGCCGCGCTCATCGCCCTGGTCGCGAACGGACCCGTCGCGGCGCTCATCGTGATCGCCATCGTGATCGGCGTCAACCAGCTCGAGGGCAACTTCCTCCAGCCGGTCGTGATGGCGCAGTCGCTGAAGCTGCATCCGCTCGTCATCCTGGTCGCGCTGACCGCGGGCACGATCCTCGGCGGCATCGTCGGCGCGATCCTGTCGGTGCCGATCGCGGCGGTCTCCTGGGCGATCCTGAAGGCGTGGAACGAGCCCGCGCCACCCGGCGACCCCGGGCCCGACGGGGAATCCGGCCCCGCACCCGACGGGGCGGACGCCGAGGCGGCCTGACATGCCCGCGTCGTCGGAACACGTGCCGGCCCTCAGCCTCGAGCGGTGGTCGACCGACGACCTCGCCGTGCTCGTGCACAGCAACACCCGGCGCATGACGCAGTACCTCGGCGGCCCCGAGTCGCACGCCGCGCTGCTGAAGCGGCACGCCCGCTACCTGCGGTCCTGGGAGACCGGCGACGCCCGGATGTACCGCATCGAGGTCGAGGGGGTCGCCGACCCGGTCGGCTCGGTCGGCTACTGGGAGTACGAGTGGCACGGCCGCCCGGTGTTCGAGTCGGGCTGGAGCGTGCACACCCCGTACCAGGACCGCGGCTACGCCACCCGCGCGATGCGACTGCTGATCGCGGATGCCGCGGCGCACCGCACGCCCGAGCGCGCGCTGCTCCTCGCCTTCCCGATGGTCGACAACCTGCCGTCGAACGCGCTCTGCCGCAGGCTCGGCTTCCGGCACGAGGGCGAGCAGGACTTCCCGGGGCGCCGGGGCGGCACGGTGCGCGTGCACGCCTGGTCGATCGACCTGCGCGAGGTGGCCCCGCGCGCGGCCGACGGATCGGCATGATGGGGGCATGACCCGTCTGCTGCTGCTCACCGCGGGATCCCGCGGCGACGTGGTGCCGTTCGTGCACCTCGCCCGCGAGGCGACGCGCCACGGCCACGAGGTCGTGCTCGGGCTGCCCGACCACGCAGGCGCCGACACCGACGACCTCGAGGTGCGGAGCCTGCACGCCGACTTCGCCGCGCTGATCGATGCGCAGGGGGTCTCGCCGGTGGCGGCCTGGCGCAACTTCCGCAGCGTCATCAGGCCGACCATGTCGGCGCTGCTCGCCGCAGCGCTCGAGGTGGCGCTCGAGACCCGCCCCGACGTGATCGTCGCCCACCCGAAGGTGCTCACCGCGCAGGTCGCGGCCACGGCACTCGGCGTGCCGCTCGTGGTCGGCGAGATCGTGCCGGCGCTCACGCCGACCCGCGCGTTCCCGGCGGCGGGGGTCGCGGCGCGCGACCTGGGCCCGTTCAACCGGCTGACGTTCCGGGCGACGGCGAGCGCCGGGGCGATGTTCGGCGGCGACGTGCGGGCCGCCGCGAAGCGGGCCGGGGTGACCGGGTCGCTCGCGCCCGCGGCGGCCTCGCTCGTGCCGGTGAGTCCCGCGCTGCTGCCGCGCCCGGCGGACTGGCCCGAGACGACCGTGCTGACGGGACCGTGGCTCGACGGGCGTCCCGCCCCGGAGCTCACCGGCGACCTGCGCGCGTTCGCCCACGACGGGCCGTTCACCTACGTGGGCTTCGGCTCGATGGCGGCGGGCGACCCCGTGGCCCGCGCCGAGGCGGTCGCCGCGGCGCTCCGCCGCACGGGCCGCCGCGGCGTGCTCGCGACGGGGTGGGGCGGGCTCGACGTGCCCGCCGCGGTGCGCGGCGGCGACCTGCTGGTGGTGCGCGACGCCCCGCACGCGTCGCTGCTCCCGCACGCCGAGGCGGCGGTGCACCACGGCGGCGCCGGTACCGTGCATGCGGCCGCCGCGGCGGGCATCCCCTCGATCGTGGTGCCGTTCATCGCCGACCAGCCGTGGTGGGGGCACCTCCTCGCCGAGCGCGGCCTCTCCCCCGAGCCGGTGCCGGCGAAGCACCTCACCGCGCGCCGGCTGGCGACCGCGCTCGACGCGATCCCCGCGTTCGCCGACGCCAACCGGCCGCTCGCCGCGGCCCTCGCGTCCGAGCACGGCGCGGCGACGGCGCTGGCGCACGTCGAGTCGCTCGCCTGACCCGCGGGCGGCGGCGGCGCGGGGCGGCGGCGCGGGGCGGCGTCAGGAACCCGGCGCGCGCACAGCATCGGCGGCCGCGAGGCGGGCGATGCGGCGGCGCGCCGCCTGCTCGCTCGGTGAGGGGCCGGCCACCACGCGGAGCGCGATGAGCAGCATCCGCGTCGCGGTGATCGCGGGCCAGCGCGGGCGTCGCAGGCGCAGCATCCGCCGCTGCTCGGGTGTGAGGGAGGCCACGGCGCCGCCGAAGAAGATCGGGTAGAGCGCGCCGGTGAGTCCCGGCAACCGCGGTCGTCGGAGCCAGGCGACCGCGTGCGCGACCCGCTCGTCGTACTTGGCCTCGGCGGCGAAGGCGTGGAGCTCGGCGCGCAGTGCGGCGAGCGACTCGGGCGGGTCGGTCACGCCCATGAGCCGGCCGGCGGTCGCCCACTCGCGCACGTAGGCGTCGGGCCCGCCGGGGATGCGCCCGCCCCACGTGAGGTGCGCACCGATGAAGGCCTCGGCGAAGGCGTCGTGCACCCACCGCAGCAGGTGCTCGTCGCCGGCCGAGTAGTCGCGCTCGGCGCCGGCCGCGTCGACGTACGTGCCGCGGACGTGCTCGTGCAGGCGCGAGACGAAGGCGGAGGCATCCGTCGCCGCCCGCCGGTCGCCGAAGGTCGTGACCGCGATCCAGCGCACCGTGCCGTCGAGGCGGCCGAGCGGGTCCTCGTGGTAGCGCGACCAGTCGTGCACGCCGGCCATCGCCCCCGGGTGCAGGGTCTGCAGCAGCAGGGCCCGGATGCCCGCGACGAGCGTGGGCAGTGCGCCGTTCACCGCCCACACGGCGCTGCCCGGTCCGAAGAAGCCCGCGTCGTCGCCCTCCGCGAGCGCACGGGTCCACGCCGGCGGGTTGCGCCGGCCCCGACGACCGGGGCGCCAGCGCTCGGACCCGCCGGATGCGTCGTGCCCGTCGCGACCGGCCATATCTGACGGTACCCCGGTACGGTGCGCTCCGGGGCCCGCCGGTGCGATCAGCCGACGCGATCAGCCGTAGACGGCGGAGACGGTCTCGAACAGCTCCCGCCCGAACCACAGTCCGAAGAGCGCGCCCGCGATCGAGGATGCGACCAGCAGCGCGAGCAGCAGCCAGATGGGGGCGAGGCCGCCGCCACCCGCACGGCGGTTCACGACGATGCTGCGGCCGACGACGTAGATGGTCGCCGAGAAGATCGCCACCGACCAGTGGAAGGGGCGCTCCACGCCCAGTCGGCGCAACCGTGCCCGGTCGGCCGCCGCGAACGCGATCACCAGGAAGTACGCCACCCAGGCACCGATGATGAGGAAGAGGTAGGCGGGGTCGAGGATCAGCTGGACGCCCGCGAGGGTCGCGACGTCCGGGTTCGGCGAGGTCAGCATCGCGATGAACCGGTCCCAGTCGATGAAGAACAGCCCGAGCGACGGCACGTACGGCAGCACCACGACGAGCCAGATCCACTCGCCGTACACCGACTCCGACGAGGTCGAGCCGTTGCGCGACAGCCCGCCGATCTGCCCGGGCTCGGCGAACCGGTCGCTCCAGCCGAGCCCGGTCCACCAGCGCCTGCGGCCGCTGCCGGCCGGGTCGGGGTACCAGCCGGGCTTGGGCAGGGTGCGGGTCGGCTCGCTCACGGGCTAGAACCTCCAGATCAGGGGCACGTACAGCACGGCCATCGCGACGAAGAATACCGACAGCGGGAGTCCGAGTCTCCAGTAATCCCCGAACTTGTAGCCGCCGGGCTCCAGCACCATCGCGTTGGCCGGGGTGGCGACCGGCGTGAGGAACGCGGCGGCGCCCGCGACGGTCAGCGCCATCATGAACGGCAGCACCGACACGTCGTAGGTCGTGGCGATCGAGGTGGCGATCGGGATCACCACCAGGACGGTCGCCGCGTTGCTGATGAGCTGGCTCATCACGAAGGTCAGCACGCACAGCACGAGCAGCGCCAGCTGTGGCCCCGAGTCGCCGACGAGCGCGAGCACCCCGTTCGCCACCATGTCGGCCGCGCCGGTCTCGGTGAAGGCGGTGGCGAGCGGGATCATGCCCGCCACGAGCACGACCGTGGTCCACGAGATGCTGCGGAACGCCTGCGGCACGCTCACCACCTTGAGCAGGATCGCCGCCCCGGCCGCGAGCAGGCCGGCGGCCGCCGCCGGGATGAGCCCCGTCGCGAGCACGAGCACCATGCCGGCGAGGATGCCGATCGCCCGCTTGGCGCCGGTGCCGAGCGCGACGGTGCGACGGATCAGGTCGGGCGCGTCGACGACCACGAGGTCGGGTCCGCGGCTGAGGTCGCGGAGCTCGCGCCAGCCGCCGCGCAGCAGGAGGGTGTCGCCGGCGCGCAGCGTCTCCTCGGTCGTGCCGAGGTCGTCGGCCCCGCGGCGCACGGCCAGCACGACGAGGTCGCCGTCGGGCATCGTCATGCCCGGGAAGACCCGCGCGCCGATCAGCGACGACCGCGGGGAGACGATGACCTCCATGGCGCCGTGCGCGGCGCCGATGAGCGGCAGCTCGATCGCCTCGGTGCGCAGGTCGTAGTGCCGCTTGATGGTCGCTGCGTAGTCGCCGAGGTCGCGGGCCATCGACTGCGGATGCCGCTCGGGCAGCACGTTCCGCAACAGCACCATGATGAGGATCGTGCCGGCCACGAGCGGGATGCCGACGAGTGCGAACTCGAAGTACCCGAACGGCCGCTCCCCCGCCGCCTCGGCGGCGTCGGAGACGATGATGTTGACCGGCGTGCCCGTGAGGGCGAGCATCGAGCCCGCGCTCGCGGCGAACGCGAGCGGGATGAGCATCTTCGACGAGACGAGCCCCGCACGCGCGGCGACGACCACCACGAGCGGCAGCAGCGCCGCGGTCGCGCCGTTCACGCTGATCAGTGCCGACATGACCGCCGCGAGCGCCGACACCACCACCAGGAGGCGCACGGGGCTGCGGCCGGCCCGGCCGATCACCTGCTGGCCGGCCCAGGCCGTGACGCCGGTCGTGTCGAGGGCCTCGCCCACCACGAACAGCGAGGCGATGAACAGCACCGTCGGGTCGCCGAACCCGGCGAGCGACTGGTTCAGGGTCAGCACCCCCGTCGCCCAGAGCGAGAGCGCGACGCCGAACGCGACGACGACGATGGGCACCCGGTTCGTGACGAAGGCGACCACCGCGGCGGCCAGGATGATCATGGTCCATGCGACCGGGTCCATGGTCAGAGCGTAGCGAGCGGCGGCACGCGCGCACGAGGGGCCCGCCCGCACTTCTCAGGAACCCGTCGATCGCGATCCGGTCACCCGCGCGCCGGGTGCAGGAGCGGGCGGATGCCCCGGAGCATCCGGATGCCGCCCCTGGCGCCCGCCCGGATTATGGTGTCAGGGTCGCCCGCGTGGAACCGCCGCGACGGGCGCGATGGAGGACTCGCACATGACCCGTGACCCGATTCGGCTCATCCCCGCCGATTTCACCCCCGTTCCCTCGCTCGCGCGCCTCGAGGCCGTCGACGTCACCGTCGTCGACGAGCTCGACCCCTCGCTCGACGCGATCGGCATCGTCGTGCACGCCGAGGGCGACGTGCCCGAGGTGGCGCTCGACCGCGAGGCGCTCGCGCGCGTCGGCTTCGAGGGCAAGCCCGGCCAGACGCTGCTGCTGCCCCAGCCCGCGGGCCCGACGATCGTCGTGGTCGGCGCGGGCGATGCCGACCAGCAGACGGATGCCTCGCTGCGCGACGCCGCCGCCGCGTTCGTGCGCGCCGTGCCCAAGCAGGCCGCCCTCGGCATCCGCGTCGCGTCGCTCGGCCCGGTCGACGCCGAGACCGCCGCCCGCGTGCTCACCGAGGGCGCGCTGCTCGCCCGCTACCGCTTCGCCGCGCTGAAGGCGACGCCGAAGGAGGTCGCGATCGAGCGCCTCCAGCTCGCCGCCGAGGGCCTCGACGCCGGCGCCGCCGGTGTGGCCGCCGGCATCGCCGCCGCCCGCGCCGCGTCGATCGCGCGCGACCTCACCAACGCCCCGCCCGCGCACCTGACCGCGCCCGACCTCGCCGACGTCGCCGTCGAACTGGGCGAGCGCTTCGGCTTCGGGGTCGAGGTCTTCGACAAGGCCGCGCTCGTCGAGCTCGGCTGCGGCGGGCTCCTCGGCGTGAACGCCGGCTCGAGTGTCGAGCCGCGCATGGTGAAGCTCACCTACACGCCGGAGGGCGAGTCGACCGGCCACCTCGGCCTCGTCGGCAAGGGCATCACCTACGACTCGGGCGGCATCAGCCTGAAGCCGTCCGACGGCATGCACGCCCTCATGAAGATGGACATGGGCGGCGCCGCCAACGTGCTCGCGACGTTCACCGCGCTCGGCGACCTCGGTGCATCCGCCACCGTCACGGGCTGGATGATGTGCACCGACAACATGCCGTCGGGCTCGGCGACGAAGCTCGGCGACGTGCTCACGGCCCGCGGCGGGAAGACGGTCGAGGTGAAGAACACCGACGCCGAGGGCCGCCTGGTCATGATGGACGCGCTCGCCCTGGCCGTCGAGGAGGGCGTCGACGCCGTCATCGACATCGCGACGCTCACGGGCGCCGCGCTCATGGCGCTCGGCCAGTCGCGGGCCGCCGTGCTCGGCACCTCGCAGGCCGTGGTCGACACGCTGCTCGAGGCATCCGGCTCCACCGACGAGCCCCTCTGGCAGCTGCCGCTCGAGCAGAAGTACCGCAAGCTGCTCGACTCCGACATCGCGGACCTCTCGAACGTCGGCGCGAACCGCTACGCCGGCGCGACCACCGCGGCGCTGTTCCTGGCCGAGTTCACCGGCGAGACGCCGTGGGCGCACCTCGACATCGCCGGCACCATGACGAGCGACTCCGACGAGGGCTGGCGCTCGAAGGGTGCGACGGGCTTCGGCACGCGCACGCTGGTCGAGGTCGCGCGCAGGTTCACGGCGCCCGCGAAGTAGCCGAGCGGATGCCCCGGGCGCGGTCGCACCGCCCCGGGGCATCGTGCTGCGTGCAGGCGCCCGTCACCGGGCGGGCGCCGCTCACGGGTGGACGGGGCTCGCGGCGTACGCGTCGATCGTGGCGGGGTCGCCGAGCACGCGGAAGCGGCCGGGCAGCGAGCTCGGCTTCGCCCGCTCCCACACGAACAGCAGCAGGTCGCCGAGGGCCGCGCGGAGCACGGTGGGATCGTCGGGCGCATCGTCGACCGGCTCGCCGATCGCGGTCGCGTCCGCGGTGGGGTGCCGGGTGACCGACCAGTCGGGCGCGATGGTCCAGGCGGCCGGCACGTCGGTCGAGCGCAGCACGAGCGTGCCGGGCAGCGGGTCGAGCCCGGTCGAGGCGAGGGTGCGGGCGAGGAACACCGCGTAGAGCTCGTCGATGCCGTCGGCGAGCATCGCGGGGCCGCCGACGTCGGGGGCCGGTGGCGAGGCAGTGCCCGCCGTGCGCAGGTCCCAGAGGTGCTTGCGCGCCTCGTGCGCCATGCGGCGGCTCCAGAACGCCGTGGGCCCCTCGCCGCGGAAGGTCCAGCAGGGCCGCGCGGGGTCGGTCGCGTCGAGCGTGTCGGCGAGCGCGGTCGCGCCCTCGGCGAACCACGCGATCGGGTCGGATGCCTCGGGGCGGGCGTGCGCCGCCCGATCGGCCTGCCGTCCGGTGCGGACGACCTCGGCCGCCCACCGCTGGATCTGGCCGAGGTGGTCGACCATCGACGCGGCGGTCGGCCACGTCGCCGAGGCGACCCCGGCGGTGGGGTCGATCGCGCCGGCCTCGGCGGCGAACTCCTCGGACATGGTGCGCACGGCGCGCGCGAACGCGGGAGCGGCGTCGGGCTCGATCGCGAGCCGGAGGATTCCGCTCATGCGCTGCGCACCCCGGTGCGGTGGTCGGGTGCCGGGGAGTCGGCGGCCGGTGCGCCCGCACCGCGCGCGTCGACCGGCACCTCGTCGGCCGGTCGCGCGTACTCCGACCCCGATCGCGTGCGCTCGAGGAGCCCGGCGTCGACGAGCGAACGGCGCAGCAGCGCCACGTCGTCGACGACCTGGGCGAGCCGCTCGTTCACCGCGTGCTCGTCGAGCACCTCGCCGGGCCGTATCGTGCGGTCGAGCAGCAGCGCGAGCACGGCCCGCCGATCGGAGGCGTTCGCCGGGTACTGCTCCAGCCGCCCGCCGCGGAGGAACCGCTCGGGGCCGCGCCGCGCGCGTGCGGTCGCGGAACCGTGCAGCAGGTCGTGGAAGATCGCGCCGTCGGCGGTGAGCGCGCCCTCCGCGTCCTCGGCGACGAGGTCGACCTCGAGGAGCGCGTGCAGCGCCCGGGTCGCGCGCCGCTCGCCGAGCCGGGCCTCCACGTCGGCGCGCGTCGTGCCGAGCACGGCCATCGCGAACGCGGCGCGACGGTCGTCCTCCACGAGCATCGCGACGATGCGACGCCAGTCCGGGGCGTGGCCGATCATGCCTCCATCATGCCGCGCCGGGTTCGGAGCACCCGTCGGCGCGCCCGGCGCTGTGGATCCCGCGGACTCCGCGCCCCGGTCGGGGGATCGCCCACGTCAGGGGATCGTCTCGGCGGTGCGCTCGAGCGCGGACTTCGGCCGGTCGCGCTGGGTCGCGATCGCGGTGCCGGCCGCGCCGCACACCACGACGATCGCCACGACCTCGAGCGGCGTGAACGTCTCCGACAGCACGAGCCATCCGAATCCGGCCGCGATCACGGGGCCGAAGCTCGTGATGATCGCGTACAGGCGGGGCGTGATGCGGCGCAGGATGTAGGTGTCGAGGCTGTACGGCAGCGCCGACGACAGCACGCCGACGCCGAGCAGCAGGCCCAGCACGCGCCAGTCGATCGCGCCCGCGTCGAACGTGGCGACGGCGAACGGCAGCAGCAGCACGAGGCTCACGATGCTCGCGACCGTGAGCCCCTCGAGGCCCGGCAGGCCGACCGCGACGCGCCGCGTGAGCACGATGTAGAGCGCCCAGCTCACGGCGGCCGTCAGCGCCAGGGCGACGCCCCACGGGTCGATGGCGGCGGCTCCGGATGCCCCCGGGCCGACGAGCAGCACGACGCCGGCGCCCGCGGCGAGCGCGCAGCCGACGTCGAGCCAGCGGCGCGAGGTGACGAGCGCGAGCCCCAGCGGGCCGAGGAACTCGATGGTCGCCGCGACGCCGAGGCCGAGCAGGTGCACGGACTCGTAGAACGCGAGGTTCATGACGGCGAGCACGACGCCGAGCGCGATCGCGGGGCGGAGCCGGCGCCAGGTGAGCAGCGCACGACGCGGCCGGTAGAACGGCAGCACGACGGCGACCATGACGAGCTGGCGCACCGCGACGACCACGAACGAGCCGACCACGGGGATCACGAGCCCCGCGAGCGACGACCCGAAGTTGATCGAGACCTCGGTGCCGAGCTGCGTGCCCGCCCCCGCGAGGCGCCTGCGCCGCAGCGCGGCATCCGTCATCTCCCCCGTGCTCACGGATCGACGATACGCCGCGCGCGCGGCGCTGGTCGCTTCTCAGGAGCCGGCACGCCTGGCGGGTGCGGGCGACGCGGGACGCGCGGCGGCGTAGGTCGGTTTTCAGGAGCCCGCCCGCCTGGCGGCGGCCGGCGGTGCAGCATGCGCGGCGGCATCGCCCGTTCCCGCAGATGCTGTGGGACGGAGGTGGGCTGCCGCAGGTCCTGCGGACGTGCGGGCCGGCTCCTCGCCCGGTTCCTGAAAACGGTCGCACTCCCCCGCCGATACGATGCTCGGGTGCCGACTCCGACCCGTGCCCCGCGCCGCCGCAACGGCGTGCAGCCCGCCGCGTTCGTGCCCGTGCTGGCGTTCGCGGTGCTCTGGATCGCGCTCGCACTCACCGTCGGCGCGCCGACGTGGCTCCTCGTCGTCTACGCGATCGCGTCGATCGTCGCATTCGTCCTGTACGCGGTCGACAAGTCGGCCGCGCGGGCCGAGCGCCGCCGCATCCCCGAGTCCACCCTGCTCACCGCGGGACTGGTCGGCGGCTGGCCCGGCGCGATCGTCGCCCAGCAGGTGCTCCGGCACAAGACGGTGAAGCGGGCGTTCCGGGTGCCGTTCTGGATCACGGTCGTGGTCAACGTGCTCGCGTTCGTCGCGGTCTGCCTGCTGACCGGCTAGCGTCGGAACCATGTCACCGGAGGAGCTCGCCGAGCTCGCGTACCTCCGCCGGGCACGCGACCTCATCGACCGCGAGTACGATCGGCCGCTCGACGTGCCGTCGATGGCGGCGGCCGCGCTCATGTCGCCGGCGCACTTCTCGCGCCGGTTCCGCGCGACCTACGGCGAGACGCCGTACGCGTACCTCATGACGCGCCGCATCGAGCGCGCCATGGCGCTGCTCCGCGACGGCGCCACCGTGACGGACGCCTGCATGGCGGTCGGCGCCACGTCGCTCGGCTCCTTCAGCAGCCGGTTCACCGAGATCGTGGGCGAGACGCCGAGCGCCTACCGTCGGCGCGACCATCCCGCCGAGCAGTCGATGCCCGCGTGCGTGGCGATGTTCACGACCCGGCCGCAGCGGGCGGGGCCACGGCCGGCCGGGGCATCCGCTCCGCGTTCCCGCGAGGCATCCGCCGCCCCCGCCGATCCGAGCACGATCGGAGAAGGCGCCGCGACGGCTGCGGGCGTACCGTGACGGCATGGGCATCGCAGTCAAGTACGTGGACATCACCGTGAACGACCCCGTCGAGTCGCTGTCGTTCTACCGCGACGCGCTCGGGTTCGAGGTGCGCAACGACGTCGAGTCGGGCGGCCACCACTGGATCACGCTCGGCTCGCCGAAGCAGCCGGGGCTCGAGATCGTGCTCTCGGACCCCCACGCGGGCCGCTCGCGGGCCGACGGCGACGCGCTCCAGATGCTGCTGACGAAGGGCGTGCTGCACGGCATCGTGCTGGCCGACGACGACGTGGATGCCGCGTTCGAGCGCGTCAGGGCATCGGGCGCCGAGGTGCTGCAGGAGCCGATGGACCAGGGCTGGGGGCCGCGCGACTGCGCGTTCCGCGACCCGTCGGGCAACACCATCCGCATCGCCCAGGCCGTCTGAGGCGCCCCGCGCCCGTCGCCTCGGTTCGCTGCTCAGGAGTTCGGCGCCGGCGCCTCCCACGGGCGGGTCGCTTTTCAGGAAGCCGTCGCGACGCGATCGCAGCATGCGCGGATGCGCAGGCGTCGGTCACGGCTGCTGCGACCGAAGCGCACGCGACCGAGGATGCTGCGCCCGCCGCGCCCGCCGGCTCGGGGGCTTCCTGAGGAACGAACGCCCCGGTCTCACCGGCGGGCCGGCACCTTCCTGAAAAGCGACAACCCCAGGGGTCAGACGGGCACGGAGATGCGGTAGCCGCGCTTGATCACGGTCGCCACGACACCGGGGCGGGGCAGCGCCTGGCGCAGGCGGCTGAGCGCGACGTCGACCGCGTGGTCGTCGAGCGGCTCGGGCGTGGAGCGCGCGAGGTCGGCGCGCGAGACGGTGCGCCCCTCCGCCTGCATGAGGGTGCGGAACAGCGCGAGGCCCACGGGACTCAGCTCGATCCGCTCGCCGTCCACGACCACCAGCCGCCCGCGCAGCTCGACCGGGCCCGCCTCGCTCGACAGCCGCAGCACGTTCTTCTGCTCGAGGTGCTCGCAGACGAGGCGGATCAGCGCGCCCATGCGGAACCGGTCGGGCGCGATCGGCAGGATGCCCGCCTCGACGAGCGGCTGCGCGGTCACCGGCCCGACGGCCGCCGCCACCACGGCCTCGCGGAAGCCCGCGAGCAGCGCGTCGAGCCGGCCGAGTCCGTCGGCCGCCTCGAACAGCGCCTCCACGGCGGGCGCGCTGGTGAAGGTCACCGCGTCGAGCGACTCGGTGCAGATCGCGTCGACGAGCTTCGCCACGCGCGCCTGGTCCTCGTGGGCCCGCCAGCGGTACGGGGCGACCGGGTACACGGTCGCGCCCGCCGCGGTCAGCCGCTCGAGCTGCGACTTGTCGGTGTAGCCGTGCAGCTGCACGGCGATCGCCTGTCCGTCGACGTCGTCGCGCAGCACGAGGTCGACGAGCGACGCGGTCGTCTCGCGCTCGCTCATGCCGTGGTCGTCGAGTTCCGCCGCGCGGATCGCGCCGCGCGCCTTGGGCCCGCGGACCAGGATGCGGGCGGAACCCAGCACGTCGAGCAGGTCCTCGCCGAGCCCCACGGCGTCGGCCGCCTCGAACCAGCGGCGCATGCCGTACGACGTGGTCGCGAGCAGCACGGCCGGCTGCGCGGCGATGATCGCCCGCGTCTCCTCCACGACGACGGCGTCGTCGCGCGCTCCGGTCATGCGGATGGTCGGTGCGTGGAGCACGGATGCCCCGCGACGCTCGAGGGCCGCCACGAGCTCGGCCGACCGGCGGTCGCTCGTCACGCCGATGCGGAACCCGTCGAGCTGGTCGGAGCGGAAGCCGGGCGCGGTGCCGGGCTCGGGCGCTGCGTCGGGTGCATCCGCCCGAGACCGACCGTGGGAATCCTCCCAGCTGGGCGCGTCGGCCGTGTCAGGTGCGTCGGTCATGGGCGCCCCTCCCGTGTCAGGTGCCGAGCTGTGCGATCACGCTCGCGATGGCATCGGTGTCCGCAGGGCGCCCATCCTCGCACGCGAATGTTTCGGGGACTCGCACGACCTCGCCGACCACGATCACGGCGGGCGACGCGGGGCGCACCTCGGCGACCCGGTGCAACACGCCGCCGAGGTCGGAGACCGTGGTGCGCTGCGACGGGCTGAAGCCGCGCTCGACGATGGCGATCGGCATGTCGGCGGCCATGCCGTGGCGGCGGAGCCCGGCGACCAGGTGCGGCAGCGTGCCGACGCCCATGAGCACGACCAGCGTGCCGCCGAGGCCGACGAGGTGCGACAACTCCTCCTCGGAGAACGGCACGTGCCCGGAGGCGACGGTGAACGCGCGGCTCACCTCGCGGTGCGTCACGGGGATGCCCGCGGCGCCCGGCACCGAGACGGCACTGGTCACGCCCGGGACGACGGTGACCGGCACGCCGGCCTCCCGGCACGCGCGCACCTCCTCGCCGCCGCGGCCGAACACGAACGGGTCGCCGCCCTTCAGGCGCACGACGCGCAGCCCCTCGAGCGCACGCGCGACGAGCAGCCGCTCGATCTCGCGCTGCGGCACGGCGTGGTGGCCGGGCGTCTTGCCGACGTCGATGAGCTCGGCGCCGGGCGCCCAGTCGCCGAGCCGGTCGGTCGGGCCGAGGCGGTCGTGCAGCACGACGTCGGCCTCGGCGAGCGCGCGACGCGCGGCGAGGGTCATCAGCTCGGGGTCGCCCGGGCCGCCGCCGACGAGCGACACGTGGCCGCGCGGCGTCGGCTCGACCGGGGCGTCGGTCAGCACCGGCAGGCGCATCGCACGGGCGTGCGCGAGGGTCTCCGCGCGCTCGGCGTCGGTGCCGTCGACCCACGCGAGCACGTCGACGTGGGCCGCGTCGAGCGGCTGGGCGAGGCGGGCGGCGGCGTGCGCGCCGAGCACCTCGAGCACCTGCGCACCCGCGGCCGCGTAGCGGGCCCGCGCACGGCGGGTGCGGTCGGCGCGACCGACCACGAGCACGGTGAGTCCGGCCAGGTCGAGTTCGACGTGCATGTCAGCGCCCTTCGCGAATGGCGCCGTCGGCCGGCGCGGGAACGGTGTCGATGGTAGGCACGGCGGATGCCTCGGCGGCATCCGGGTCCGTCACACTGCGTCGCACGGGGATCGAGGTGCCGGCGATGAGCGTGCGCCGCTCCTCGGGGGTCGCGGGGCGCGACTGGCCCCGCTCGGGCACCCGCAGCACCGACGGGTCGCCGGTGTCGGGGGCGTTCACGAACGGGCGGAAGCGCTTGAGCTTCTCGGGGTCGGCGAGGGTCGCCGCCCACTCGTCGCGGTACGTGCCGACGTGCGTGGCCATGGCCGCCTCGAGCTCGGCGGCGATGCCCAGCGAGTCGTCGCAGACGACCTCGCGCACGTGGTCGAGCCCGCCGGGGAGGTCCTCCTGCCAGCGCGCGGTGCGCTGCAGGCGGTCGGCCGTGCGCACGTAGTACATGACGTACCGGTCGATGTAGCGCACGAGGGTCTCGTCGTCGAGGTCGCCGGCGAGCAGCTGCGCGTGTGCGGGCTGGTAGCCGCCGTTGCCGCCGACGTAGAGGTTCCAGCCGAGCTCGGTGGCGATGACGCCGATGTCCTTCGAGCGGGCCTCGGCGCACTCGCGCGCGCAGCCCGAGACGCCGAGCTTGAACTTGTGCGGCGAGCGGAGGCCGCGGTAGCGCTCCTCGAGGAACACGGCCATGCCGACCGAGTCCTGCACGCCGTAGCGGCACCAGGTCGAGCCGACGCAGCTCTTCACCGTGCGCAGGCTCTTGCCGTACGCCTGGCCCGACTCCATGCCCGCGTCGACGAGCCGTCGCCAGATGTCGGGCAGCTGGTCGAGCCGCGCGCCGAACAGGTCGATGCGCTGGCCGCCGGTGATCTTCGTGTACAGGCCGAACTCCTCGGCGACCTCGGCGATGACCTTGAGCTTGGCCGGGGTGATCTCCCCGCCGGGGATGCGCGGGACGACCGAGTACGTGCCGTCCTTCTGCATGTTCGCGAGGGCACGGTCGTTCGTGTCCTGCATCGGCCCGGTGTCGTCGTCGAGGATGTACCGGTTGGTCTGGGAGGCGAGCACCGAGGCGATGACGGGCTTGCAGATGTCGCAGCCGAGGCCCGAGCCGAAGCGCTCCATGACCTGGTCGGCGGTGCGCAGGCCCAGCACGCGCACCGACTCGAACAGCTCGGCGCGGCTCAGCTCGATGTGCTCGCAGAGCGCCTTCGAGACCTCGATGCCCGCCTTCTCGAGCTCGGTCTCGAGGATCTTCTTCACGAGCGGCACGCACGAGCCGCACTGGGTGCCGGCGCGCGAGCAGGCCTTGAGCGAGCCGAGGTCGGTGCACGCCTCGCCCTGCTCTCCGGCGATCGCCCCGCGGATGTGCCCGGCGCTGACGTTGTTGCACGAGCACACCTGGGCGTCGTCGGGGAGCTCTGCGGATGCGGGTGCCTCGGCGCCCGCGGCGGAGAGGTACGCGCCCGGCTCCGCCCCGAGCTCGCGTCCGAGCATGGGACGCAGCGCCGTGTACGGCTCGGCGTCGCCGACGAACATGCCGCCGAGCAGGGTCTTGGCGTCGTCGCTCACGACGAGCTTCTGGTAGAGCCCGCGCGCCGGGTCGGCGTAGACGACCTCGAGGGCGCCCTCGCTGCGGGCCATCGCGTCGCCGAAGCTGGCGACGTCGACGCCGGCGAGCTTCAGCTTGGTGGCGTCGTCGACGCCCGGGAAGGTCGCCTCGCCGCCCCAGATGCGGTCGGCGACGACCTCCGCCATCGTGTTCGCGGGGGCGACCAGGCCGACGCAGCGGCCGTCGATCGCGGCGACCTCGCCGATCGCCCACACGTTCGGGGCGCTCGTGGCGCAGGTGTCGTCGACGGTGATGCCGCCGCGCGGCGCCAGGTCGAGCCCGGCGGCGCGGGCGAGCTCGTCGCGCGCGGTGATGCCGATGGAGAAGACCACGATGTCGGCGTTCACGGCGCTGCCGTCGGGCAGCGCGAGCCCGAGCACGGTGCCGGTGGGCGAGGTGAGCACGGCGCTCGGCCGCTGGCCGAGGTGCAGCTCGATGCCCGACCCGTGGATGATGCGGCCGAGCGCCTGACCGGCGCCCTCGTCGAGCTGCGCCGACATGAGCCACCGCCCCGAGTGCACGACCGACGCGCGGGCGCCGAGCCGGGCGGCGCCGCCCGCGGCCTCGAGCCCCAGCAGTCCGCCGCCGACGACCGCGACGTTGGCGGGGCGGCCGCGGCGCTCGGCGAACTCCGAGATCTCGGCGACCAGGGCGGCCACGTCCTCGAGCGTGCGGTAGACCCGGCCCGCGTGCGCGTTCTCGATCGGCGGCACGGTGGCGCTGGAGCCGGTGGCGAGCACGAGCTCGTCGTACGCGAGGCGCTCCCCGTCGGCGAGCGCCACCTCACGGGCATCCGTGTCGATCGCCGTCACCGGCGAGCCGGTGCGCAGCGTCACGCCGGGCCGCTCCCAGAAGTCGGCGTCGCCCAGCGTGAGGTCCACGCCGCCGTCGTCGAGGCGCTTGGAGAGCGCGACGCGGTCGTACGGGCGGTGCACCTCCTCCGCGAGCACGGTGATGCGCAGCTCGGGCGCGGCGGCGTCGAGCCGAGCGCCGAGTGCCTCGGTGAAGCGGTGGGCGGCCGGCCCGCCGCCCACGACGACGACGTGGCGGGTGGCCGCGGGGTCTGCGTTCGCCATGGTGGCTCCTCACGTGCGGGGAAGGTGCGGTACGAGAAATCGGTGGGACGGATGCGGCCCGGTGCCGCGTCGGTGTCACCGACGCTACGGAGCGGTCGTATCCCCTGCGTTGCCCTCCCGTAACGACCTGTGACGGTTTCCTCACGCTGCGACGGGCCGGGTGTGAGGCGGATGTCACACGGTGACGGCGACCTCTCACGGCCCCCCGGCCCGGGTGAGAGCTTCGTCACAGGCGTTCACGCCGAGGAGCGATCGGGCGAAACACGGCGTTCGTAGCTTGGTCCCCATCGCACCACCGGCCCCGGCACCCGCCGGCCGGAACCGCACCACCCACGACGCAGGAGGGAACCACCGTGACGATCATCGACTCGGCCAGCACCGCCGCACCGTCGCGCCCGGCTGCGCCCACGGCCTGGACGCCGGTCTGCCGGCGCGTCGACCTCACCCCGCTCTGGGGCGAGGCCGCCCTGGTCCACGGCCGGCAGGTCGCGCTGTTCCTCCTGCCCGACGGCCGGCTGTTCGCGGTGTCCAACCAGGACCCGGCGACCGGCTCGCACGTCATCTCGCGCGGCATCGTCGGCTCGCGCGGCGGCCGCCCCACCATCGCCTCGCCGCTGCACAAGGACGTCTTCGACCTCGCGACCGGCGAGTGCCTCACGAACCCCGACCTCCGCCTGCCGACCTGGCGCGTGCACGAGGACGCCGAGCACGTGATCTCGGTCGCCCCGGCCCGCGCGCTCGTCGCCGCATCGCACGGCACGTCGGATGCCGCGGGCCAGCGCGCGGTCGCGGCCCTGGTCGACGCCGTGCGCGACGCGCGGCCCGAGCTCGTGATCGCCGACGCATTCGTCGACGTGCAGGAGCCCGACGTGCCGGCCGTGGTCGAGGCGGTGCACGACGACCTCGACGTGACGATCGTTCCGCTGCTGCTCTCGGCGGGCTACCACGTGTACCACGACCTCGCCGACGTGGCGGAGGAGGTGGCCGGCGCCGCCGGCGCCCCCGACGTCGCGGTCGCGGCGGCCCTCGGGCCCGACCCCCGCCTGGCCGACGTGCTCGCGCGCCGCCTCGAGGAGGCGGGCCTCGCCGACGACGACCGGGTCGTGCTGGCCGCCGCCGGCTCGAGCGACGCCCGCGCGGTCGACGACTGCCACGCGGTCGGCGCGCTGCTCGCGGCCCGCCTGGAGCGCGAGGTCACGGTCTCCTTCATCTCGGCCGCGGACCCTCGCGTCGCCGATGCCGTCTCGTCCGTGCGGGCATCCGCCCCCGCCCGCGTCGTCGTCGCGAGCTACCTGCTCGCCCCCGGATACTTCGCCACCCTCGCCGCCGAGGCGGGAGGCGACCTCACCAGCGCGCCGCTCCTCGCGGACGGCGACGCACCGCCCGCCGAGCTCGTCGCGATCGTCGCCGAACGCTTCGACGCCACGAGCCCGGCCTGACCGGGCGACGGGTCCCTACCCCCCGTCGCCCACGCTCCACCGGCACCACCGCACCGCACACCACCACCCACCGAACCGGCACCACCACACCGCTCAGGAGAGATCATCATGAACGCACCCGCACCGGGCACGCTCGCACCGGAGAGCGACGTCGCCCCCGTCACCGAGGCGCCCGCGGGCGCAGCGCTCACCCACCGCCCGGGCCGCTGGATCGACGGCTGGAACCCCGAGGACACCGACCAGTGGAACGCGACCGGCAAGCCGATCGCCTCGCGCAACCTGCGCTGGTCGATCTTCGCCGAGTTCCTCGGGTTCTGCGTCTGGCAGCTCTGGTCGATCGTCGTCGTGTCGCTGCCCGCGGCCGGCTTCGACTTCGAGACCGGCCAGATCTTCTGGCTCATCTCGATGCCGGCGCTCGTCGGCGCGACCCTCCGCATCCCGTACACCTTCATGGTGCCGAAGTTCGGCGGCCGCAACTGGACGATCGTGTCGGCGGCCCTGCTGCTGATCCCCGCCATCGGCCTCGGCATCGCCGTCGGCAACCCGGAGACACCGTTCGGCGTGATGCTCGCCATCGCAGCCCTCGCCGGGTTCGGCGGCGGCAACTTCGCCAGCTCGATGGCGAACATCACCTTCTTCTACCCGCAGCGGGAGAAGGGGTACGCGCTCGGCCTCAACGCGGCCGGCGGCAACCTCGGGGCGGCCGTCGCCCAGCTGGTCGTGCCGATCGTCATCACCATCGGCGCGGGCGTCACGCTGAACCTCCCGCTCGCGGGCTGGATCTGGGTGCCGCTCATCCTGGTGGCCGTCGCCGGCGCCTACTACCGCATGGACAACATCTCCGATGCGAAGGCCGACGTGAAGGCGACCCTCGCCGTGCTGCGCGAGCCGCACCTGTGGATCCTCTCGGTGCTCTACATCGGCACCTTCGGCTCGTTCATCGGCTTCGCCGGTGTCTTCCCGAAGCTCATCGCCGACCAGTTCCCCGACTTCTCGAGCTTCGCGGTCGGTGCGGTCTCGCTGAACCTGGCGTTCATGGGCGCGCTCGTCGGCTCGCTCGCCCGCCCCTACGGCGGCAAGCTCGCCGACCGCTTCGGTGGCGCATCGATCACGATCGCCTCGTTCGCGGTCATGGCCCTCGGCGCGCTCGCGGTGATCTGGACCCTCCCGCTGAACAACTTCTGGCTGTTCCTCGGGCTGTTCCTGGTGCTGTTCACCGCGTCGGGCGTCGGCAACGGCTCGACCTACCGCATCATCCCGACGGTGTTCGCCCTCAAGGCGGGCTCGACGGACGGCCACAACACCGCGGGCGACATCAGCTCGCAGCGCAAGGCCGCGGCCGCCCTCGGCATCATCTCGTCGATCGGGGCCTACGGCGGCTTCGCGATCCCGCAGCTGCTCGGCCTGTCGAAGGTCAACTTCGGCGAGTACACGACCGGCCTCGGCTGGTTCGTGTGGGCCTACGCCGGGATGCTCGTGCTGACCGCCGTGGTCTACGTCTACGGCGCCCGCAAGCGCGGCGTCCGCATCTGAGACCCGGTGGGCCGGGCGGTCCGCCCCCGCCCGGCCCACCGAAACCCCGACGAAACCGACAGCACGTAGCATCCGCAGCACTCGACGGAAGGGGGAAGCCGTGAACGCGTCGCGTGACAGCCACTGCCCGTACTGCGCCCTGCAGTGCGCGATGACCCTGACGCCGACGGATGCCACGGGCGGCGCCGCTCCCGTCGCGATGCACGCCCCGGCCGGCGCACGCACCCTCCCGCTCACCGTCGCCGGGCGCGACTTCCCCACCAACCGCGGCGGCCTCTGCAAGAAGGGCTGGACCTCCGCCGAACTGCTCGGCGCGGACGACCGGGTCACCCGGCCCCTCGTGAAGCAGGCCGACGGCTCGTTCGCCGTCGCCGCCTGGAGCGAGGTGCTCGACCGCATCGCCGACACCGTGCGCGACAGCCGGGAGCGCTTCGGCGCCGATTCGGTCGGCGTCTTCGGCGGCGGCGGCCTCACCAACGAGAAGGCCTACCAGCTCGGCAAGTTCGCACGCATCGCGCTCGGCACGAGCCGCATCGACTACAACGGCCGGTTCTGCATGTCGTCGGCCGCGGCGGCCGGCAACCGCGCCTTCGGCCTCGACCGCGGGCTGCCGTTCCCGGTCGAGGACCTCGACGGCGCGTCCACCATCCTCATGCTCGGCTCGAACGTCGCGGCGACGATGCCGCCGTTCATCGGCCACCTCCAGGGCGCGCGCGGCGACGGCGGGCTCGTCGTGGTCGACCCGCGCCGCTCCGAGACCGCGAAGCTCACCGACGAGGGCCAGGGCGTGCACCTCGCGCCCGCTCCGGGCACCGACCTCGTCGTGCTGCTCGGGCTGACCCACATCGTCATCACCGAGGGGCTCGCCGACCTCGACTACGTGGCCGCGCGCACCTCCGGGTTCGACGCGGTGCGACGCAGCGCGAACGCCTGGTGGCCCGAGCGCGTGCAGGAGGTCACGGGCGTGCCGGTCGCGCAACTGCGCGAGGTCGCCCGCCGCCTCGCCGACGGCCGGGGCACGTACATCCTCACGGGCCGCGGCGTCGAGCAGCACGTCGACGGCACCGACACCGCGACCGCGGCGATCAACCTCGCGCTCGTGCTGGGCCTCGTCGGCCGCAGGGGCTCCGGCTACGGCACGCTCACCGGCCAGGGCAACGGCCAGGGCGGCCGCGAGCACGGGCAGAAGTCCGACCAGCTCCCCGGGTACCGCATGATCACCGACCCCGCCGCCCGCGCGCACGTCGCCGGCGTGTGGGGCGTCGACCCGGCGATCATCCCGGGCCCGGGCGTGCCCGCCGTCGCGCTGCTCGACGAGCTCGGCCGGCCCGGGGGCATCCGCTGCCTGTTCGTGCACGGGTCGAACGTCGTGGTCTCGGCACCCGACGTCGACGCGGTGCGCGCCCGCCTCGCCGCGCTCGACCTGCTCGTCGTGAGCGACTTCTTCCTGTCGGAGACCGCACGGCTCGCCGACATCGTGCTGCCCGTGACCCAGTGGGCCGAGGAGGAGGGCACGATGACCTCGCTCGAGGGACGGGTCATCCGCCGCAGGCGCGCGATCGACGCCCCGGGCGAGGCGCGCAGCGAGCTCTGGATCATGCGGGAGCTCGCGAACCGGCTCGACTCCCCCGGAACCTGGTCGACCGAGCCCGCCGAGGTCTTCGACGAGCTCGCCCGTGCATCGGCGGGTGGCAAGGCCGACTACTCGGGGCTCTCGCACGCCCTGCTCGACACGGGCATCGCCGCGCACTGGCCGTTCCCAGCCGGCTCCGACGGCACGCCGCACATGTTCCTCGACCGGTTCGCCCACCCCGACGGTCTCGCCCGCATGGTCGCCGTCTCGCCGCGGGTGCGCGAGCCGCTCCGCCAGCGCCGCGGCGAGCTCACCCTCGTCACCGGGCGCCTGCTCGAGCACTACCAGTCGGGCGCCCAGACCCGCCGAGTGCCCGAGCTGCTGGGCGCCCGGCCGCACGTGACCGCCCAGCTGCATCCGGCGACGGCGTCGCGGCTCGGCATCGCCGACGGCGACCCGCTCGAGGTCGCCAATGCCCGCGGCCTCGTGCGGGCGCGTGCGGAGGTCACCACCGGCATCCGCATCGACACCGTCTTCCTCCCGTTCCACTTCGCCGGCGAGCAGTGCGCCAACCTGCTCACCGAGCGCGCGGTCGATCCCGTCTCGTCCATGCCCGAGTTCAAGCGCACGCTCGTCACCGTGAGGCGAGCGGATGTCCCGCAGGAGGTCCCCGCATGAGCACCCACGCCGCACCGTCCCACGCCGGCCCCACCCGCGTCGTGCTGATCGGCTACGGCCCGGTCGGCGCCCGCTTCGTGGAGGAACTGCTGCCCGCCGTGGCATCCGGCACGGTCGCCCTGACCGTGCTCGGCGCGGAGGCGCACGACGCGTACAACCGCGTGCTGGTCGGCGAGTACGCCGTCGGCCGCGCGTCGCGCGAGCGCCTCGACGTGATCGACACGGAGGCGGCGCGCGCGGCCGGCGTCGACGTGCGGCTCGGCGAGGCGGTCGTCGCGATCGACCGCTCGCGCCAGGTCGTGCGCACCCACCACGACACGCGCGTGCCGTACGACCGGCTCGTCTTCGCGACCGGCGCGCGCGCCAACGTGCCGACGCTCGCCGGCCTCGAGCGCACGACGCGCCACCGCCTCGCACGCGCCGCGACCGCCGCCGAGCTCGACCGCGGCGAGCGCGCGCTGCCCACCGGCGTCGTCGCGCTGCGCGACCTCGACGACGCCGAGACCGTGCGCGCCGCCGTCGCCGGCCGCCGCCGCATCGTCGTGCTCGGGGCGGGCGTGCTCGGCATGGAGGCCGCCCTGGCCGCGAGCGAGCAGGGCGCGGAGGTCGTCGTCGTGCACCACGGCGACGTGCCGATGGAACGCAACCTCGACCACGGCGCGGGGCGCCTGCTCGCCCGCGCCGCGCGGGCCGGCGGCACGGCGACGCTGCCGCACTCGCGCGCCGAGGAGGTGCTGTTCCGCCACGGCGAGCGCGGCGAGCGCATCTTCGAGGCGCTGCAGTGCGCCGACGGCAAGCAGGTGCCCGGCGACCTGCTCGTGCTCTCGTGCGGCGTCGCGCCGCGCGTCGAGCTGGCCGCGTCGTGCGACCTCGCGATCGAGCGCGGCGTGCTCGTCGACGAGGAGCTGCGCAGCTGGACCGACCCCGCGGTGTTCGCGATCGGCGACTGCGCCCAGGTCGCCGCGCGCGGCTCGGCCGACGCCGACGGGCGCGTCGGCGGCGGGCCGGCCGGGCTCATCGGCCCGGGCTGGCGGCAGGCCGACGCCCTGGCCGCACGGCTCGCGGCCGAGGCGACCGGGGGCGACACGTCCCTCGCCCCGCTCGCCGAGGAGCGCCCGGCGGTCGTGATGCTGAAGGCCGAGGGCGTCGACGTGGTCGCCGGCGGCGACGTGTCGGCCGATCCGTTCGACGACGAGCCCGAGGCATCCGTCGCCGATGCGGTCGCCGACCACGCGCCCGGCTGCGCCGTGCACGGCACCGAGCGCCGCGAGGTCACCGTCTGGGCCGACCCGGCGCACGGCGCCTACGCGAAGATGGTCACCCGCGGCGGCGTGCTCGAGGGCTTCGTCGCGGTCGGCATGCCCCGCACCGGCGCCGAGCTGACGCTCCTGTTCGAGCGCGGCAGCGAGCTGCCGGCCGACCGCAGCGTGCTGCTGCGGCTCGACTCGGACGACGCCGGCGTGGTCTCCACGAGCGATCCGTTCGCCCCGGACGCGACGGTCTGCTGGTGCAACGGTGTCTCGGTCGAGCGCATCACCGAGGCCGCGGCCGCCGGCGACCGCACGGTCGAGTGCGTCGGACGCTCCACGCGCGCGGGCACGGGCTGCGGCAGCTGCAAGGGCCGCATCACCGAGCTCATCGCCCGCACCCCCGAGGCGGCCCCGGCCGTCCCGGTCTCCTGAGGAAGACGGCGCTTTTCAGGAGTGGCCAGGCACGCACCCGCAGAAGCTGCACCCAAGCCGTCTGCCCTCGTCGATCCTGCGCTGAAGCGCTGACCCGGCGCAGCCCCTGCGCGCGCCGGCGCTGTTCAGCCGGCGCGCTCCTGAAAAGTGCCGCACTCTCGCGAATATGGTGGCGACATGAGCGAGGTGGGGACGTACGACGCGGTCGTGCTCGCGGGCGGGCGCGGCAGCCGGCTCGGCGGGGTCGAGAAGCCCCTCCTCCGGCGGCGCGGGCGCTCCCTGCTCGACGGCGTGCTCGATGCGGTGACGGATGCCTCCCGCATCGTCGTCGTCGGCCCGCCGTCGCTCGCGGCTCACGTCGCCGGGCACACGCTCGTGCGCGAGGACCCGCCGCTCGGCGGCCCGGTTCCGGCGATCGCCGCCGGACTCGCGGCCCTGCCCGCGCGCGACGCCCCCGTCGTGCTGCTGGCCGCCGACCTGGTCGACCCGGCCGCCGCGGTCGCCGCACTCGTCGCGGCGTACCCGGCCGTCGTCGCGCCAAGCGCCGCCGCAGCCGAGACCGTCCCACACGAAGGCATCGCTGCACCCGGAAGCGTGCGACCCGAAGCCCACGCCGCGGCCGGGACCGCCCAGGGCGGGCCGACCTCCGACGGCGTCATCGCCGTCGACCCCGACGGCCGCCGCCAGCCGCTCCTCGCGATCTACCGCGGCCCCGCACTCCGCGATGCCCTCACGGCGCAGTCGGCCCTCGGCCCACTCGACGGCCTCCCCCTGCGCCGCCTCATCGACCCCCTCGACCTCACCGAGGTGCCGCTCCCCGCCGACGCACTGCGCGACCTCGACACCGCCGCGGATGCCGCCCAGCTCGGCGTGGACCTCGACCCGGGGCATCCGCCGGCCTGAACCGACCCGGCGGTCGCCCACGATCGGCTCGCAGCGATCGGGACCGAGGCCGGGCCGCCGGGCCCGCCACCACCCTCCCGTGGACGCAACCGGCCGACCGGAGGACAATGGCGCACATGGCTGACGACGCTCCCGAGATCCTCGACCAGTGGTGGACCGAACTCGCCGCGGCGCTGGGCGTCGCCGACGCACCGGGCGACATCGCCGACCTGCTGTCCCTCGCTGGCGACGCCGCCCATCAGGTGGTGCGCCCCGCGGCACCGCTCACGACGTTCCTCGTGGGCTACGCGGCGGCGCGTGCGGGCGGCGACGCCGAGACGCTCAGCCGGGCGATCGCCACCGCGCGCGAACTCGCGGCGAGCCGCGGCGAGTGAGCCCGCTCGACCGTTGACCCCCGACCGCGACGGCGGCAGACTGACGGCATGGTCGAAACCATCCTGTGGAGTGTCATCGGTCTGATCGCGCTCGTCGGCGGCGTCGGACTCGCCGCCTCGCTCTGGGCGTTCCTCAAGGCGTAGCGGCGCGGACGCCGGTGGGCGGGCGCGTCAGCGCACCATGCGCGCCTCGATGAAGGTCTCGACGTGCTCGTCGGGGTGTTCGACCCCGTCGAACGCGAATCCGTTGCGCGCGTAGAACGCCTGCGCCCGCGGGTTCTCCTTCGCCACCCACAGGTACGCGGGCTCGTCGCCGAGCACCGCGTCGATCAACGCCTGGCCCGCACCGGTGCCGTGGTGCGAGCGCGAGACGTAGACCATGTAGAGCTGGCGCAGGCGGGGCGGATGCTGCGGGTCCTGCGGCCGCCCGCTGCAGGCGAAGCCGACCAGGGTGCCGTCGGCCTCCGCGACCGCGACGCGCAGGTCGTCACGATCGTGGTCGGACACGATCGCGTTCCAGAGACCACGCCGCTGCTCCAGCATCCGCTCGCCGAAGTACTCGTCGGGCAGCTGGCCCGTGTACGTCTCGCGCCACGTCTCGACGTGCAGGCGGGCGAGCGCCTCGGCCTCGTGCGGCTCGGGTGCGCGGATGACGAGGGTCGGCGACCTGCGCCGATGCTAGCGGGGCGTCGGGGCGAGCCCGGTCGGGTGTGGACGCTCAGCCCGAGTGCGCGAGCGCCGCGGCGCGCGTGCCGCCCGCGGCATCCGCCTCGTGCGACCGGATCACGGGCGTCGGCGCGGTGCGCAGCGGGTACCAGGAGGCGGCGACCTGCCGCATCCGCTCGGTCAGCACGGTGTAGGGCACGGGCGTGCCGCCGCGCGCGACGACGAGCTTCTCGAGGTAGTCGCGCACGAGCCACACGTCCGTGGGCCGGGCGTCGTCCGAGACCGCGAGGGTCTCGTTCAGCTGGTGCGCGCTCATGCCGAGGTCGGCGCGGATCTCGCCGGGGCCGAGCCCGCAGCGGTCGAGGTTGGCGTGCAGTTCGGCGCTCGTGCGGCGCTGTTCCTCCGGGCTGAGTGACATCGGAGATGTTCCTTCCCGCCGCAGCCGGAGCGCGGCGGTGTCCGCATGCGGACTCCCGGCGGGCCGTCGGGCGCAGCCCACCGCATCCGGCGGCTCGGTGCCACCGGTTCGCGCCCCGGAGTCGGCGACGACCCGCGCGGCATCCGCTGCACCCGTCATCACTCGCGACTCACCCGGCATCCCTGCCGGCCCCAGCGCGACCTGCGTCGCGGGGGTGAGCGCGTCAGTGCGGACGAGGATACGTGAAACCCGTGAAACGTTCTATTTCCATGCGGCGATCGTGCGGTGCGATCGTGCGCCGCGCTCATCGCCCACGCGCGGTTCGACGCGCACACGTCACGGACACGGACACTTTGCGCCGAGCCTCGCCGCGACACGCCGCGTTCCCGTCGACTTCGGCCACGCCGTGGCCGGCGCCGCAGCGGAGCACGAAACACAGCTGCACGGAGCGGCGACCCCGAGCGGACCCGAAGTGTACGACGAAGACCCGTGCCGTACTGTGGAGCGCGTGACGATGACGACCTTCGCGCCCACGGCACCGGCCCAGCACGCGGCTGCGACGGTGGGCGAGATGCCCGAGACGGAGGCGTTCGCGGGCGGGTGGTGGTCGATCCCGGTGCCGATGCCGGGCGGGCACCTCCCCTACAACCTCTGCTACGCGGTCCGCGGCGGCGACGGTGGCGTGCACCTGATCGACCCCGGCTGGCCGACGCACGGCCACCTCGACGTGCTCGCCCGCGGGCTCGCGTCGATGGGGGCCGGCCTCGCAGACGTCCGCACGATCACCGCGACCCACCTGCACACCGACCATCTCGGCGGCGCCGGCGACCTCCGCGACGCCACGGGCGCGCGCATCGTGTTGCACCGCGAGGAGGATCGCGCGGTACGCGAGATGGCCGGCCGGCGGCCGGCCCACGCGGCATCCCGCGCCATCGACCGCTGGGGCGTGCCCGCGGCCCGTCGACCCGAGCTCGACCTGCACGCCGACGAGCGCGTCGACCGCCCGCAGGCCGACGCGACCGTCGACGACGGCGACCTGCTGCCGATCCCGGGCCGTACCGTACGGGTCGTGCACACGCCGGGCCACACGACCGGCCACGTCTGCCTGCGCGACGAGGACGCGGGCGTGCTGTTCACGGGCGACCTGCTGCTGCCGACGATCCACCCCGGGGTGGGCCTCGGCGCGCACGGCGCCGCGAATCCCCTCGCCGAGTACCTGGCCTCGCTCGACCGCATCACCGCGTTCGACGACGACGAGGCCGCACCCGGTCACGAGTACCGGTTCCGCGGCGTGGCCGCGCGCTGCGCGAGCACGGCAGCGCACCACCTGCGGCGCTCCCGCGAGGTGCATCGTGTGCTCCAGCGCGACCGGGCGCACACGGTGTGGGAGGTCGCGTCGGAGCTCACCTGGTCGGCGGGCTGGGCCAACCTGCAGGGCTTCTTCCTCATGTCGGCGCTCGCCCAGACCGCCATGCACATCGACTTCGTGCAGGCGGAGCCGGGCCCGGCGGCCGGCGGCGCCTGAGCAGAAGGCGTGCCACCGGCCCGCGCCCGCCCTCGCGCGCGGCGGAGTCCGGGAATACGCTGACCCCGTGGCCTCTCCCGCGCGGAAGCAGGAACTCATCGAGGTCGCGGGCCACGAGGTGCGCGTCTCGAGCCCCGACCGCGTCGTCTTCCCCGTCGCCGGGCTGACCAAGCTCGACCTCGTCAGGTACTACGTCGCGGTCGCCGACGGCGCCCTGCGCGGGGTGCGCGACCGCCCGATGGTGCTCAAGCGCTTCGTGAAGGGCATCGACCGCGAGGCGTTCTTCCAGAAGCGCGTCCCCGAGAACCGCCCCGACTTCGTCGGCTCGGCGACGCTGCACTACGCGTCGGGCACGTCGGCCGAGGAGGCGGTGCTGACGGATGCCGCTGGGCTGGCGTGGGCCGTGAACCTCGGCTGCGTCGACCTCAACCCGCATCCGGTGCGCTCCGCCGACCTCGACCACCCCGACGAGCTGCGGGTCGACCTCGACCCCATGCCCGGGGTCGACTGGCGCCAGATCGTCGACGTCGCGATGCTCGCCCGCGAGGTGCTCGCCGAGCACGGCCTCACCGGTTGGCCGAAGACCTCGGGCTCGCGCGGCATGCACGTCTACGCGCGCATCCGGCCCCGCTGGGACTTCCACGACGTGCGGCTCGCCGCCGAGGCGCTCGCCCGCGAGATCGCCGACCGCGCGCCCGGGCTCGCGACCGCCCGCTGGTGGAAGGAGGAGCGCGGCGAGAGCGTCTTCGTCGACTTCAACCAGAACGCGAAGGACCGCACGGTCGCCTCGGCGTACTCGGTGCGCCCGGTGGCGGATGCCCGTGTCTCGACGCCGCTCGACTGGAACGAGGTCCCGGGCTCGCGCCCGGAGCGATTCACGGTGGCGACCGTGCTCGAGCGGTTCGCCGAGCGCGGCGACCCCTGGGCCGGCATAGACGACGGCGCCGGAGACCTGGACGGCCTGCTCGAGCTGGCCGAGCGCCTCGGGCCCGCAGAGACGCCGCCGAGGCGGGGCGACGGATCGGGTCGGCGCGCCTCGACCATGCCGTTGCTCGAGATCGCCCGCGCGAAGACGCAGGACGAGGCGCTCGACGGCCTCGAGCGCTGGAAGGCGCGCCACCCGGGCGTCGTCGCGCAGCTGCATCCGGCCGACGTGCTGGTCGACGGCATGCGCGGGTCGAGCTCGCTCTGGTACCGCATCCGCGTGAACCTGCAGCACGTCCCGGAGCACGAGCGCCCGGCGCAGGAGCCGCTCGAGGTCGACTACGACCCGTGGGCGGGTCGGCGACCCGACGGGAGCTGACGGCAGCGGTGCGCGTCGTGCACCCTCTCCGTGCACCGACGGATGCGGCATCCGTCGACTGCTGTGGCAGAGTCGGATGCGGCCCGCGACCGAGACCGAGGGAGTCCCCGTGCCCACGCACCTGACCGTCACCGACAGCACCTGGGTGACCCCCGACGTGCGCCGGCTGCACTTCCGCAGCGACGACCTCTCGGCGTTCGCCGGGAGCCGGTTCACCGACCGCTACGTCAAGCTCGTCTTCCCCAAGCCCGGCGTCGAGTACCCCGATCCCCTCGACGTCCGCGCGCTGCGGGGCGTCCTGCCGCCCGAGCAACTGCCCGACGTGCGCACGTACACGGCGCTCTTCCCCGATGTCGACGCGGGCACGCTCGCGATCGACTTCGTGGTGCACGGCGACGAGGGCGTCGCCGGTCCCTGGGCCGCCGCGGCCGCGCCGGGCGACACGCTCCTCGTGAACGGGCCGGGCGGCGCGTACGCGCCCGACCCGGACGCCGACTGGCACCTGCTCGTCGGCGACGAGTCGGCGCTGCCCGCGATCCTCGCGGCGATCGACGCGCTCCCGGCCGACGCGATCGCGCGCGTGGTGCTGCTGGTGGACTCCCCGGCGGCAGAGCCGGCGATCGACCTGCCGCCGCGCGCGACCCTCACGGTCGTCCACCGCGCGCACGGCACCGGCGACGGGGCGCTGCTCGCGGCGGTCCGCGGGCTGGACTGGCCCGAGGGGCGCGTCCATGCGTTCGTGCACGGTGAGGCCCAGGAGGTCATGCACGGGCTGCGCCCGTACCTGCTGCGCGAGCGCGGCCTCGGCCGCGACCAGGTGTCGATCTCGGGGTACTGGCGTCGCGGCCGCACCGAGGACGGATTCCGGAAGTGGAAGTCCGAGCTCGCGGCGGCCGAGGGCGAGCCGCGCGGCGGCGGGCCCGGTCGTGGCGGGCGCTCCCGCACGGAGGGCGCCCCGGCCGTCGGCTGACCGCAGCGCCGGTCGGGCGCACCGCGCCCCGCACGTCGTCTCAGCTGCGCGGCGCGAACGCGGCGTGGAAGATCGCCCACGCACGGGCGGCGACCGCGCGCCGTTCCGAGGCATCCGTGCCCGGCAGCACCTGCGTGAGCATGCTGATCGCGAGCTCGACGTCGTCGGCAGTGACGTGCGCGCCGATGCGGCCCGCGTCGAGCTCGCGGTCGAGTGCGGTGGCGACGACCGCGTGCAGTCGGTCGCCCAGTTCGGCGACGCGCTCGTCGTTGCGCTGCGAGCGCAGCAGTTCGATGATCGCCGTCGACACCATGGCCTGCGCGATCACGAGGTCGAGGAGGTCGTCGAGGGTCGAGTCGGGAGGCGCGACCACCGCCTCGAGCGCGTCGAGGTTCTCGTCGAAGACGGCGAGGGCGAGGGAGACCCGATCGGGGAAGTGGCGGTAGAGGCTGCCCTGCCCGACGCCCGCGCGCCTGGCGACCGCACTGAGCGGCGCCGCGAGCCCCTGCTCGGCGAACACCTCGCGCGCGGCGGCGACGAGCGCCCGACGATTGCCCGGACCGGCACTCGGCCCGCGGTTGGGCTTTCGGCCCTCGGCGAACTCGTTCCGATCGGTCGGCATGCGAGTTACACTACTACCGGACACCGATGTCCGGTGGGATCGCCCATCGGATGCCGGCTCCTGATGCCGACCCATGCGACATCGACGTACCGCAAGCGAAGGACACCAGACATGAGCACTCCGAAGACCCTCACCGGTAACGACTCCATCAAGACCTGGCTGGAGCACCCGGTCGGCGGCCCGATCCTCCGCGACATGCTCGCGCAGTCGGGCCAGGACGCCGACGTCATGCGCCCCGTGCAGCGACTCGCGATCAAGCGCCTCATCAAGCTGAGCAAGGGCTCGTTCAGCCAGGAGATGCTCGACGGCCTCGTCGCGCGCGCCGCCGCCGGCGACGTGCCGGAGGGCGCCCCCGCCGCGCCCGAGGCACCCGCCGAGGAGGCCGAGGCCGAGGCATCCGCCGCACCCGTGGTCGAGCTGCCCGAGTGGGAGGAGCGCATCGACCAGGGCCGCTTCAGCGGGCAGACGATCATCGTCACCGGCGCCGGCTCCGGCATCGGCCGGGCCACCGCGTCGCGCATCGCGCGCGAGGGCGGCCGCGTGATCGCGGTCGACGTGTCGCAGGAGCGGCTCGACGAGTTCGCCGCCGAGTTCCCCACCGCCGACATCGTCACCCTCGTGGCCGACATCACCGACGACGCGAAGGTCGCCGAGATCGTCGCCGCCGCGGGCGACCGCATCGACGGCCTCGCGAACATCGCCGGGATCATGGACGACATGACCCCGCTCGGCGAGCTCACCGACGCGGTCTGGGAGCGCGTCATGCGGGTGAACGTCGACGGCACCATGAAGCTCTCGCGCGCCGTCATCCCCGCGATGCTCGCCCAGGGCAAGGGCTCCATCGTGAACACCGCCTCCGAGGCGGCGCTCCGCGGCTCGGCCGCCGGCGTCGCCTACACCGCGTCGAAGCACGCGGTCGTCGGCCTCACCAAGTCGACCGCGTTCATGTACGGCCCCTCCGGCCTGCGCGTGAACGCCGTGGCACCCGGCCCGACGATCACGAACATCGAGGCCACCTTCGCCTCGCCGCTCGGCGCGCAGCGCGTGCGCCAGGCGATGGCGATCCTGCCAGACGCCGCGGAGGCCGAGGCCCTCGCCGCGTCGATCACCTTCCTGCTGAGCGACGACGGCGTGAACATCAACGGCGTCGTGCTCGCCTCGGACGGCGGCTGGTCGGCGACCTGATCACCGCGCCCGGTCGACGGGCGCACCACCACGGGCCGGTCGGATGCCACGCAGCATCCGCCCGGCCCGTCGTCGTCGTGCGGTGCGGCGCCCGCTGCGCGCGGCTACGTGAGGTAGGGGCCGAGCAGCGCGTCGACCATGCGGTCCGCCGCGCCCGCCTCGGCCGGTGCGCGACTCAGCACGCGCAGCGCGATCATTCCGGCGAACGCCTCGGAGAGGTCCCAGAGCGGTGCGTCCGGAACGACCTCGCCGGCGGCGATCCCGGCCTGGAGTCGGCGGACCATCACCGACTCGTCGCCGAGCTTCGTGCGCAGCATCCGCCCGATCTCGGCGTTGTCCATGGCCGCCGCGACCAGCGAGCGGAACAGCGGCGACTGCTCCTGGCTGCCCACGAAGCCGATCAGCGCGTCCATCCAGGCGATCATGTCGTCGCGAATGCGGCCACCGGTCGGCGGCGTGAACCGGTCGGGCAGCAGCACGCCCTCGAGCATGCACTCGGCGACGACCTCGGCCTTCGACGGCCACCAGCGGTAGATCGTCTGCTTGCCCACGTGGGCGCGCGCGGCGATGCCCTCGATGGTGAGGTGGTCGTAGCCCTTCTCCGCGAAGAGGGCGGCCGTCGCCTCCAGGATCGAGCGATGTGCGGCCTCGCTGCGAACGGCTCCGCGGCGTCGCTCGGTCATGCTCCCATCGTATACTCAGTCAACGAGACGCACCGTTGCGTATTCTTTTTCCGCATCCACGACACGGGAGGTCTCGGCATGGCCGAATTGCTGTACAGGCTCGGCAGGCTCAGCGCACGGCGCGCGTGGGTGGTGATCCTCACCTGGGTGCTCGTGCTCGGCGCAGCGGGCGTCGGTTTCGCGGTCGGCTTCAAGGGACTCGCGACGAGCTTCGACGTGCCGGGCACCGCCTCCGGCGAGGTTACGGACACCCTCGCAGAGGAGCTCCCCGACTACGCGGGCGCGTCCGGCACGGTCGTCTACAGCACCACCGACGGCGAACCGTTCACCGATGCCCAGCGCGAGGCCATCAGCGAGCTTGCCGCCGGCGCGACCGGCCTGCCCGAGGTCGCCGACGTCATCGACCCCTTCGACGCGCAGCAGGAGCTCGACGACCGCGAGCAGGAGCTCGTCGACGGGCGCGAGCAGATCGCCGACGCCCGCACCGAGCTCGACGACGGCCAAGAGCAGCTCGACGCAGCCCTCGACCAGCTCGAGGCGGGGCAGGACCAGCTCGACGCGGGGCAGGCGCAGCTCGACGACGGCCAAGCCCAGCTCGACGCCGCTCGCGCCCAGGCCGAGGCCGCCGGCGCACCGGCGCAGCAGCTCGCCGCGCTCGACGCGCAGCAGGCGCAGCTCGACGCGCAGCAGGCCGAACTCGACGCCCAGCAGGCGCAGCTCGACGCGGGCCGCGACGAGATCGCCGACCAGCAGCAGCAGATCGACGACGGCCGGGTCGAACTCGAGGAGCAGGCCGAGCTGCTGGAGCAGGGCGCCGAACTGCTCGCCCTCGCCGACGGCATCGGCGTCGTCTCGGAGGACGGCGCGACCGCGCTCGTCAACATCTCCTACGAGGTGTCGCTGCTCGAGCTCGAGTCCGCCTCGAAGGAAGCCACGGCCGAGTACTTCGAGGCGACGCCGGTCGACGGCACCGAGATGGGCCTGTCGACGACCATCGCGCAGACCGTTCCGTCGCTGGTCGGCGTCGGCGAGATCGCCGGCCTCATCATCGCCGCGATCGTGCTGCTCGTCATGCTCGGCACGGCCATCGCCGCATCCCTGCCCATCGTCACCGCGCTCGTGGGCGTGGCGATCGCGGTGCTCGGGTCGATGGCGTTCTCGGGCGTCGTCGACATGTCGTCGGTCACGCCCGTGCTCGGCATCATGCTGGGCCTCGCGGTGGGCATCGACTACGCGCTGTTCATCGTCAACCGCCATCGCAAGCAGCTGCTGGAGGGCGCCGACCTGCACGAGTCGATCGGCCTGGCGAACGGCACCGCGGGCAACGCGGTCGTGTTCGCGGGCTCGACGGTCATCGTCGCGCTGCTCGCGCTGAACGTCACGGGCATCCCCTTCCTCGGCCTCATGGGCACGGTGGGCGCGTTCGCGGTCTTCGTCGCGGTCCTCATCGCCACGTCCCTCATCCCCGCCCTGCTCGGCCTCATCGGCATGCGCGTGCTGAACCGGAAGGCACGTGCGGCCGCCGGCACCGTGCACCACGAGGACACGAAGGCGAAGCCCATGAACACCTGGCGCGCCGTGCTCACCATGCTCGGCACCATCGTCGCGCTGCTCGTCGTCGCCATCCCGTCCCTGTCGATGCGGGTCGGCCTGCCCGACGGATCGAGCGAGCCCGAGGGGTCGCCCGGCTACGTCGCGCACGTGCTGACGGCCGAGGCCTTCGGCGAGGGCGCGAACGGCCCGCTGCTCGTCACGGCCGAGCTCCCGGGTGGTCAGGACGACGCCGAGCAGCTGCAGGCGCAGCTCGACATCGCCACCGCCATCTCCGAGCAGGACTCGGTCGTCGCCGTCGCCCCGATCGCGGTCTCCGACGACGGCACGCTCGCCGCGTTCCAGGTCGTGCCCGAGGAGGGCCCGAACTCGGTCTCGACCGACCGGCTCGTGCGCGACCTGCGCGAGCTGCCCCCGGTGAACGGCGAGTACGCGCTCGGCGTCGCCGGCCAGGCCGCGATCAACATCGACATCTCCGAGAACCTGAACGACGTGCTGCCGCTCTACCTCACGGTGGTGGTCGGCCTGTCGCTGCTGATCATGATCGTGGTGTTCCGGTCGCTGCTCGTGCCGCTCATCGCGACGGGCGGGTTCATCCTGTCGCTGTTCGCCACCTACGGTGCGACCGTGGCGGTGTTCCAGTGGGGCTGGGGCGCGGAGCTCATCGGCCTGCACGCGACCGGCCCGATCCTGAGCTTCCTGCCGGTGATCCTGGTCGGCATCCTGTTCGGGCTCGCGATGGACTACCAGCTGTTCCTGGCCTCGGGCATGCGCGAGGCGTACGTGCACGGCGCCCCCGCTCGCCTGGCCGTGATGCAGGGCTTCCGCGCCGGCCGCTCGGTCGTCGCGGCGGCGGGCCTCATCATGATCTCGGTGTTCGGCGGCTTCATCTTCGCCGAGTCGACCATGATCCGCTCGATCGGGTTCGGCCTCGCCGTCGGCATCCTGCTCGACGCCTTCGTGGTGCGCATGCTCCTGATGCCCGCGGTCATGCACCTGCTCGGCCGCTCGGCCTGGTGGCTGCCGAAGTGGCTCGACCGCATCATCCCGAACGTCGACGTCGAGGGCGCCGCGCTCGAGCGCCGGCACCACGCCGACGGGTCGCCGTCGGACGACGACCGGGGAGAGGGCGAGGCGGATGCCGCCGAGCCGACCGCGTCCGCCGCGTCCCCCGACCGCACCGAGTAGGCGCCGCCGGGCGGCCCGGCGGGTACCTCACGCCGGGCCGCTCACGACTCCGGTCTGACGGCCCCGGGTCGTCGTACGCTGGTGCCGATGCGCTTCGGAACCCTCGACTTCACGCCGGCCCTCGATGCGCCCGACCTGCTCGCGGCGCCGGTGGTCGATGCGCTGACCGCCATGGGTTCCGCGACCGCCGCCGAAGCGCTCGTCGCCGAGATCGATCCGACGCTCGCCGACACGGCCGCGTTCTGCGCGCACTACGAGATCGGCATGCACGACGGCGCGAACTGCGTGATCGTGCAGGCCCGTTGCGGCGAGCGCACCTGGTACGCCGCGTGCCTGGTGCGCGGTTCCGACCGCCTCGACGTGAACGGCGCGGTGCGGCGGCACCTCGGCGCCCGCAAGCTCTCGTTCGCCCCGATGGACGCGGCGGTCGAGCTCACCGCGATGGAGTACGGCGGCATCACCCCGATCGGCGTGCCGGCGGACTGGCCCGTGCTGGTCGACGAGCACGTCGCCGCCGGTGACCGCATGATCATCGGCAGCGGCATCCGCGGCTCCAAGCTGCTCGTGCCGGGCGCCCTGCTCGCCGCCCTGCCGAACGCCGAGGTGCTGCCGGTCGCGCAGTCCGCCTGATGCGGCCCGCCTGAGAGACTGGTCGGGTGACCCGCACCATCTCCGCACGCGCGATCCTCTTCGACATGGACGGCACGCTCGTCGACTCGCACCCGGTGGTCGAGCGCATCTGGGCGGAGTTCGCGCGGCGGTTCGACCTCGACGTCGCCGAGATCCTCGCGACGTCGCACGGCGTGCGCATGGTCGAGACGGCGCGGAAGTACGCCCCGCACGGCACCGATATCGACGCGGTGGTCGCCGACCTCAGTCGCATCGAGTACGACGACACCGACGGGGTCTCGGCGATCCCGGGCGCCCGCGCATTCCTCGACTCCCTGGCCGCCGACCGGTGGGCGCTCGTCACGAGCGCGGCGCGGCCGCTCACCGAGAAGCGCATGGCCGGCGTCGGGCTGCCGATCCCCGGCGCGATCATCACCGCCGAGTCGGTCTCGCAGGGCAAGCCCGACCCCGAGCCCTACCTCCGCGCAGCGGAGCTGCTCGGCGTCGCGGCATCCGACTGCCTGGTCTTCGAGGACGCCGAGGCGGGCATCCGCGCCGGCGCCGCCTCGGGCGCGCACGTCGTGGTCGTGGGCGACGCGCCGAGCGAGACCGCCGATCGCATGGGCCTCCCGCGCATCGCCGACTACACGGAGCTCCGGGTCGAGCATGCGGATGCCGCGCTGCTCGTCCACCTCCCCTGACCCCGTCCGTGGGCTGCCCGTTCTCAGGAGCCGGAGGCGGTGTTCAGGAGGAGGTCGGCGATCCGTTGCGCGGATGCCCCGCGCACGCACCGATGTGCCCGGATCCGGGCGCCGTACTCAGGAGCCGCCCCGCGGCCTCCTGAGAACAGCGCCCCACCACGACGGACGTCGCTCCCGGCGCACGCGCTCGGCGCGGGCAGCCTCGGCGGCCTCGGCATCCGCCGCCCGCCGGCGACGCTCGTCGCGCCGCGCATGCCACGCCCGCACCTCCGCCTCGACGTCGCGGGTCGGTGTCACGACCGGCGGGCCCCCGAGCAGCTGCCGCCGCGCCTCGATCACGCGTCGGTTGAAGTCCTCGAGCGCCTCGCGCACGGCCTGCTCGCGCTGCATGCCGTCGAGGCGATCCTCGAGCTGCGCGTGCTCGACGCGCAGGGTGAGCGCGGGCGGGCCGAGGCCGCCGAGTTGCTCCCGCTCGATCTTCCGCCGGATCCACCAGTCGGGGTCGTGCCGCCCCTCGAGCCCCTCGAGCGGCTTGCCGGCGCCGGGCAGGTCGTCGAACTCGCCGCGCCGCATCGCCTGCTGGATCGCGGTCTCGACGTAGGCCGCGCGCTCGGTCGCCGTCGGCACGCGTGGGGACTCGTCGGATGCACCCTGGGCGCCCGAGTCGGCGGTCGGCCCCGAGGCGTCCGGCCCGCCCTGCTCCTCGACCCGGTCGCCGTCACGCTCCCGGACGAACTCCTCGGCGGCCCGATCGACCCGATAGCGCCACGCGTCACGCCGTGCGTCCCCGACCATGTCGACCCCCGATCCGCTGCCTCGGCCGTGCCCGCGACGATACCGAACCCCGCTGTGCGCGCGGATGCGGAGATGTCCGCGCGCACCCGGCGCGCCGCTCCCTGCGCGCGGCGCGTCGCCCACGATCTCCGCGCCCGGGCACGCCACGTGCGCCGATCTCCCGGTCTGATGGGGTCGCGCACCCATGCGCCCGGGAACACCCCCGCCGCCCCGACCTGACCGACCGGGAGCGCGAGGTGCTCGCCCTCATCGCCGAGGGCCGCGACAACGCCGGCATCGCGCACCGCCTGCAGGTCTCGACCAAGACGGTCAGCAACCACATCTCGAACATCTTCGCCAAGCTGCGGGTCTCCGACCGCGCGCAGGCGATCGTCGCCGCCCGCGAGGCGGGCCTCGGTCGCGGCGCCTGACGTTCGGCCCGGCCGAGCCCGATGCACGATGCGGAGCTCCGCCGTGCCCACCGGCGCGTCGCCCGCGCAGCGGGGCGTGTCGTCCGCGGCATCCGCATTCGCGAACATCGGAACCGGCGCAGATGTGACGAAACCCGAACGGTGCTCCCGCGCCCTGCGCACCCCGCCGTAGGGTCGAGCCATGACGTCACCGGGCCCCGGGGCCGGCGGCCGAGCGGATGCTCCCGCCGACCCGCTCGTCGGACCGGAGCGGCGCGCGCACCGCGCCACCCGGATCGGCATCGCGATCGCCGCGGCGCTCGTCGCGGCATCCGTGCTCGTGCCCCTCGCCGTCGACTGGAACGTGCACGTCAAGGGCGGCCCGCCGCTGCACGGCTTCTGGGACCCGAGGTTCGGCGCCGGCACCGCGCCGGCGATCGCGATCGCCGTGCTCGCGCTGGTGTTCGCCGCGCCGGTCGCCGCGCGACTCCGCTGGGGATGGCTGCTCCTCGCTGCCTGGGCGACCGGCGCCGCCTGGCTCGCGAGCCTCGCACTGGTCGACGGGTTCGACGGCATCGCCGCGGTGCTCGACGCCGACATCGAGTACCTGCCGACCGCCCGCGAGGTGACCGACCTGCCGGCGACGCTGGAGGAGTTCATCGAGCGGATCCCGCGCGATCACCCCGACAACTGGCCGATCCACGTCGCGGGGCACCCCGCCGGCGCGCTCGCGTTCTTCGTCGGGCTCACCCGCATCGGGCTCGGCTCGGGCGCAGCCGCCGGATGGCTCGTGCTGCTGCTGGCCGCCACGATCCCGGTCGCCGTGCTGCTCGCCATGCGGCGCTTCGGCGCCGAGGACGCCGCGCGCCGAGCCGCACCGTTCCTCGTGCTCGGCCCGTCGGCGATCTGGATGGCGGTCTCCGGCGACGCGCTCTTCGCGGTCTTCACGACCTGGGGGCTGTGCCTGCTCGCATTCGCGACCCGCGCCGCGTCGCGCACCGCCACGGCCGCCTGGGCGATCGGCGCGGGCCTGCTGCTGGGCTCCGGCGTGCTCCTCTCCTACGGCCTGGTCCTCATGGGCCTGCTCGCGGTCGCGGTGCTCGTGATCGGCCGGAACTGGCGGCCGCTCCCCTGGGCCGCCGGCGCGGCCCTCGTGCCCGTGCTCGTCTTCGCCGCGTTCGGGTTCGCCTGGTGGGAGGCGTACCCGGTGCTCGTCGACCGGTACTGGGACGGCATCGCGAGCAGGCGCCCGGCCGCGTACTGGATCTGGGGCGACCTCGCCGCGCTGGTCTGCAGCGCGGGCCTCGCCGCAGGGGCATCCGTCGCCCTCGCCCTCGTGCGCCTGCGCGAGTGGCGGCGCTGGTCGCGCCCGGTCGAGGTCGTCGTCGTGCTGACGCTGGCCGCGGCCGCCACCGTGCTCCTCGCCGACCTGTCGCAGATGAGCAAGGCCGAGGTGGAGCGCATCTGGCTGCCGTTCGTGCCGTGGCTCCTCGTCGGCACCGCGCTGCTCCCGCGTGGCGCCGTGCGACCGGTGCTGTTCCTGCAGCTCGCCCTCGCGATCGCGCTGCAGCACCTCTACTTCTTCCAGTGGTGAGCGGATGCCGCGAGGCGACGGCGCGCCACCGGGAACGACGAACGGCCCGGAGCATCCGCCCCGAGCCGTTCTCTTCTGGTGCGCCTCCTGCAATCCCACTGCAATCGAGAGAGGGCGACGGCCCACCTCAAGAAGTTGCGGGCTCAGGCGGCCGCTGGGGGCGTTCTACGGCCGCAACAGGCCGCCCCCGTACCCAGGGCTCAGCGAGGCTACAAACGCCGGAATCGTCGCGGACTACCAGGGAGGGATGAAGTCGAGCAAGATCGCCACGAAGTACGGCATCAACGAATGGACGGTCCGACACCGCCTTCACCGCGCTGGAGTTCCGTTGCGGTCAAACTCAATGAACGAGGAGCAGGTCGAACTCACACGTCGGCTGCGGACAGACGGGCTGTCGTATGCACGGATCGCGGAGCGAGTCGGGTTCTCCGAGTGCACAGTTCGAAACGTTCTGAAACGCCTCAAGCCGTAGTTCCGCTCAGGCGCATCGACGGGACTAGAGGATCTGATCTTTCTTGAGTACCGCGTAGCAGTTTGAGCACTTGAGCTGGTTCGTCGTAAACGGCTGCAGCGTGAATTTGCCGCACACCGGACACTTGTGACCCTTAGGCATGACATCCCCCAATCGCGCGGCGAACGGTGGCGCCGACACCCCAATGGTAGCGCCATCTAATCATTGAGCTTGAATATGCATTCTGACCTGGGTCTCTTCAAACTATTGGTGATGCGTCGAGCAGGGAGCACTCGGATCGGTTGGGTTCGCATGGCCTTCGGTCCTGTGCGCGCTGACCACGGTCGCGATCCTCTGTGCGATGTCGCCAGGCGGTTCGTGCTCCCAGAAGCGCAGAACCGTCCATCCCGCCGCACGCAGCGCACCGTTGACCTGGCTGTCACGTTCTCGATTGCGCTGGAGCTTCGGAACCCAGTAGCTGGCGTTTCTCTTGGGCGACGTGGCGTGGACTGGGCATCCGTGCCAGAAGCAGCCGTCGAGGTAAACGGCAACTCGCGCGCCCCGAAAGACGATGTCGGCGCGAGAACGCACTGTCGCGAGGGGAGCAACGTCGACTCTGTATCGAAATCCGCGGCGATGAAGCTCTCGCCGAACAGCCACTTCGAGTGAGGTGTCGCGACGCTTGTTCCCGCGCATGGACTTCGCGGTGCCAGGACTCGACGCCCACGACTCCGACCCGCTCATGAAACCAACCTATGCGTCTCGGACGGGCTCGGCGATGGCGTCTGCTACTATGACCGCGAACAGATAACCCTGCTCGTGCCGTACCGAGGTCAGAGCGGGTTCCAATGCAGCGACTGAAGCTGTTGCGGTGCCCGAGATCGAAGTTCCGGTTCGAATGGAGGAAGTTTCGTGTTTAACAGGCGTGGTCACTTCACGCCGACGTTGGATGCGTGTCTTCTGACGATCGACCAGCACGGGCCCGAATGACCCGAGGAGGTCAGATCGTGGCACGCACCACAACCAACAAGAATGCCAAGACCGGCGCGGGGGTCCTGCGCCCGCTCGCAGATCCCGAGACCGCGCCGCCCGTCTCGCGCATCGAGGACCGCAAGCTCCTCCCGATCCCGTTCCGCCCGGAGGCAGGCCGCCCTGACGAACGCGACGGCGCCCCGCTGAGCCGGCTGGGCGCACGATTCCGCGACGTGTTCGCCGAAGAGCACCGCATCGCGGTCGAAGAAGTCGACCTCGGCATCGTGCGGCAGGTCGAAGCGCTGAACGCCGACACCGATCGGAACATGAAGGCGCTCGGTGAGATTCAGACCAAGCGCACCGAGAGCGGGACTCTCCGCTTCGTCCGCCTTACCGTGAACACTCCGCTGATCTTCCCCTGGATGCTGAATGGCCGCGCGCTCCGTCGCATGGGGTCCGAGCTGCGAGGCAGCGAGGTTCATCTGGTTACCACCGCGGAGGACCACCCGCTGCTGTCGCTCCCCACGATGGCTGTCGATGGGCCGCAGAGCGTCCTCGAGATCGTCTCAGCCCAGCGCCGACTGCTCGGCCTCTCCAACTACACCGCAGCCGACGGCCCGAAGAAGGGGCGCATCGACAGCATCATCCAGTTCGGTGTGCTCGATCCGCCTGATGTGGTCCTGACGCAGCTCAACTCGGCGACGGGAAGCGCCTGGGTCGCTCAGGCAGCCGAGGGTGCGCAGCGTCTGTTCTCCGCTCTCGCGGCGATGGACGTCCTCGCCAATCGGAACGTCGCCAGCGTCGCGACCGAGCGCTGGCTGCGCAGCGCCCAGCCGCGACTGCGCGATCTCACCGCCGAGGATCTCTCGACCCTCTCAGAGAGCCTGAAGTTCTCCTCAACCGCCGCCGCGGGGTACTTCCCTAGCGCGACCAATATCGAAGGATGGGTGGAGTCTGTCGCTGCCGTGACGCCGGCCGCGGTCGCGTTCCAGCTCATCCGGACGATGGAGGTCAACCTGATCGTCGCGGTCAACCCCGATCCGGTCATCGCCGAACGTCGCGGACTCGCGCACCCGGTGTCGGACACGGTGCAGGAGCTCATCCGGAGCTACCACATGCCTGGCAAGGCAAAGGAGCGATGGAACGACGCTGACGTCCTGGGCCTGATCGCGATCGGCGCCGTGGACGACCTGGCGGCGGACTCGCGCGTCAGCCAGACGGAACGCTCGATGTGGCTCGGCGAGTCACTCGCAGAATGGAGTGGTCCGCCGCAGACCGACGACGGCGATCCCGGCAACCTGCTCGTCTCTACGACGAAGCTCCTGGCGGCGCTCACCGCGCAGTCAGCAATGTCTCCGGCTGACGAGAGCTCGCCCGTCGACTCGCTCGAGATCGTCAACCAGCGCCTGCGCCTGAACAGCACACGCGTGCATTCGGACGATCGGGCGAAGGTGGCTGCCGCTCAGGCGATCGCGGCGCTCGGCCTCAACGGCTCCGGCTGGGAGGGAACAATCCAGGCTGCCATCTTCGGGACCTTCCGACACGGCTGGTTCTGGAAGACGAGTGAGCACCAGAACGAGGTGATCTGGCCGTCGCTTCTGTCGCTGTCGCTCGCCGAGCTCACTGCGCGCGCCCAGGCGGAGCGAAGCAGCCGAAGCGCTGACGACGACCCGGACAATGCCGGGCCCGCCCAGCGAGCGATCGCGGCGCTCGGAGGCCTCGCCCTGATGGCCAACCCGGGACTCATCGCGCAGCGCACAGCACTGTCACGCACGGGCCTCGGTGCCGGTGGTAAGTCGAACGACATCTCGGCGAGCGACCCGAGCATTCTGCTGCGCACGATGGCTCAGCACGAGGTCGGGATCACGGAGCTGTCCGACGCCATCGCCGCGCTTACGGCGTCAGCAATGCCGACCATCCCTCTTGATCGAGATGACGATCAGGAACTCACGGACGTGTACCTCCGCCAGCGTTGGCTGGGTGCCCGCACCACGTCGGACAACCCGCAGACGGAGTTCGCCCGACTGGTCCAGGAACTGGTCGACTCGCTCAAGCGGGCTCGCGATGGGGAGTTCGGATCGGAGCGTCTTAAGGAGATCCTCCCGGGGGAACTGCTGGGCCAGACCCCTCCCGATGACGAGCTTCCGCTCGACACGGACTACGCTCCCGACCTCTGGGGTGAGCCGGTGTACGAGGAGATCGGCATCAACGAGATCCTCGTCGATGAGGTCATCCCGGTCCTGCAGTCACTGGTCGACTTCTTCCAGGTAGGCAAGGCGTACGCCCGCGCCGCGAGTCGCGTGTCCCGCTGATCGCCATGGAGAACGACGCACACGAAGAAGGAGCGTCGGGCAACGTGTCTCGTCGGGGCGGCGATCTCGTCGTCGTCGCCCCGAGCGAGATGCCGCGATCGGCCTGGCTTTCCCTCGCCCAGGAGTTCCTGCTCCAGACCGGCGCAGACGACGATGGCGATCGGCGTCTTGTCGTACCGGTGGACAAGGCCGGTGATGTGGCGGACATCCTCGGCCGTCCGTGGCCCGCCGGACGGTGGGAGTGGCGCTGGACACCGGATGCTCGCGCGGCCGCGGGATCGGCATCGGCGGTGCAGAGTGCCGTCGATCGAGTACTCGCGGCACCCGCGGCGCGGGCCGACGCAGACCTTGAACAGGCGCTTCTTGACGCCGGGTTCGCCCGTCAACTGCTTCCAGCCCAGCGTGACGCCGTCGTCCAGCTCGTTTCGAGCGGCGGTGGCGGAAACTTCTCCGTGCCCGGGAGCGGGAAGACCACCATGACCTACGCGGTCTATGCGCTGATGCGCGCCGCCGGTCTCGTGGATCGCATGCTTGTGATCGCTCCGCAGAGTGCCTACGAAGCGTGGGAGGACGAGGCGAAGGACTGCTTCGCGACCGGCGATATCCCCGTTGTGGAGCTCGCGCCCACCTCGCCTTCGCGACGAAGCGAGGTCCTTGTCTACAACTACGAACGAGCCGCGCAGCCCAGCATTCGCGCAGCGATCGACGCCTGGTCGCACGGGCATCGCTTCATGATCGTCTTCGACGAAGCGCACCGAGCCAAGCGCGGCAAGGATGGCCTTCACGGTTTCGGCGCTGCGGACCTGGCGGGGATCGCCGCCGCGCGACTCGTGCTTACCGGGACACCCATGCCGAACGGACCCGAGGACCTCGTCGCGATCCTCGACCTTGCATGGCCCGGTCAGGGCGCTCGTCTCGCGAGCCCGCACACTCCCCATGCCGACCGCTCGTGGGTACGCATCACCAAGGACGGCCTGGGGCTCGAAGAGGCTGTCATTGAGATCGAGCCGGTGCGGCTCGACGATGCGCACATGCGCGTGTACAACGCGCTGGCGAGCGGGCTCAAGAACAATCCGGAGTTGCAGGCAGACCACCCCGATTATGTTCAGCAGGCGGTAACCCGCCTCATTGCGTGCGCGTCAAACCCAGCCCTTCTGGAGTCGGTGGCGGACGGGGAGTTGGCCTGGCCGAGTGACATCGACGCGGGGCGCCCCCTCTCCGAGCTGATCGCCGATATCCGAGCCGTCGCGAGACCAGGAAAGCTGCTGGCTGCAGCCCGATATGCAGCCGACTACGCCTCGCGCGGCGAGAAGTTGCTGATATGGACGAACTTCCTCGGAAATATCGACGAGCTTCAGCGGCTGTTGGCACCCTACTCGCCTGCGGTGATCACCGGAGCGACCCCGCGTCACGACCCCGGTGCAGCCACCGACCGCGAACGGGAACTGCGACGATTCCGTCACGACTCGGACTGCACAGTGCTGCTAGCCACCCCTCAGACGCTCGGTGAAGGGGTCAGCCTGCACCATGCCTGCCAGACTCAGCTGCACGTCGACCGCACCTTCAACGCCGGGCTCTTCCTCCAGGCACTCGACCGGACACACCGCGTCGGAATGCCGAAGGGAACCACAGCCAGGGCGATCGTCTTGCAGGGGATCGAAACCATCGACGAGCGGATCGACGCCGCGCTGCGCCGGAAGCTCCGGGCTATGGACGAGGTGCTCAACGACCCGACCCTTGAACGCCTGACCAAGGTCCAAATCGGTCCAGCAGCCGCAGGGTTCAGCCGCCACGAGATTGCCAATCTGCTCCGGCACTTGAACTAGCCCCTCCTCCACAGAGGCCCTCCGCGCGGGCGATTTTCACACCCGTGGTTCCCGCTCGAGTTTTCTCGAGGGCGGAGCTAAACTCGAGCGACATGCCAACCTCGCCCGTTACCCCAGCGCCCGCCTTCCCCCTCAGGGAGAAGGCCCGTCCGGCCTTCGAGTCGGGCGATCCGGCGTTGCGGATCGTGGACCTGTTCTCGGGGTGCGGAGGGCTCACGCTGGGAGCTGCCCAGGCAGCCTCCGATGCCGGGCTCGCGCTCGATGTGCGCCTCGCGGTCGACTTCGAGCAGGCTGCGGTCGACGTGTACAAGGCCAACTTTCCCAAAGCGAACGCGATGATGGCGTCCGTCGAAGACTACTTCGACGGTGAACTGGCTGATGAGCTCACCGAGACGGAGCTCAAGACGCGGAAATCGGTTGGGAGCACGCATCTACTGTTCGGCGGCCCGCCGTGCCAAGGGCACAGCGATCTGAACAACCGAACGCGGCGCGATGATCCGAAGAACAAGCTCTACCTGAAGATGGCACGAGCGGCTCGGGTCCTCGAGCCGTCAATCGTCCTGATCGAGAACGTACCGACGGTTCGTCTTGACACCGCCGGTGTCGTGCAAACCACCTACGACTTCCTCAAGAAGCTCGGCTATGAGGTGGCGACCGCCACGGTAGGGATGCACTCACTCGGCGTTGCCCAGAAGCGTCGCCGCCACGTTCTACTGGCGTCGAAGGTCGAGGGCATCGATCCCGAGCTCGTGCTCAGAGGCCTCGCATCCCGAGCCGAGGACTCATCGTTCAATCTCGAATGGGCAATTGGCGACCTAGTCAGCCTTGCGACCCCCGCTGGGTATGACACCCCGCCGAAGGCGAGCCCCGCGAACATCGAGCGCATGGAGTACATGCAGGAGTCGGGGGACCTCGATCTTCCGAACGAAAAGCGTCCTAAGTGTCATCAGGACGGCAACCACTCGTACAAGTCGATGTATGGGCGGCTGAGTTGGAACGATCCCGCACAGACGATCACGAGCGGCTTCGGCAGCATCGGGCAGGGCCGGTACATGCACCCGAGCGCACTGCGGGCGCTTACCGCCCACGAGGCCGCCAGGATCCAGGGCTTTCCCGATTACTTCTCCTTCAGCGCGGCTGTGAAGCGCGCTGATCTTGCGACGATGATCGGCAACGCCGTCCCGCCCGCGTTGATGCGAGAAGTTGGAACCGCGGTCATCGACTTACTCGCGCTCAAGCCCGGCGTCGTCGATCAGGTCGAACTCGACCCGTCCACGACGGGAGGCGAGTTGGCGCTCGCCCGCTGACCAACTCACGGTCGACATGCCAGCCAAGTCATACCGAGGTCGGCAAGGCGCACTGACCCTTCGTCGCTGGGCGCGACAATGCTCGCATGTACCCGCGACGTGACACCAAGGTCGATTCATCTCTCCCAGCCCTCAGCGAACTCTGGGTGCCGAAGCCGAGCGACATGGACGAGGAAGGGGTCTGCCCCGGGTTTGGTTGACATCTGATGTGTGAGGATTCGTCCTCGCTGGAAGGATGTCCCTGTGGCAAAGCCGTATCCCAAAGAGTTCCGCGACGATGTCGTGGCCGTGGCCCGGAAGGGTCAAGCGCCGTTGGCGCAGATCGCGAAGGACTTCGGTATCTCCGAGGGCTCGTTGTCGAACTGGATGAAGAAGGCCGACATCGAGGATGGTCACCGTCCTGGCGTGACTGACGCCGATCGTGCCGAGCTGCGTGAGGCGAAGAAGCGGATCCGGCTGCTCGAGCAGGAGAACGAGGTGCTGCGCCGTGCGGCGGCGTACCTGTCGCAGGCGAACCTGCCGGGAAAATAGTCTTCCCGCTCGTCCGTGAGATGGCCGCGGCCGGCGCCCCGATCAGGGTGCCGGTCGCGGTGGCGTGCAGGGTCCTGGGGCTGACACCCCAGGGGTACTACAAGTGGCTCAAGGATCCCGTGAGCCGGCGGGACTGGGACGACGCGCACCTGCTGGACGTGATCCACGAGATCCACGCCGATGACGCGACCCTCGGGTACCGGTTCATCACCGACGAGCTCGACACCGAGCACGGCATCCAGGTGGGTGAGAACCGGGTGCACCGGCTGTGCCGGATCGCGGGCATCCACGCCAGCCACCACAAGAAGCGCAGCAAGCCCGGCTCGACCGGACCGGCCCCGCACGACGACCTCCTCGCGGTGGTCGATGAGCACGGCGTCGTCCGGCACGAGTTCGTCGCCGACGGGCCGAACCGGGTCTGGTTGTGGGACATCTCCAAGCACCCCACACGGGAGGGCAAGCTCTACATCTGCGCGATCAAGGATGTCTGGTCGAACAAGATCGTGGGTTACTCGATCGACTCCCGGATGAAGTCGTCCCTGGCGCGGGCCGCGATGCGCAACGCGATCGCGTTGCGCTCACCGGTCGGCACGATCTGCCATTCCGACCGGGGCGGTCAGTTTCGCGCGAAACGCACCCAGCGGCTGCTGGAGAACAACGGCCTGGTCGGATCGATGGGTCGCTCCTACGGGGCCGGGGACAACGCAAGCATGGAGTCCTTCTTCAGCCTGCTGCAGAAGAACGTCCTGAACACCAGGCGGTGGGACACGCGCGACAACCTCCGACTCGCGATCGTGACCTGGATCGAAACGAAGTACAACCGCCGGCGCCGTCAACGCACCCTCGGCAAGCTCACCCCCGTCGAGTTTGAGATGATCTACGTGACCGCAGAAGCGGCCTAATCACTGCAAACCCCGACCGTCAACCAGACTCGGGGCAGACCCGATGGGGCAGAAGGCAAAGAGTGGTGGCACGCTCGGACGGGCGCCAATCGGGTACCTCAACACGCTCGAGCGCATCGACGGACGCGAGATCCGATCCGTCGCCATCGACCCAGAACGCGCCCCGTTCGTCAAGCTCGCCTTTGAGCTGTACGCCGCGGGCAAGCACACGCTTGACGACATCGCGACGGAGCTGGCGGATCGTGGGCTGACTTCTCGGCCGACTGCCGCTCGCCCGGCCGCGCCGATCGCGGTGTCGAAGGTGCAGCGGATGCTTCGCGACCGCTACTACCTCGGCGAGATCGAGTACAAGGGCGAGACCTACGACGGGCGCCACGACCCCCTGATCGATCCCGAGCTGTTCGAGCAGGTCCAGACGCTCCTCGATGCGCGCAACAAGTCAGGTGAGCGTCGCATCAAGAACGATCATTACCTCAAGGGCACCATCTGGTGCGGCCGTTGCCGTCTCGAGGATCGGGTCATCAAGCGCATGATCATCATGCGCGCCACCGGCCGGAATGGCGGCGAGTACGCGTACTTCTTCTGCCGGGGTGTGCAAGATCACGTCTGCGATGCGCCCTACTCCAACATGGAGCGCGTCGAGCGAGCCATCGAAGTCCACTACAAGTCGATCCGCCTCAGCGAGGCGTTCATCGCCGCGGTGCGGGCGCGCCTCGAGGAGGCAGTCGCCGACAAGGCCCGGGCGCAGCAGCTCCTCCGTCAGCAACTCGAAACCCAACTCCGCCAGTTGGCCGTGAAGGAAGAGAACCTCATCGACCTCGCTGCCGATGGCGAACTCCCGACCGCGCGTATCAAGGTGAAGCTGCACGAGATCACACGAGCCCGCGACAAGCTCACGATTCAGCTCGGGGCCGTTGAGCAGGACCTCAGCGGAGCCCTGGCGTTCATCGAGGCTCACCTCGACCTGCTCGCCGATCCCTACGAGCTCTACCGACAGGCATCGGACGACACGCGCCGTCAGCTCAACCAGGCGCTCTTCAATCGCATCTACGTCGTCAATGACGAGGTGGTCGGAGACGAGCTCACTTCGCCCCTCGTGGAACTCCTCGCCGCCGAACGCGGCTGGACCGCACTGGAGGCTGGTCAGTCGCTGGAGTCGGCTACGAACACGGCTGAAGCTGAGCTTGCCCGCAGGAGTCCCGTAAATGCAGAACAGGCCACCCCAAAGGGTGACCCGTTCTCTGATTTTTCCGTAGGTGACCTGCTGCCCGCCCTGAAAGTTCAGGGCGATTGCAGTAAGCCTCCTATGGTGCGCAAGGGGGGAGTTGAACCCCCACGCCCTTTCGGGCACACGGACCTGAACCGTGCGCGTCTGCCTATTCCGCCACTTGCGCTCACCACCGGCACGCGCACATGGCGCACCAGCCAACAGAGACTAACACTTCACCGCGTCACATGCCATTCGAGGCCCTGCATGCGGATGCATCGGGCCCGACGGGGGGCCCGGGGCCGTTCCGGGTCCCGACGGTCGTCGAGAAACCGGTACACACGCGCCACCCGCACGTCTAGCATCGAGGAACGGGAACGACGCCGTTCGCACCCCCGCCTTCCATCGAGAGGACACGACGTGGCGACGACGGACGACTCCACCGCGCGGCCGGACCTGGCCGGCATCCGCGGCTGGCTCTTCGACCTCGACGGCGTGCTGACGCCGACGGCCGAGGTGCACATGCACGCCTGGGCGCGGTTGTTCACGCCGTTCCTCGCCGCCCGCGGCGCGGCCCCGTACCGGGACGCCGACTACTTCGCCCACATCGACGGCAAGCCGCGCTACGACGGGGTGCGCACCCTGCTCGCCAGCCGTGGCATCACGCTGCCCGAGGGCACGCCCGACGATCCGCCCACGGCCGAGACGGTGTGCGGCCTCGGCAACCGCAAGAACGACGCGTTCAACGAGTCGCTCGCGGAGGACGGCGTGACGGCGTACCCCGCATCGGTGGCGTTCCTCGACGCGCTGGCGGCGACGGATGCCGCGGTGGCGGTCGTGTCGAGTTCGAAGAACGCCCCCGCCGTGCTCGAGACGGCGGGGCTCGCCAACCGCTTCGAGGTGGTGGTGCACGGCGGCGTCGCGGCCGAGCGCGGCATCCCCGGCAAGCCGGCTCCCGACACATACGAGTACGGCGCCCGGCTGCTCGGGCTCCCCACCACCGCCTGCGTCGTGGTCGAGGACGCCGAGTCCGGCGTGCAGGCCGGGGCCGCCGGCGACTTCGGGCTCGTCGTCGGGGTCGACCGCGGCGCCGGGCACGAGAACCTGCGCCGTCTCGGCGCCGACCTCGTCGTGTACGAGCTCGACGAGCTCATCCCCCTGCTCCCCCAGCACCACCGAAAGGCCGGATCATGAGGTTCGCCGACCACGACCCGCTGAACCGCAACCGGTTCCCCATCGACGACTGGGCCCTCGTCGAGACCGAGTTCTCCGCCGACGACATCGGCACGACCGAGACGATGTTCGCCGTCGGCAACGGCTACCTCGGCCTGCGCGGCAACGTCGACGAGGGTCGCGACGGCCACGTGCACGGCACGTTCATCAACGGCTTCCACGAGACCTGGCCGATCCGGCACGCAGAGGAGGCGTTCGGGTTCGCGCGCGTCGGGCAGACCATCGTCAACGCGCCCGACGCGAAGACGATCCGCCTCTACGTCGACGACGAGCCGCTCGTGCTCACCACCGCCGAACTCATGAGCTACGAGCGACGGCTCGACTTCCGCACCGGCATCCTCGACCGTTCCCTCGAGTGGCGCACGCCGTCGGGCAAGCGCGTGCAGATCACCTCGCACCGCATGGTGTCGTTCACCGACCGTCACCTCGGCGTCATCGTCTACGAGGTCGAGCTGCTCGACGCCGACGCCGCGGTGACCATCTCGAGCCAGATGCTGAACCGGCAGGACGGCCGCGACGAGTACCGCTCGGGCGTGCAGGGCACGATCGAGGCGTTCGACCCGCGCAAGGCGGAGCAGTTCACCGAGCGCGTGCTGCAGCCGCGCCTGAAGCGGGAGCGCGACGGTCGCTACCTGCTCGGCTACCGCTGCACGAACTCGGGCATGACGGTCGTCGCCGGCACCGAGCACCGCATCGAGACCGAGAACCCGTTCGACGAGACCTCGACGATCGAGGACGACCTCGCGAAGCACGTGTACCGGGTCCGCGCCGAGCAGGGCCGCCCGATCCGCATCACGAAGCTGTTCACGTACCACACGGCGGCATCCGTGCCGGTGCGCGAGCTCGCCGACCGCTGCGACCGCACCCTCGACCGCGCCGGCGAGATCGGCATCGAGGCGCTGGTGGACGCGCAGCACGACTGGCTCGACGAGTATTGGGCGAGCGTGGACGTCGAGATCCCGGGGCATCCGACCCTGCAGCAGGCGACCCGCTGGAACCTCTTCCAGCTCGCGCAGGCGACGGCCCGCACCGACGGCGGCGGGGTGGCGGCGAAGGGCGTCTCCGGTTCGGGCTACGGCGGCCACTACTTCTGGGACTCCGAGGTCTACGTCATGCCGTTCCTGTCGTACACGGCGCCGAACACGGCGCGCAACGTGCTGCGATTCCGGCAGCGGATGCTGGAGCCGGCGCGCGCACGCGCGAACGAGCTCAACCAGCGCGGCGCACTCTTCCCGTGGCGCACGATCAACGGACTCGAGTCGAGCGCCTACTACGCCGCGGGCACCGCCCAGTACCACATCGACGCCGACATCTCGTACGCCCTGATGCAGTACGTGGCGGCGACCGGCGACGAGGACTTCGTCGCGCGCGGCGCGATCGACGTGCTCGTCGAGACGGCCCGCATGTGGGAGGACCTGGGGTTCTGGCGCACCAACTCCAAGGACGTCTTCCACATCCACGGCGTGACCGGCCCCGACGAGTACACGACCGTCGTGAACGACAACCTGTACACGAACGTGATGGCCAAGGGGAACCTCCGTGCCGCCGCGTACGCGGTCGACGAACTGCGGCGCCGCGCGCCCGCGGCCTACGCCCGAGCGGTCGACCGCCTCAACCTGCACCCCGACGAGGCGGACGAGTGGCGTCGCGCGGCCGAGCACATGTTCATCCCGTTCGACGAGCAGCTGGGCGTGCACCCGCAGGACTCCGCCTTCCTCGAGAAGGAGCTCTGGGACCTCGAGAACACGCCGGCCAGCCGTCGTCCGCTGCTGCTGCACTACCACCCGCTGGTCATCTACCGCTTCCAGGTGCTGAAGCAGGCCGACGTGGTGCTCGCGCTGCTGCTGCAGGGCGACCAGTTCACGACCGAGCAGAAGCAGGCGAACTTCGAGTACTACGACCCGCTGACGACGGGCGACTCGACGCTGTCGGCGGTGGTCCAGTCGATCATCGCGTCCGAGGTGGGGTACCACGAGCTGGCGATGCGCTACTTCCGGGCCGCGCTGTTCGTCGACCTCGCCGACCTGCACCACAACGCGCAGGACGGCGTGCACGTCGCGTCGACCGGCGGGGTGTGGGCCTCGCTGGTCTACGGGTTCGGCGGGTTCCGCGACCACAACGGCGTCTTCACCTTCGACCCGCGGCTGCCCGACGACTGGGAGCGCCTGGTGTTCCGGCTCACCATCCGCGACACGCGCGTGCGCGTCGAGCTCGAGCCGGCGTCCATGACCTTCACCGTCGAGGCGGGCGCCGAGGCGCACCTCTCGGTGCGCGGCGAGGACGTGCTGGTGCGCGACGGCGAGCCCGTCACGGTCGCCCTGCGCGGCCAGGGTCCGCGCCATTACGGCATGCCGAACATGCGCGACGTCGAGGGCACGCGCCGTGCCGACGGCACGCTGCTGACCGCATCGATGCCCACCATCGCGGTCGACCTGGAGGAGAACGACTCCACAACGGGCTTCGACTGACGACCGGGGCGCGCAGGCGCTGCGACTAACATGCACTGAGAACCAACCGGATCGGGAGACCTGTGGGCCTACTGGACAACTTCGAGAAGGGTCTCGAGCGCGCCGTCAACGGCGCCTTCGCGAAGACCTTCCGCTCGGGGCTGCAGCCGGTCGAGATCACGGCCGCCCTGAAGCGCGAGCTCGACACGAAGGCCGCGGTCGTCTCCCGCGACCGCGTGCTCGTGCCGAACACCTTCCGCGTGCGGATGTCGCGACCCGACCTCCAGCGCATGTCGAGCCTCGGTCCGGCGCTGGTCGACGAGCTGACCGACGTCGTGCAGCAGCATGCGGCGAGCCAGGGCTTCCAGTTCGCCGGCGGCATCCAGATCTCGCTCGACGCCGACGAGGGCCTGTCCGAGGGCATGGTGCAGGTCGACTCGAGCAACGTGAAGGGCGAGATCGCCTGGACCCCCGTGCTCGACATCGGCGGCCGGCGGCATCCGATCCTCAAGGGCCGCACCGTGATCGGTCGCGGCAGCGAGGCCGACATCACGCTCGACGACTCGGGCGCGAGCCGCAAGCACGTCGAGGTGCAGTGGGACGGGCGACGCGCCCGCGTACGCGACCTCGGATCGACCAACGGCACGCAGTTGAACGGCGACCGCGTGGGCGAGGCCATCCTCGAGCCCGATTCCGTCATCACCGTGGGGCGCACGCGCATCGTCTTCCGCGTCCTCGCACAGGCCGCGCCGGGCTCCGGCGGCGGCGCACCGTCCACCCGGCGCAACGACATGAACGGGTTCTGGGGGCCCGCTGAATGAGCGAACTCACCCTCCTCGTCCTGCAGCTGTCGTTCCTCGCGCTGATGTGGATATTCGTCTTCTCCATCGTGTGGGCGCTGCGCAGCGACCTGTTCGGCCAGCGCGTGCGCAAGATGCAGACGGCGGATGCCTCCGGCCAGGCCGCGCCCGCCACGCCCCCGCGCGGCACCGACGCGCCGCGTGCCGCGGCCGCATCCGCTGCTGCAGCAGCCGGGAACGGCGACATCGCCACCACCGACAACGCGTCGAAGCTCGTCATCACGTCGGGCGGCAAGGCCGGCAGCGAGTTCCCGCTCGGCCGCGACGAGATCACGATCGGCCGCTCGAGCGACTCGTCGATCATCATCCGCGACGACTACACCTCGAACCACCACGCCCGGCTCATGCTCTGGAGCAACCAGTGGATGATCCAGGACCTCGACTCGACGAACGGCACCTTCCTGAACGGCTCCCGCGTGACCGTGCCCGCGGCGGTGCCGCTCGGCGCGACGGTCAAGGTCGGCGCGACGACGTTCGAGCTGCGACGGTAACCGCATGGCGACGGTCAAGGGCAGTGCCGCGGTCTCGCACGTCGGCAGGGTCCGGTCGAACAACCAGGACTCGGGCTACGCGGGGCGGCACCTGTTCCTCGTCGCCGACGGCATGGGCGGCCACGCGGGCGGGGACGTCGCGAGCGCGATCGCGACCCGGTACATCCGCGACGCCGACCAGCTCTACCCGTCGGTGCAGGACGCCTCGGCGGCCCTGCACGACAGCCTGATCGGCGCGAACCAGCGCCTGGCCGAGACCGTCGCCGAGCACAGCGAGCTGACGGGAATGGGCACCACGGTCAGCGCCGTGCTGCTGCACGGCGACCAGGTCGCCATCTCCCACATCGGCGACTCCCGCATCTACCTGCTGCGCGGCGGCGAGCTCAGCCAGATCTCCACCGACCACACCTTCGTGCAGCGGCTCGTCGACGCCGGCCGCATCACGGAGGAGGAGGCGATGGTGCATCCGCGCCGTTCCGTCCTGATGCGGGTGCTGGGCGACGTGGAGTCCTCGCCCGAGATCGACACCCTGACCCTCGACACGCGTTCGGGCGACCGCTGGCTGATCTGCTCCGACGGCCTGTCGGGGGTCGTCTCCTTCGAGGACATCCGCAAGGCCCTGATGTCGGAGGCCGGCGCGAAGCCCGTGGCCGACCGCCTCGTGAAGGCATCGCTCGACGGCGGCGCCCCCGACAACGTGACCGTCGTCGTGCTCGACATCGGCGAGCCGGCCGCGCCGGCGACGACGCCCCAGATCGTCGGCTCCGCCGCCGCCCCGCCCGCGTTCGGCACGCCGGAGCCGGTGCGCCAGCGTTCGCTGCTGCTCACGCCGTTCCGCGTGCACCCCGTGCAGGAGACGCACTTCGAGCCGGACTCGGCCGAGTACTTCGACGAGATCATCGAGGAGGACGCCCGGCGCCGCCGCCGGCGGATCGTCACCTGGACGGTCGGCGTGCTCCTCATCGTCGCCGCGGTCGTGGGGCTCGTGGTCCTCGCCTACCAGTGGACCCAGACCCGGTACTTCGTCGGCGAGTCCAATGGGCGGGTCGCCATCTACCAGGGCATCCAGCAGGACCTCGGCCCCATCGTGCTGAGCGAGCTCTACCGCGAATCGGACATCGACATCGCCGAGCTCCGCCTGTACGACCAGCAGCGCGTGGAGGAGACCATCAGCACCGGATCGCTGCAGGACGCGGAGGCCGTCGTCGACCGGCTGGAGGAGTCCCTTGACTGATCGGGCCGGCACGACCGCCGCGGTCCCGCCCTCGGGCGGGCCGCCGACGGCCGGCGTGCGACGCATCCACCTCCCGCAGAAGCTGCGCAACATCGAGTTGGCGCTGCTGCTGATCGCCTGCGGCATCAATTCCGGCGCCGTCCTGCTGGTGCAACTCGGTGCGCTCGGCACGATCGACACCCAGCTCGTGCTGCTCGGCGTCGGGCTGTCGGTGCTCGTGTTCGGCCTGCACGTGGCGATGCGCTTCGTGGCCCGCGACGCGGATCCCTTCCTGCTGCCCATCGCCACCGTGCTGAACGGCATCGGCATCGCCGAGATCTACCGCATCGACATCGCCTTCGGCGACGCCGGGTGGGACAGCGCCGCGGTGCGGCAGATCGCATGGTCGGCGATCGCGATCGTCGCGGCGATCGCCGTGATCCTGATCGTGCGCAACCACCGGGTGCTGTTCCGCTACACCTACCTGTCAGGGCTCGTCGCCGTGCTGCTGCTCCTGCTCCCCCTGCTGCCGGGCATCGGCCGCGAGATCAACGGCGCCCGGGTGTGGATCGGCATCGGCGACATCGCGACGTTCCAGCCCGGTGAGATCGCGAAGATCGCCCTCGCGGTCTTCTTCGCCGGCTACCTGGTGCGCAACCGCGACAGCCTTTCGATGGTCGGGCGCACGTTCCTCGGCATGCGATTCCCGCGCGCACGCGACCTCGGCCCCCTGCTGGTGGTGTGGGCGCTGTCGATGTCGGTCATCGTGTTCCAGCGCGACCTCGGTACCGCTCTGCTGTACTTCGGCCTGTTCCTCGTCATGCTGTACGTCGCGACCAGCCGGCTCTCCTGGGTACTGCTCGGCCTGGGGCTGTTCTTCGCCGGCGCGATCATCGCCAGCCAGACCCTCGGCTACGTCAACTCGCGCTTCGACAACTGGCTCAACGCCTTCGACCAGGAGATCTACGACTCGGTGGGCGGCAGCTTCCAGCTCGTGCAGGGGCTGTTCGGCCTCGCGAACGGCGGGCTCATCGGCACCGGCCTCGGCCAAGGCCGCCCCGACATCACCCCCGTGCCGCAGAGCGACTACATCATCGCGAGCCTCGGCGAGGAGCTCGGGCTCGCCGGCCTGTTCGCGATCTTCATGCTGTACGCGCTGCTCGTGGCCCGCGGCTTCCGCATCGGCTTCGCCGGGCAGGACGACTTCGGCAAGCTCCTCGGCGTGGGCCTCGCGTTCGTCGTCGCGCTCCAGGTGTTCATCGTGGTCGGCGGCGTCACGCGCGTGATCCCGCTCACCGGCCTGACCACCCCGTTCCTCGCGGCAGGTGGTTCATCGCTCGTCGCGAACTGGATCATCGTCGCGCTGCTGCTGCGGCTCTCCGACACGGTCCGCAACCATCCGCGGCTGGTGATCGACGCATGAACCGCGAGCTCAAGCGCGTCTCCATCCTGACGCTCCTCATGGTCGCCACGCTGCTCGTGTCGACCACGATCATCCAGTACGTCGCGGCCGACGCGCTCAACGCGGACCCGCGGAACTCGCGCACGCTGTACGAGTCGTACTCGGTGGAGCGCGGGCCGATCCTCGTGGACGGCGCACCCATCGCGTACTCGGAGCCGTCGGGCGACAACTACAAGTTCCAGCGCGTCTACACGGAGGGCCCGCTCTATGCGCCGGTGACCGGGTTCATCCCCGTCAACGGCGAGGCCACGGGCATCGAGCGGGCGATGAACGAGTTCCTCAGCGGCCAGTCGAGCTCGCAGTTCTTCGACTCGGTGAACCGGCTCATCACGGGGCAGGACCCCCAGGGAGCATCCGTCGACGTCACGATCGACCCGGTCGCACAGCAGGCCGCGTGGGATGCGCTCGGAGACGTCCAGGGCGCGGTCATCGTCACCGAACCGGCGACGGGCCGCATCATCGCCATGGTCTCGAAGCCGTCCTACGACCCGAACACGATGGCCGTGCACAACGGCGCCGAGGTGCAGGCGACGTACGACGCGCTCCTCGCCGACCCGCAGGACCCGCTCTTCAACCGCGCCATCGGCGGCGACATGAACCCCCCGGGTTCGGTCTTCAAGCTGGTCGTCGCGTCGGCCGCGTTCGAGTCCGGCGAGTACACCCCGGACTCCACGTTCCCGAACCCCTCCTCGTTCACGCTCCCCGGCTCGACCGCGGTCGTCACCAACGCCGGCGGCGGGCGCTGCGGCGGGGGCGACGAGGTCACGATCGCCGACGCCATCCGGCTCTCCTGCAACATCCCGTTCGCCGAGCTCGGCATCGAGCTCGGCGACACGGCCATCCGCGAGCAGGCGGAGAAGTACGGGTTCAACGTCACGCACGCGGTGCCGATGGAGTCGGAGGCGAGCGTCTACCCGCGCGGGCTGGACGACGCGCAGACCGCGCTGAGCGCGTTCGGGCAGTACGAGGTGCGTGCGACGCCGCTGCAGATGGCGATGGTCTCCGCGGGCATCGCGAACGGCGGCATCGTGATGCGTCCGAACGTCGTGGACGCGGTCATCGCCCCCGACCTGAGCCCCCTCGAGACCTTCGAGCGGATGGAACTCGGCCGCGCGATCAGCCAGGAGACCGCGCGTGAACTTACTGACATCATGGTCTCCGGCGTCGAGAGCGGCGCGGCGAGTAATGCAAGAATAGACGGCGTCAGCGTGGCGGGGAAGACGGGCACAGCCCAGAACGGCACGGACGACCCGTACACCCTCTGGTTCACCGGATTCGCCCCTGCTGACAACCCTCAGTATGCGATCACGGTGCTGGTAGAAGACGGAGGGGGATTGGGACAGAGCGGGTACGGCAACCTGATTGCCGCACCCATCGCGAAGCAGGTACTAGAGGCGGTGCTGAACGAATGAGACCGAGCGCTGGGCTCACCTTTGGTGGGCGCTACGAACTCCAGTCCAGGATCGCCATCGGCGGCATGGGCGAGGTCTGGCAGGCGACCGATCTCGTGATCGGGCGCCAGGTCGCCATCAAGATCCTCAAGGACGAGTACCTCGGCGATCCCGGATTCCTCGAGCGCTTCCGCGCGGAGGCGCGCCACGCCGCCCTCGTGAACCACGAGGGCATCGCGAACGTCTTCGACTACGGCGAGGAGGAGGGCAGCGCCTTCCTGGTCATGGAGCTCGTCCCGGGCGAGGCGCTGTCGACCATCCTCGAGCGCGAGCAGACCCTCCCCACCGACAAGGTCCTCGACATCGTCGCGCAGACCGCCTCGGCGCTCCACGCCGCGCACGCCGCGGGCCTCGTGCACCGCGACATCAAGCCCGGGAACCTCCTCATCACCCCCGACGGTCGCGTGAAGATCACCGACTTCGGCATCGCGCGCATCGCCGACCAGGTCCCGCTCACCGCGACCGGCCAGGTCATGGGCACGGTCCAGTACCTGTCCCCGGAGCAGGCCTCCGGCCACCCCGCCTCGCCGACCACCGACATCTACTCGCTCGGCATCGTCGCCTACGAGGCGCTCGCGGGCCGGCGCCCGTTCACCGGCGAGTCGCAGGTCGCCATCGCGATGGCGCAGATCAACGAGACGCCACCGGAGCTCCCCCAGACGATCTCCGAGCCCGTGCGCAACCTCGTCTTCGCGTGCATCGCGAAGAACCCGGCCGACCGGCCCCAGTCCGCGGCGCACCTGTCCCGCGCCGCGACGGCGCTGCGCCGGGGCGACGTGCAGGGTGCTGCGGCCTCGGTCCCCGCGGTGCTCGGCGCCGCCGGCGCGGCCGCGGCGGCCACCATGATGATGCCGCAGAGCGGAGACACCGCCGCGACGACGGTGCTCATGGCGTCCGGCGGGGTGCCCGCCGACGGCGAGGGGGCACCCGAGGAGGAGAAGAAGCGCAGCCCGTGGACGTGGCCGCTGATCGTCCTCATCGCGATCCTCGCGATCGTGCTCATCGGCACGATCATCGCGCTGGCGCTGAACAACGGCACCGCACAGGCCCCGCCGAGCAGCTCGTCGAGCGCGCCGGCGACGAGCTCGCCGCCGCCGACCTCGGACACGCCGACGCCGACGCCGACGGACACGACGGTGCAGGTCAACCAGGACGACTACCTCGGGCTCTCGGTGAACGACGCGCGTGCCGGCCTCGAGGCACTCGGCATGTCCGTGAACGCGGTGGAGGGCAATGCGGCCACCGATCCGGCCGACGCCGGCACCGTCTACGCGGTGAACCCGACGGGGCCCGTCGAGCAGGGCTCGCAGATCACGATCACGTACTACGCCGACCCGGTCGCGCCGTCCGCACCGTCCTCGGCGCCCACCGTGAACCCGGCGACGACCGCCCCCGACACCGACGTGCAGGTCAGCTGGCCCGCGCAGAACTGCCCGGCCGGGCAGACCCTCACCGGGTACGAGATCGCGGTGACCGGCGACGCGACGATCCCCAACAACGCGGTCGTCGGCGCCAGCACCACCTCGGCCACGGTTCGCGCGGGCACGAGCAACTTCGAAGTCACCTATCGCTACTTCTGCGGCCCGCTGGACTCGCCCTACTCGCCGGCCGCCCAGGTCACGGTGGAGGAGCCGGCCGGCGACGGCGGCGGCGGCACCAACTGATCGTTCGCTGAGGAGAGACGAGTGCACGTGACCGATAACGATCGCCTGCTGGCCGGTCGCTACCGTGTCGGCGAGCTCATCGGTCGCGGCGGCATGTCCGACGTGCACGCGGGCACCGATACACGCCTCGGGCGCAGTGTCGCGATCAAGCTGCTGAAGTCGTCGCTCGCGACCGACCCGGCGTTCCGCACCCGCTTCCGCCAGGAGGCGCAGTCCGCGGCGCGGATGGCGCACCCGACCATCGTGCGCGTGTTCGACGCGGGCGAGGAGACCGTCCTCGACGGGTCCGGGCACGAGGTGCAGCTGCCGTTCATCGTCATGGAGCGCGTGGAGGGACGGCTCCTGCGCGACATCATCCGCGAGGGTCCGCTCGATCCGGCCGAGGCGGCGCGCATCATCGACGGCGTGCTCACCGCGCTCGAGTACTCGCACCGGGCGGGCGTCGTGCATCGCGACATCAAGCCGGGAAACATCATGATCACCTCCGCCGGTCAGGTGAAGGTGATGGACTTCGGCATCGCCAGGGCGATCTCGGACTCGTCGACCACGGTCGCGCAGACGACCGCGATCCTCGGCACGGCGTCGTACTTCTCCCCCGAGCAGGCGAAGGGCGAGACGGTCGACGCGCGCACCGACCTGTACTCGACCGGCGTCGTGCTGTTCGAGATGCTCACCGGTCGCCCGCCGTTCCGCGGGGAGACGCCCGTGGCCGTCGCCTACCAGCACGTCAGCGAGCGTCCGGTCAAGCCGAGCGTCATCAACCCGAGGGTCTCCCCCGCATTCGACGCCGTCGTGCTGCACGCCCTCGGCAAGGACCGCACGCAGCGGTACCAGACCGCCGCCGACTTCCGGGCCGACGTCGAGGTGGCGGCATCCGGGCGCGTGCCCGTGCACCGGCAGCCCGACCAGACGGAGCTCCTGTTCGGGGCGCCCGCGACCTCGCTCTCGAGTTCCGAGCTCGCCCTGCGCCAGCTCACCGAGGACGAGACGATGGAGCGCACCCAGCGGCGCCCTCCCGCCCTCTGGATCTGGGCCGGCGTCGTCGCGGTGGTGGTCACCGTCCTCGCGGTCATGTACTGGGCGTTCAACCTCACTCCCACCGACGACCTCCCGTCGAGCGCACGGGAGATCCCGGTGCTCCAGGGCATGTCCTACGAGGAGGCGACGGGCGTCCTCCAGGACCTCGACCTGCAGGCCACGCAGCTCGACGAGACCAGCGACACCATTCCCGAGGGACAGGTCACGCGGTCCGATCCGGAGGCCGGCACCATCGTCGAGCCGGGTCAGGTGGTCGTGCGCGTCTACGTGTCGAGCGGCCGCGAGGTCGTCGACGTGCCCGACCTGCGCAACCAGTCGCTCGACCAGGCGAAGGAGGCCCTCGAGGGCCGTGGCCTGGTCGCGGGCAGCGAGACGCGGGAGAACTCGCCCACGGTGCCCGCCGACATCGTGCTCGCGACCGATCCGGCCGGCGGCACCTCCGTCACTCTCGGCGCGACCGTCAACTTCCGCGTCTCGAGCGGGCTCGTCACGCTGCCCGACCTCACCGGCCAGCCGCTGGCGACGGCGTCCTCGCTGCTGCGCGGCGGCACCCTGCAGCTGAACCCGGTGCCGCAGCCCGACGACTCGTGCCCGGCGCAGCCGAACGACCCGGTGGTGCAGCAGTCGCTGGCGCCGGGCGACGTGCCGCAGAAGTCCGACGTGACGCTGCGCTACTGCTCGGGTGCGTCGAACGACGGCGGCGGCGACGGCTGACGCGCGAAGCCGCTCAGGCGGACTTCATGTGCGGGCTCATGCCGACCGCGCGATCCGCGGCGCCGGCGAGCCCCGCCGACTCGAGCCAGTTGCCGAGCATGCGGTAGCCGCCCTCGGTGAGCACCGACTCGGGGTGGAACTGCACGCCGAAGATGGGCGCAGTCGCGTGGCGCAGCCCCATGATCACGCCGCCCTCGGTGCGCGAGGTGACCACGAGCTCCGGGGGCACGGTGCCGTCGACGACCGCCAGCGAGTGGTATCGGGTGGCGGTGAAGTGCTGCGGCACGCCGTCGTAGAACGGGCTGTCGTCGTGCAGGATCGACGAGGTCTTGCCGTGCATGAGCTCCTCGGCGTTCGTGACCACGCCGCCGAACGCCTCGGCGATGGCCTGATGGCCGAGGCAGACCCCGAGCAGCGGCTGGCCGGTCGACACCGCGACCTCCACGGCGGGGATGGACACGCCCGCATCGGCGGGCTTCCCGGGACCCGGCGAGACCAGCACGGCGTCGAACTCGGACATCCGCTCGGCGAGCCGCTCGACGGGGATGTCGTCGTTGCGCACGACCACGGTCTCGGCGCCGAGCTCCTGGAGGTAGCCGTTCAGCGTGTACACGAAACTGTCGTAGTTGTCGATCACCAGCACGCGCGTCACCGGACCACCTTACCTCCCCACGATTCCAGCCGAGCACCGCGTACACGGTAGAATCGCGCTCATGGCACGTGCGAACTCCTCGAAGCCCGAGCGCGTCGAGCAACCCAACGGCGAAGAGGCTCCGAACCCCGTCTGGTTCAAGCCCGTGATGTTCGGCTTCATGCTGATCGGGCTCGCCTGGATCATCGTCTTCTACGTCAGCCAGGGCCAGCTGCCGGTGCCCGACCTCGGTTCGTGGAACATCCTCGTCGGGTTCGGCATCGCGTTCATCGGCTTCCTCATGACGACGCGCTGGCGCTGACGCCGGCGCCTGACACGACCTCGGAAGCGGGGCGGATGCCACGGGGCATCCGCCCCGCTTCGATGCGGTCGCCCGCGCCCGGAGAACTGGTCCCCCTTAAGGGCGACAATTACACACCTGTAACTCTCCCCAGATGTGGACAAGCCTGTGGATAACCTTCGCGACGCTGGAAAGCTGGGCGTGACGCCGCATCAGGGCCCGCACTGAGACGAGCGTGATCGGACCCGCCGGCGACGGGCAGGGGTACGCCAGCCGGTCAGATCAGCGGGAACACGAAGTAGCGCAGGCTCAGCAGTACCAGCACCGCCGAGAGCGCCACCAGCAGGCCGACCTGCAGTCCGCGCTGGGACCGTCTGCGGGTCTCGGTGAAGATGAGCCCGACGAGCGCGCCGCCGACGAGACCGCCGAGGTGCGCCTGCCAGGCGATGTTCGTTCCCGGGATGAAGCCGATCACCAGGTTGATCCCGACGAGGATCAGCAGTTGCGTCGACGGACGCCCGAGCCGGCGCTGGATCACGAGGAACGCCCCCATGAGTCCGAAGATCGCACCGGATGCGCCGACGACGGCCGTGTTCGGGTTCGACAGCCAGATGACTCCCACCGAACCGGCGAAGCCGGAGATCAGGTAGAGCGCCAGGAACCGCCCTCGGCCGAGCAGGCCCTCGAGCAGCTGCCCGAAGATCCACAGGGTGTACATGTTGAGCAGCACGTGGAAGATCAGGCTGGTGGAGTGCACGAACATCGTCGTGAGCATCCGCCACGGCTCGAACGCGATCTCGCTCATCGCGAGCGGCGTGAAGTACAGGCGGTTCGTGACGCCGAGTCCGGGGATCAGCTGGAGGACGAAGACCGCCACCGTGATGCCGATGAGGGTATACGTCACCACCGGCGTGCCGCTCCCGGCCCGCATGAGCACCCGCGATCGGGTCCGAGGCGCCGACTGCCGCTGCTCCCGCATGCACTCCGGGCACACCACGCCGACCGCGGCGGGGGTCTGGCACTCCCCGCAGATGGTGCGACCGCACCGCTGGCAGAGCACGTAGCTCACGCGATCGGGGTGCCGGTAGCAGCGGCTCCCCGGGTCGGCGTCGGTCACGCCGCTCAGACGGATTCGACGGTGATGGTCTCGATCACGACGTCCTCGAGCGGGCGGTCGCGCCCGTCCGTCGGAACCGCGGCGAGCTTGTCGACGATGGCACGGCCGGCCTCGTCGTTCACCTTGCCGAATATGGTGTGCTTGCCCTGCAGCCAGGTCGTCGGGGCGACGGTGATGAAGAACTGCGAACCGTTGGTGCCGCGTCCCATCTGCTTGCCGGCGTTGGCCATGGCGAGCACGTAGGGCTCGGTGAAGTCGAGTTCGGGGTGGATCTCGTCGTCGAACTGGTACCCCGGGCCGCCGATGCCCTGGCCGAGCGGGTCGCCGCCCTGGATCATGAAGCCGGGGATGATGCGGTGGAAGACCGTGCCGTCGTAGAGGGCGTCCGTGCGCTTCTGGCCCGACGCGGGATCCGTCCACTCGCGCTCGCCCGTCGCGAGCCCGATGAAGTTCGCCACGGTCTTCGGCGCGTGGTTGCCGTAGAGGTCGACCGTGATGGGCCCGTGGTTCGTCGTGATCGTCGCGACTGCGGTGTGTTGTGGCATGTCCACGATTCTCGCACAGGCGGATCTGTCAACCCATATGCCGGATTCGACACTCACTCCGTGATCCGGGCGGTTCTGGTGGCAAGATGGAAGAGTTCGCTGCAGCAGACGATGGAGGGTCGACATGAGCCTGTCACGCAAGCGCCGTAAGGAACTCAAGCGACTCCGCGGAAGCGCGGAGCAGCTCTGGGGAGAGCAGCAGGCCGTACTCGAGCGCGCGAACACCGTCGCGCGCGAGGCGAGCCGCCAGCTCGGGCAACTGACCCGTGAGGAGGTCACGCCGCGCGTGCGAGAGGGATACGAGACGTACCTGCAGCCGAGGGTGAACGCGGTGGGCAGGTTCGCCGGCGACGCGGGGCGTTCGATCGAGCGCACCATGGTGCCGGTCCTCGGCAGCGCGCTCGGTACCGTGATGTCCATCGGCGACATCGCGAAGGACAAGCGGGTCCGCGCGGCCCTGGCACGCGTGAACCCCAAGGCCGAGGAGCCGAAGAGCGGTCCGGGCGTCGGTGGGTACATCGCGATCGGAGCGGCCGTGGTCGCCGCCGGCGCGATCGCCTATGCCGTCTGGCAGACCTTCCGCGCCGACGACGAGCTCTGGGTCGCGGAGGACGAGCCGACGCCGGGCCCCGACAAGGAAGCCTGACGCGCCGCCGGTGATCGCCGGCATCGGGCCCGAGTGACGCACTGCGCGACCTCGGGCCCTTCGTCGTGCCTCGATGCGGGTGCGCGCCCGACGGGCGGGCCCACGTACGGACTGTCGCCAACACGCATCGGCTCAGTGCCCGCACCGACATGCCGGATCCGCTCTTGCGCGCACGTTCCCGGCAGCGCTATGGTGTGACCCCGTCAGTGGTTCTCAGAGCACAGGAAGGAGTGACCGAACATGATGATCATCGATCTCGCAATCTGCGATGGAGCACCGATCACGCTCGGCATGGGAAAGATTCCCACGTACGTCACGGCCTCCTTCGCCGTCCGCTCCCACTAGGCAGCACCGTCCCGCGCCGGCCGGCAGTCCTTCCGGACTCGCCCTCCGCGACGCATCCGTCCTGAACCGGGACGCCTGACCGGGGTTCGTCGTCACCGACGTCGCGCCCACGGCGGAGCGACCCGTTCGGACCGCACCCACGCCGCCACCTCGGCGGTGCCTCGGCATGCCCGCACGCCCTCCCGGGTCCCGACGGACCCGGGAACGATGCGCCGCTTCCGCAGTCGGGTGCACCTCCACCCGCACCACCCGCACCACCACCATCACACCCAAGGAACGATCATGAATTCGCAGATCCTCATCGCACACCCTCCACGACGGAGCCTGCGCGCACAGGACGCCGCCGAGCGGGCGGCCCGGAGCATCGGCATCGCACTGCTGGCCTGGAGCCGGCGTCGTGCGCACCGGCGCCAGCCGGACCGCGCCGCGCAGCAGCTGGCGTTCCGCAACGCGCGCGAACGCGAGCAGCGCGAGCAGCGGGCGATCCTGGCCGCGATCAGTTCGAGGCCGTACCTGTGACGCCCGGGCGCCTCGCGCACCGGAACCCGGCGCACGCCTCATCCGCACACGACGGTCCTCCCCGACGGGAGGGCCGTCGTGGCGTACCCGGGGGGTCAGGTGCCGATCATGCCGGCCGGCGGTTCCGCCGAGTCGAGCCGGAGCCCGACGTCGACCAGGCTGACGCGGTGCAGTTCGGGCACCTCCTCGAGCGGGAACCAACGCGCCTCGTCGCTCGAGCCGTCGACCTCATTGGTGAGCGTGCCACCGGTCACCGTCGCCCGATAGACCACGCGCAGCGCGTACAGCGGAGCGGTCGCGCCCGCGTGACGACGGGACGCGTCGATCATGATGCGATCGACGCCCAGGAGCCGATCGATGCGGGCATGGAAGCCCGTCTCCTCGAAGATCTCGCGCACGGCCGCGTCATGCGGATGCTCGTCGCCCTCGATGCCGCCGCCGGGCAGCGTCCAGCCGCTGCGGCCGTGCTCGTTCCAGTGGGCGAGCAGGACCTGCCCGTCGCGGATGATGACGCCGTACGCCGCGATGCGGATGTCCATCTGCACAGGCTATCTCCTGCGTGATTGCCCGGGCCGACGGGATGCGACCGGAACTGGGTCGCGCACCGAGAACACGAGACCTCGGGTTCAGAAGCTCACCTACGCCTCGATGGGACTCACCCCGACGCGAAGGCCGCCGGGAAGAGCACGTCCGCGCTGCGTCCGTGGTGGTCACGGTGCCCGTACGCCGCGCGCAGCTTCATGAACAGGCGTTGACCGGTCGACCGCAGCTCGCATTCGTCGAGCCCGGGCACCCGTCCGCCCCGCACGACTACGCGCCCGGCGATGATGCTGAGCACCGTCTGACGCGCAGTTCCGGATGCGACGAGGGTGCGCAGCGGATCATCGATCGCGCCATCGCGAAGGTCATCGAGGGAGAACGCGACAAGATCGGCCGTTGCTCCGGCGGTGAGGCGGCCGAGGTCGTGGCGGCCGAGCACGTCGGCGGCGCCGAGCGTCGCGGCTCGCAGGTAGTCCGCGACGGGCGCCGCGTCTGCCCGCCCATCGATCAGCCTCGCGACGCTCGATCCGACGTCGATGCCCCGGATCAGGTCGGGCGGGAATGAGTCGGTACCAAGCGTCATCCGCACTCCCGCATCGACATAGCGGCCGAATGACCGCAGCGCAGTGCCGTATCGCAGCGATGTCAGCGGGCAGTGCACGACCGCGACGCCCGCCGTCGCCAGCCGTTCGAGGTCACCGACCGGCGAAGCCGACGCGGCGGCGGCACCCGCCCGGCGTGCCTCAATGACCAGTGGATGATCGTCGAGGTAGATCGCGTGCGGCACGAGGGTGCCGGCTCGGAGCAGACCAACACGTTCCAGAGTGTCCACGGGGGTGCCGCGGTCTGCCCGGTGCAGGTGCTCGATTTCCCGCAGGCTCTGGAGCATGTGGAGCCGCACCGGTACCCCGTGCTGCTCAGCGGCCGCCGCGGTGCGGCGCAGCAGGTCGTCTGTGACGGTCTCTATTCGGCACGGCAGTAGAGCGCCCTGCACGAGGTCGCTGCCATCCGTCATCCTCCGTGCGCGCGCCCAGTCGAGAAACCGCAGGGCATCGTCGAACCCGCGCTCACCGCGGGGTAGGTCCCAGTGCACGTCCGTGGTGCCGTCGGCGGCGACGGTGTTGACGCCGGCGCGGTAGCTCGGCCCCACGTACACACGCAGCCCGAGCGAGGCCGCCTCTTCGGCGAGCGCGACGGATTCGTCGAAGGTCTCGGCCCACGAGCTGTGGGTCTCGGCCGCGATCGGCATCGCGGTCGTGACACCGTGCAGCACCAGCTGGGTCAGCGCGTAGCGTCGCATCAGCCGCCGCTCGTCGGCGCTCAGCACATCGGCGGCGCCAGCCTTCGCGTACGCCGCCGACCACTCCTGGCCACTGGCAAGCTCGGGCGGCGCCCACGTGTCGAGCAGCGCGTGGTCGATGTCGCCGAGCGCGTCGAGATCGATCAGGCCCGGCATCACGACGGCGTCGCCGAGATCGATCTCGTCATCGACGGTCGCGACGCGACCGCTCGCCGTACCGGCTGCGCCCACCCGCTCGACCAGCGGCCCATCGATCACGACCTCGCCATTGCGATACCAGACGTGGTCGCCGGCCTCGGGATCGAATCCCAGCACATGGGCCGCTCGGATGCGGCGCCTCACGCCGCAACCCCGGCAGCGTTCGCGATGCGATCCGGGCGAGGCGAACACCACCCGGGACCGTCGAGCAGGGTGATCGGGTCGACGGTCATCCCGCAGGCGAGGTACGCGTGGAAACAGCTGAGTGAGGGCACGCGCGCAACGCTACAAATCCCAGGGCGGGTCGAGAAGGGCGGCGGCGAGTGTTTTGCGAGCTGGTGACGCACCCGCAACGCAAACGAAACAAATCGTTCGTAGGTTCGCCTCATGAACGAGTTCGTTCATGAGGCGAACCGCTGGAACAGTCCGACCATCGGCACCGTCCACGGCTCCGCTGCCTGCTCCACTCGTCCGTTCTTTGCTGGCTCCACCCCCATCCCGACAGCCCGTCGCCCCGTTGCGACGAGATTGGAAGCACCATGCTCCACAGCACCGACCGACTCACATCCGGGCGCCGCGACGCCCCACGGGCCGCACTCGCTGCCTCGGCGATCGTCGTCGCGCTCGGCCTCAGCGCATGCGCCGGTAACGCGACCGGCGGCGGAGGCGACATCGAGATCGGGCCCGGCCCAGGCAACTACGCCATGGACCTGGGCGGCTACACCGGCGTCGAACCGAGCGGCGACGACATGACGATCACGATCATGCGCCAGTCGTGGGACGATGCCTCGAACGCCGTCTTCGATGAAACCGTCGCCGAGTTCGAGGCCGCCTACCCGAACATCACCGTCTCGCAGCAGCTCGTGCCGTACGGTGACCTGTCGACGAACCTGCAGACCTACGTCGCCTCGGGAAACGTTCCCGACATCGTGATGGGCCGCAGCGACTTCGTCTCGTCCTACCTCTACGGCGACATCGCCGCTCCAGTCGGCGAGTACTTCACCGACGACTTCCTGGCCGACTTCACGCCGTCGATCATCGACAGCGTCACCCTCGATGGCGTCGCGTACGCGCTGCCGTGGGAGCACCAGCTGCAGCTGCTCGCCTACAACATCGACATGTTCGAAGAGGCCGGCGTACCGCTGCCCCCGCAGTCGACCGACCCGGAGGCCGGCTGGACGGTCGACCAGTGGTTCGACGCGTTCGCGCAACTGCGGGCCTGGATGGACTCGTCCGGCAATGGCGACCTCTACCCGCTCGCTCCTTCGGGCTTCGGCAACGGCGGTCCCGGCTCCAACTACGCCCAGCTCGAGAGCACCTGGATCCGCATGCAGGGCAGCCCCGACGCCGATCCCGATTCCGATGAGTACCGCTCGTTCGTGGGCGTGAGCGATGACGGCCTCTCGGTCGACGGCTACATCAACAATCCGCTCGCGGTCGAGGGCATGACGAGCTACCAGTCGCTGTTCACGAACAACTGGTCGCCGGTCGACTACGTGCCCGACATGTTCAAGGCGCAGACCGCGGCGGTCGACGTCGGCGGCATCTTCGCCGGCACCGACGAATTCGACTGGGGCCTCACGCCGCTGCCGCGCGACGAGTCGGTGGTGTCGTCGAACGCCTCCGACAGCTTCATCGTCTCGTCGACGAGTGAGCACCCGGCGGAGGCCGCCGCACTACTTGGAGCGCTCACCAGCACCGACACCAAGGTCGCCTGGCACACCGCGTGGGGCTCACTGCCCGCTCAGCAGTCGGTGATCGCGGGTCTTCCGGCCGAGACCACGGGCACCGAGCGCTACCAGATGGTGCAGAACATGGCCGCGGCCACCGTCGGTGCACCGCAGACCCCTGGGTGGTTCGAGTACTTCAACCAGATGAACACCACGGTGCGGGACATCGGGCTCGGCGCCGATCCGCAGACGGCCCTGGATGCGGCCGCCGTCTCGATCGACAACGCGCTCAGCCGGTACGCGCAGTGACGATCATCGACGAGATCAGCCGGGTCGGGGAGCGCGAGCTCCCCGACCCGGGGGCCGGGGCCCCGCGGCCGCCGCGTCGCTCGCGGCGCCGCGACCGGGAGCACCTCGTCGGACTTGCTATGGTCGCCCCCGTCGTGCTGGGGCTCGCGGTCTTCCAGCTGAGCCCGCTGGTGTGGGCGATGACCGAGAGCGTGCAGGCGTTCAACCCGATGACCCACCGCAGCATCGGCTTCGTCGGCGGCGACAACTTCGACCGCCTGTTCGCCGACCCGGTGTTCTGGCGGGCTCTCGGTAACACGCTGATCTACGGGGTCGGCATCACCGTGGTCGAGGTCGCCGCTGCGCTCGGTATCGCACTGCTGATGCACCGGGTCGTGCCGGGCACCCGCTTCGCCCGTTCCGCAGTGATCGCCGCACTCGCCGCCGCCGAATCGGTGATGGCGCTGCTCTGGTTCACCATCTACAACCGTGACACCGGCCTCGCCAACTCGCTCATCGAAGCGATCGGTTTCGACGGCGTACCATGGCTCACGAGCGAGCAGTTCGCGATCCCGTCGATCATGATCATGTCGATCTGGAAGGACGTCGGCCTGCCGACGCTCATCTTCCTCGCCGGTCTCCAGTCACTCGACGAAGACCTCTACGGCGCCTCCTCGCTCGACGGGGCGAACGCTTGGCAGCAGTTCGTACATGTCACGCTGCCGTTGCTCAGCCGCAGCACGATCGTCGCCGTCTTCATGGTCACGATCGGGGCCACGCGCATCTTCACACCGATCCTGCTGATGACCTCGGGTGGCCCGAATGCCTCCTCCACCAACCTCATCTACTACGCCTACGACCAAGGATTTCGCTACCTCGACTACGGGGTGGGCTCCGCGGCGACCGTCTGCATGATGGTGCTGCTGGCCGCGGTGACTTTGCTGCAAGGTGTCGTACTCAAGGAGCAGCGATGACAACCTCGAACCCAGCCACCGCCACGGCCTCGCCCGCCGTCGCGACCACGCTCCGGCGACCACGGCACCGCATCCCGCGTGCGGTCGTGGCCCGCAGCATCGCGCTCGTGCTCGTGGGTCTCGTCTTCGCGGTGCCGCTGGCCTGGATGGTGCTCGCGTCGCTCAAGTCGACGATGGACATCATCACCGAGACCGTGCCGCTGACCTGGCGCACCTTCGTTCCGGCGAACCCGACGGTTGAGAACTTCATCAGCCTGTTCGGCACATACGGTTTCGGACGCAATCTGCTCAACTCGCTCGCGATCGCGGTGATGCAGGTCGTCGGTGCGATCCTCGCCGCGACGATCGCCGGCTACGGGTTCGCGCGCCTGCGCTTCCCGGGCCGCAACGTGCTGTTCCTGCTGGTGCTGGCCGCCGCCTTCGTGCCGATGGAGGCGATCCTGCTTCCCGAGTACCGGCTCACGATCGCGCTCGGGCTCGGCAACACCTGGATCGGCGTGTTCCTGCCGTTCATGTTCAGCCCGTTCGCGGTGTTCCTCATGCGGCAGGCGTTCGCCGAGCTGCCCGACGAGATGTTCGAGGCAGCGAAGCTCGACGGTGCGGGGCACCTCACCTCCTTCCTGCGCGTCGCGGTGCCGAACGTCGGGCCGGCGTTCGTCACAGTCGTGCTCGTGCAGTTCATCTGGGCCTGGAATGCCTACATCTGGCCCCTGCTCGTCATCCAGGATCCGGCAATGCAGACGGCGCAAGTCGCGGCCGCGATGTTCCAGTCCGTGCCCAACAACCCGATGACCGGTGAGATGTTCGCCGCTGCGACCTCGGTCACCGTGCCGCTGGTCGTGCTCGCGATCGTGCTGCAGCGCTACTACGTGCGCGGCCTCGTCATGAGCGGCAACAAGTAGCCGATTCTCTCGTCCGTCGTGTGGCCGCGACGCGGCGCACCGAGTCCTGACCAGAACAAGAAGGAGCCCCCGATGTCCATCCTCATCCCCCAGTCGACCGAGCCGCAGCCCCAACTCGGACCGCAGCTTCCACCCCCGGTGGCCCTCGGACGCATCCCGGAGCGCCTCGACGCGATCCGCTCGGCGATCGCCGCGACCGGCTCGGTCGCCCTCGTCGTCGCCGCGACCGGCACGGGCGAGTCGGGAAGCATCCTGCGGTACCTGCTCGGCTGGATGCCGGCCAACTCCGACGCATTCCTCGTACTGCCCGTCGAGGGCACGCCGGTCGTCGTGTCGGCCGACCGCAACCGTTCCCGCGCGTTCCGCACTCGGTTGGGTGATCTGATTCGAGTGCACAAGGCGGTCGAACCGTTCGGAGCGCTGCGCTCCGAGCTCGGTGTGCTGCCCACGGGCTCACGTGTGACGGTGATGGGCCGCGCCGACCTGACCGTGGCGCGCTCCGCCGCATTCACTGCCGCACTCGAGGGATTCGACGTGATCGACGACGAGTCGCCTGTGGTCGAGCTGCGCGCCCAGCGGTTCGCGATCGACCCCGACGCGCATGCGAAGGCCACGCGCATCGCCGACGCAATCGTGGCCCACCTCATGTCGATTGCCGGCGCGACTGGCATGAGCGGGCCCGAGCTCATGGTCGAGGCCGAGCACCTCGGCCGTCGGCTTGGCGCCGACAGTGCGAGCGTCTGGCTCGCGATCGGCGACCGCCCCGCCGAGACCTACTTCGACCTCTTCGAGCTTCTGGATGAGGTGCCGCGCACCGCACGCGTGCAGATGGGCGCGACCGTGATGGCCGATCAGGTCTTCGGCCAGGTACTGCGCATCGGCGTGTTCGGCGAGCCCGATCCCGAGCTGGTCGCGATGGGCGACGAGCTGGTCGCGCTTCAAGATGCGGCGCTCGCCGCCATGAAACCGGGTACCCGGATCACCGCCATCGGTGACGTGCTCGAAGCCGGCATAGACCGCCTGACGCCGATCGCGCGGCTCGACGATCCATTCCGTTTCCAGTCACATCACGCGATGGGCGCGAGCTATAGCGAGCCCTGGTCGGCTCCGTTCACCGACGCGGAACGCGACCGGGCGAACGACGGCGCGGCGCCCGTGATGGTACCGGGCCAGGTATTCGAGATCCACCCGAACTTCACCCATCCGGTACTCGGGCACGTGTGCGCGGGTGACGTCGCCCTGGTGACCGACGACGGTGCCCGCTGGCTGTCGACGACCCCTCGCGGAATTCTGCGCCTCCCCTGAACGGCCGACTGGCTCACCGACAACACCACACCAAGCATCCCGCTAGTCCCGATGGAGGGAACCACTATGAGAATCGGCATCGACGGCCGCAAGATCCCCCGCGCGGCGGAGTACGGCCCCCTGCGCACCCTCGACCATGCGGTCGAGCTCGGCATGGACGGCGTGTTCTTCCGCACCATCCTCGACACGACGCCCAACCTCGACCCGGGCGTGCTCAGCGAAGTGCGGACGCACGCCGACGAACTCGGTCTCTACCTCGAGGCGGGGCTCGGGAAGGTGAACCCCTACGCGACCCCGGAAGCACCCGAGCTGCGTCGACTCGGTGACGGCGACATCGTGCTCGGATTCCGCCGCATGATCGAGGCCGCCGCGTCGATCGACGTGACTGAACTCTGGATCTCGACCGCCAACGCGAAGCCCTACCCGGGGCGGTTCGCGACCGACCGGTTCCGGACAGACGCGTCGTGGGTCGATCAGCTCGAGGCCACGCGCAAGTTCTTGGCGAAGCTCGGTCCGATCGCCCGGGATCACGGCGTGCACCTCAACCTCGAAACGCACGAGGAGATCACGACGTTCGAGGTGCTGCGTCTGATCGAGGCTACGGGCGACGACGTCGTCGGCGTCGTCTTCGACACGGCGAACGTGCTGATGCGTGGCGAGCACCCGGTTCGCGCCGCGGAGCGCATTGCGCCATTCGTGCGGCAGACACACTTCAAGGACGCCTACGTCGAGCTGGTGCACGGCGGTGCACTCCACGAATCACGTGCCTGCGGTGAGGGGCTCATCGACTACAACGCGATCCTCGCACTGCTGAAGCCGCACCGACCCGACCTGAACATCACGTTCGAGAACGATCAGCCGCGTTCCGAAGCGCAGAGGCTGTACGGTCTCGCGGCCGGCACTGTTGAGCCGCACCTGATCCAGCTGTTCGACGCCGACTGGCTGGCCGGCCACCCCGACCTCACGCGCGACGAGTACGCCGAGTACATCGCACTCGTTCGCGACTACACCGAGCGCATCGCCTCGGGCGAGATCGAAGGCTGGCGCGAGCGCCGTGCTCGCCCGTTCGAGTACGACGAGTCGGTGCAGTGGATCCGCACCGCGACCGCCCACATCGAGGACGCTTTCGAGCGCGTTGGAATAGAGCGGTCCGAGCATGTGCCCGCGTGACACTCCGGTCGAGACCCGGAAGACTCCGAACGTGATGCGCTCGTTCTCGGGAGTCCCCCGCGACCAGCGGGGCGTCTTCGTCAAAGAGCTCAGCGACTCGGTCGATGACGGCATCGACCGTGCAGCAGAGCTCGGCCTCGGGGGAGCGCACCTGAACTCGCCCCTGGAGGTCGACCCTGCCCTCGATCCGGGCGCGCTCGCCGCGTTCGCTGATCGGGCCGCTGCGCTCGGGCTGCGGCTCGGGGTCGGCGTCGGCTCACTCAACCCCTTTCGCCCCGACCGGTCGCCTGAGGCATTCACTGCGGGGCGTGGCGACCTCGACCGAGGGTTCTTCGCACTTGTCGCAGCGTCGGTCTCGCTCGGCTGCCATACCCCGATGGTCGTCGTCGGTCGCGAGGAGGACCGCTTCGCCTCCCCGACGCCATGGACCGATCAGCTCGCCGCCGTGGGAGCGCTGCTCACACGGCTCGCTCCTGCTCTGCGCGAGCTCGGTGCCCGCGTGCTCATCAAGACCCATCAGGAGCTGACCACGTTCGAGGCGGCACGGCTCGTCGAGTCCGTCGGGTCCGACGTGACGGGCGTCGCCTTCGACCCGACCAACTCGATCGTGCGCATGGAGCACCCGGTGACCGCCGCATCCCGCCTCGCCGGTCTCATCGGCCAGGTGCATGTAGACGACGCACGCCTGGTCGCATGGGGCGACGGTCTTGGCCGCGCGCTCGTGCCGATCGGCGGCGGCGATGTCGACTGGACCGCCGTCGTCGCGGCGGTCGCGTCGACCGATCCGACGGCGATGTGGTGGGGCGAGATCCACCGCGCCGAGCTGACGATGCCGTTCCGGCAGGCCGGCTGGATGACGGCCCATCCAGACGCACCGCTCAACGAGATCGCAACCTGGTTGGGCACCGCCGCCGGGCAGTCCGAGCCGACTCCTGCGACGCTCCTGGGCGACCTTCCGGCGCGAATCGACGCGGTGACGGCTGCATTAGGGTGGGACTGAATTCGTGCCATGAGCGTCGACTCTGCGGCGCCGCGAGAGGATCCGATGACCGACCCGTTGGAGTTTCGGCCGAACGAGCCGATCTACGCTCGGCTCGACCGTATCTACAAGGACCTCCCGCCCCGCGCCCAGCGCGCCGCCGACGTCGTGCTCGAGCACCTCGGCGAGGTGGGCACCTACAGCGTCGCCGAGCTCGCGCGACTGAGCGCGACGTCGACCGCCACTGTCAGCCGCCTGTTCAACTCAGTGGGGTTCGAGGACTTCGCGGCGGTGAAGGCGCACGTGCGGACCCTGCGACGCGAGGGCATCCCGATCTCCCCCGCGAGCGCCCTCGACGACGATGGCGCCGACAAGCTGCGTCGCGAGATGGACAACCTGCATGCGGCCTTCCGCGCGGGCGCTGACGGGACCGTCGACAGCGTGGCTGACGCGATCGTCGCGGCCGGCACTGTGATCGTGATGGGCTTTCGCAACAGCTTCCCCATCGCGATGCACCTGCGCGAGTCATTGATGCAGGCCCGCACCGGCGTGCTGCTCGTGCCGCAGCAAGGTCAGTCGATGGGTGAGGAGCTCGCCCAGATCGACAACGGGGACGTAGTCGTCGTCATCGGCTTCCGTCGGCGTCTGTCGCAGTTCGACGACCTGATGCGTCACCTTGCCTCGACGGGAGGCACGATCATCCTGATCGCCGATGCCACCGCACGCCGCCACGCGGTGCACGCGGATATCTGGATCGACCTGCCGATCGACGCACCCGGCGCCTTCGACTCCTACGCTTCGGCGATGGCCTTCTCGGCGTTGCTCTCCGACGCGGTGCTTCGCCGCTGCGGCCAGGCCGGCCAGCGCAACGTCGCGCGCATCGCGAGCGCGTACGAATCCCTCAACGAGCTCGACGGTGAAGACCTCGGCTACCGCCGCTCCCGGTACGGGAACTGAGCGATCCACTGACCTACCAGGATGCGATCTGGAACACCGGATATCACGCGTTCCGGTGCGACACTTGAGTGGAGCCTAGGAGAATCGAGCTCCTGACATCCTGCTTGCAGAGCAGGCGCTCTACCAACTGAGCCAAGACCCCCCGGCGGCGGGTGAGCGCGGCACCCGGTGTGCAATTGTGGAGTGGGGCTACGAGGACTTGAACCTCGGACCTCTTCGTTATCAGCGAAGCGCCTCACGTGGGATTCCCGGGTGATGAGGTATGTTCACGACTGTCGTGGCCGACAGCTGTCTCGCGTCGTTCGGTACGCACGTTGCCGCAGCTGGTGAACCGTCACAGCTCGAGCGCAGAGAGGCCGATCACCATGAGCAACCTCCGGTCCGGGGACGCCCCGATGAACCGACGCACCGTCACCACGGCCATGGCCTGGTCGGTCCCTGCCATCGCGATCGCCGCCGCCGTCCCGGCGGTCGCGGCCAGCAGCAGCCCATCGGCCATCACCTTCGGCGCACTCGCCTGCAGGCTGCCGGGCAACGCGAACGCCGCATACCGGGGTCACGTCTTCCTGTTGAGCGTGGTGAACGCCTCGAACGTGCCCGTCATCGTCAACATCACCCAGGCGACGCTGAACGGCGAGAACCTCGGCTCGGTCCGCGCGGTCAACCTTCCGAGCTGCGTCGGTTCCAACAACCCGTTCGGTGTCGCCGCGAACACCACCTACCCGCGGGTCGCGCTCCTCACGCAGAACGCCGTCAGCAACCCGAGTGCGACGCTCGCGCTGACCTACACGATCGACGGCGGCGTCAGCTTCGAGACGTTGTTGGCACCGGCGGACGCGTCGGCGCCGCTGCAGGACGGTGCCTTCCCGGCGGCGGAGACCCAGTGCATGCTGACCCAGGGCACCACCACCCCCTGGCAGTCCAGCACGGCCTATGCGGTGAACAACGTCGTCGCGATCGGCGGGGTGTGGCTGTCCGCGAACAACGCCGGCACGTCGAGCGGGAGCCAGCCGGCGGCCCCGGGTGCGGGAAACACCGTCGTCGACAACGACATCACGTGGAGGCAGCTGTACTGATTCGCCCGGCGGTGCCGGTGCAGGTGAACTGTGGAGCCTAGGAGAATCGAACTCCTGACATCCTGCTTGCAAAGCAGGCGCTCTACCAACTGAGCTAAGGCCCCCGGCGGCGCCGCGTGAGCGCGGCACCCGGTGTGCAATTGTGGAGTGGGGCTACGAGGACTTGAACCTCGGACCTCTTCGTTATCAGCGAAGCGCTCTAACCGCCTGAGCTATAGCCCCGAAATTGGCCGAGTGACAGACTACCCGACCGGAGTCCGATTCACGAATCGAGTCAGTTGTTCGTGAATCCGACGAGGATGCCGCCCGTCACCTTGACGCTGAGGTTGTACAGCACCGCGATGATCGCGCCGAGCGCGGTCGTCACGACGAGGTTCAGCAGCGACACGATGATGGCGAAGCCCATGATGTTCCCGAGCGACAGGAAGGCGGTCAGGTCGCCGGCGGTGCCGGCGATGTCCTGCACGAGGTCGTTCACCATTGTGAAGATGTCGGTCGAGTTGAGCACCGTCCAGACGAGGAACGTGGCGACGATGTTGATCACCGCGATGCAGACCGCGACCAGGAACGACAGCTTCAGCGCCGACCAGAAGTCGATGTAGACCAGCCGCAGGCGCACCTGCTTGGCCGGGGTACGACGCGAGGACTTCCTCGCGAGCTTGTCCGCGACGCTACTCATCTGCTGCCTCTCCCTTGTCCGGCGAACCCTCGACGCCCTCCCCCTCGTGCTCGGTGAGGTTCCGCTCGGTGTTCCGTGCGATCGCGATGATGCGATCCTCGTCCGCGAACTTCGCGAACACGACGCCCATCGTGTCCCGACCCTTGGCCGGGACCTCCGCGACGTCAGAGCGTACCACCTTGCCGCTGGCAAGGACCACAAGGACCTCGTCGCCCTCGCCGACGATGAGCGACCCGACGAGGTCGCCCCGGTCGCCGTTCAACTTCGCGACCTTGATGCCGAGTCCGCCGCGTCCCTGGATGCGGTACTCCTCGACGGCGGTGCGCTTGGCCCAGCCGCCCTCGGTCGCCACGAACACGTACGTGTCGGTGGGCGAGCGCCGGCCCTTCGCGGCATCCGACCCGTCGACCTCCTCGGCCACGAGTCCCTCGGTGTGGGGCACGACGGATGCCTCGAGCAGCTCGTCGCCCTCGCGGAAGGCGATGCCCTTCACGCCCGATGTCGACCGGCCCATCGGGCGCAGCGCCTCGTCGGTCGCGGCGAATCGCAGCGACATGCCCTTGCGGGAGACCAGCAGCAGCTCGTCGCCCTCGTCGACCAGCATCGCCGAGACGAGTTCGTCGTCGTCGCGCAGGTTGATCGCGATGATGCCGCGCGAGCGGTTCGTGTCGTACTGCGTGAGCTCGGTCTTCTTGACCAGGCCGTCGCGGGTCGCGAGCACCAGGTACTTCGCAACCTCGTAGTCGCGGATGTCCAGGATCTCGGCGATCTGCTCGTCGGGCTGCATCTCGAGCAGGTTCGCAACGTGCTGGCCCTTCGCGTCGCGGCCGGCTTCGAGGATCTCGTACGTCTTGGCGCGGTAGACGCGGCCCATGTTCGTGAAGAACAGGAGCCAGTGATGGGTCGTGGTGACGAAGAAGTGCTCGACCACGTCATCGGCGCGCAACTGTGCGCCCTTCACGCCCTTGCCGCCGCGGTGCTGCGAACGGTAGTTGTCGCTGCGCGTGCGCTTGACGTACCCGCCGCGGGTGACCGTGACGACCATCTCCTCCTCGGGGATCAGGTCCTCCACGCTCATGTCGCCGTCGAAGCCCGGCATGATGTGCGTGCGTCGCTCGTCGCCGTACTTGTCGACGATCGCCGCGAGCTCCTCGCTCACGATCGACCGCTGGCGCGCCTCGTCGGCGAGGATCGCACGGTACTCGGCGATCTCGCGCTCGAGCTCCTCGAGGCGGTCGATGATCTTCTGGCGCTCGAGGGCGGCCAGGCGGCGCAGCTGCATCGTGAGGATCGCGTCGGCCTGGAGTTGGTCGACGTCGAGCAGCTCCATCAGGCCCGTGCGCGCCTGGTCGACGTCGGGCGAGCGGCGGATCAGCGCGATGACCTCGTCGAGCATGTCGAGGGCCTTCACGTACCCGCGCTGGATGTGCGCGTCGGCCTCCGCCTTCGCGAGGCGGAACTGCGTGCGGCGCACGATCACGTCGATCTGGTGATCGACCCAGTGGGCGATGAAGCCGTCGATCGAGAGGGTGCGCGGCACGCCGTCGACGATCGCGAGCATGTTCGCGCCGAAGTTCTCCTGCAGCTGGGTGTGCTTGTAGAGGTTGTTCAGCACGACCTTCGCGACCGCGTCGCGCTTCAGCACGATGACCAGGCGCTGTCCGGTGCGCCCGGAGGTCTCGTCGCGGATGTCGGCGATGCCGCCGATCTTGCCTTCCTTGACGAGGTCGGCGATCTTGATCGCCAGGTTGTCGGGGTTGACCTGGTACGGCAGCTCGGTGACGACGAGGCAGGTGCGGCCCTGGAGCTCCTCGACCGAGACGACCGCGCGCATCGTGATCGATCCGCGCCCGGTGCGGTACGCGTCGTGGATGCCCTTCACGCCGAGGATCTGCGCGCCGGTGGGGAAGTCGGGCCCCTTGATGCGGTGGATCAGGGCTTCCTGGAGCTCCTCACGACTGGCGTCGGGGTGCTCCAGGTACCACTGCGCGCCCGAGGCGACCTCGCGGAGGTTGTGCGGCGGGATGTTGGTGGCCATGCCGACCGCGATGCCGACGGATCCGTTGACGAGCAGGTTCGGGAACCGGCTCGGCAGGATCGACGGCTCCTGGGTGTGCCCGTCGTAGTTGTCCTGGAAGTCGACGGTGTCCTCGTCGATGTCGCGCACCATCTCGAGCGCGATCGGATGCATCTTGGTCTCGGTGTACCGCGGGGCGGCCGCGCCGTCGTTGCCGGGCGAGCCGAAGTTTCCCTGGCCGAGCGCGAGCGGGTAGCGCATCGACCACGGCTGCACGAGGCGGACGAGCGCGTCGTAGATCGCCGTGTCGCCGTGCGGGTGGAACTGTCCCATGACGTCGCCGACGACGCGCGAGCACTTCGAGAACGCCTTGTCGGGACGGTACCCGCCGTCGTACATCGCGTAGATGACGCGGCGGTGCACGGGCTTCAGCCCGTCGCGCACCTCGGGCAGCGCGCGCCCGACGATCACGCTCATCGCGTAGTCGAGGTACGAGCGCTGCATCTCGAGCTGCAGGTCGACCTGGTCGATGCGGCCGTGCGGGTCGTGTCCCGCGTTCTCCTCGGGAGTGGTGACGTCTGCCATATGTGTCGTTCAGTCCTCGTCGTCGCGCTCGATCAGATGTCGAGGAAGCGCACGTCCTTCGCGTTCTTCTGGATGAAGCTGCGGCGGGACTCGACGTCCTCGCCCATCAGCGTGGAGAAGATCTCGTCGGCCGCAGCGGCGTCGTCCATGGTGACCTGGAGGAGCGTGCGCGACTCCGGGTTCATGGTCGTGTCCCACAGCTCCTGGTGGTTCATCTCGCCGAGGCCCTTGTAGCGCTGGATGCCGTTCTCCTTCGGGATCCGCTTCCCCTTCGCCGTGCCGTCGGCGAGCAGCGCATCGCGCTCGCGGTCGGAGTAGACGTACTCGTGGTCGGAGTTGGTCCACTTGAGCCGGTACAGCGGGGGCTGCGCGAGGTACACGTAGCCGAGGTCGATGAGCGGGCGCATGTAGCGGAACAGCAGGGTCAGCAGCAGCGTCGTGATGTGCTGGCCATCCACGTCGGCATCGGCCATCAGCACGATCTTGTGGTACCTGACCTTCTCGGGGTCGAAGTCCTCCCCGATGCCGGCGCCGAACGCCGTGATCATGGCCTGCACCTCGTTGTTCGCGAGCGCGCGATCGAGCCGGGCCTTCTCGACGTTCAGGATCTTGCCGCGGAGGGGCAGGATCGCCTGCGTCTCGGGATTGCGGCCCTGTACCGCCGAGCCGCCGGCGGAGTCGCCCTCGACGATGAAGATCTCCGAGACCGTGGCGTCCTTGGACGAGCAGTCCTTGAGCTTGCCGGGCATGCCGCCCGACTCGAGGAGGCCCTTGCGGCGCGTGGCCTCGCGCGCCTTCCGCGCGGCCATGCGAGCGGATGCCGCCTGGATCGCCTTCCGGATCACGTCGCGCGCCTGGTTGGGGTTGCGATCGAACCAGTCGCCGAGCTGCTCGGCGGTCACGCGCTGCACGAACGACTTCGCCTCGGTGTTGCCGAGCTTGGTCTTCGTCTGGCCCTCGAACTGCGGTTCGGACAGCTTCACCGAGATGACGGCGGTGAGCCCCTCGCGCACGTCCTCGCCCGAGAGGTTGTCGTCCTTGTCCTTGAGGATGCCCTTCTCACGGGCGTACCGGTTGACGAGCGTGGTCAGCGCCGCGCGGAAGCCCTCCTCGTGGGTGCCGCCCTCGTGCGTGTTGATGGTGTTCGCGTAGGTGTGCACCGACTCGTTGTACGCGGTGGTCCACTGCATCGCGACCTCGAGCGCGATGTGGCGCTCGGTGTCCTCCGACTCGAACGAGATGATCTCGTCGTGCACCAGGTCGGACTTCTTGGCGTGGTTGAGGTACTCCACGTAGTCGACGAGCCCGCGCTCGTAGAGGAAGGAGTCGGTGCGTGCCGGTTCGGCGACGTCGTCGGCCTCCTCCTGCGTGACCTGCTGGTCGGCGCGGAGGTCGGTGAGCGAGATGCGCAGCCCCTTGTTCAGGAACGCCATCTGCTGGAATCGCGTGCGGAGCGTCTCGTAGTCGAACTCGACGGTCTCGAAGATCTCGTCGCTCGGCCAGAACGTGATGGTGGTGCCGGTCTGGTCGCTCGCGGCGCCCTGCGCAAGCGGGGCATCCGGCACACCGGTCGTGTACGACTGGGTCCAGACCGAGCCCTGGCGCCGCACCTCGACGTCGAGCCGGCTCGAGAGCGCGTTGACGACCGACGAGCCGACGCCGTGCAGTCCGCCCGACACCGCGTACCCGCCGCCGCCGAACTTGCCGCCCGCGTGCAGCACGGTCAGCACGACCTCGACCGTGGAACGACCCTCGGTCTTGTGCAGGTCGACGGGGATGCCGCGTCCGTTGTCGACGACGCGCACGCCGCCGTCCTCGAGGATGGTCACCTCGATGGCGTCGCAGTACCCCGCCAGCGCCTCGTCGACGGAGTTGTCGACGATCTCGTAGACCAGGTGGTGGAGTCCCCGCGGACCGGTCGACCCGATGTACATGCCGGGACGCTTCCGAACCGCTTCGAGGCCCTCGAGAACCTGGATCGCGTCTGCGCCGTACTCCGGCAGTTGCTGGGCCTTCTTCGGTTCGGCTGTCATATGTGAATGGGGCTCCTGACCGTCGTCCTGGCGACGCTCCAGCCTATCAATCTTCGGCGAGGCACGAGGCGCGACGTGCCCTTCTGCGGGCCTTTCCACAGGAGGTTGACCGAATTTGCCGTGTCAACCGTAGGTATCGCGTGGACCCCGGCCTGGAACCGATCTGGGCCCCTTTTTCCAGGATGGGGCGTCCGGCCCCTGAAAGCGGATGCTCTCGACACCCGCCTGCGGGTACCGGTCGACGATACGCGCGGCGATGGTCGTGCGCATCATGCGGAGCTGTGTCGCCCAGGCCGTCGAATCGCACCGCACGGTGAGCACGCCGTGCTCGAGTCCGACCGGCTCGGAGTGCCTCGCGGTCTCCTCCCCGGCGACCTCGGCCCACGACGAGAGGAGCTCCTGCTGGGCCAGCGGCGAGCTCCAGCCGAGCTCGGTCGTGAGCGCGTCGAGCGTGTCGCCGAGTGCCCGGGGCTCGCGCCCGGCGCCGAACGGGGCGCTCGCACCACGCGGTTCGTCGGCACGGCGGCGACGCCGCGACGGCGGCACTCCGCCGAACACCTCGCGGAAGTGCTGGTACACGCGGACGGCTTCGCTCGTCGCATCCGCCGGAGCACCGGCCGGCACCTCAGGCATCGTGCACCTCCGCGTTCGCATCGTCCGTGACACCATCATCCTCCGCCGCACCACCGACGACCGCCCCGCGCTCGATCCGCACGATCCGGCCGGCGAGCGCGTCGGGCACGTCCTCGATGACCGCTGCCGTGACGAGCACCTGCTCGAAGCCCGCGATCGCGGCGGCCAGTCGCTCGCGGCGGCCGCGATCGAGCTCGGCGAACACGTCGTCGAGGATCAGCACCGGGTCCCCCGTCGCCGAATCCCTCCGGAGCAGCTCCGCAGACGCGAGCTTCAGGCCGAGTGCGAACGACCACGACTCTCCGTGCGAGGCGTACCCCTTGGCGGGCAGACCGTTCAGTTCGAGCAGGACATCGTCACGGTGCGGCCCGGCGAGGGTGATGCCCCGTTCGAGCTCCTTCGCGCGCAGCTGCGCGAGGGTCGCGCGGAACCGCGATGCGGTGTCGGATGCCTCCGGAGCGGGCGGGTCGGCCGCGCCGGCGCCACTCGTGCGCAGGAGGTCCGCTTCCTCGTCGGCACCGTCGATCGACAGGCGCGGCTCGAGGCGCGGCGCGTGGTCGTCGTCGACGATGGCCCGATAGGCATCCCGCAGCGGCTCGCCGAGTTCGGCGACCAGCTCCACGCGACGGTCGATGAGTTCGGTGCCCAGCTCGACCAGTCGCTCGTCCCAGATCTCGAGGGTCGGGAGCTGGGCCTGCTTCAGCCCGCTGGAGCGCGCCGACTTGAGCAGGGAGTTGCGCTGCCGGAGGACGCGGTCGTAGTCGGCGATGACGCCGGCGATCCGGGGCATGCGCTGCACCAGGAGGTCGTCGAGGAAGCGGCGACGCACACCCGGATCGCCGCGGACGATCGCGAGGTCCTCCGGGGCGAACAGCACCGAGTGCGTGTACCGCGGGAGCTCCCGGGTGCGCACGCCGTTGCGGTTGACCTGCGCCCGGTTGGCGCTGCCGCGGTTCAGCTGCACCTCGACGAGGACCTCGCGGCCCGCGTGCGCGAGCAGCGCGCGCACGATCGCCGAGTCCGCACCGGCGCGGATGAGCGCCTGGTCCGTGGCGACCCGATGCGAGCCGAGCGTGGACAGGTAGCCGATCGCCTCGACCAGGTTGGTCTTGCCGTGCCCGTTGCGCCCCGCGAACACGGTGGCGCCCGGCTCGAGCTCGAGCTCGGCGCGCGCGTAGTTGCGGAAATCCGTGAGGGACAGGCGGGTCACGTGCATGGGGTGGTGCGCTACTCCCCTGCCGGCTTCACGGTGTGCCCGCCGAACTGGTTGCGCAGCGACGCGACGGCGCGCATCGCCGGCGAGTCCTCCTGGCGGGAGACGAAGCGTGCGAAGATCGCCGCGCTGATGGTGGGCACCGGTACCGCCTGGTCGATGGCCTCGTCCACGGTCCAGCGGCCCTCGCCCGAGTCCTCCACGTAGCCCTTGATGTCGTCGAGTTCGGGGTCCTGGCGGAGCGCACGCACCAGGAGCTCGAGCAGCCAGGAGCGCACCACCGTGCCGCGCTGCCAGCCCGCGAAGACCGCCTCGACGTCGGTCACGAGATCCGAGCGCTTCGCGAGGAGCTCGTACCCCTCGGCATAGGCCTGCATCAGCGCGTACTCGACCCCGTTGTGCACCATCTTCGCGTAGTGGCCGGCCGCCACCGGTCCGACGTGGGAGAAGCCCTCCTCCCGCGGACCCTCCGGACGCAGCGCGTCGAAGACGGGCATCGCACGCGCCACGTCGTCGTCGGCGCCGCCGACCATGAGCCCGTAGCCGTACCGGTCGCCCCACACGCCGCCGGAGACGCCGGCGTCGACGAACCGGACGCCCTCGGAGGCGAGCGCATCGGCGTAGCGCAGGTCGTCGGTGTACCGGGAGTTGCCGCCGTTGATCACGAGGTCGCCGGCGTCGAGCCGGTCGGCGAGGTCGGCCATGACCCCGTCGGTGACGTGCCCCGACGGCACCATCACCCAGATCACCCTGGGCGCCGGCACCGCCTCGACGAGGTCCTGGAGGCTCGCCACGTCGCTGACGTCGGGGTTCGTGTCGAAGCCCGTGACCTCCAGGCCGTGCTCGCGCAGCCGGGCGCGCATGTTCGCGCCCATCCGGCCCAGGCCGATGATTCCGATGTGCATGTTCGCTCCTGATACCTGGTCGCGCCGCCGCGACCCCCTCCCGGCCCGCGCGGGGCTCGGGATCAGCGCAGCAGCAGGTTCGGCTGCAGGAGGTAGCGGTAGCTGTCGGAGCCCGCCTGTTCACGGGACGTCTGGCTCGTGATGAGCACGGGCCCGGGCTTGTTCGGGTTGTCGGTCTTGGTGAACGCGATGCGCACGAACTCCGAGTGCACCGCGCCCAGTCCGTCGAGGAGGAACTGGGGCTTGAGCGAGACGACCGTCGGGTCGCCCGTCAGCACCGCGTCGATCGTCTCCGATGCCTGCGCCTGCTCGCTGCCGATCGCCTCGAGGGTGAGTCCGTCCTCGCCGAACGTGTACCGCAGCGCGGCCTCCCGCTCGAGCACGAGCGCCACGCGGCGGGTGGCCTCGATGAGGTCGGCGGTGTTCATGACCGCGTAGTTCTGGACGTCGTCGGGGAACAGGCGACGGACGGGAGGGAAGTTGCCCTTGATCAGCAGGGACGTCACGGTCTTCTTGTCGGCCGTGAAGGCGATGAGCTCGCGGTCGTCGCGGCTGGTGATGGACACGGAGATGTTGCCCGAGTGCCCGAAGGTCTTGCCGACCTCCTGCAGGGTGCGCGCGGGGACCAGGGCGGTGAGCGTGTCTCCGCCGCTGGCGACCGAACCTCCGTCCCACTCCACCTGGCGGACGGCCACGCGGTAGCGGTCGGTGGCGACGAGGCCGAGGCTGGTCTCGGCGACCTCGAGCTGCACGCCGGTGATGACGGGGGTGACGTCGTCGCGCGACGCGGCGACGGCGACTTGGGCGACCGCCGCGGCGAACTCCTCGGCGGGAACGAGGCCGGACTGCTCGCCGACCTCGGGGATGCTGGGGTACTCCTCGACCGGCATCGACAGCAGCGTGAAGCTGGCGGAGCCGCAGCTGACGGTGATGCGCCCCTCATCGGTGACGAAGCGCACGGGTGCGTTGGGCAGGCGGCTGGCGATCTCGGCGAGCAGTCGTCCGGAGACCAAGACCGTGCCGGCCTCCTCGACGTCGGCGGCGATCTCCGTCTTGGACGAGACCTCGTAGTCGAACGAGGAGAGCACGAGCCCGTCCTCGCCGGCCTCGATGAGCACGCCGCTGAGGATGGGGAGCGTCGTGCGCTGCGGCAACAGCTTCACGGCGAACGAGACGGCCTCGCTGAAGACGTCTCTGTTGACCTGGAACTTCACGCGCTCTCCCGTCGGTGGTCGTATCGCTGGTGGCTCCAATGCTAGTGGGACAGCCGTCGAGGGCGAGTGAACCGAACCCGCACGCGCTCGATCGGCCGGTCTGTGCAGTGAAGGTTGTCGGAAGTGGGATGGAGAAGAAGAGTTCTTAACAGCGTTAACCGGTGTGGAAACTGTGGATAACCATGTGGGAGCCTCGGGATTCCGCGGAACTACATTCGTGTGATTTGTGAGTGGCGTGTGCGAGGCGCGTGATTCCGGGGGTGGCGCTCGATCGCGGCATCCGCTCGCATTCCACAGGCGCGTCGACGCCGTCCACAGTCGCACTGCGTGTCATCCGCAGGTTTCCACAGGTTATCCACATGTGCACAGCGTGCAGGGCACCGTGCGCGGGCGGCGCTGACGGTGCCCTGCGACCCCGTGCGGGCATGGCGGATCACCGGCGACCCGGGGGCGCCGGCGAGGGGAGGCCGGAATCAGCGGTAGCGGCTGTTCTGCTTGATGCGCGCGGTGAGCTCGGTCACCTGGTTGTAGATCGAACGACGCTCCTTCATGAGCTCGCTGATCTTCTTGTTGGCGTACATGACCGTCGTGTGGTCGCGGTTGCCGAAGAGCTGCCCGATCTTGGGCAACGAGAGGTTGGTGAGTTCGCGGCAGAGGTACATCGCGATCTGGCGGGCCGTCGCGACCGCCTGCGAGCGGCTCGACCCGTAGAGGTCGTCGACGGTGAGCTTGAAGTAGTCCGCGGTGTTCGTGATGATGTCGACCGGCGCGATGACGTTGTCCTCGTCGTCGGTGATGAGGTCCTTCAGCACGGTCTGCACGAGCGGCAGGTCCACGGGCGTGCGGTTGAGGCTCGCGAAGGCCGTCACGCGGATGAGCGTGCCCTCGAGCTCGCGGATGTTGCTCGACACCTTGGACGCCATGTACTCGAGGATCTCGTCGGGGACCTGCAGACGCTCGGACTGGGCCTTCTTGCGCAGGATGGCGATGCGGGTCTCGAGGTCGGGCGCCTGCACGTCGGTGATGAGGCCCCATTCGAAGCGGCTCCGCATGCGGTCCTCGAAGCCGGTGAGGTGCTTCGGCGGGACGTCGCTCGTGATCACGACCTGCTTGTTGTGGTCGTGGAGCGTGTTGAACGTGTGGAAGAACGCCTCCTGCGTCTCCGCCTTGCCCTGCAGGAACTGGATGTCGTCGATCAGGAGGATGTCGATGTTGCGGTAGCGCTGCTGGAACAACGACCCGCGGTTGTTCGCGATCGAGTTGATGAAGTCGTTCGTGAACTCCTCGCTCGAGACGTAGCGCACGCGGATACCCGGGTACAGGCTGAGCGCGTAGTGCCCGATGGCATGGAGGAGGTGGGTCTTGCCCAGGCCGGACTCGCCGTACACGAACAGCGGGTTGTACGCCTTCGCCGGCGCCTCGGCGACCGCGACCGCTGCCGCGTGCGCGAATCGGTTCGACTGTCCGATGACGAAGTTGTCGAAGCTGTACTTCGGGTTGAGGCGCGCGTCGCGAGGGCGTTCGCTGGTCGTGTCGAAGACCGACTGCGGTGCGGCGGGGAGCTCGACGACGTTGCCGTCGGAGCCGGACTGCCCGACGACGGCCTGGTGGCCGTCGACGGGCACGCGATGCGCGCCGGCCAACACGGGCTGCGGCGTGATGGGCGTGTCCTGCTCGAGCTCGGGGTTCACCACCACGTAGAAGGACGTGACGGGCGACGGCGTCTCGATCGCGCCCATGGCGGTGAGGAGGGAGACCCGCATCCTCTGGTTGAGCATGCTCGCGGTGAAGTCGTTGGGCACCTCGAGGTAGAACGTGCCCGCGGCGATGCCCTTCGGCTCGACCAGGTTCAGGAAGCCCTGCAGCATCGGCGTGATGGCCTCGTCCGCAGCGAGTCGGTCCATGACCGTGGCCCATACGTCGGCAATGGGCTGTTCGGTCATAATTCCCCGCAATCGGTCGGTGGCCTCGGGCGTCGTTCGTCGATCCCCGGTCGACATGCTGAACGAAGCGAGGTGGACAACTCACAGTCTCATCCACAGCCTGTGGGCAGATCCGACCGGATTCCCATGGTCATGCGCCGGAGGCTGGGGATAACTGGTTGTTTACGGTACCCAATCGCACCCGGTGCGACAAATGCGATTTCCCCCGCCGCGGACGCCCTCGGCGTGTCGTTCCATGCCGTAACCTGAGTGATCGGCGATAATCGACGGTTCGCAGTGCGTTCTGGTTTGACCAGCCGCGCGCGAGGCCGTAGTTTTAATCAGTTGACCGCGAGGCCCTGCCAGGGCCGCCACAGCTTTCCCGGTCGCCCCTCCGGGCGGCGACTGCGGAGTCGAACCCTTCAATCGGAGCACAGAATGAGCAAGCGTACGTTCCAGCCCAACAACCGCCGCCGCGCCAAGGTGCACGGCTTCCGCCTGCGCATGCGCACCCGCGCGGGCCGTTCGATCATCTCGGCCCGTCGCCGCAAGGGTCGCACCGAACTGTCCGCGTAACCACCGGTGCTCGCTTCCGCGCATCGCATCACGAGCGCCGATGACTATCGGTTCGTGGTGCGTCGCGGTGCGAAGTCCGTCGGTGCGCACACCGTGAGCTACGTGCGTCGCACACCGGCTGACGCCCAGCCGCGCTTCGGATTCATCGTGTCGAAGAAGGTCGGCACCGCCGTACGGCGGAACCTGGTCCGGCGCCGCCTCAAGGCGGCCAGCCGCGAACTCGTGGACTCGGGGGTACGAGGAATGGATGTCGTGATCCGCGCCCTTCCCTCCGCCGCCGATGCCGACTGGCCGGCACTGCGTGGCGACGTCGCCGCTGCCGTGCAATCGGCCGGGAGGCGATGATGCGCGCGTTCCTGACGGCGCTCCTGCTCCTCCCCCGCAACTTCCTCGTCCTGCTGCTGCGCATCTATCGCGCGGTGATCTCGCCCCTCTACGGCGACGTCTGCAGGTACTACCCGTCGTGTTCCGCCTACTCGCTCGGTGCGGTGCAGGAACACGGTGCGGTCGTGGGCACTGCGCTCACGGTCCGCCGTCTCGCACGCTGTCACCCCTGGGCGGAGGGCGGCATCGACGACGTGCCGCACTCGCGCCGGCAGCGCTACCGCACCACCCGTTTCGGTTTCGTCGTCGCAGCCCCCGGAAAGGACTGATCCACCCCCATGGACATCATCGGCACCATACTCTGGCCCATCAAGTGGGCCATCGAGCTCATCCTCGTCGGGTTCCACAGCCTGTTCACGTTCTTCGGCATGGACGCGGATGCGGGACTCACCTGGGTGCTCTCGATCGTCGGCCTCGTGGTCGTCGTGCGTGCCGCGCTCATCCCGGTCTTCGTCCGCCAGATCAAGAACCAGCGCCGCATGCTCGAGGTGGCGCCGCAGCTGAAGAAGATCCAGGACAAGTACAAGGGCAAGAAGGACCAGTACTCGCGCGAGGCGATGTCGCGCGAGACCATGGAGCTCTACAAGCGGACGGGTACGAATCCGCTGTCGTCGTGCCTCCCGCTCCTGCTCCAGATGCCGATCTTCTTCGGCCTGTTCTCGGTGCTCAACGACGCGGCGCGCAATGACGCCGCAGGTGTCGGGCTGCTCAACCAGGACCTCGCCGACTCGCTGAACCAGGCGGAGCTGTTCGGCGCTCCACTGAGCTCGACCTTCATCGAGGCCGTCAACGCGGGTGGCCCGTGGCAGACGATGGTCATCGCCGTCGTCATGATCGTGCTCATGACCGCGTCGCAGTTCATCACGCAGCTGCAGATCGTCTCGAAGAACATGTCGCCGGAGACCAAGGCGAGCCCGATGTTCCGCCAGCAGCGGATCCTGCTCTACCTGCTCCCCCTCGTGTTCGCCTTCTCGGGCGTCGCGTTCCCCATCGGCGTGATGTTCTACTGGCTCACCTCGAACTTCTGGACGATGGGCCAGCAGTTCCTCGTGATCCGCAACATGCCCACGCCGGGCAGTGAGGCGGCGAAGGCACGCGAGGCGCGCCTGGCGAAGCGCGGCAAGCTCCCGGCACCGGGTGCCGAGGCCACGGAGACCCCCGAGGTGGAGGCACCGAAGCCGACCCAGCGCCAGCAGCCGATCAGCAAGTCGCGTGCGAAGAAGAAGCCCGGAAACCGGAAGTAGGACCATGACGGACGTACAGGACGAGCGGCCGGCCGCCGCGGAGGCATTCACCGACGAGGGCGACATCGCGGCCGACTACATCGAGGAACTTCTCGACATCTGCGACCTCGACGGCGACATCGACATCGACGTGACCGATCAGCGAGCGATGATCTCGGTCACGGCCAGTGAGGGCTCGAACCTCTCGGTGCTCTCCAAGCCGGATGTCGTCGCGGCCCTCCAGGAGTTGGCACGCCTCGCGGTGCAGTCGAAGACCGGCGGGTTCTCGCGCCTGATCCTCGACATCGGCGGGTCCCGCGACCAGCGGAAGTCCGAGTTGTCGGAACTCGTGAACCGTGCGGTCGAGCGCATCGAGGGCGGCGCCGGCGATGCTGCGCTGCCGCCGATGTCCTCCTACGAGCGCAAGCTCGTGCACGATCTGGTCGCGGAGCGCGGCTTCCACTCGGAGTCGAGCGGTGAGGGCAAGGACCGCCACACCGTGATCACGCGCGCCTGACGTTTCACGTGAAACGATGATGCTCGAAGCAGAACCGGCGGACGCCAGCGAGGTCTTCGGAGACCGTCTCGATGCGGTGCGCGGGTTCACCCGGAACCTCGCAGAGCGTGGCGAGGAGCTGGGCCTGATCGGTCCCCTCGAACTGCCTCGGCTCTGGTCGCGCCACATCGTGAACAGCGGTCTGGTCGCTCCGCTCCTGCGGCCGGGTCGCGTCGGCGACGTCGGCAGCGGCGCGGGACTTCCCGGGATCGTATTGGCGCTGGCCCGTCCTGATGTGGACTTCGTGCTGATCGAGCCGATGGAGCGACGCGTGGCCTGGTTGAACGATCAGGTCCACGCACTGGGATTGTCGAACGTCGAGGTGGTGCGCGCCCGTGCCGAGGAGTCTCGGCTCGACGGTCGACTCGACCAGGTGACCGCACGTGCGGTGAGTGCCCTGCGCACCTTGATCCCGGTCACCGCTCCCCTGCTGCGGGCGGGGGGTGAGCTCGTGCTCATGAAGGGCGCGAACGCGGCCAAGGAGATCGAGGCGGCTGCGAAGCCGATCCGGAAGTTCGGCCTGGTCGACGTCGAGGTGGTCGTGCTCGGCGAGGGCGTGGTTGCCGAGCCGACTCGCGTCATCCGCGCGCGGCGCGGCTGAGCCCTCCCAGCCCTCGTCCCGGCGCATGTGCGGTGTGGCCGCGGAGTGTGAGGCACCCCGCTCGGTGGGGGTCCCGTACGTGAACGAGGCCGTGAGCAGCGCAGCCGCTGCGTTCGCACGTCGATCGCCGATCGACGGCGACGATTCGTGCGCTGCCGTGGCCGCGTCGGCCGGCACGGCGTCGTCGGTGTGCTCGCGTCGCACGCGACCGCAGATCGGGATGATCACCTGGCCGCAGTCGCGGCGCCCGGCCGGCGGAGGCGCACGCACGCTCGTCGGTGATTACGTGGGCGCGGCAACCACGGTGGTGCCCACTCCCCCGCTCCCGCTTCTGGCCCGGACCGACGTGCAGGGCTGGGCGCGTCGGTGACGAGCCGATGCATCGGATGCGGCGACCGGCCCCCGGCGGAGTCGCGCCCGAGGACGCCGGTGGGTGGTGTCGTCGGGTTCCGGGTGCCGTGCCGATGCTCTGTCGCTCACGTCGTCGGCACCCGCTGCATCGTCCGTCGTGCACATCGCGATGATCGCGGACCCCCCGATCGACCAGCGCAGCGAGGCCTCTCGTACGGTGCTCCTGCGCGGTGCTCATGGGTCAAGCGGATGTTCCACGTGAAACATCGCGTGCTCCCGGTGTTCCGGTGGCGTGCACGCAGTGCGTGAAGTCGCCCACCGACGGACGCGCCGTTCCGCCAAGCTCACGGTACCGGCCGACTCCCACATGCTGACCGGCTCGCAGGCACTGGCCTGCCCGCACCGTCTCCTCCCCCGCTGCGCGGGCGCAGTCCCCGTGACGCCGCCGACGTTGGGGGCGAGCACACTCGTGGTCCGCGATGTGCAGGACCCACTCGCTCGCCACGGTCGAGGGTGTCGCGGTCTCTGGTGTGGCGGTCGACGCCGTGGCTGCACGTGGGTGCACTCGACACGGTGGGAGTCGATGCCGGTACGCTGCACGGATGCGTGCGCTCGAGTGGGACGGCTACCCGAACTGTCGCGACCTGGGCGGATTGCCGCTCGCCTCGTTCCCCGGCACGACGACGGTCGTCGGCAGGGTCGCACGCGGACCGCGTCGCGAACGCCTCACCACGGCAGGATGGGCGCAGGCGCACGGGTGGGGCGTGCGCAGCATCATCGACCTGCGCAGCTCCTCTGAGACCGGCGTGCGACCGGGCGACCCGGTCGTCGATGACGCCGCACGAACGACTGCCACGGTGATGCTTCGCCCGACCGAGGACCAGACGGATCCAGAGTTCCGACGCCGCTGCCTGCCGATCCTCGACTCCCCCGAGTACTGGGCCCACAACTGGGAACTGCAGCCCGGTCTGGTGCGCAACGCGCTCGAGGCGATCGCCACCGCGGAGCCGGGAGTGCTGGTGCATTGCTCGGCGGGACGCGACCGCACGGGAATGATCACCACCCTGCTCCTCGGGAACGCGGGGGTGTCAGCCGAGGCGATCGTCGACGACTACTCGGCGAGCGTCCTCGCCATGGCTGGAACAGGTGCGAGCCCGCACGACCGAATGGCGTCGTGGACCACCGCGCAGGTGGAGGCATGGCTGGTGGGCGCCGCCCCGATCGTGCACGCTGTGGCGGGCCGGGCGTCGGAAGTGCTCGCACAGCTCGGCGTCGGGGCGCGCACGCGCGCACGCCTGCGCCAACTCCTGCTGCCCTAGCAGGGCGCTCGTCCGGCTGGTGTCGCGCGGGCGTCCGGGGAATGCGTGTCGGCGGCACGCGCGTCGGCGTTCCGACCAACGAGGTCGACGGATGCGAACCGCGATGTCTGCCGCGCCCGCAACCGGGCGGTCACCGCTCGTGTGCGCCGGTGCATCCGACGAGCTGACGCACGCGGTGCGGGCGCTGCCGGACGGTTCACGCGACCCGACCGCGAGGTGTGGCTGTCCGGCCAGGAGTTCTGGCGCGCGTTCGTCGGCGCGGCGGCACTGCGGTTGGGCGCTGCGGTACTTCACGTCGCGCCGGAGTGCGATGCCCCGGCGACGACCCGTGTTGAATCGGGAGCGCACCGGCGAAGCGCATCGGAACCGCATCGGTGCCGAGTGAGTCGATCGGCGCCGGGGAGCCGGGGGCCCGCGGTGGATTCGTCGGGTTCTTGTCGGGTCGGGTCGGGTCGGTACAGGTGCAAGCCGCGCGCCGGACGGGCATGACCCGGTGCCGCAATCCGGTCGCGAGCGCGATGCCGAGGGTGATGATCGGGCGGCGTGGTCCCCCGATCAGACCCGCGTGCTCGTCGCGCCGGCCGCACAGCGGATGCTCCCTCGAGACGGATCGACGACCCTGTCCGCGGTGCGCCCGGGGCACCGGACCGTCGAACGTGCAGGGCGCGCTTCGGGGATGCCGGAGCCTCGCCGTGCACGGACCGGAAGCGTCGCGGCGGACACCGGGAGACGCAGGGCGCGTGTCACCCCGTGACCCGATCGACTGCGAGCCGACCGCCGCCACGGAGTATCTCGCGTGGCCGGGTGGAGACGCGGGTGCCGGGATGATCGTGAGAGTCGACCGTCGTCACCACCAGGTCCCTTCACCAGCAGTTGGCAGTCTCTCGTCGGGACTTCGTCGAGCGCGGCATCGCCCAGGTGATCAGCGTCGTGGCGGGCATCGTCCCGGACGACCGACCGATACCCGTCGGAACATCGTTGCGCCGTTTCACGTGAAACGGCGCGGTAGACCCAGGTGCTCGCTCTCGCTCTCGCCATCCTCGCCGCCGAGATGCTCTGCTCGGGGCGATGTCGTCGACACGGGGGCCTGAGGGACATCCACACGTCGTCGGCCGATCAGTCACCTCATCGCCCCCTCGATCACCGATCGGGCTCATTGCACTCCCTTCGGTGTGCCGGCACCGAGTCTGCCGGCACCGAGTGTGCCGGCGCCGATGGTGGGCGGTCGACGAGGCGGGAGCGCTCGGACCGGGACGAGGATGCGAGGGCCACGCCCCGGGCTGCGCGCGCACGCGCGCACGCGCGCACGCGCGCGTGGAGGGCGTCCGTTTCACGTGAAACGGCTCTGCCGGCGCCACGGATTGTGGGGTCTCGACCCTCCACACGAGGGATCCCCACCGACTTCATCGGGAGTGCGGTTTTCCATCGTCCGACGTGGGGGTCGGCGGTTACCCTTGAATGCCGAGCACCGCGACGGTGCTCACCGCAGATGGGGTAGGAGTCGGAATGGCACAGGGATCCGGTCGGGGTTGGTTCCGCAAGAGGCAGAGCGAGCCCGCCGAGACGACCTCCCGGCCCGCCACATCGGACGCCGCACCGACCAATGTCCCCCCTCCACCTGCGCCGAGCGCGCCGCAGGTGGCGCCGGCCGCGGAGACGATGCGATCGGCCACGTCGATCGCCCTGGCCGACAACGAGCCCGATCCGGGCGACGCACTGCCCGTGGAGTCTCACGACGTGGAGCCGGAGGACTACGCACGCTACGCTCCTGCGCCCCGGTCCACGCCGACCGCCTCCTCCCCGGACGACCCGGCATCGGGGCCGGACGTGCGGGACGCCGACGAGGGGCGCGACGGAGGCGCGGACTCCGTCGAGCCCGCCTCCGTCGAGCCCGCCTCCGTCGAGCCCGCCTCCACCGAGCCCGCCTCCGTCGAGTCCGCATCCACGGAGCCCGCCTCCACCGAGCCGACCCGCTCCCAGCCGATCCGTTCCGAGGCGCACGACCCGATGACGGCGCCCGAGACCGAGTCGGAGGTCTCGCTTCCCGCGGGGCAGTCGGATGCGGCAGACCACGGCGCGGAGGGCATCGCGGAGCCCACCGTGGAGGCCACCGCAGAGGCGGCACCCGTGAACGTCGAGGGTCGGTCGGACGCGGTAGCATCGGATGCCGGCACGGCCCCCGAGCCGCCCGCCGCCACTCCCCCGCCGACAGAGCTGCCCGTACGCCGCGTGATCGACTGGGATGCCGCGACGGCCGCCGCACTGCACGAGGACCCCCTGCCGACGCTGCACGACAACTTCCCCGCCCGCCCGCCCGAGACCGGAGCCGAGATCAGCACGAACGACTTGCAGCAGCGGAACGCCGCTGCGCGCGCCGACCAGCCGTCGACCGTTTCACGTGGAACGGCACCGGGTGCGCCGCTGGCCGAGCAGCTCGCAGATGAGACGCGCCGCCGCACCGCGCTCGACTCCCAGGTGCTGCCGAAGCCCGAGCGTACGCGGGTCATCACCATCTCGAACCAGAAGGGCGGCGTCGGGAAGACCACCACGACGGTCAACGTGGCGGCCGCGCTTTCGCGAACGGGTGCGCGCGTGCTCGTGATCGATCTGGACCCGCAGGGCAACGCGTCCACGGCACTCGGTGTGGAGCACCGCCCTGGGACGGCGAGCGTCTACGACGCACTGGTCAACGACGCCGCACTCTCCGACGTCGTGCAGCCGACGACCGAGCACGAGCTCCTGCAGTGCGTGCCCGCGACGATCGACCTCGCCGGTGCAGAGATCGAACTGGTCTCGCTCGTCGCCCGTGAACAGCGACTCCGACGCGCGCTCGACACGTTCCTCGAGAATGCGGATGCCGCCTACGACTACGTCTTCATCGACTGCCCGCCCTCGCTCGGCCTCCTCACGATCAATGCGTTCGTCGCCGCACGAGAGGTGCTCATCCCGATCCAGTGCGAGTACTACGCGCTGGAGGGCCTCTCGCAGTTGCTGCGCAACATCGAGCTGATCGAGCGGCACCTCAACCCGGCACTGCGCGTCTCGACGATCCTGCTCACCATGTTCGACTCGCGCACGAACCTCGCCCAGCAGGTGGCCCAGGATGTCCGCGACCACTTCCCCTCTCAGGTGCTGGAGACGATCATCCCCCGCTCGGTCCGCGTCTCCGAGGCGCCGAGCTACGGCCAGAGCGTCATCGCGTACGACTACGCGTCGACCGGGTCGCTCTCGTATCGCGAAGCGGCCGCAGAGATGGCACTCCGCGGGGCGCCCGTGATCGAGGAGGCGAAGTAGTGGCGACGAAGCGCACCGGACTCGGCCGGGGAATCGGCGCACTCATCCCGACGGGCGACGATGCCCCCCGCGAGCAGCGCCCGGTCGACGTGTTCTTCCCCGGTGAGGCGACCGTCTCCGCCCCACCGCGTCCCACCGGTGTCACGGAGGCCGACTCGAACGGCGACGGCCTCGTCTCCGTGCCCGGCGCGCGACTGGTGCAGCTGGACCCCAACACCATCGTGCCGAACGCGAACCAGCCCCGCAGCGTGTTCGATCCGGACGACCTCGCCGAGCTCGTGCACAGCGTTCGCGAGTTCGGCGTGCTCCAGCCGATCGTGGTGCGCCCGCACCCTGAGCGCCCCGGCACCTACGAGCTCGTCATGGGCGAGCGACGGCTCCGGGCGACGAAGGAGGCCGGTCTCGACACGATCCCGGCCGTGGTCAAGGACACCGCGAACGACGCGATGCTCCGCGACGCGCTCCTCGAGAACCTCCATCGATCCGAACTGAACCCGCTCGAGGAGGCCTCGGCCTACCAACAGCTCCTCGCGGACTTCGGCATCACGCAGGAGGAGCTCGCGAGCCGGATCGGCCGCTCGCGTCCCCAGATCTCGAACACGATCCGGCTGCTCAAGCTGCCCGAGCAGGTGCAGGTCCGCGTGGCATCCGGTGTGCTCTCGGCAGGGCATGCACGAGCGATCCTCTCCGTAGGTGACCCCGACGGCATGCAACGCCTCGCAGAGAAGATCGTGAACGAGGACCTGTCGGTGCGCGCCGCCGAGGCGGCGGCGTCGGCAGCTCCGAAGCCCGCGCGTGCCAAGCCTGCCGCAGGCCGCAGGCAGCACTACCTGGACGAGGTCGCCGGTCGTCTCGGTGACCGCCTGAACACCCGTGTCAAGGTCTCGCTCGGTTCGAGAAAAGGCCAGATCAGCATCGATTTCGCAACCATCCAGGATCTCAACCGGATTCTCGCGGAGCTCGGTGACGAGGACGGCTTCAGCGCAGCCAACTAGAGCGCAGCCAACTAGACCGTCGCGATTCGCCCGGCGCACACCCCGACGGTGTATGCACCGTCGGACATGCCCCGTTCGGGATCAGTCGGTGCCGTCGGCGATCGCCGTGCGGGCGAGGTCCGCGTACACCCGTCCCGGTCGGAGCCCGGCCGCCTCGATCGCCTGGGGCACGAGCGAGGTCTCGGTGAGTCCGGGAAGCACGTTCGCCTCGAGGAACCACGGCGTGCCGGCATCGTCGACGATGAAGTCGACCCGGGAGATGTGGCGCAGGCCAAGCACGGCGTGCGCCGCGAGGCCCGCGTCGGCGACCGTCGCCGACAGCGCCTCGTCGAGGCGCGCCGGCGCGTAGAACACGGTCTCCCCCGCGTTGTACCTGGCCTCGAAGCTGTAGTCGCCCGAGATCGGCTCGATCTCGACCAGCGGCAGCGCGACCGGGCCGTCTCCCGTGTCGATCACCCCGACCGAGACCTCGGTACCGCGCACCCGGCGCTCCACGACGGCGAGTTCGGAGTAGGTGAACGCGTCGACCAGTGCGCGCGGCAGGCCGCCCCGGTCGTCGACCAGCGAGACCCCCTGCGCCGAGCCTCCGGAGGCGGGCTTGACGACCACCGGCGTGTCGAGCCGGTGCAGGATCGCATCGAGCACGCTCGTCGCACCGAGCTCACGGAACGCATCACGCGTCACGGTGATCCAGTCCGGGGTCGCGATCCCGGCCGATTGCACGACCGTCTTGGCGACGGGCTTCTGCCACGCGAGTCCGGACGCGTTCGAGCGCGCGCCGACGTAGGGCAGGGCGAGTGCATCGAGGAGTCCGCGGAGTGCGCCGTCCTCACCGCTCGCGCCGTGCAGTGCGGGCCACACCACGTCGGGGCGGTGCGACTCGAGGAACGGGAGCAGGGTGGCATCCGGTTCCCGCAGCGTCACGCGATGTCCCTCGGAGGTCAGTCCGTCCGCGACACGTCGTCCGGAACGGAGCGACACGTCGCGTTCGTGGGAGATGCCGCCGGCGAGGACGACGATGTCGAGTGCGGGTGCGTCTGCCATGGTTCGAGGGTTCTCCGGTTCACTCACGCGAGGTTTGACGGCGGGGTCGTGGTGCGGCGCACGCGGTCGTCGAGTTGCAGCGATCCCGTGCCCGCGAAGGTCGTCAGCAGGTCGAGCTCGCCGCCCACGACGTTGGCGAGGCGACGCACGCCGAGCCGGATGCTCTCCGACGTGGGATAGCAGAACGACAGCCGGATGTTGTGCCGTCCTCCCCCGTCGTCGAAGAACGCGGTGCCCGGCGTGTACGCGACCAGCTCGCGCACCGCGCGGGGCAGCATCGCCTTCGAGTCGAGCTCGGGCGGCAGGTCGACCCAGACGAAGAACCCGCCGTTCGGGTTGGTCCACCGCAGCTCGGGCAGGTGATCCTCGAGCGCCTCGAGCATCGCCTCCTTCCGCTCCTTGTAGAGCCCGCGGAAGGTGTCGATCTGGGTGCGCCAGTCGACCTGTTCGAGGTACTCGGCGATGACGAGCTGGCTGAAGACGCTGGGCGACAGGATGGCCGACTCGTTCGCGAGGATGAGCTTCTCCCGGATCGCGTGCGGTGCGAGCGCCCAGCCCACGCGGAATCCGGGAGCGAGCGTCTTCGAGAACGACCCCAGGTAGATGACGCCGTCCTCGTCGAGGGAGCGGATGGCGTTCGGCGCCGGCTCATCGAACCAGAGCAGCCCGTACGGGTTGTCCTCGACCACCAGCACGCCGTTCGCGCGGCAGATGGCCAGTACCTCGGCCCGGCGCTCGGCGGACATCGTGACGCCGGCGGGGTTCTGGAAGTTCGGGATCGTGTAGAGCAGCTTGATCCGCCGGCCCGCGGCGTGTAGGCGTTCGATCGTCTCCTGCAGCGCAGCGGGGACGAGCCCGTGCTCGTCCATCGCGATGTGCACGGTCTCCGCCTCGTACGAACGGAAGACCCCGAGAGCGCCGACGTAGCTCGGCGCTTCGGCGAGCACCACGTCACCGGGGTCGAGGAACAGCTTGGCGACGAGATCGAGCGCCTGCTGCGAGCCGGTGGTGACGACCAGGTTGTCGAGCGTGGCCTCGATCCCCTCGATCGCCATGATCTCGAGGATGTGCTCGCGGATCTGCTCGGTGCCCTGGCCGGAGCCGTACTGCAGCGCGACCGGGCCGCGCTCGCGCATCACGCGTTCGAGCGACCCCATCACGAACTCGTCGGGCAGTGCCGAGACGAACGGCATGCCGCCCGCCAGCGAGACGACCTCGGGTCGGGAGGCGACGGCGAAGAGGGCGCGCACCTCGGAGGCGCTCAGCCCGGCGGCTCGGGCCGCGTAGTGGTGGTACCACGGGTCGAGGTTGTTGCCGGTGCGCTGCGGGAGGCCCTCGGGAGTCACTGTCGTTCCGTTCCTGTCGTCGTGTTCATCGTATTGCGGGCCGGACGGCGGATGACACGGCCGATCGCCGACCGGTGGCATCGACCGCGCCCGAAACGCGAACGACCCGCCCGGCTGGTGCCGGGCGGGTCGTGGGTTCGCGAACGGGCCGGCTACGCGAGGTAGGCGGCGAGGTCGGCCTCGAGGGCGGGCTTCGGCTTGGCGCCGATGACGGTCTTGACGACCTCGCCCTCCTGGAAGACCTTCATCGCGGGGATGGACGTGATCTGGTACTTCATCGCCAGGTGCGGGTTCTCGTCGACGTTGAGCTTGACGATGTCGAGCTTGTCGGAGTGCTCGGTGGCGATCTGGTCGAGGATGGGGCTGACGGCGCGGCACGGACCGCACCACTCCGCCCAGAAGTCGACCATGACGGTCTTGGAGTTGTTGAGGACCTCCTGCTCGAAGGTCGACTGGTCGACGGCGCGTGCGGTCATGGGGGAATCTCCTTCGGTGGGGTGTCGGCGGGGCGGATGCCCCGGGCCGAGGTCAGTTCGCGACGGCGAATTCCGTCTCGGGGGTGCCGGCCTCCGCGTCGGCGAGGGCGGCGAGGTAGTGCTCGGCGTCAAGGGCCGCGACGGTGCCGGAGCCCGCCGCCGTGACGGCCTGCCGGTAGGTCGGGTCGAGCACGTCGCCCGCGGCGAACACGCCGGGCAGCGACGTCTTCGACGAGCGACCCTGGACGGCGACGGTGCCCTCGGTGGTGAGGTCGAGCTGTCCGTGCACCAGGTGCACGCGCGGGTCGTTGCCGATCGCGACGAACAGGCCGTCGAGGTCGAGGCCGCGCTCGTCGCCGGTGACCGTGTCGCGCAGCGTGACGCCGGTGACCGCGTCGGTGCCGTGGATGGCGGCGATCTCGGCGTTCCAGACGAACTCGATCTTCGGGTCGTCGAACGCCCGCTGCTGCATGATCTTCGACGCGCGGAGCTCCTCGCGGCGGTGGATGACGTAGACCTTCGACGCGAAGCGCGTGAGGAAGGTCGCCTCCTCCATCGCCGAGTCTCCGCCGCCGACGACGGCGATCGCCTTCTCCTTGAAGAAGAAGCCGTCGCAGGTCGCGCACCAGGACAGGCCGTGCCCCGAGAGGCGATCCTCCTCGGGCAGGCCGAGCTTGCGGTACGCCGAGCCGGTGGCGTAGATCACGGTGCGGGCCTCGTGCACCTCGCCGCCGCCGAGCGTGACGCGCTTGACGTCGCCGTCGAGCTCGAGCTTCACGACGTCGTCGTAGACGACCTCGGTGCCGAAGCGCTCCGCCTGCGCCTGCATCCTGCCCATCAGCTCCGGGCCCATGATGCCCTCGGGGAAGCCGGGGAAGTTCTCGACCTCGGTGGTGTTCATCAGCTCGCCGCCGACCTCCACCGAGCTCGCGACGAGCATGGGACGCAGTTCGGCGCGCGCGGCGTAGATGGCCGCGGTGAATCCGGCGGGGCCGGAGCCGATGATGATGACGTCGCGCACGTTGCTCCTCGTGGTCGTTCTGGCGTTGCTCGCGGCCGGGAGTCCGGCCGCTCCACCGTCAACACAGTGTAGGTGCAGGGTATTCCTGCCCGCTGTACGGCGGGTGAACGTGACGACGGTGCGTCACGAGGGCTCAGCGGCGGCGGAGTCGCGCCACGACGGGCGCCGTGAAGGTGCGCAGCTCCGGCGACCGGAGCACCCACAGCCCGCCGACGTAGAGCAGTCCCATCGCCGCGCCGATCACCAGCATCGACACGATCGCGCCGAGCCGGGTGTCGACCGCGAAGCCGCCCGCCATGGTGCCGCCCAGCACGATCAGCAGCACGACGCCGAGGAGCATCGGCGCCACGACGGCGACCGCGTCGCGGATGAAGCTGATGATGACCGCACGGAACCCGAGCAGGCCCAACCGTCGGCGCAGGAGGATGAGCGCGAGCCCGAGTTGCGCGGTGCCTGCGACCGAGGTCGACACCGCGATGCCGACGGCGATCAGGTCGACCGGGAGCGCGGCGCACGCGAGCGCCAGCCCGACGAAGAACACGACCTGGAAGAGCGTGAAGAAGAAGGGCGTGCGGGTGTCGCCCAGCGCGTAGAACGACCGCTGCACGAGGAACAGGGTGCTGAACGGCACCAGGCCGATGAGGTAGCCGATGATCACGTTGCCGAACGCGGACACGCTGGCGAAGTTCCCCGGCGCGAACACCGCCGCCATCGGGTAGGCGCACACGATCATGATCGCGGCCGACACCACCATCAGCAGGCCGACCCCGCGGATCGCGCTGCCGATGTCGTCCCGCAGGCGCACCGTGTCGCCCGCCGCCGCGTGCTCGCTCATGCGGGTGAAGTAGGCCGTGCCGATCGAGACGGCGATGACCGAGTGCGGCAGCATGAAGATGAGCCAGGCGGGCGCGAGCGTCGCCACCGATGCGGCCGAGTCCGACGCGATGCCCGCGACGTTCGTCTGCACGATGCCGGCGAACGTCGTGAGCAGCAGCATCCCGAACGTCCAGCTCGCCATGCGGCCCGCGTCGCCGAGGCCGACGCCGCGCCACCGGAAGTCGGGGCGGTAGCGCAGGCCGATGCGGCGCCAGAACCAGAACAGCACCAGCGCCTGCGCGGCCACGCCGAGCGTCGCGGTGCCGCCGAGGACCGCGATCATGTCGGGCGTCCAGGCGCTGGGGTCGCGGGTGCCGTCGGGGTCGGCGCCATAGACGATCATGAGCGCGGCGAGGCCCGCGAGGGCCACGACGTTGTTCAGGACCGGCGACCAGGTGTACGGCCCGAAGCTCTTGCGGGCGTTCAGCACCTCGCCGAGCAGCGTGTAGAGCCCGTAGAAGAAGATCTGCGGGAGGCACCACCAGGCGAAGGCGGTGGCCAGCGCCAGGGTGTCCGGGTCGAGTTGCGTGCCGTACAGCAGCGTGAGGAGCGGCGCCGCGAGGGTGGCGACCAGGGTCGCCGCACCGAGGATGACGAGCGCGATCGTGAGGAGCTTGTTGATGTAGGCAGCGCCGCCGTCCTGCTGCATCCCCGCGCGCACGATCTGCGGCACCAGCACGGCGGTGAGCACGCCGCCCGCGACGATCGTGTAGACGGTGTTCGGCAGCTGGTTCGCCACCGCGAACGCGTCGGCGCTCGCGGAGCCGACCAGGCCGATCGCCGCCGCGAGCACGATCGACCGCACGAACCCGAGGAGGCGCGAGACGATGGTCCCCGACGCCAGGAAGACGCTCGCGCGCCCGATGTCACCGCCCGCCATTCGGCTCCTCGTGCTCACCGGCGCCGCTCGTGGCGTCCTGCTCGTCGGCGTCCGCGCGATCGGAGCGGTGCTCCTCCGAGTCCGCATCGTCGCCGTGGTCGTCCGTGGCGTCGTCCCCGTCCGCCTCCGCGGGCGAGGCCTCGTCGGCTCGCTCCTGCCGGCGCCGACGGATGATGCGCCAGATGCCGAGGCCGAAGAGGATCGCCAGGGCGGCGCCCATGACCGCGGCCCCGATGCCCTCCCAGTCGGCCTGCACGTTCGCGCCGAATCGCACGGTGTTCCCGACCGGGACGCCCGCCGGCGACTCGAGCGAGACCAGGAGTGCGACGGCCCCGTTGCCCACACCGGCCTGGACGGGCACGGTCGTCGTGCCGCGGGAGTCGGGCTCGATGGTCGTCTCGACGGGCCCCTCGACGAGGAGGCGCCCGTTCGAGGGGTCGACCGTGATCACGACGTTCACCGGGTAGGGCAGGTCGTTCTGCACGGTGACGAGGATGCCGGACTCACGCGAGATGACGGTGAACTCGCTGCTCGGCACGATGCTCACGGCGTCCAGCACCTCGCGGGTGCCGCTCACGAACGCGGACGAGGTGCTGTCCCATCCGGTGGTGTCGGACACCCAGGAGGCGCCGAGCACCGCGAGCAGGTCGCGCCGGTACGCGGCGGTCAGCTGCTCGGGCTCGTCGAGGATCGTCGAGAACTCGGCGAGCTCCCCGTCGTACTCGACCATCGTGCGGATCCGGGCGATGCGATCGTCGGCCTCGGGGGACGAACGCAGTGCTCGCGAGGTCGGCGGGGCGCCGATGGCCTGCGACAGCGAGGCGGCCTCGGTCCAGGGGAGCCCGCCGATCGTCTCGATCGCCCCGGCGACGCGTTCGGTCGAGACCGGCTGCGTGCGGGCGAACGTCGCGAGGAGCGTGCGCCCGGACGAGCCGCCGTCCGCGGCGATCAGGGCCAGCGACGCCGCGAGGTCGGCGTTCGCCGCCGCCCACTCCGTCGTGGTCGTGGCCGCCTCGGCGGCTCGGAGGGCGTCGGTGACCTCGATGTCGGAGACGACCGCCGTCGCGCCGCCGATGGTTGCCGCGGCGTCGCGCGCGGCACCGGTGACGGCTTCGACGTTGGTCCCCGCGACGATCGCGGTGGTGAGGCCGGCCTCGTCGAGGAAGGCGAGGTCGCCGTCGGCGAGGGTGTCGTCGGCCGGCCAGGCGATGTCCGTGCGCGTGTAGGCGAAGTCGAGCACGCCCGGCACGGGCGCCTCGACCTCGTCGGCGCCCGGCTCCGTCGTCGGCGCGGGGGTCGCGTCGGGCGAGGCGGGGAGGTCGGTTGCCTCCGGCTCGGCGCTCGGGACGACGAGGTCCTCCGGGTCGGCGACGTCGTCGAACGTCGTCGGCTGGAGCGGCGCGTCCAGCCCGGCCTGCGCCTGCGCAGCGAGGTCGGCATCGGCGTACGCGAGGGGGAACGTCTCGTTCGTCACCGTGCCGAGCCGGTCGAGCCAGGCGAGCGCGCTCTCGGGGGCATCCGCGCCGAGCACCCGGATGGAGGCGATGATCGCCGGGTCGATCGCCAGTGCCACGGGCGTGTCCGCGAGCGCGTCGAGCCGTCGGGTGAGGATGCCCTGCGGGCTCGTCCACCCCTCGAGCAGCTCGGCCGGGTAGAGGCCCTCGTCCTGCCCGGGCACGGTGATCGGCGCCGCCACGGCGAGCGAGACCGACCCGATGTCGTCGCCCGCGCTCCACACGGCGACGCCGGTCGACCACGCGATGGTCTCGCCGTCGTCCTCGAGTGCGACGAAGAGGGGCAGCGCGGCGGTCGCGTCCTGCGCGAGGTCCCCGGTGTCCACCTCGATGCGGGTGGTGAGGGTGCTGCCGTTGGGCACCGCCGACAGCGTCTCGCGCGCGAGCTCGGTGCCGCTCGGCGCCGAGTCGGTGCCGGCGGTCCAGTCGGCGAGGGCGTCGGTCGAGCCGAGTGCGCGTCCGGCGAGGCCCACCACGATGTCGACGTCGGTCAGGAAGCGGCCGGTGGCGTTGCCGGTCTCGACCGTGAACGAGGTGGTGTCCGACACGTCCGTGATCACGGGGGCATCGGTGGGTGCCACGACGAGGGTGAGCCCGTCGAGCTCCGCAGCGGCGGCGGGAACGGACGCCGGGGCGCCGAGCAGGAACCCGGCGGCCGTTGCGCCTGCGGCGACCGCGGCGAGGAGTCGGCGCGGGCGTCGCACGGGAATCGCCTCGGCCGCCATGCACGAGATTCTACGGTGTCGTCGCCGACCGCCACGTGCGCGGTGGGGGTCGCACCCGTGCACGATCGACGCCCGCGCAGCGCCGTACGATGGTGGCCATGCAGAGTGTCGCGGCGGCCCTCGCCCGGCTGGGCGAACTGGCGGCCTCGCCGACCGTGTCGCGCCTCGCCGGTGCCTTCGAGGCCGCCGGGCACGAGCTCGCACTGGTCGGCGGTCCGGTGCGCGACGCCTTCCTCGACCGCGGCACCAACGACCTCGACTTCACGACGGATGCCACGCCGGACGAGATCCTCGCGATCGTCGCGCCCATCGCGCAGGCGCACTGGGACATCGGGCGCCGATTCGGCACGATCGGCGCGAAGATCGCCGGCGAGCAGGTCGAGATCACGACCTACCGCACCGACGCGTACGACGGCGAGAGCCGCAAGCCCGAGGTCGTCTTCGGCGACTCGCTCGAGGAGGACCTCACCCGGCGCGACTTCACGGTCAACGCGCTCGCGCTCCGCCTCCCCCGCCTCGAGCTCGTCGACCCCTCGGGCGGTGTCGAGGACCTCCTCGCCCGTACGCTGCGCACGCCCGCGCCACCCGAGCGCTCCTTCGGCGACGACCCGCTGCGGATGCTGCGCGCGGCACGATTCGCGTCGCAGCTCGGGTTTCACGTGGAACCGGGCACGCTCGCGGCCATGGCCGAACTCTCCGGGGCCATCGAGCGCATCTCCGCCGAGCGCGTGCGCGACGAGCTCACGAAGCTGCTGCTGACGGATGCGCCGCAGCCGGGCATCCGCCTGCTCGTCGACACCGGGCTCGCCGACCGGGTGCTGCCGGAGGTGCCCGCGCTGCGGTTGGAGGTGGACGAGCACCACCACCACAAGGACGTCTACGAGCACTCGCTGACGGTGCTCGACCAGGCGATCGACTACGAGGCCTCACGCGGCAACCTCGACTCCCCCGACCTCGTGATGCGCCTCGCCGCGCTGCTCCACGACATCGGCAAGCCCAGGACCCGTCGCCTCGAGCCCGGCGGCGCGGTCTCGTTCCACCACCACGACGTCGTGGGCGCCAAGCTCGCCCGCAAGCGGCTGCGCGCCCTGCGGTTCGACAACGACACGATCGCCGCGGTGGGCCGGCTAATCGAGCTGCACCTGCGCTTCTTCGGCTATGCCGACGCCGCGTGGACCGACTCGGCCGTGCGGCGCTACGTGCGCGACGCGGGCGACCAGCTCGAGCGACTGCACATCCTCACCCGCGCCGACGTCACGACCCGCAATCGCCGCAAGGCCGACCGCCTCGGGTTCGCCTACGACGACCTCGAGGAGCGCATCGCCGTGCTCGCGGAGGAGGAGGAGCTCGCTGCGGTGCGCCCCGAGCTCGACGGCAACGAGATCCAGGCCGCACTCGGCATCCGTCCGGGCCGCGAGGTCGGCGAGGCGTACCGGTTCCTGCTCGAGCTGCGGCTCGACGAGGGGCCGATCGGGCCGGATGCGGCGCGCGAGCGCCTGCTCGCCTGGTGGGCCGCCCGCGACGCGGGCTGAGGAGCGCGATCTCCCGAGACGCCGCGGGCGCGAGCGTGGAGAGTGCCGTTTTCAGGAACGGGCCGGAGAGGCCCGCATGAGATCGGCGCATGCGAGCGAGCCACGCACCTTCGTTGCATCCGCTCGTCAGCTGGCGCACGACCGTCGCATCTGCCCACCGACGCTCCTGAACAGCGACCGCACCCCGCGGGGGATCGGCCCGAATGGCGGCCCGATCGGGCTTCCGTTACACTGGACAGGTTGTCTGCGCGCCCGAGTCCGGGCCTCCGCAGTTCGACGCATGAACACCCTCCTGTCGCAGAACGTCTGCGACCGCCGAGTCCGAAGGAGGTGGGTCTGTCATGCACCAGTACGAGTTGATGGTGATCCTCGATCCCGCGATCGACGAGCGCACCGTTGCTCCCAGCCTCGACAAGTTCCTCAACGTCATCCGCACGGATGGCGGCACCGTCGACAACGTCGACATCTGGGGCAAGCGTCGCCTGGCCTACGAGATCGACAAGAAGTCCGAGGGCATCTACGCCGTCGTCGACTTCACCGCCGAGTCGGCCACGACCAACGAGCTCGACCGCCAGCTGAACCTCAGCGAGGCCGTCATGCGCACCAAGGTCCTCCGCGCGGAGGAGGCGATCGCACAGGTCGCCGCCGCGAAGAAGGCCGACGAGGAGCGCGCCGCCAAGAAGGCAGCTCGGGCAGCGAAGAAGGACGCCTAGTCCCATGGCAGGCGACACGATCATCACCGTTGTGGGCAACCTCACGGCTGACCCGGAGCTGCGCTACACGCAGTCTGGCCTCGCGGTCGCCAACTTCACCATCGCATCAACCCCCCGCTCGTTCGACCGTCAGGCGAACGAGTGGAAGGACGGTGAAGCACTGTTCCTGCGTGCGAGCTGCTGGCGCGAGTTCGCCGAGCACGTCGCAGGTTCGCTGACCAAGGGTTCCCGGGTCATCGCCCAGGGCCGTCTCAAGCAGCGCTCGTACGAGACCCGCGAGGGCGAGAAGCGCACCGCCATCGAGCTCGAGATCGACGAGATCGGCCCGAGCCTGCGCTACGCGACCGCACAGGTCACGCGCGCGCAGTCGAGCGGCGGCGGACGCGGTGGCAGCTACGGCGGCGGCGGGGGCGGCAACTCGTCCTCCGACGACGCGTGGGCGCCGAGCGCACCGGCTGCGGCGTCGGGCGACGTCTGGAACACGCCCGGCACCAACTACGGCGACGAGACCCCCTTCTAGGTCTGCCGACGGATGCCTCGCCACGAGGCATCCGCTCAACGAAACGTATTTCATTCCCAGGTAAGGAACAGCAATGGCTGGAAAGAGCAGCGGCGACCGCCGCAAGCGCGGGAAGGGCCCGAAGAACGCGGCCCCCGCGAAGTCGATCAAGGTCGGCGTCATCGACTACAAGGATGTCGCCACCCTCCGCAAGTTCGTCTCGGAGCGCGGCAAGATCCGCGCCCGTCGTATCACCGGTGTCTCCGTGCAGGAGCAGCGCCTCATCGCCCGTGCCGTCAAGAACGCACGCGAGATGGCCCTGCTGCCGTACGCGGGCTCGGGTCGCTGAGAAGGAGGCCGGAACAATGGCAAAGGTCATCCTGACGCACGAGGTCAACGGCCTCGGCACCGCCGGTGACGTGGTCGAGGTCAAGAACGGCTACGCACGCAACTACCTCGTCCCGAAGGGCTACGCGACGCCGTGGACCCGCGGTGGCGAGAAGCAGGTCGAGCAGATCAAGTCCGCGCGCTCGGCGCGCGAGCTGCACTCGCTCGAGGACGCGCGGGCCCTCAAGGCCTCGCTCGAGTCCACCAAGGTCAAGCTGGCCGTCAAGGCCGGCTCCGAGGGTCGCCTGTTCGGCTCGGTGAAGTCCGCGGACGTCGCGGCCGCCGTGTCGGCCGCCGGCCTCGGCGAGGTCGACAAGCGCAAGGTCACCGTCCCGACGATCAAGTCGATCGGCGAGTACGAGGCCGGCGTGAAGCTGCGCGACGAGGTCATCGCGACCATCACCCTCCAGGTGATCGCCGCGAAGTAGCGCGACGCACGTACACGAAGCGGCGGGCCGGATCTCCGGTCCGCCGCTTCGTCGTCTCCGGTCCGCGGCGGGCCTTCGACGTGCCCGGATTCCTACACCCGGACACCGCGTTCCGCAAGCTGGTTCGGCCCGATTCGCGTGCGCATTTGTGCACAGCCCACACCGTGTTCGTAACCCTCAAGTCACAGTCCAGACATTTCTTCTCCACACAGGTGTGGGAAACCATATGAGCCGATCAAATGCCATTTTCGCAGAGAACTTTCTTCGTTCTCCACAGGTTTCCACACATTCTTTGCACATGGCGCCCGGCGTTTCGCCCAAGTTCCCCACAGCGTTGTCCACAGGCTGGCTTGTGCCCCGTGGGAGCGCGTCCATAGGGTGAATCTCCGTCGCCGGATGGGGGACCGGCCGCAACGCTCGGGCCCTCTGTCTGTCGTCGCTGGTACCACTGGAAGCAGCGCGGAAATCGCGTCGCCGGACACAACACGACATCGAGGAGGCCAGGCGTGACGATCGCCCATCTCGGCATCGCCGAACCCCGCGAGCAGCAGGGCGACGCACGTCAGGGTCCCGAGCGCACGCCCCCGCACGACCTCCTCGCCGAACAGAGCGCCCTCGGGGGCATGATGCTCTCGAAGGACGCGGTCGCCGACGTCATCGAGACGCTCCGAGGCCCCGACTTCTACGTGCCCAAGCACGAGGTCGTGTTCGACGCCATCCTCTCCCTCTACTCGCACGGCGAGCCCACCGACGTCATCGCCGTCACCGACGAACTGACCAAGACCGGCGAACTCGGCCGCGCGGGCGGCGCCGAGTACCTGCACACGCTCACGAGCCTCGTGCCCACAGCGGCCAACGCCGGCTTCTACGCCGAGATCGTCGCCGAGCGCGCCATGCTCCGGCGCCTGGTCGAGGCGGGCACCCGCATCGTGCAGCTGGGCTACGCCGGCGAGGGCGAGGTCACCGACCTGGTCAACGTCGCCCAGTCGGAGATCTACTCGGTCACCGGCAGCGTCGAGAGCGAGGACTACGTGCCGCTCACCGAGGCGGTCACCGTGGCGATCGACGAGATCGAGGCGGCCAAGCACACCGACGGCAAGATGACCGGCGTGCCCACCGGCTTCGCCGACCTCGACGACCTGACGAACGGCTTCCACCCCGGCCAGATGATCATCGTCGCCGCGCGTCCCGCGCTCGGAAAGTCGACGCTGGCCCTCGACTTCGCCCGGTCGGCGTCGATCCACAACGACCTGCCCACGATCTTCTTCTCGCTCGAGATGGGCAAGTCGGAGATCGCCATGCGACTGCTGTCCGCCGAGGCATCCGTGCCCCTGCAGTCGATGCGCAAGGGCACCGTCGACAGCCGCGACTGGACGACCATCGCCTCGACCCGGGGCCGCATCAACGACGCGCCCCTCTACATCGACGACTCCCCCAACATGACGCTGGTCGAGATTCGCGCGAAGTGCCGGCGCCTCAAGCAGCGCGTCGGCCTCAAGATGGTCGTGATCGACTACCTGCAGCTCATGACCAGCGGCAAGCGCGTCGAGAGCCGCCAGCAGGAGGTCTCGGAGTTCTCGCGTGCGCTGAAGCTGCTCGCCAAGGAGCTCCAGGTGCCGGTCATCGCGCTCTCGCAGCTCAACCGTGGCCCGGAGCAGCGTGCCGACAAGCTCCCCGCCATCAGCGACCTTCGCGAGTCGGGCTCGATCGAGCAGGACGCCGACATGGTGATCCTGCTCCACCGCGAGAGCGCCTACGAGCGCGACAACCCCCGCGCCGGCGAGGCCGACCTCATCGTCGCCAAGCACCGCAACGGCCCGACCCGCACCGTGACTGTCGCGTTCCACGGCCACTTCTCGCGCTTCGCGGACATGGTGCAGACGTAGTTGTACCTGACGGGTGACTGAACAGATTGCCTGACCACCGCCAGCTGGGTTGTCGGAGTCCGCCGTTCCGACAATCGCGAAATACTCGGGACTAGTGTCGTATCCGAGCTTCGCCGTTCGTGGACTGGGTAGGCGGTCCTCCGGATCGTCGCGACCGAGCAGCCGACCTGGCTCTCGTTCCATGGGAAGGAGACGACATTGCCGAACTACCTGATCGCATTCAACGACGAGTGGGTGCCGCAGCAGACCCCCGATCAGCTGCGCGCCAAGAGCGAGGCGTCGATGGCCGTGCTCGAGGAGATGAAGACGGCCGGTGTCTTCCTCTTCGCGGACGGAGGGATCGACGCCTCTACTGCGGTGTGCAGCGTGGTGAGCGAGGACGGCGTTCCGATCTTCACGGACGGACCGTTCGTCGAGAGCAAGGAGCATCTCGGCGGGTTCACCGTGGTGGACGTGCCGAACGACGAGGCGGCTCGCTACTGGGCAGGGCGTCTGGCGGTCGCGCTGGACTGGCCGCAGGAGGTGCACCGGTTCCCTTCCGGCGTCACCGAGATCGTCGACCGACAGCAGGCTGACCTGATGGAGTCGTGACCGCGCGTTCTGTCGACGAGACCATCGCCCGCGTCCACCGCGAGGAGTGGGCGCGGGTGGTGGCCGGCCTCGCCCGTCGATTCGGCGATCTCGACCTCGCCGAGGACGCGGCGGCCGATGCGTTCGTCACGGCGGTGGAAAGGTGGCCGCGGGATGGGGTGCCACCCAATCCCGGCGCGTGGGTCACCACGACCGCGACACGCAAGGCGATCGACAGGCTGCGCCGACAGTCGCGCCGCGACGACAAGCACCGAGCCGCGCTCATGCTCTCCGATGACTCTCCTCCCGAGCCGACCGGGCCGGTCGAGGACGACCGTCTCCGCCTGATCTTCATCTGCTGCCACCCCGCACTCGTCATGGAGGCCCGGGTGGCTCTGACGCTCCGCCTCGTCGGCGGACTGACCGTCACGGAGATCGCCCGCGCGTTCCTCGTGCCGGAGACCACCATGGCGCGACGGATCACCCGCGCGAAGGCGAAGATCAAGGCGTCGGGGGTTCCCTATCGGATTCCCGCGGTCGCAGACATCCGGAAGCGGCTGCACGGCGTGCTCGCGGTGATCTACCTGATCTTCAATGAGGGCTACCTGGCCACCTCGGGCGAGAACCCGGTGCGGGCCGACCTGACGCAAGAGGCGATTCGCCTGTGCCGCCTGGTGCGCGTGCTCATTCCCGACGAAGGAGAGGCGACGGGCCTGCTCGCCCTGATGCTCCTCACCGAGGCGCGACGCGACGCGCGCTTCTCCCGCGCCGGTGAACTGGTGACCTTGGCCGAGCAGGACCGCGACGCGTGGGGCCGGGCCCAGATCCTCGAGGGACACACGCTGGTGCGCGAACGGATTGCCGCCGTCGCCAACGGCGCGGAGCAGCCGGGTCGGTATCAGCTCCTGGCCGCGATCAGCGCGGTGCACACCGACGCCCCATCCGCCCGCGACACCGACTGGTCCCAGATCGTCGCCCTGTACGACCGCCTGGTCACGCTCGACCCCTCCCCGATCGTGCGACTCAACCGCGCGATCGCGGTCGCCGAGGTGGACGGGCCCGCTGTCGCACTCGCCGAGATCGAACCGCTCGGCGACGTGCTCGACGGATACCACGCCTTCCACGTCGCGCGCGCCGAGCTCCTCCGCCGGGTCGGCGGGCGGAGCGAGGAATCACGGACGGCCTACGACCGAGCGATCCAGCTCGCCGGCACCGCCGCTGAGCAGGCGCATCTCACCCGGCGGCGTGACCAGCTCGTGGGTGAGAGGCGCTCGCAGGTCGAGAGCAGGCGCCTAGGCGACGGGGATGCGTGATCGCTGCCGTGCGACTACCTGCCGCACGACTGCGGAGGCGAGGCGGTCGACAGCGACGACGGCGAGCGCGATCACGGCGAGGATGAGGATGACGCGTCCGAGCGCGGCGAACATTCCGTCGAAGCCGGCCACGGTCGGGTCGAGGAAGGGATACGGGTAGCGGTCGTTCACCGCCGGAAGCAGGGTGCCACGCGCGATCATGACGATCGCGTACCCGATCGGGTACAGCAGCCACACGAGGGTGTCGCGCCAGCGGACGAGGCCGTGCGGGCCGAACGCGAGCCAGTCCAGCAGCACGAGGATCGGCGACACGTAGTGCAGCATGAACAGCCCGATGTTGTCGATCGCGACGACGGGGTCGGGGTCGAAGAGGCCGGGGATCGGGTTCACGCCGCGGTTGTTCAGGAAGTGCGAGATGAGTGCCGTCGTCATCAGCCAGAACGTGACGGCGCCTCGGAGCCGCGGTGCCGGCGCGACGGCAGTCTTCCGCTGCACCATGAGCACGAGTGCGGTGATGAAGTACCCGAGCGCGATGAGGCTGCTCTGACTCGTGAAGAACGGGAATCTCCGTTCCCCGAGGAGGAGCCCCGAGACGATGACCATGACGATCGCCACGCGCACGCCGAGTGCTGCGTAGCGTGAGGCGGGATGCATGGGCCCTGCAATCTCCTCGTTGAGCGCGGTGGACAGGAGCACGCTAGCAGTACGTGCGGCGCGCTGACCGAGCGCTCAGGATGCGGGCTGGATGTCGACCGCCAGGACGAAGAACTGCGTGAACTGCGCGCTGGAGAAGTTGTTGTCGCTGATGATCACGAGGGTTCGCCGCCCGTCGGGAAGCATCGGCCCGAAGGTCATGCCTTCGAGGTTGTCCACCGGGACGCGCGTATCGTCGAACGCGAACACCTCGGACTGCGACACCGGTGTGAAGGCGATCGGCGAGCCCCCGTCGTAGAGCGCGTCGACATCGAGGACGTTCGTGGCGCCGGCCGTGGAGATCTGCTTCAGTACGACGACGTTTCCTGTGCCGTTGCCGCCGACACCTCCGACCGAGAAGGATCGCTCCATCACGAGCATCGTGCCCACGTTATCGATCGGCAGCACCTCGACGATCCCGTTCACCCCGAAGATGTCCGACGGCTCGGCCCAGGGGCCGACCTCGTACACGTATTCAGCGACCGGCGAGCGATGCGACAGGTCGTACTCGAGGATCCGCGCGAGGCTGCCGATGCCGAACGCCGATGCCGGTCCGTCCTGGGAAAGCGCGCCCTCGGCGGCCGTGACGAGCCGGCGCCCGTCGGGCGTGAGGTTGAGACTCTCGAATGACAGGTTGAAGCGCACTCCCCGATCGGTGCCGTCGGGGATGTAGTGATCGGGGATGGGGAGCTCCGCCGTCGGCGTGCCGCTCGGGTTGTAACGCCGGATGAACGGATCGACGATCGGATCCCCATCGAGGTCGCCCTCCGACGACAGGAAGAACGATCCGCCCCGCGAAATGGTGAAGCCCTCGGGATCGACGCCGCCGGGCGCGAACGCCGACTTGGCGTCATCCCAGAGCTGCGACACACCGAGGAAGGTGAGGCCCGCTTCGTTGAAGGAGCCATCGGAGGGCTCGATCGTCAGGGTGTAATACCTCACCGGATCGCCAGTCTCGCGATCGCCCTGGTCGTCGGACAGCGCGTAGTACACCCCCCGCCCGTCGTCGTATGTGATGCTCGACAGCCCTCCGATCTCGGTTCCGCCGAAGGACGTGCGCGACGGGAGGATCCACTCACCGAGGATCTCGACGCCGACGACGGTCATCGCGCCACCGTCCGGCGCCGCCCCCGCCGGTGCGATCGCCGACGCTCCGAGCCCAAGTACGAGTGCGGACACGGCCGCGATTCGGGTGTGGATGTTCATCACTGGCCCCCTCGCCACGACGGACCCATCTGGCCGAGTCCAGTCTGACGCGGGTGTCGAGAACGCGCCAGCCCGGATTCCGGACTTCGCGGGTCGCTGCGACGCATCCAGCCCTACGGCGAGAGGAGCTCGCGGCGAACCATCGCGGCGCTCCACCGGCCCAGCACGGCGCCCGCGACGGTGTCCGAGATGTGGTGCTGGCCACGGTAGACCCGCGAGAACGCGATCGCTCCGGGAATCCCGTACCGGAGGAGGGGCCCGAGGAGCCGCGCGCCCCGGGCGCCGTGGCGATCGATCAGGTCGGCGAGCGTGCCGTGCAGCGCGAATGCCGCCGCCGTGTGCCCAGAGGGGAAGGACGACGTCGCGTGCGGCTGCTCCGGGCGCCACACCCGCTCGGGTCTGGGCCGTTCCACGAGCGCGGCGGATGCGACGAAGCACGCCGTCTCGAGGATGAGTACCGCGGCCGGGGCGACCGTAGAGCGCCAGTCGCGCGTCGACACCCAGGTGAGGCCGCACCAGATCAGCCCGTTCGCAATGGTCTGGGGCACGCCGGAGTACCACGAGAGCGGCCCGGTGACGCGGTCGATCGGCTCGCGTGACCCGGTCGTGCCCGAGGAGCCGGCCCCAGCCGCGGCATCGTCGTCGTGCGGATGGTGGCCGAACGCGTCCTGCAGCGAGCGCACGGCCCGGTCCTCACGTGGGTCGTCACCGCCGAGGAGCCGAATCGCCCGACCGGTCACGGCGAGCACGGCGATCGCACCGAGCGCCGGCACCACGACGGTTCGGAGCAGCGGCATGTCCGGAGCCTAGTGCTGCGGCTCACGTCCACGCATCACCGCGGCCGCGCACCCGGAACGGTCATGCACGGGGGCGACACGTGCTTCGGCCGTCGTCTCGGTTCGGAGGACGCTGTGATCCTCACAAGCGATCGGCGACTCGGCGCAACCACGGCTCCCACTCCGTGAGCGCGCGGGCCTGAGCCGCTGCCGGTCGGTCATCCCCGTGGGCGGACAGCGCCTGGAAGCAGATGGTGTTGAGAAGCCCACCGAGGATGCCGATGTCGCGGACAGATTCCCAGCTCGAAACATCGACTCGTTCGCCCAGCCGCTGGCGAAGCCGTGCGTCGTAGCGCCTCACCGCCTCCTCGACCGGGTACGGGCGCTCGAGCGCGGTCCAGCCGAGGAGGTACCCGAGGTCGATCGATGACACGGTGGCCAGCGGGCGACCCCAATCGATGAACGACACCCGTGGAACGCCGCCGCGGCGTCCGATCGCGACATTCGCCGGCCGGATGTCGCTGTGGACGAGGGTCGAGGGGCCGGCCTGCAGGGCGGCGGTGATCGGTGCCGGGTCATCGTTGAGCGCGCGCAGCTCGCGCACCAGCGCAGGATCCATGATCGCGGGGAGGCGATCCCAGCCCTCATCGATGAGATCGAAGACCCAGCTGTCCAATCGACGCCGGTGCTCGGCAGCCCTCCCGGGCGAGGTGTGGGACAGGAATGCCTCAGCCGAACACAGCCCCAACGCCTCGTCGGGGAGCGCGGGATCCCCCCAGAATGTCGCGTGCATGGCGGCCATCGCGTCGAGCAGAGCGTCGAAGCCGCGCACACTCATCGGCACGCCCGGCGCGAGGAGATCCGAATGCAGGTTCGGCATCAGCACCGCGTAGCCGTCGTCCCAGTCCGCGCAGGCGATCACCGCGGCATCGACCTCCGGAGGCATCCGATCGATCACACCCTCGGACCACACCGTGACGGCACGGTGCCGATCGTCCGCGGTGATCATCGCGAGCCAATCGCGGTCCGAGTCGACGATCTTCAGGAACAGGCTGGGCGTCGGCTCGTCGTCGATCGCGACGCTGAAGAATCGTGCGTCCGTCGACGTGTCCCCACCCTCTATCGCAACGGTCGCGACCGAGGTCGCCGGCCGCCCGAGCGCCCGACTCAGCTCCGACGGGTCGAGCAGCGCGTCGACGCTGGGAAACGGAACGTGCTGCGGCATATCCGCCTCCCCGACATCAACCCGGCGCTCGCACCCATCGTAGGGGTGGGCGTCCCCCGGTACGGGGCGACAAGAACCGGGAGGGAGGGCTACAGTCATGCGCCATGGAGGAGAAGCGCATCCCGTCGTGGATCGGTGCGTCGACCATCGCCATCGCCGTGCTCGTGGTGGCGTCCAGTCTGCTCGGGCTGCTCCTGCCGTCCGTCTACGCGCGTGAGGTCGAGCACTGGAAGCTCCAGGCGTGGGGTCAGGACGTCGGGAACCTGGTCTCCGCCGTAGTCCTGATCGTCGGGATGCGACTGTTGCAGTCGCGCCGTTCGATCGGTGTGCCGCTCTGGCTCGGCGCGCTCTTCTACGTGCTGTACGCGTTCGTCATCTACGCCTTCGGCGTGCACTTCAACGAGCTCTTCCTGCTCTACACGGCGATCCTCGGAATCTCGGTCTTCACGGTCGTCTTCTCGATCCCCGTACTTCGGAACCAACCGAAAGTGCCGAAGGGGCCCCGCGTGCTCGCAGGCTGGGCGCTCCTCACCCTCGGCATCCTGTTCGCGCTGCTGTGGCTCAGCGAGATCGTGCCCGCGCTGCTGTCGGGACGGACCCCGGTGAGCATCACCGACGCCGGCCTGATCAGCAACCCCGTGCACGTCATCGATCTTGCGGTAGTGCTGCCCGCACTCTCCGCGACGGGGTGGTTGACGCTCAAGGACCGCTCGTGGGGGCTCTTCCTCGCCGGGCCATGGCTCGTCTTCGCCGTGGTGATGGCAGCAAGCGTCGTCGCGGGTTCGCTGTTCCTCTTCGCAGACGGGGCGACCGAGGCCGTCGTGCCGGCCGTGCTGCTGTCCCTCGTCGCGCTCGCCGGCGCCGTGGTCGCGACCCGGCTGATCCGGGCACTCGACCGGGCAGACCTGTCGGCATAGCCGGGCGACCGCCCTTCCATTCACGGCGGCAGGCGATCACACTGGAGAAGTCATCATCGAGTGACGAGGGGGTCACGATGAGCGTCTATCGAGTCATCGATGTCGTGGGTACGAGTGCGACGTCGTGGGAGGAAGCGGCCAGGGAGGCCATCAGCACCGCCGAAGGGTCGCTGCATGACCTGCGCGTGGCGGAGGTGGCGAAGCAGGACGTGGTGATCGGCGAGGACGGCGCGCTGGTGTACCGCACGCGAATCCAGCTCTCCTTCAAGTACAAGCCGGAGTAGGCCGAACGGGTCCGCCGAACGGGAGTTCGGTGACGGCGCTCAGTCGTAGGCTGAGCGCATGATGGCGCGCGCGGCGGACATGCGAGCATGCCCGACGTGCGGCGACCCAATGCGATTCGAGATCCTCGACGACGAGCGATTCCTCGTCGCGTGGTCGTGCGTCGACTGCGGCCTGATCCGTACGACCGAACCCTCGTAGCGGACGGCCGATACCGGCCGTGGCCGGGCGCCGAAGCAGCTCGGAGCGTCCTGCGCCGCAGACGACCCCTGTTCAGGGGACCCCTCGATGGAGTACGTTCAAGCCCAAGTGCAACATCCGAACCAAGGGGTCCGTAGCCGCAATGGAGCGGTGTAGGAGGGGAAGCACCAATGAACACGCGTTCGCGGGTGAAGTTTCTTGCAGTCGCAGCAGTCGCAGTACTCGGCCTGACGGTCGTGCCGACCAGCGCATTCGCTGATCCCCCGGAGTCCTCACCCCCGGAGCAGTCGCAGGCGGGTGGCCGCCTGGACCTCTACGAGTTCGACGCTCCCGCGGACGTGGTCGCCGCGCTGATCGCCGACGGCTACGACATCGTCGGGACCGAGCCGAACGACGACGGCAGCCTGCATGTCTCAGCCGTCATGTCGCCGGCCGAGGCCAACAAGGCGCACAAGGCCTACGACATCGAGATCGACCTCACGCGCAACAAGGACGGCGTGCCCACGGTCGACGCCGCCTTCGAGGAAGGCGACGACGGCTACGAGGTCTACCGCAAGTGGTCCAGCCCGGGCGGACACAAGGCCGAGATGGAACACCTCGCCCAGCAGTACGACGACCTGACCGAACTCATCACCATCGGCCAGTCGGTGCAGGGCCAGGACATCTACGCCATGCGCGTGACCGAGAAGGCCGACACCAAGAAGGCGGGCTCGCGCCCGGCGGTGCTGTACATCTCGAACCAGCACGCGCGTGAGTGGATCACCCCCGAGGTGAACAGCCGCCTGCTGAACTACGTCCTGTCGAACTACGGGAGCGACCAGCGGGTCACCGACATCCTCGACTCGACCGAGCTGTGGTTCGTCATCTCGGCCAACCCCGACGGCTACGACTGGACCTTCGAGGAGGGTCAGCGCCTGTGGCGCAAGAACCTCGCCGACAACAACGGCGACGGCGAGATCACGACGATCGACGGCGTGGACCTCAACCGCAACTTCGCCACCAACTGGGGGTACGACAACGAGGGGTCGAGCGACAACCCGAGCGGCCAGACCTACCGGGGCACGGCGCCGCAGTCCGAGCCCGAGACGCAGGCGATGGACGACCTGATGGGGTCGATCGACTTCGCGTTCATGGTCAACTACCACTCCGCAGCGGAGCTGATCCTCTACGGAACCGGCTGGCAGGTCGACAGCCCGAGCCCGGACGACATCGTGAACATCGCGCTCGCGGGTGACGACGCGAACCCGGCGATCCCGGGCTACGACCCCGATCTTTCGGCCGAGCTGTACATCACGAACGGCGACACCACGGATCACGCCGGCGACGCGCACGGGATCATGGCCTACACGCCCGAGCTGGCGACGTGCCAGACGGCGCTCGGCTACGAGGAGAGCACGCTCCCCGACGACTATTGCGACGGTCGCTCGCAGTTCGAGTTCCCCGACGACGAGACCCTCGTGCAGGTCGAGTTCGAGCACAACCTCGACTACGCCCTCTCGATGGCCGAGTCGGCCGCCGACCCGGCGAACCCGGTCTCGTCCCTCGGCCTCGTGGCCGCGGACTTCGAGGTGCAGGAGTTCGAGGAGAGCTGGGGCGACTCGCAGGAGGTCGCCGTCTGGGCCAAGCGCGAGTTCAAGCAGCTGCGCATGCACAGTTCCGTCAACGGCGGACCCGTAGCCACGAAGGCGGCCGGCGAATGGGCCGGCGGCGAGGTCTACGGCGACGAGGGCAACCTCTGGTACGGCGAGTATCGCGCGACGGTGACGGGGCTCTCGGCGGGCGATTCCGTCGAGGTGTGGTTCAGCGCACTGGACACGCCGTCCGGCGGCGGCGCCGCGAATGCGAGCAAGGTCGAGAGCGACCACTTCACGTTCGACGTCTCGGCTGAAGCGACCGGCGCCGACGTGCTGATCGTCTCCGACAACAGCCCGGGCACCGGTCTGGGCGGCAGCGCACCGCTCCAGTACCTCGACTACTACACCGATGCGCTCGACGCCAACGGCGTGAGCTACGACGTGTACGACGTGGGGGTCACCGGTCCGGCGCCGAGCGCCACGGGCATCCTCAACCACTACGACGCCGTGATCTGGTACGAGGGCGACAAGCTCGTGACCGACTACCAGGGCGGGCTCGACACCACCCTCCTCGCGCACGAGATGAACATGGTCATGCGCGACTACCTCAACGAGGGCGGCAAGGTGCTCGCCACCGGCAAGAACGCCGGATTCGAGGAGTTCTTCCCGCTGGACTACGGCACCAACGGGGCACCCGACGAGGTGTGCCACGGCGGCGACTGCCTGGTGATGACCGACGACGTCTACCAGTACTGGTTCGGCGCGAACAGCCGGGCCCGTCGCGGCGGCCTCGCGGCCGACGGCACGGCGCTCGACGTCAGCGGCAACGGAGGCGTCTTCGACGGTTACACGTTCGGGCTCGACGGCGGCGACAGTGCCGACAACCAGGGCGCTCCGGGCGCCGTCTCCACCGGCACCGCGTCGTTCATCGTCACGTCGAGCGTGCTCCCCGAGAGCGAGTTCCCGCAGTTCGCCTCCGAGCGGTTCGCCAGCTGGGACGTCGGGGGCCTCACCCCGTACGAACCGGTCACTGGCGACTGGCAGATGGCGACCGATCATGCGGATGCCGCGTACAAGCGACTCTCGCGCACGATCGATCTCACGGGAGCGAGCACGGCGAGCCTCGAGTTCCTGACCTCGTACGGCATCGAGGCGAACTGGGACTACATGTTCGTCGAGGTCCACACCGTGGGCCAGGACGACTGGACCACGCTGCCCGACTCGAACGGCCACACCGGCACCGGCACGGGCGACTCCTGCGCGTCGGGTTGGGCCACCGAGCTGCATCCGTTCCTGTTCCACTACCAGGACCTCGCCTGCAACCCGGTCGGCACGACCGGCGAGTGGAACGCGGCGACCGGCGCCTCCGATGGCGTCGAGACCTGGTCGATCGACCTGTCCGCCTACGCGGGCAGCGAGATCGAGGTGTCGATCAGCTACGCGACCGACTGGGCGACGGGCGACCTCGGTATCTTCGTCGACGACGTCACGGTCGACATCGACGGCAGCCCGACGACCGAGAGCTTCGAGACCGACCTGGGTGCATGGTCGGTTCCCGGGGCTCCCGAGGGCAGCGCCGGCAACGCGAACGACTGGAAGCGCGTGGGCGTGCTCTTCGAGGTCGCGGCCATCGTCGCCACGGACGACACGCTGCTGTTCGGCTTCGGCTTCGAGGGCATCTCGACCCAGGCGGAGCGCAACGAGGTGATGTCCCGCTCGCTGGACCACCTGCTCGGCTGACAGGCGACCGCACCGCCCGAACGGGGCGGGTCCACCCGGGAGACCGGGATGGGTCCGCCCCGTCGGCCGTCGTCGGGCGCGCTGACGGATGCAGGCGGGTCGCGTCGACATCCCGGTGTCGAGAAGCCCGAGTCGGCGCTAGCCTGACCCCGTGGACATGGAGGAGGTCTTCACCGCCGTCGCCATCGGGTTCGAGGCCGCCGGTGCGGGCGCGATGATCGTGGGCGCGGTCATCGCGGTGGTCCTCGCGATGCGCGCACTTCGGCGCGGCGCCGGTGGGCACTCGGCGTACCAGGTGCTGCGCACGACCCTGGGCGCGGCCATCCTGCTGGGCCTCGAGGTGCTCGTCGCGGCCGACCTGATCCGCACGATCACGTCGAAGCCGTCGCTCGAGGACGCGGCGATCCTCGGACTGATCGTGCTCATCCGGACGGTGCTGTCGATGTCGATCCAGATCGAGATCGAGGGGGTGCTCCCCTGGAGACGAGCGCTCACCACGAGCGGAGGCCAGTTGCTCGGCGAGGCCGTCTCGCGCGAGCTGCGCGGGTCGCGACCGGCCGCGGACGGGTGAGCCGCTCGGCGTCGGGCGGGTGGCACCGGATGCCGCTGCTCAGCCGGCCTCGGTGACCGTGACGAGCGTGCGCTGCCAGCCCGTCGAGCCGTCGGGCGCGATCGGCGCCGGCTCCTCGGTCTGCAGCGTGCCGGCGCGGTCGGTGGCGCGCACCGTCAGGTAGTGCGTGCCGGGCTCGGCGTCCCACTCCAGTACCCACTGCACCCACGTGTCGTCGGCGAGCGCCTCGGCGAGCGTCGCGTCCTGCCAGTCGCCGTCGTCGATGCGCACCTCGACCCGCGCGATGCCGACCGTCTGCGCCCACGCGACGCCGGCGATCGGCACGCGACCGGCGGCGACGGCCGCGCCGAGCTTCGGGGTGTCGACCCGTGACGAGAGCTTGATCGGGGCGGTGGCGCTGTAGCCGCGCGGGGTCCAGTACGCCTCGTCGTCGGCGAAGGTCGTGACGCGCAGCTCCGTCAGCCACTTGGTCGCCGACACGTAGCCGTACAGGCCCGGCACGACCATGCGCACCGGGAAGCCGTGCTCGAGCGGCAGCGGCTCGCCGTTCATGCCGACCGCGAGGATCGCGTCGAGCCCGTCGTCGGTGAGCGATGCCAGCGGCGTGCTCGCGGTGAACCCGTCGACGCTGCGCGAGAGCACCATGTCGGCACCCGCACGGGGCCCGGCGAGCCGGAGCACCTCGCGCACCGGCACGCCCAGCCAGATCGCCGTGTCGACCAGGTCGCCGCCGACCTCGTTCGAGACGCAGGTGAGCGTGATCGCGTACTCGTCGAGGCCCATCGCGACCAGCTCGTCGAAGCCGAGCTCGACCGGGCGCTCCACCAGCCCATCGATCGTCAGGCGCCAGGTCGACGGATCGACCCGGGGCACCGAGAGCGCGGTGTCGACGCGGTAGAAGTCGGCGTTCGAGGTGATCAGGGGGCTGAGCCCGGGAATGTCGAGCTGCGCGGCACCGGGCACCGCGACCCGCGAGCGCGGAGCCGGCAGGCGCAGCGCCTCACGTACCGCGCCGACGGCACTGCTGCCCAGCCGAGCCGCCGCAGCCCCGGCGCCGACCAGCACGGCGGAGACCGACGCGATCGCCGTCGCCCGGAGGAACGACCGGCGGGCGATGCCGGGAGAGGCATCCGTCGGCGGGTCGGCCGGCTCAGGGGCATCCGCTCGGCGCAGCAGTCGCGCGAGCAGCACCAGCACGCCGACGCCCACCGCTCCCCCGACCACCGGGGGCACCCAGGCGAGCGCGCCGGTGCCGGCGCGGGTGACGGCGGCGGCCGTCGCGAGCGCCGCGCCGACGACGAAGGCCGCGGCCCCCCACCCCGGGCGCCGCACCTCCAGCACGCCCGCGAGCGCCGCTGCGACGCCCGCCGCCACCGCCACGCCGACCAGCAGCACCGGCTTGTCGGCGGTGCCGAGCGTCGTGATCGCGAGTTCCTTCAGCGGACGCGGCACGACGTCGATCACGAACGCGCCGATCGCGAGCAGCACGCTCGCGTTGCGTGCGAGGAGCACCGCGACGAGCTCGGCGGCAGCCAGCAGCGCCCCCGCGCTCACCACGCCGATGGTGGCAGCCCATGCCGTGCGGCGGCGGGCGGGTGTCATGCGCATCTCGTCCTCCCTCGATTCGGCGAACGACCGCCGGGCCGTGGTCCGGCTCCGGCGGTCGTCCGTGTGGTGCGTCGTGCGCGGTGTGCGCGTCGTGCCTCAGGAGGTCGGCAGGAGCACCGAGTCGATGAGGTACACGGTCGCGTTGGCGGTCTGCACGCCGCCGCAGATCACGCTCGCATCGTTGACCATGAGGTCGTCGCCGCTGCCGGTGACCTCGACGTCCGAGCCCTGCACGGTCGTCTGCGTGCCGACGACCTCGTCGGGGGTGAGCTGTCCGGCGACCACGTGGTAGGTCAGGATCGACGTCAGCAGCTCGGAGTCGGTCTGCAGGGTGGCGATCGTGTCCTCGTCGATCATCGCGAAGGCGTCGTCGACGGGCGCGAAGACGGTGAACTCGTCGCCGTTGAGCGTGTCGACGAGGTTCACGTCGGGGTTCAGCTGGCCGCTGACCGCCGCCACGAGCGTCGTGAGCAGCGGGTTGTTGGATGCCGCGGTGGCGACCGGGTCCTGGGCCATGCCCGCGACCGATCCGGCGCCATCGGGCACCGCCTCGGCGTAGGCGGCGCAGCCGGGACCGACGAGGTTCGCCGCCGGGTCCATCTCCTCCATCTCGGGGGCGGACGACTCGACGCTCTCGCCTGCGGTGTCGTCCATCGAGTCGGTGCTCGACCCGGCCGAGCAGCCGGTGAGCGCGAGCAGGGAGAGCGCGACGACGGCGACGCCGCCGGTGAGGGTGTTCCTGGTGCTGGGCATGATGTCCTCCGGGATTCGTCGAGCGCGGGGCTCGGCCGTGTCCGCCCGGTTCGGGGCGGCTGCGCGATCTGCGCGTGACAGGGGTTCGGCGCGCGAACGGATCGGGATTGGATGCGTCGCGTTGCCGGGTCGAGCGGCGAGGCGCTCGCTTCGGATGAGTGGGCGCGCAGCGGGCCGCCGCCCGGCTCCGACCCCGGGTCGGGCACCTGTGCTCTCGCGTCTGACGAGCCCGGGTATGGCGATTCGGCACCCTACTCCGAGAGGTCGCGGGCCGTTCGCCGCACCGGTCGCACGTACTGCGTGCACCGGTACACGCGCCGGTACCTCGTGCGAAGCTCCGCCTCGTCCTCGATGCGGCCGTGGACGAAGGCGGAGACCGGCATGCTCAGGCGCTCGGGCGTGGCGAAGCCGGTGTCGTCTTCGCCGTCTGTCAGGTACACGTGCAGGTAGCGATACTGCTCGACGAAGCCGTTGCGTCGGTACCAGCCGTTCGCGGCGACGTCCTCCCGCGTCCACGCGTCCAGCGACGTGGCATCCGTCTGCTGCAGCTCGGTCAGGGCGACGTGCAGCAACGCGCTGGCGATGCCCTGGGCCCGATGATCGGGGTGCGTGGCGATGGTGTCGATCGTCGCGGCATCACCCGCGATCTCGATGTCGAGGATGCCGACGAGATCGCCCGCGGGCGTGACCGCCACGAGCGAGATCGACGGCTCGGCCAGCACGACCCGGTGCGGCTTGACGGCGTCGTAGTACTGGGTGTCGAGGAATGCCAGGGCGCGGCACCGCACCCAGTCGCGTTCGTCGGAGGGTTGGTAGGGGCGCACGCGGAACGGTGCGGAGTGCGTGGTCATGCGAGTGATCCTTGTCGTCGAGCGCGCAGGGGCCGGCGGATGCGGCGGACAGCGCAGTGGGTGAAGTGAGCGAGGCGGCTCATCTCGACGTCATGCGACCAGTATGCCGCGCCGTGCTCCCGGTGCGGGCGCTCGCCGCGCAGTCCCACACTGCGCGGAGGTACTCGGGGGCCGGGTCAGTCGTCGAGTCGCTCGGTCCAGATCGGCGAGAATCCGGCGACGAGCGCCGCCGCCGCGAAGACCACGATGACGGCGACGAGCACGGGCCACTCGCCGACGAGGCCGGCGGCGAGGCCCGCCAGCACGGCGCCGACTGCGGCGGCGGTGCGGTTGACCGAGCGACGGGTCGCGTTGGTGCGGCCGAGGAGCTCGTCGGGGGTGATGCTCTGCCAGATGCCCATCTCGTTGGCGTTCTCGACACCGGCGGCGAGACCGAGCAGCCCGAGGGCGACGAACACGAGGGCGTCGCCGACGACCGGGGCGGGTGCCGCGAGCACGAGCAGCCACGCCGCCGGGTAGGCAGCGCGAGCGAGCACGACGGTGCGTCCTGTGCCGAGTCGGATGCCGGCGCGAGGCGCGAGCGTCGCACCCAGCAGGCTGGTGGCGCCGAACACCGCGAGCAGCACGCCGAACGTGAACGCCGAGAACCCGAGCGAGCGCAGGGCGATCAGCGAGAGCAGCGTCAGCGCGGCGCCGTTGGCGAGGAACCACACGTGGGTCGACCACGCCATGGGGCCGAGGGTCGGATGCCGGTAGGTCCAGCGCAGCCCGTCGCGGATCTCCGCACCCAGGTGGCGCCGGCGGGGCTCGGGCCGAGGCTCCTCGACGGGGATGCTCGCGGACAGCGCAGCCTCGACGAGGTAGCTCACCGCGTCGACGGCGATCGCCACGGGCGCGCCGAGGAGGCCGACGAGGCCACCGCCGACCGCGGGGCCGAGCGTCTGCGACGCGGCATCCGTCTGGTCGAGTCTCGCGTTGGCGTGCACGAGTCGAGTGCGCGGCACGAGCCGTGGCAGCAGCGACTGCGTGGCGGCGAACCCGAACACCGCGAACGTGCCGAACGCGAGCAGCGCGACGACCAGCATCCAGATCTCGAGCGCGCCGAGCAGCCACAGCACGACGATCGCGCCCAGCGAGAGTGCCCGGCCGATGCTCGCCCACACGAGCAGCGGCCGGCGCCGCCAGCGGTCGGCGAACACGCCCGCGATCAGGCCGACCACCGCGTAGGGCACGAACTGGGCGGCGTTCACGATGCCGACCTCGAACGGCGTCGCGCCCAGCACCTGCACGACCAGCACGGGCATGGCGACCGCGGTGACGGCCGTGCCGAACGAGCTGATCGCCGACGCGCCCCAGAACCGGGCGAACGCCGCGCGACCGGGAGGGGTCGGGTCCGTCATCCGCTCGCTCCTCCGGTCGTCGCACCTCGACAGTAGCGGCGACGCGAGCCTCGACCCGTGACCGACTCCGACCCGCGGCTCGTCGAGCTCTACGACGAGGACAACCCCGACCGAGCCCTCCCCGGGCATGCTCGCGATCAGCGCGCACAATCGGTTCGAGCGCATGGGCGAGACCGTGGTGGAGCGACTGGAGCTGCACTTCCGCAGCAGGGCGACGCTGGAGCAGCAGCTCGGGGCCGCGGGCTTCGACGTCGAGGCGGTGCACGGCGGATGGATCGGCGAACCGCTCGCCGACGCATCCCGCCTCATGGTGTTCGTCGCACGGGCCGTCGGTATCGTCGACGGGTGAGCACCGCGTACCCCGCCACCATCGCGGCCCTCGTGGAGCGCGAACTGGTCGTGCGGAAATCGCGCTTCATCGCACGGGTCGAGCCCGTGGCATCCGTCGCCGAGGCCGCTGCCGTCATCGCGGCTGTGCGCAAGCGGTACTGGGACGCCGGGCACAACTGCACGGCTATGGTCACCGGCCTGCGCGCCGACCAGGCGCGCTCGTCCGACGACGGCGAGCCGTCGGGCACTGCCGGCGTCCCGATGCTCGAGGTGCTGCGCCGACGCGAGCTCACCGACCTCGTCGCCGTGGTGACCCGCTACTTCGGCGGGGTGAAGCTCGGGGCCGGCGGGCTGGTGCGGGCCTACTCGACGGCGGTGTCGGATGCCCTCGACGAGGCGCGGCTCGTGCGACGCCTCGCGCTGACGCAGGTGCGCGTCGAGGTGCCGCACGCCGACGCCGGTCGGTTCGACCACCTGCTGCGCGACCTGGCGCAGCGCACGGGCGCGACGCTCGGCGAGACGACGTACGCGGCACAGGCCACGCTCGAGCTCTGGGTGCCCGCCGAGTCGCTGACGCGCGTGCGCGATGAAGTCGCCTCCGCATCGGGCGGCACGGTCGAGGCTGCCGTGGGCGGCGAGCGTGTCGTCGACGTGACCGACTGAGCGCGCGCGCACCAAGATGGTGTCGGGGCACTCGCCCGTCGAAACGAAGGAGCTCCCACGTGTCGAAGCTTCGCGAGGTCGCGCCGGGCGTGCTGGTCGCCACGAGCCGCAGGATGGCGACCAGCTCCACGGTGCTCGCCGGTGGAGGCGAGTCGTTGCTCATCGACCCCGCCTGGCTGCCCGACGAGCTCGATGCGCTGGCCGCCGAGCTCCGGCAGCGGGACCTGCGCGTGATCGGCGGGTTCGCGACCCACGCTCACCACGATCACCTGCTCTGGCACCCGGGCTTCGGGGACGCCCCGCGCTGGGCATCGCGCACGACCGCGGACCTCGCCGCTCGTGAGCGGAACGTGCTCGTCGAGCACCTCGGCGCCGACTTCCCGGCGCCGCTCGTCGACCTCATGGGGCGGGTGCAGGGCGTCGCCGAGCAGCTTCCGGATGCCTCGATGCCCGACGGTCTCGACCTCGAACTGCTCGTGCACGACGGCCACGCTCCGGGGCACACGGCGGTGTGGCTTCCCCGGCGACGCGTGCTCGTGGCCGGAGACATGCTGAGCGACGTCGAGCTGCCACTGCCGTTCTTCCCGGACGACCTGCCGGCGTACCGCGAGGCACTCGATCGACTCGCCCCGTTCGCGGCCCGCGCCGACATCGTCGTGCCCGGGCACGGGAGCGTCGGCGCAGACGCGCTCGCCCGCCTGGATGCGGACCGCCGCTACCTCGACGAGATGGTGCGACACGGGGCATCCGACGACCCTCGCATCGGCAACCCGGGCATGCGCGAGGAGTACGAGCACCTGCTGCGAATGGTGCGCGGCTGACCCGTGCGGTGAGCGCACACTACGCCAACGGCGAGACCACCCGGTCGTCCCACTCGAACAGCGTGAGGTGCCAGAGTCCGGGTCGCTTACGCGACGGGTCGATCAGCCCGTGCGCGCCGAGCTCGACCAGGCGATCGCGCACCTGCCAGGAGGGCGGAGTGCCGCCGTCGGCGACGATCTCCTGCCACGGTGCCGCCGCGTCGGCGGGGTCGATGTCGAGGCCGGCGAGCAGGGCGTGGTCGCGCAGGTCGACGATGCGCGTCGCCGCCACGCGGAACCCGAGCACGTCGAGTTCCGCAGACCGGGCCGACCGGTGCGCGATCATCGCTGTGGCGACGCCCTCGGGAGACGAACTGAGGTAGAGCGCGGGGGCGCCGGGCGGTGAGAAGCGGCCCGCTGCGCGCGACCCGGCGAGGGCAGCAGACCGGTAGCGGGGGTCGACGGCGCGGTAGCAGGTGCCGGTCACCGTGCAGAAGGGGACCGCGCCGCGAGCGACCTGTGGCAGGGAGGCATCCGTCGACGTCACGATCGGGACGATAGCAGTCGCCGCGGCCGGCTCTCCCCAGCCCGCGAAGACCGTGGACGGCTCGTGGAAGAATCTCGACGTCGAGATATCCCTGGAGGGTGGAATGCGACTGCATCACGTGCAGGTGTCGATGCCGCGGGGCGAGGAGGAGCTTGCGCGGCGGTTCTACGCCGACGCGCTCGGGCTCGTCGAGGTCGACAAGCCCGCAGACCTGGCGAAGCGGGGCGGATGCTGGTTCCGCGCGCTCGACGGAGAGACCGTCGTCGCCGAGATCCATCTCGGTGTCGACGACCCGTTCATCGCGGCGAAGAAGGCGCACCCCGCGCTCGTGCTCGACTCGGTGCGCGAACTCGAAGCGCTCGGCGAGCGGGTGGCGCGCATGGGCTTCGAGGTCTCGTGGTCAGAACGCACGACGTTCGACGGGTACGAGCGGTTCCACGCGAAGGACGGCTTCGGCAACCGCGTGGAGGTGCTGACACCGCGCGCGCCGCGGTAGAACGGGAGACGTCTGGCGTTCAGCACCGAGGTGTATCGTTGGTGTATGACGCGCACAAACATCGACATCGATGATGAGCTCATCGCCGAGGCGATGAGTCGGTTCGATCTGTCCACGAAGCGAGAAGCCGTCGACTTCGCGCTGCGCCGACTGGTCGGGGTGCAGCTCAGCACGGAGGCGCTCCTGGGGCTGCGCGGGAGTGGTTGGGGCGGGGACGTCGACGAGATTCGCGACGACAACGACCCGTGGCGCGAGCAGTGATCCTCGTCGACACGTCCGCCTGGATCGAGTTTCTTCGTGATACCGACGACCCCGTCGTCGCCGAGCTCGCTGAGGCGATCGGGTCCGGCACCGAGGTGGCGATCACCGAGCCGATCATCATGGAGTTGCTCGCCGGCGCGACCTCGCCGCAACTCGAGCACAGCATCGGCGCGCTCGTGAACGGACTGCCCGTCGTGCCGGTGGACGGCGAGCTCGACTATCGTGCAGCGGCACAGCTCTCCGTCGCATCGCGCCGGAACGGCCACCCGATTCGAAGTCTCGTCGACTGCCTCATCGCGGCGGTCGCGCTCAGGCGAGGGCTGACCGTGCTGCATCGCGACCGAGACTTCGAGTTCCTCGCCCAGATCAGTCCGCTGCGCACGCAGACTCCGTGAATTCCCATTCACTTATGGGTGATCCGGTGTTAGCGTCGAACGTGCGACGACGCCACCGGAGGGCGACCTGATGACGATCGAAGACACGAACGCGCCGACGCGGCGCGCCGAGCGCGAGCGGCTCGATGCGCTGCCCACGCCGACGCTGCAGAAGGCGGCATCGCCGTTCATCGCGGTCGGCAGTGCCGCGAACATCATCATGCAGTTGTCCTGGCCCGCGGTCGGCTACGGGGTGAAGGACAGCGTCGTCGAGTCGGCCCTGTTCCGCGACCCCGAGCGCCGCCGTCGCACGACGCTGGGGTTCATCGCGGTCGCCGTGTTCGGCAACGCCGAGGAGCGCGCCGCGTTCCGGCGCGCGACGAACCGCTCGCACGCCCAGGTGCGTTCGCCCGAGGGCGCGAAGCCGGCCTACAACGCCTTCGACCCCGAATTGCAGCGCTGGGTCGCGGCGTGCCTCTACATCGGGTTCGAAGACGCCTATGAGGCCGTGTGGGGCGAACTCGACGACAGCACCCGCGAGGCGATGTACGCCGAGGGCGTGGTGCTCGGCGGCATGCTGCAGATGCCCGCCGACATGTGGCCCGCCGACCGAGCGGCCTTCCAGGAGTACTGGGAGGACGGCCTCGAGCGCGCGCACATCGACGACTCGGTGCGCGCCTACCTCACCAGCGTCATGCGCCTCGAGTACCTGCCGAAGCCGCCGCGGCGCGCACTCGTGCGACTGCGCGAGCTGGCCACGGCCGGCAGCCTCCCCCCGCAGCTCCGCGAGCAGATGCAGCTTCCCTGGAGCGAGAAGCACGCGCGCAGGTTCCGTCGCTTCTCGCGCACGGTCGCCTGGGTGGTCCGGCGGATGCCCCAGAGGCGACGCACCGCGATGTTCACCGACATCCTCGACGACGTGAGGCTCCGCATGGCCGAGGGGCGACCGATCTTCGAGTGAGGCCCGGGCGACGCTGCATCCGTCGCCCGGACCCCTGCCGCCTAGAGTCCCGCGACCCGGCCGACGAGGTTGACGCGGATGCCGATGCGGTCGAACAGCGCGGCCTTCGCGATGAGCGCCGTGTCGGCGGTCTCGGCGTCGGGCGCGTAGACGAGCTGGGCGTGGTTCGCCTTGTGCCGGGCCATGAACTGGTCGCGGGTCACGTCGTGCAGCACCACGTGCGCGATCGGCCACTCCGGGTTGGTGGCGTCCTTGCGGCGCTGGGTCTCCTCGTCGGGCAGCGAGACGACGGTGCCGCGGAAGACGTCGGCCTGCAGGATGCCCTCGGCGATGAACACGCGGGAGATCACGACCTCGCCGGGCTTGGAGACGCCGTTGATGGTCGCGCCGCCGGCCGGGAAGAACACCGGACCCTGACGCCACCCCTCGGCCTTGTCCCAGCCGCCGAGGTGCGATGCCGGCACCGAGCCCGAGATCTCGTAGACCCAGACGAACTCGCCGTCGTACTCCTCGCCCCAGCGCACGTCGTGCAGGGTGTTGTCGGGCACGAGGCCCATCGCGCGCCACACCCGGTCGGTGATGAGCGCGTCGACCGCGACGCCCTCGTCGGCCTCGTTGAAGTGCGGGAAGGCGCGACCCGGGAACAGCTCGCGGGACCCGTCGCGGGAGAACACCGGCGGGCGCTCGGTCGAGTTCAGCACGCCCTCGGCGAGGTCGGACGCCGGGACGAGGTCCTTCAGCCCCTGCTGGTACTGGATGCCCACGGCATCCAGTCCGAAGTCGTCGGCGATGCGCAGTGCGGCGATGTACATCTTCATCTGCCAGCGCACCTGGGCCTCGGTCAGCTCGGTCGCCTCGTCGGTGCCGAAGCGGAAGGTCATGCCGCGGTCGGTCAACCAGTCGCGGGCGGCGTCGGCGGCCGCATCCGTCACCTCGAGCATCTCGGCGTAGAGCGCCGACTGCGACAGCCGCTCCTTGTAGATGCCGGTGCGGTTCAGCAGCTCGTCGTCGAAGATCGCGTTGTACATGCCCATGCAGCCCTCGTCGAAGACGCCGATGATGGCCTTGTCGGCGAGCAGCTCGTCGCCGAGGGCGCGGCCGAGGGCGACCTCGGGGGTGTCGGGCAGTGCGGGCAGCGGCCGCACGTGCGAGGCGTCGTGGGTGATGGCGCCGGTCTCCGTCCACTCGGCGAGGCCCGCGAGGAACCAGTCGTCGGTGAAGTCGACCGACCAGATCGTCGCGTACGGCTTGCCCATCTTGGTGAGCCCGGCGTTCAGGCCGAGCAGGCCGACGAGGCCGGGCCAGTCGCCGGCGAAGTTCGCGACGGTGAGGATCGGGCCGCGGTGCGTGCGCAGGCCCGCGAGCACGTGGTGCGAGTACTGCCAGACGGCCTCCGCGACGATCAGCGGAGCATCCGCGGGAATGCCCTTGAACACCTCGAGGCCCATGCGCTGGCTCGAGATGAAGCCGTGGCCGGTCTCCGGGTCGACCCCGTTGGCGCGCACGACGCTCCAGCCGAGCTGCTCGAGCGCGGCGGTGACATCCGCCTCCATCGCGGCCTGCGTGGGCCAGCCGGCAGCGTTCGCCGACTCCCGGAGATCACCCGAGGCGATCAGGTAGGCCGTCTTCGGCGGCGCTGCCGGGCGGGTGACGGGGGCGGGTACGGCGTAGGTGCTCATAGTGCGGGTGTCCTTTCAGTGGTTCGTCGGCGACGGGCGTGCGCGCGTGCGACGGCCGACGGCACCGAAGGTCCGGCCCGGAGCATCCGTACCTCCTCGTCGGTCGTCGCACAGCTTATGTTGAAATCGATTTCAAGGCCAGCCCGCGAGGTCGCTCGGCCGCAGGTCCGGCGGTCAGGTGGCGCGGGCGCCGGGCAGGAGCTCGCCCCGCAGCGTGATGGTTCTGGCCGCCTCGACATCGCCGGCGAGCCGCTCGAGCAGCATCCGCGCCGCGGTGGTGCCCATCTCGCGCGCGGGCAGGCGCACCACGGTCGCGGTCTCGCGCGGGAGGGTCGCATACGGCAGCGAGCCGATGACCGCGACGCCCACCCGGGGCGGCGTCAGGTCGCGCTCGGCGAGCCGCTGCAGGACGCCCACGCCCAGGAGGTTGTTGCCCGCGATGTACGCGTCGGGCTCCGGCTCGCCGGCGGCCCGGATCCCGTCGAGCGCGTCGCGCCCGCCGTCGACGCCGAAGGTCGAGTACCGCAGCAGCGCGGGGTCCGCGGCGGCCCCGCGCTGCTCCAGCGCGTCCGCCCAGCCGAGCGCGCGCTCGCGCGCCGTCTCGATGTCCTCCGGCCCGGTGATGCACGCGATGCGCCGGTAGCCGGCCTCCCACAGGTGCGCGGTCGCCTGCGCGCCGGCATCACGATTGGCCATGACGACCGAGTCGACGTCCAGCCCTCCGCGGCGGTCGACGGCGATCACGGGGCGGCCCGCTGCGATGAACGACGACACGTCCGTGCCCGGCCCCGCAGCCGCGATGATCAGGCCGGCCATGTGCGCGGACGCCGCGATGTCGAGGTACGCCGCCTCCTTCACGGGGTCTCCGTCGGAGTTGCAGAGCACGACCGAGTAGCCGGCGTCGGATGCCGCGTCCTCGATGCCGCGCGCCATCTCGGTGAAGTACGGGTTCTCGATGTCGGGGATGACCAGCGCGATCGCCTGGGCGCTCTGCGTGCGCAGCGTGCGCGCCGTGCGGTTCGGCACGAAGCGCAGCTCCTGGGCGGCACGGCGCACCGCCGCGGTCTTCGCCTCGGAGACCGGCACGCCGTTGAAGACGCGCGACACCGTCGCCGGCGAGACCCCTGCACGTCGCGCGACGTCGTAGATGGTGGCCATGCTCCCCCGCTGTCCGGTCGTGTCCGTCGGCCCGGCCGCGAGCCTCAGCCCGCCGCCGAGACCGGGACCAGCGCGGCGCTCGACCGGTCGGCTCGGAGCTGGAACTCGAAGCGGCTGCGGTCGCCGCGGTGGTGGGCGATGAAGTACTCGATGGGCACGCCGTCGGCGTCCCGGCTCACGCTCCGCAGCAGCAGCACGGCGGAGCCGGGCGCGAGGGCGAGCAGGCGCACCTGCTCGGGGCTGGCGACCGTGGCCTCGGCCGAGCGGACGCCCTCGACGGCCTCGATGCCGTGCTCGGCGAGCACGCGGTAGAGGGATGCATCGGTGAGGTCGCGTCCGAGGGTGACCTCGCCGACCCGACCGGGCATCCAGGTGGTCGAGAGCGACCACGGCTCGCCGTCGACGTAGCGGAGCCGCTCGAGGGCGACGACCTCGTCTCCCGGCTCCACCTCGAGGGCCTCCGCCACCTCGGCCGAGGCCGCCTCGCGCTCGTGCCGCAGCACGTCGCTGTGGACGTGGCCGCCGCGACGCTCCACGTCCTCGTAGAGGCCGATGAGCGTGTGCACGAGCGTCTCGCTCGTCTTCGGCCGCGCGACGAAGGTGCCCTTGCCCTTCACCCGTTCGATCACGCCCTCGTGCTCGAGCTGGGCGAGCGCCTGCCGCACGACCGTGCGGGAGATGCCGTACTGCTCGCAGAGGCGCAGCTCGCCGGGCAGCAGGTCGCCCGGACGCAGGCTGCGCTCCGCGATCCCGTCGATGATGAGTCGGCGGAGCTGGTCGTACATCGGCGCGGCGGACTTGCGGTCGATCGCCGAGGGGGCGACCGGTGCGTCCGCGTCGGTGGTGGGCCGGTTCATCTCAGTACGCCACCCCCGCGTGGAGGATCACGTTGGCGTACGGGGTGAACTCGCCCGACCGCACGAAGGCGCGTGCGTCGTGCGTGCGCCGCTTGAACTCCACGTGCGGAACCAGTTCGACCTCGATGCCGGGGAGCCGCTCGCGGATCGCCTCGAGCACCTCCGGGCTGCGATCCGCGACCTCGGCGGACACCGTCGCGCCCTCGACGACGAGTTCCGCAAGCACGGTGTCGAGCACGTCGAGGAATGCGGGCGCGCCGGGACGGTAGGCGAGGTCGATGCGCTCGCTGCCTGGGGGGATCGGGAGTCCGGCGTCGGTCACCACGAGCAGGTCGGTGTGCCCCGTCTCGCTGATCACGCGCGAGAGCGCGGGATTGATCGTGGTGTCGGTCCTCCTCATGCGGAGTGCTCCTTCGTGGCTGCGTGGGCGTGTTCGCGCAGGAACTCCTCGACCCGGTCACGGGTCGGCAGGCTGGGCGATGCGCCGCGTGCGGTGACGGTGAGCGCCCCCGCGGCGGCTGCGCGCACGACCGCGTCCTCCAGGGAGCGGCCCTCCGCGAGGGCGGCCCCGAGGTAGCCCGAGAAGGCGTCGCCGGCGGCGGTCGTGTCGACGGCCTCGACGGGGAACGGCGGGATGAGCCGCTCGCCCTCGGCCGTGACGAGCATGGCGCCGGCCCCCGCGAGGGTGACGACCGCGGCCGTGACCCCGCGCTCGAGGAACCAGTGCGCGGCGCGGACGGCCGACGCGGGATCGACGACGTCGATGCCCGTGATGACGCTCGCCTCGCTCTCGTTGGGCGTGACGATGTCGACCGACGACCACAGCTCCTCGGGCAGCGCCGCCGCCGGCGCCGGGTCGAGGACGACCGTGAGGCCGCGGGCGTGACCGGTGCGGATGGCGTGCGCGGCGAGGTCCGCGGGGATCTCCAGCTGGGTGAGCAGCACGCCCGCGCGCGTGCCGAGCGCCTCGAGCGCCGCGTCGACCTGCTCCACGCTGAGGGCCGCGTTCGCGAGCGGGACCATGACGATGTCGTTCTGCGCGGATGCATCGACGCGGATGTGCGCGATGCCGGTCGGGCCCGGGACGGTGCGCAGGTGGGAGATGTCCACGCCCGAGTCGCGGAGGCCGTCGACGATCATGTCGCGGAACAGGTCGGAGCCGACGCAGCCGACGAAGCACGCATCGGCGCCCGCGCGTCCGGCGGCGACGATCTGGTTCGCCCCCTTCCCGCCGAGCACCAGCGTGAAGTCGTCGCCGAGGATGGTCTCCCCCGGCACGGGCAGTCGTTGCGAGAACGTCGTGAGGTCCGCGGTGACGCTTCCGACCACGACCACCCCCGTCGACGCGGTGGGTTCCGACCTCGGCATCCGTCCTCCCGGGGGTCCATTGACTTCGATGTCGCCTGTCATTACATTAGACCAGTCCTCACCTGTAACAACAGGTTGTCCCCGGAAGGAACCCGATGCCCGCGGCACCAGTCCTCTACGTCGACAGCGCCGACGTCGACCGCGTGGGTCCGCTCCTGCGCGACGGCCTCGTCGCGGGCGTCACGACCAACCCCACGATCCTCGAGCGCGGCGGCCGTCGCATCGGCGACCTGCCCGAGCTCTACGCGCGCTGGGTCGAGGAGGGCGCCGGCGAGGTGTTCTTCCAGACCTGGGGCGACAGCACGGCCGAGATGCTCGCGCACGCCGACGAGATCCTCGCGCTCGGCGACCGCGTGGCGGTGAAGGTGCCGGCGACGCGCGACGGGTTCGCGGCCACCCGCACGCTCGTCGGCAACGGTGCGACGGTGCTCGTCACCGCGGTCTACTCGGTGGCCCAGGCGCTGGCGAGCGCGGCGTACGGCGCACGCTACATCGCGCCGTACCACGGCCGGCTGCGGGACGCGGGCATCGACGGCACGGAGCTGATCCGGCGGATGCAGGCGGTGTGCGAGGGCTCGCAGACCGACGTGCTCGCCGCGAGCCTGCGATCGCCCGATGACATCGTCGCGCTCCGCGAGGCCGGCGTGCCGTTCTTCACCGCTGCGCCGGACGTCATCCTCGGCCTGCTGCACGACGACATCAGCGAGCGTTCCGCCGCGGACTTCGCCGCGGCGGTCGAGCGCATCTCCTAGCCCGCGACGAGGGCCGCCTGGCGGAGCCATCGCTCCACGCCCGAGACGTGCGCAGTCGCGAGCGCGGTGGCGAGCACCACGTCGCCGTCCGCGATCGCCTGGACGATCGCGCGGTGCTCGGCGAGGGTCCGCTCCACGGCGCCGGCCTCGGTGAGACCCCGCCACACGCGGGCGCGGACCGTGTGGCTCGTGAGCGAGTCGATGAGTCCCGCCAGCGTGCGGTTGCCGGCGAGGTCGACGATCGCGCGGTGGAAGCGGATGTCGTGCTCGACCAGGGTCTCGACGTCGGCGCTCCGCGCGGTCTCGTCGACCTCGCGCGAGAGGGCCTCGACGTCGTCGGGGGTGCGCCGTTGCGCGGCGATGCCCGTGGCCTGCGACTCCAGCATGCGCCGGACCTCGAACACCTCGAGGAGCGAGCGGTCGTCGTGGACGTCGAGCACGAACGAGATCGCCTCGAGCAGGAGGCGCGGCTCGAGGCTCGTGACGTAGGTGCCGTCGCCGCGGCGCACGTCGAGCACGCGGATGACCTCGAGGGCCTTGACCGCCTCCCGCAGGGAGTTGCGCGAGAGCCCGAGCCGTTCGGAGAGCTCCTTCTCGGGTGGGAGCCGATCGCCCGGCGCGAGCTCGCCGCTGACGATCATCGCCTTGATCATCTCGATCGCGTCGTCCGTGACAGCCATGCCCACATGGTAGGTGGTTCCGGGCCTGCGGTCACGGGGTGCGGCCACTCGTGACATCCGATGTCGTGCCGCAGTCTCGTGGTTCCCGGCTCGCATCAGCGTGATTGACAGGACAGACATCCGATGTTTAGACTTCCCCTCGTTCCGCCCGCCGGGCTCGAAGAGGAGTGTGTCCGTGACCCGCATCGTTGCACTGGAGACGACCGACGTGCGTTTCCCGACGTCGTTGAGCCTCGACGGGTCCGACGCCATGAATCCCGATCCGGACTACTCGGCGGCCTATCTGCGTCTGGTGACGGATGCCCCGGGCGGCGAGTCCGGCCACGCCTTCGTCTTCACCATCGGACGCGGCAACGACGTGCAGGTCGCTGCCCTCGATGCGCTCGCCGGCCACCTCGTCGGACGCGAGCTCGAGCCGCTGCTGGACGACATGGGCGGCACCTGGCGCGACCTGGTGGGCGACTCGCAGCTGCGCTGGCTCGGCCCCGAGAAGGGCGTCATGCACATGGCGATCGGGGCGGCGGTCAACGCGCTCTGGGACCTCAAGGCGAAGCGCGCGGGGCTCCCGCTGTGGCAGCTGCTGTCACGGATGTCCCCCGAGGAGATCGTCGACCTGGTCGACTTCCGCTACCTGACCAATGCGCTCACGCGCGACGAAGCCCTCGAGATCGTCCGCACCGCGGTCGACGGCCGCGAGGCCCGGGAGGCCGAGCTGCTCGCCACGGGCTACCCGGCATACACCACGAGCCCCGGCTGGCTCGGCTACTCCGACGAGAAGCTGGCGCGCCTCTGCCGTGAGGCGATCGCCGACGGATTCCCCCAGATCAAGCTCAAGGTCGGCGCCGACCTCGACGACGACATCCGCCGCATGCGCATCGCGCGCGAGGTGTGCGGGCCGGACTTCCCGATCGCGATCGACGCCAACCAGCGCTGGGAGGTGTCGGAGGCCATCGCGTGGGTGAACGCCCTCGCGGAGTTCTCGCCGGCGTGGATCGAGGAGCCGACGAGCCCCGACGACGTCCTCGGGCACGCCGAGATCGCCCGCGGCGTCGCGCCCGTGCGGGTGGCGACCGGGGAGCACGCGCAGAACCGCGTGATCTTCAAGCAGCTGCTCCAGGCGGGGTCGATCTCGGTGATGCAGATCGACGCCGTGCGCGTCGCCGGCGTCAACGAGAACGTGGCGAACCTGCTGCTCGCGGCGAAGTTCGGCGTGCCGGTCTGCCCGCACGCCGGCGGCGTCGGGCTCTGCGAGGCGGTCCAGCACCTCTCGATGTTCGACTTCGTCGCCGTGAGCGGCTCACGGGAGGGGCGCATGATCGAGTTCGTCGACCACCTGCACGAGCACTTCGTCACCCCCACCGACATCCGCGCCGGCGCGTACCGGCCGCCGCTGGCACCCGGCACGGGCATGGAGATGCTGGCGGACAGCGTCTCGGCGTACACCTGGACGGGCAGCCACGCACCGGCCTGACTCCACCACGAACGGATCGACGCCGGTCGCGCACCGGCCTGACATGGGAGCGACGATGCTCGAGGGAATCCACCCGTTGCTGACGGGCGAGCTGCTGCACCACCTGGACGACATGGGCCACTCCGACGCGATCGTCGTCGCGGACGCCCACTTCCCCGCCGCGGCGGTCGCCGGTCGCCTCGTCGTGCTGCCCGGCACCACGACGCCGGACGTGCTCGCCGCGGTGCGGACGGTACTCCCGCTCGACGACGCGCCCGCCCTCGACCTCATGACCTCCGCCGACGGATCCGTGCTCGACGTGCAGCGCGAACTGATGGCGGCTGCCGGCACCGATGTCGGCTCGACCCGGTTCGTCGACCGCTTCGCCTACTACGAGGCCGCACGTGCGGCGTTCGTCGTGGTGCGCACGGGCGAGACCCGCGTCTACGGGAACGCGCTGCTGCGCAAGGGCGTGGTCGGATGAGCGTCGGTGACCGCCCGCGATCGGTGCTGGAATTGAAATCGATTTCAGCCTATTCTGGCCCTGGACTACGACGAGGAGCCACCGTGCGCAGCTTGCAGCCCTTCGCGGATGAAGGCGTTCGCGTGGGCGGCGAGGTGGTCCGGGTCGTCCCAGAGGTTGCGCCAGATCGCGAGCGTGTTGCTCAGCGACGGGCTCACGACCGCGCTCGAGAACGACTCGAAGACCACCGGGCCGTCGTAGCCCGAGACGGCGAGGGCGCGGAAGAACGCCGGGAAGTCGACGGAGCCGGTGCCCAGGTAGCCGCGGTGGCTCTCGCCGATGTGGACGTACCCCAGGTGATCGCCGGTCTCCGCGACGGCGCGGCCGAGGTCGGCCTCCTCGATGTTCATGTGGTACGTGTCCAGGTGCAGGCTGACATCGCCGGCGCCGACGCCGCCGAGGAACCGCAGGCCCTCTCCGGCCGTGTTGAACACGTTGGACTCGTAGCGGTTGACGACCTCGAGCGACAGGCGGATGCCCCGCTCCGCGGCACGCTCGGCCAGGCGCGCGAGGGCCTCCTGGCTGTGCCCGACGCCGAGTGCGGTCGCGGGAGCCGGGTACTTGCGCATCGCGGAGTAGATGACGCCGCAGAGCACCTCCCCGCCCATCGCGGCGACGTGGTCGAGGCAGCGCTCGAGCGTCTGCTCGCCGGCGGCGACGATCGCGGGGTCCTCGCTGCTGAGGTCGGTCGCCTCGGTGAGTCCGAGCGATGCGGTCACCTGCAGGCCGCTGTCGGCGAGCAGTCGCGCCGCGAGCCCCGAGTCGAACGACTCGGGTTCCATGAGCGGGATCTCGAGCAGGTCGAAGCCGGCACCGGCCGTTCCGTCGATGGCGCGCTGCAGTCCCGCAGCGTCGAACGTGCCGGTGAAGACGAGCGCATGGGCGCCGATGAGCATGGCTTCCTTCCCCTCTCGCACGGCCGTCGTGCGGGAGCTGTGACCAAGATGTTATTACAGGTCTTCCTTTTGTCATCAGATGTAGTTACATTTAGATACAACCCAGCGCGTCGCACCCGCGGCGCAGGAACCGAAACGGTCGGCCGCCCCTCGGCGACGAGGAGCTCCGGCAGTGAACGACCTCCGATGGAGCAGGTGAAAGTGTGAGCGAACCCATCCTCAGCGTGGAGGGGATCAGCAAGGGATTCCCGGGCGTCCAGGCACTCCAGGACGTGCACCTCGACGTGTACGCCGGCGAGGTCCTGGTCCTCGTGGGAGAGAACGGCGCCGGCAAGTCGACGCTCATGAAGATCCTCTCGGGCATCTACCAGAAGGACAGCGGGAGCATCCGCTTCGACGGCCGCGAGGTCGAGCTGACCGGCCCGCTGCAGGCCCAGCACCTCGGCATCACGATCATCCACCAGGAGATGAACCTGATGCCCGACCTCACGGTCGCGCAGAACATCTACATCGGCCGCGAGCCGATGGCGGGCCCGTTCGTGCTCGAGAAGCAGCTCAACCGCAAGGCGAGCGAGCTGCTGGAGCGCCTCGGCATCGCCATCGACCCGAAGCAGCTGGTGGGCGAGCTGACCGTCGCGAAGCAGCAGATGGTCGAGATCGCGAAGGCCCTCTCGTTCGACGCCAAGGTGCTCATCATGGACGAGCCGACCTCGGCCCTGACCGACACCGAGGTCGAGACCCTCTTCACGCTGATCGACCAGCTCAAGGCGCACGGCACCGGCATCGTCTACATCTCCCACCGCATGGACGAGCTGCGCCGCCTCGCCGACCGCGTCACGGTGCTCCGCGACGGCTCCTACATCGGCTCCCTCACCAAGGACGAGATCAGCGCGCCGCGCATCATCGAGATGATGGTCGGCCGCCACATCGACGAGGGCACCCGACCCGAGGCGCGCGAGCACCTCGGCGACCCGATCGTGCTCGACGTCAAGGGGCTCTCGACGAAGTCGCTCCTGAAGGACGTCTCGTTCCAGCTCCACAAGGGCGAGATCCTCGGGTTCGCCGGGCTGATGGGCGCCGGCCGCACCGAGACGGCGCGTGCGATCATCGGCGCCGACCCGCGCGAGAGCGGCACGATCGAGGTCGCCGGCAAGCCGGCGCACATCCGCCAGCCCGCCGACGCCGTGAAGCTCGGCGTGGGCTACCTCAGCGAGGACCGCAAGCTCCTCGGCCTCATGCTCGAGCAGGACGTCACGTTCAACACCGTGCTCGCCTCGCTCGGCACCTACGCCAACTCCATCGGCTGGATGTCCGACGGCAAGGCGAAGTCGCAGACCAAGGAGTACGTGCAGTCGCTGCGCGTGAAGACGCCCTCGATCAACCAGATGGTCAAGCTGCTCTCCGGCGGCAACCAGCAGAAGGTCGTGATCGCGCGGTGGCTGCTGCGCGACTGCGACGTGCTGATCTTCGACGAGCCGACGCGTGGCATCGACGTCGGCGCCAAGGAGGAGATCTACCGCGTCATGCGACTGCTCGCCGAGAGCGGGAAGTCGATCATCGTCATCTCCTCGGAGCTCCCGGAGATCCTGCGGGTCGCGAACCGGATCGTCGTCATGGCGAACGGGCGCGTCACGGGGACGCTCCGGAACGAGGAAGCCAGCCAGGAAAAGATCATGCAGTTCGCCGCGCACGCGGAGGAGGAAGAATGAGCACCCAGCAGACCCCAGGACCGTCGACGACGACGGTGATCCAGACCGCCGTGGACGAACCCACGGGTTCCGGCGGAGCCGGAGGGTTCCTCAAGCGACAGCTCCAGCAGTCGCTCGCCTTCGGCACCCTCGTCGTCCTCGTGGTGTTCTTCTCGATCTTCGGGAACAACTTCTTCACCTGGAGCAACATCTCCGGCATCCTGCTGGCGACCGCGGTCATCGGCATCCTCGCCCTCGGCACGACGTTCGTCATCATCACCGGCGGCATCGACCTGTCGATCGGCACCGGCATGACCCTCAGCGCGGTGATGACCGGCGTCTTCATCGCCAACATGGGCCTGCCGGTCTGGGTCGGCGTGCTCGGCGGCATCGCCACCGGCGTGCTGATGGGGGCGATCAACGGCGTGAACATCACGTTCTTCCGACTGCCACCGTTCATCGCGACGCTCGCGATGATGATGATCGCGCAGGGCCTCGCGCTCGTGATCTCCGGCGTGCGCCCCATCTACTTCTCCGGCCCCGCACCCGACTTCAAGCAGATCGCCCTCGGCACCCTGATCCCGGGCCTGCCGAACGCCGTGCTCATCACGATCGTGCTCGCCGTCATCGCCTACCTGGCGCTGAACAAGTCGCTGCTCGGCCGCTTCACCTTCGCGATCGGCTCGAACGAGGAGGCCACGCGCCTCTCGGGCGTGAACACCCGTCGCTGGAAGATCTTCGTGTACATGTTCGCCGGCGCCTTCACCGGCGTGGCGGGCGTGGTGCTCGCCTCGCGCCTCGACTCGGCCCAGCCGCAGCTCGGCGTCGGCTACGAGCTCCAGGCGATCGCCGCGGTGATCATCGGCGGCACGTCGCTCCTGGGCGGCCGCGGCTCGATCCTCGGCACCGTGATCGGCGCCCTCATCATGAGCGTGCTGATCAACGGCCTGCGCATCATGTCCATCCAGACCGAGTGGCAGAACGTCGTCGTCGGCATCGTGATCCTGATCGCGGTGTTCTTCGACTCGCTCCGCAACCGCTCGGGCACCTAGGCACTCGGCGGCGACGCGCGCCCGCCGTCGAGGTGCCGCCACCCGCACCGGGGGCACCCATCGGCGCGTGACACCAGAATGTCCGCACCACCGGTCATTTGTCATCACAGAACAATGGAGTCTCAATGAAGATCGGAAAGAAGACCGCCTTCGCAGCCACGCTGGCGGCGGCAGCGCTCGCCGTCGCCGGGTGTTCCAGCTCGGGCGACGACACCGCCTCCTCGGGCGGCGACGGCGACACGATGTACATCGCCCTCGTCTCGAAGGGCTTCCAGCACCAGTTCTGGCAGGCCGTCAAGACGGGCGCCGAGCAGAAGGCCGAGGAGCTCGGAGTCGAGATCACCTTCGACGGCCCCGCCTCGGAGACCGAGGTCGACGCGCAGCTGCAGATGCTGCAGACCGCGATCGACAAGGACCCGGCGGCGATCGCCTACGCAGCGCTCGACCCCGAGGCCTGCATCCCGCTGTACGAGTCCGCAGAGGCCGCGGGCATCCCGATCGTCGAGTTCGACGCACCGTGCGACAGCGAGTACTCGCAGTCGCTCGCGGCGACCGACAGCCTGGTCGCCGGCGCGCTGGCCGCACAGCACATGGCCGAGCTCATCGGCGGCGAGGGCCAGGTCGCGATCGTCGGCCACAGCCAGATCAATTCGACCGGTGTCGAGCGTCGCGACGGCTTCGTCAACGAGATCGAGGCGAACTACCCCGACATCGAGATCGTCGACATCCAGTACGGCGACGGCGACCACCTCAAGTCGGCCGACATCGCGAAGGCCATGATCGCGGCCAACCCCGACCTCAAGGGCATCTACGGCACCAACGAGGGCTCGGCGATCGGCGTGGTCAACGCCGTGAACGAGCTCGGCCTGCCCAAGGGCGAGCTGACCATCATCGGCTTCGACTCGGGTGCCGCCCAGATCAACGCGATCAAGGACGGCACGATGGCCGGCGCCATCACGCAGGACCCGATCGGCATCGGCGAGACCGTCGTGCAGGCGGCCTACGACGTGGCCAACGGCGAGAGCGTCGAGGGCTTCTACGACACCGGCTCGTACTGGTACGACGCCGACAACATCGACGACCCCGAGATCGCAGCAGTGCTCTACGAGTAGTCGTTCGCACGTGGAGGGCCCCCGCCGTCGGCGGGGGCCCTCTCGCGTGTCCGGGGTCGTGCGCGCGGTGTCCGACGCGAGTCGCGCACGGGCGCGAACCCGGGGCGGATGCGCCGGGTCAGCGCGACAGGTCGAGCAGTCGCGCCGGGTTGGCGACCAGCATCCGCTCGACCGCGGCATCGCCGACCCGCGCACGGAGGCGCGGCAGGTACCGAAGCCCGAGGTACTGCAGGCCCGGCATGCCGCCGTACGCCAGGTACCGGGTGCGGCGGGCGACGTCGCCGCCGAGCACGACGCGATCGCCCGCACCGGCGTCGAGCACCCGCTCGGCGAGGTCGAGCAGGGCCGCGTCGCTGACGCTCCGGGGGCGGGCGAAGCCGTCGTAGCCGAGGAACGCGCCGCGTGCCGCGAGATCGGCGTGCAGTCCCGGATCGGGATCGCGGTCGGCATGCGCGAGGAGCACGCGGTCGGCCCGCACGCCCTCCGCGCCGAGGAGGTCGAGCACCTCGTGCGCCGCGGTGCAGAACTCGAGGTGCACCATCACGGGCGCGCCGGTGGCGCGGTGCGCCTCGGCGAGGGCGTCCAGGGTGGTCCGCTCGAAGGGCGAGATGCGCCAGTAGTCGATCCCGCCCTTGAGCATGCCGGCGCGGACGACGTCGCCGCCGGGCGCCCGGGCGGTCGGGCCGTCGTGCGACACGTCGCTGCGCAGCATCCCGTCGGCCACGTCCGCGGCGAACCGGCGCGCGAGCTGCTCCCGGCTCCACGAGTGCAGCGGATGCCCCGGGGCGTAGTGCGCCTCGCGGTGCCGGCCGGTCGTGGCGACGATGCCCAGGCCGGTCGCGGCGCTGATGCGCGCGAGGCCCTCGGCGTCGCGGGCCAGCCCCATCGGGGTGGCGTCGACCATGGCGTCGAAGCCGCTGGCACGCAGCGAGGCGGCCTCCTCGCCGGAGGCCGCCTCGTCGTCGAGCTCGTCGCCCGGCAGCAGGGGCGAGACCTGGAACAGGTGCTCGTGGGTGTTCACCGCGCCGAGCGCGTCGGCCGCGACGTCCCCGAGCACCGTGCGGATCATCGCGTCGTCCCGGCCGCCTCAGCCAGCTCGTCCACGATCTCGGGGGTGAGCTCGAGGTCGAAGACGTCCGCCACCACCTGGGACCATCCGTGGATGAAGTACCGCCAGCCGTCGACGACGTGGAGCCCCCGCTCCGGTGCCTGCGCGGCGGCCTGGTGCATGAACTCCAGCGTGCCCCGGTAGTTGAACTCCCACACCCAGGCATCCTCGGGGAAGACCGCGTCGTCGGGCAACGGCGAGCCCGGGCGATCCTTGCCGAGGCCGGTGGCGTTGACGACGAGGGACGAGCGCGGCGCGGCGGCGACGAGGGCCGCCGACTCCGCGAGCGAGTCCACCCGGCGGTACTCGATCAGCCCCTCGGGCGTGCCGCGCAGGTCGTGCACCCCGCGGAGCTCGGCGAGCTTGTCGTCGCTGCGGGCCGTGACGGTGATGCGCGACGGCCGCTCCGACGGTTCCCGCTCGGCGAGCGCCCAGGAGAGCGCCGTGCCGGATCCGCCCGCGCCGAGGATGACGACCTCGCCGCCGGTGCGCGAGAAGTGGTCGCGCCCGAGGAAGTCGTCCAGCGCGAGCGCGACCGTGATCGGGTCCTTGGCCTGACCGACCAGTCGGGAGCCGCGCTTGGAGATGCTGGAGATCTCGCGGCAGGAGCGGGCGAAGTCGTCGAGTTCGTCGAACATGTCGGATGCGGCGGCGAAGACGTTCATCTTGTGTGTCGTGACGAGCGCGCCGCGGTGGTGCGGGTCGTCGCGGATGGCGGCGACCAGGGCGCGGTAGTCCTCCCGCGTGGCGTCCATCGGGAGGTCGTGGCCGACGAGCCGGTCGGTCGGGAGCCCGAGGATGCCCGCCCACAGCGGGAAGACGGCGTTGATCGAGGACGAGCCGGTGCTGACCCCGACGAATCCCATCCGGTCCGCGTTCATGCCGCTGCTCCCTGCTCGTCGCGCACCGCTCGGAGCGCGTCGGCGAAGCGCCGCGCCCGCCGCGTGATCTCGTCCATGTCGCCCGCGGCCAGGGCCGAGCCCGGCACGAGGTCGCCCCCGGCGCCGACGGCGACCGCTCCCGCCGCGTACCAGGCGGCGACGTTGTCGGGCGTGACGCCGCCCGTCGGCATCAGCGGCACGTCGGGCAGCGGTGCCCGGAGCGCCGAGAGGTACGAGGGGCCGCCGAGCGAGGCGGGGAACACCTTGACGACGTGGCTGCCGAGCCCGTGCGCGACCATCACCTCGGTGGGCGTGAGGGCGCCGGTCATCGTGACCAGTCCCGTGTCGAGCATCGCCGCGGTGAGGTCGGGCAGCGTGCCCGGGCTGACCAGGAACTGCGCTCCCGCCGCTGCCGCGCTGCGGGCGTGCTCGACCGTGGTGACGGTGCCGGCGCCGACGAGGACGTCGTCGCCGTGGCGCTCGCGCACGGCGGCGATCACGCCGGGCGCATCCGGCGTGCTGAAGGTGACCTCGATGCCGGTGACGCCGCCCGCGACGAGCGCGTCGACGACGGCGAGGGCGGAGTCCGGCGAGGGTGCGCGGAGCACTGCGAGCACGCCGGCATCGCGGACGGGGGTGAGGAGGTCGGTCATCGTTCTCGCTTCCCGAGGGTGTTGACGGGGTACGGGGGCGGGTCGCCCGCGAGCACGGCCAGCGCGCACTCGAGGGACATCGAGCCCATGTTGTCGACCGCCTCGGCGGTCTGGGCGCCGAGGTGCGGCGTGATCGTCACGCGGTCGGCGAGGTCGGGGGCCAGCAGCGGACTCGCGCCGCCCGCGGTGTCGCCGGCGAGCATGTCGGCCGCGTAGGCGCGGAGTGCGCCGTCGCGCAGCGCGTCCGCGACGGCGGCCTCGTCCACGAGGTCCGCGCGGGCGGTGTTGACGATCACGGCGCCGGCGGGAAGCGTTCCCAGGCGCACCGGGTCGACGACCTGCCGACCGCCCGGCGCGTGCAGGGAGATGACGTCCGCCTCGGCGAAGAGGTCGTCCAGCCCGGCCGCCTCGGCCCCGGCCGCGCGGATCGCGTCCGACGGCAGGTAGGGGTCGGCGGCGAGCACGCGCGAGCCGAAGCCGCCGAGCCGTGCCGCGACCCCTCGGCCGATGCGCCCGAATCCGACGATGCCGACCACGGCGTCGCCGAGCTGGCGCCCGCGTCGCGCCGCCCAGTCGCCGTCGCGCACCCGACGGTCGCCGTCGACGGTGCCGCGCAGCGCGGCGAGCATCAGGCCGACGGCGTGGTCGGCGACGGCGTCGGCGTTGGCGCCGGGGGTGTTCGTGACGGCGATGCCGCGGCTGGTCGCCGCGTCGACGTCGACCGCCTCGACGCCGACGCCGTAGCGCGCGATCACGCGCAGGTGCGGGGCGGCGTCCAGGTGCGCCGGGGTGACCGGGCCGGTCCCGGCGATCCAGGCGTCCACGCGCGGGAGCACGTCGGCGAGTTCGGCCAGGTCGTGGTGCGACGGTCCGCGCAGCAGCTCGTGCCCGGCGTCGGCGATGCGCCCGACGAGGTCGGAGCCGCCGTCGCCGAACGAGCGGCTGGTGGCGAGGATGACGGCCATCAGGCCTCCCCCGCACCCGAGAACCAGGGCTCGAGTGCCGTGTAGGCGGCGGTGAAGCGCGCGTGGCGGCGTGCGTACGCCTCGTGCCGCGCCGCATCCGGCTCGTACACGGCCGTGACCTCGCTCAGCGAGCGCGCCGCGGCGAAGTCGGCGACCCCGAGGCCGACCGCCGCGGTGACCGCGGCGCCGAGGCTGTTGGCCTCCTCGACGACGCTGCGCCGGCGCACCGGGACGCCCCAGATGTCGGCGAGGATCGCGAGCCACGCATCGCTCTGGGCGCCGCCCCCGACCGCGTCGATGCGGTCGATGCGGGCGCCGGCCGCCCGGAACGCCTGGATGCAGGTCAGCAGGTTGAAGCCGACCCCCTCCAGCACGGCGCGCACGAGGTGACGTCGTTCGTGGTGGCGCGCGAGGCCGACGAAGGCGCCGCGCGCGTCGGGATTCCACCAGGGGGATCGCTCACCGAGCAGGTAGGGCAGGAAGTAGAGGTCGTCGGTGTCGGCGTCCGCCGCCGCCTCCGCGACGAGCCGGGACGTGTCCGGTCGCGTGCGGTCGGGCGAGAGCGCCTCGGAGATCCACTGCACCGAGGCGCCGCCGGCCTGCATCGTCGCGGTCGGGACGAACGACCCGGGAACCACGTTGTCGAAGGTGAAGGTGCGCAGCTCGGGGTCGTGCAGCGGGGCGTCGCTCGCGAACGAGATCCAGGAGGAGGTGCCGAGGCAGACGTAGGCGCCGTCCTCGGGCGCGACGATGCCCGATCCGACCGCGGCCATCGGGCCGTCGCCGCCGCCCATCACGACCTGCACCGACGACGGCAGGCCGAGCGCGGCGGACGCGTCGGGCCTGAGCGAGCCGACGACCGTGACCGAGTCGACGATCTCGGGGAAGAGGCTGCGGTCGAGGCCTGCGGCCGACAGCACCTCGTCGGACCAGGTCCCGGTGGCCTGGTCGTACGCGTTGGTGCCGCTCGCATCCGACCGGTCGGTCGCGAGCCGGCCGGTGAGGCGCAGCACCACGTAGTCCTTCGCCACGCACCAGCGGCGCACGCCGGCCCAGGTGTCGGGCTCGTGGTCGCGCACCCACATGACCTTCTCGATCGAGTAGGTGGGATTGAGCCGGTGGCCGAGCACTTCGTAGGCGTGCCGCTCGCCGAGCGCGTCGCGGAGGCGCCGCTCCTGGTCGCCCGCGCGCGTGTCGGCCCAGATGATCGCGGGACGCACCGGCACGCCGTCGCCGTCGAGGAGGACCGCGCCCATCATCTGCCCGCTGACGACCAGGCCCCGGATCGCGGCGGGGTCGACGGCCGCACGCTCGAGGAGCTGTCGGGTCGCCGCGACGACGGCGTTCCACCAGTCCTCGGGATCCTGCTCCGCGATGCCGCCGGAGGCGAAGTGCGCCGGATACGCGACCGTTACGGCGGTCACGAGCCTGCCGTCATCGTGGTGGAGCGACGCCTTGTTGCCGGTGGTGCCCAGGTCGTGCGCGATGATCATCGGTCAGTCGCCGTAGGCGCGAAGGTCGAGGGATCCGTCGGCCGCGCGGTACGCGCGGTTGCCCATGCCGTGCTCGAGGACCCAGCCGTAGTCGTGACCGGCACCCCCGGGGTAGACCGCGAGGAAGGCGTAGGGCTCGTCGCCGACGTTGACCGAGCGGTGGGCCCAGCCCGGCGGGATGTAGCCGATCGTGCCCGGCCGCATCTCGAGCCACTCGACCCGCTCGCCGTCGAACATCAGGAGGCCGCCTGTTCCGGTCAGGGCGAGGTAGATCTCACCCTGGTGGTCGGGGTGCTGGTGGCCCTTGGTCATCCAGAACTCGCCGGCGGTGGTTCCCGGGTGGATCGTGGTGATCGACTGCGGCAGTTCGCGGGCGACCTCCGGCACGGGCGAGCTCGTGACGGTGTACACCACGGGGTCGTCGTCGGCGACTGCGGACTCCCAGGCGTCGTGGTCGCGGAACAGGCCCTCGAGGTCGCTCATGCGCCGGGTGAGCGTGGGGCCCTCGGGGCTGAGGGTGCACGCGTCCGCGTCGAACCGGATCGCGAACGGGGCGATGGGCGGGGTGTGGAACTCGGGCACGTGTCCTCCTCGACGATCCCGAACGTACATGTAATGACAAGTGCAGTGTAGCTGTCATTACAGGCTGCGTCCACCCGTGTTCGCGCACGGATGGACGCGCACGGATGCCGCGCGCGCCCACGCGGCCGCCCGATCGTTCGTCAGGCCCGATCGGCCGCGGTGTCCCACCAGGCGAGCACGCGGGTGCCGATTAGCGTCAGCCACTTCGACGGATGCCCCTCCGGGACGTCCATGTCGAACCAGGTGCGACCGGGCAGGCGCAGCTGCTGGGTCCACGTGCCGTCGGGCCGCCGTGCGGCGCGCACCGCGTCGACGGCGTCCACCAGGCGCGGGTCGGGCGTCCGCCCCTCCAGCTCGGCGGCCTCCCGGAAGTGGTCGAGCGCCGCGAGCGCGCTGTAGCGGTGCCGATTCGGGTAGAGGAACTCGGTCACGAACGGCGCGACGACCTCCCCCGTGGTCGCCCGGTACATGAGACGCCGCTCGAGCAGGTACTCCTCGCCGCCGTGCCGCGCCTCGCGCCCCGAATCGTCCCCCGTGATGCGCTCGTACGCGAGCATGCCGCGCAGGGCATTCAACGTGGAGTGGAACGACGAGCGCACCGAGTCCCCCTCCTCCGCCTCGCAGTTCCAGCCGCCGTCGGCGAGCCGGTGGTCGACGAACCACCGCGCGAGCCCGGTCACGTCGGCCCCGAGCCAGGCGCCGTTCGCGAGGGTGAACGAGTTGATGCAGACGTCGACCTCGCCGTCCCAATAGGGCAGGTCCTCGTACTCCCACCGGCTGTTCGCCGCGAGGAGCTCGACCGTGCCGTCGAGCTCCGACGCCTCGAGCCCGAACTCGCGCAGGTCCTTCAGCGACCAGGTCGTCGCGTGCCACGGCTGCCCGGGCGCCTCCGCCTCCGGGCTGCCGAAGAAGCCCGCGGGGAAGTACGCACCGCCCGCCCACTGGCCGTCGGGGTCCTGGTGCGACCGCAACTGCGCCCCGAAGCCCTCGGTCGCGACCCGTGCGCGGGTCGCCTGCCAGACCTCCGGCGGCGCGCCCGCGAGGTCGCGCTCGACCTGCCAGCGCAGTGCGGGGTCGGAGTCGAGGAGCCAGTCGAGCAGCGCAGCATCCGTCGTCATGCGGGCACCATACTCCCGGCGGGTGACGCCGTGCCCCCGTGCCGGCCGACGCGCACGCACCTCGCACGCGAGCCCCCGCCGATTCCGGCGGAGGTGGCGGCCGGCGACCGGAGCGGCTGACGGGCGGGTGGGTCAGGCGCTTCCGAGGAGCCCATCGAGCACCCGGGCGACGCCCTCCCGCTCGCACGGGGGTGCGACCCGGTCGGCTCGGGCGAGCACGCTCTCGTGCGCGTCCTCCACGGCGTAGGCCGTGCCCGCCCAGGCGAGCATCGGGAGGTCGTTCGGCATGTCGCCGAACGCGACGACATCGGCGGCGGGCACCCCGAGCCGGGCGCACAGCGCCTCGAGGGCACGCGCCTTGGTGACGCCCGGTGCGCTGACCTCGATGAGCCCGGCCACCGACCAGGTGACCGTCGCGCGATCGCCGACCGCGGTGACGACCCGGCGGCGCAGCTCGTCCGAGGGCACCTCCGGGTGGCGCACCAGCAGCTTCACCGCCGTGCGGTCCCAGACCTCCGGGAGGGGGCCGCGCGGCACGGTCGCGGAGGCCTGGTAGGTCTGCCGGTACGAGGGGTCGAGCCGGATGCCGTCGTCGCACTCCACCGCGAAGTGCGCGCCGGGCACCGCCGCCGCGATGGCGTCGGCGACCGCGAGGCCCGCCTCGGGCTCGAGCCCGGCGAGCGTCTCGATGCGTCGGCGCGGCACGTCGAAGGTCACCGCGCCGTTGGAGACGACCGCGAAGCCGTGGGCGCCGACGTGCGGCCAGAACGCCTCCATCCGGCGCAGCGGCCGACCGGTGACGAACACGACCGGGATGCCGGCGGCATCCAGCCTCCCGAGCACGCGCGCGGTGAACGCCGGCACGTCGTCGCTCCCGTTCGGCACGAGCGTGCCGTCGAGGTCGGTCGCGACGAGCACCCCGCAAGCATAGGCGCGTGCCCCCCGTTCGGGCGGCTACCGGCGGACCGCAGGGTCCCGCTAGCCTGCCCAGAGGTCCGCGACAGTCGTCGAAGGGCGTGACGGGGCGGGAGCCCGGCGCACGGATCGCACGGGGAGGACGCCCCTGTTCCGGGGGCGGAGACGAGGGGACGTCCGCATGCTCACCACCCGCACCCGGGGCCGCGCGCCAGCGGTCGCCGCACTGCTCGCGCTGGGCCTCGCGCTCGCCGGCTGCTCGGCGGACGCGTCCGAGGACGCATCCGCCGAGGCGCCCGACACCGCGGCCGAGGACGCCACGACGGAGGACTCCGGCGGCGAGGCATCGACCGGCGCGCTGCTCGGCACCGGCGACGCCGTGGTCGAGATCGACGGGGTGGAGCACCGGTTCGCCACCGATGGCGCCGACGGCCGCTGCGAGGTGCTGATGGGCGCCGCGCTGCTGGTGTCGATGCCGCTCGTCGAGGCGAACGGCGTCGAGATGCCCGAGGGCTCGGGCGAGCTCACCGTCGAGGTGCCGGTCGACGCGGACGACGTGGAGGTCGTCGAGGCCTACGCCGAGGTGCGGGTCGACGGCAACGGCCACTGGTTCGCCGGCGCCGCGGACACCGCGACCGCCAGCGGCGTGGAGACCCCCGACATGGCGCTCACGGTCGACCGCGACGAGTCGGGCGCGGTGATCAGCGGCACGCAGCCCATGGTGCCGCTGGTCGCCGGGTCGCTCCCCGACATCGACGCGGTCATCACGGTCGACTGTCCCGCCTGATGGGGCCTGCGCATGGGTGAGGATCGGGAGCGGTTCGAAGAGCTGCGCGACGCGGGGGTCGACAAGCCGCCGCCCGAGCAGACGGAGCCGTGGAACGCCGAGCCGGGGGCGGTCGACGACCTCGTCGCCCGAGAGGAGTGGGCGGGCGCGGACGTCGACGGGAGCGTGCCGGGCGACTCGGGCTACGACGCGACCGACTTCAACGACCACGTGGCCGAGGTGACTGCCGACTCGATCGTGCCCGGCGACGTCGGCGCGACCGCGGATCGCACCTACCAGTGGGGCCAGGTCGCGGTCACGAAGGGCTCGTGCCTCGGCTGCGCCGGCGTCGGCCTCGTCGTGGCGATCATCGGCGCGGTGATCGGCTACCTCATCTGGAGTTCCCTGACCGCCGCCGCCGGCGGCGGCTCGGCGCAGCCCAGGACCGACGGCGAGCAGGTCGCGGCCGCGCCCGCGGTGGAGGACCTCGCCCTCGTCGAGGGCCCGTGGCGCATCCGCAACGACGACCTGGTCGTCGGCGGAGCGAGCACCGGGTACACCTCGGTCGACCGCGGCACCTTCACCCTCGCCGACGGCGGTGCGGTGCTCATCGGCACCCCCGAGGCCGAGGGCGAGGCGGCGCTCACGTTCGCCCTGACGGACTCCTCGCCCGACCAGCGCACGTACGAGACGTCGTTCATGGGGGCGACCTACACGATCGTGTTCGACGAGCCCGGGCACTTCACCGGCGAGATCGTGCTCGAGGACGGCACGATCCAGCGGCAGGTCGAGGGCTGGAGCGAGCTCGACGAGCAGGGCGAGGCGCGCAGCGACCTGCCCGAGCTCTCCGAGGCGTCCGGGCCGTCGGTCGGCACCGGCTCCGGCGGCACGGTCGGCAGCGGATGCACCGAGGCATGGATGCCCGCGGACTTCACGCTCTCGGGCGTGACCTTCGGTGCCGATCCCGGGCAGGGCTGCGCCGGCCTCGCCATCGGGTCCGGGGCGGGCGAGGTCGCCGACCTGATCGCGGCCGAGGCCGACCGACTCGGAACGGACGCCACGAGGGCGGGAGACGGGTCGCTCGTGCTGGGCTGCGTCGGCGGTGTCGGCCCGGTGCGATTCGAGCTCCAGGAGGCCGGCGACGCCACGCTCGTGGTCGCCACGGAGGCGCCGGGCGGCTGCTGACCGCCGCACGGGTCAGGGCGGGTCGTTGACGAACCGGAAGCGCACGCGCGCCGAGTCGTCGAACGGCACGACGTAGGTCGACCCGCTCGGCGTCCACTCGGCGGGCACCAGGAACAGGCGGTCCTCCCCCACCACGAGCAGGCGCAGGCCGCGATAGCGGAAACGGAAGGCGTCGCCGTCGCCCGCGGGCAGCGCCTCCTCGCGCACCACCGGGTCGCCCGGAACGAGGGGTTCGCCGAGGTCGAGCACGATGGCGGGCAGGCCCCCCAGGTCGCGCGCGAGCGCCTTCGCCTGCCCGCGGCCCGACCACTCCGCGAGCGTCGCCGTCGCCCAGAACACCGTCACGACCACCACTGCGCCGAGCAGCACCACGACGGCCCGGCCGCGGGGTCGCGGGGCGGTCGGGGCAGGCCCCGGGGCATCCGTCGCCGAGGCATGCGTCGGCGGAGCAGTGGTCGGATGCCGCGAGCCCCACGCGACCGCGTAGGCGAGCAGTCCCGCGCCGACGCCCAGCACGATCGGCGTGGCCAGCGGGTAGTACGGCCACGCGCCGATCAGGGGGAACGCCGCGAGCAGGAGCACCGCAGCGACGAGGAAGGCGATGCCGGTGATGCGCAGCGCCCGGATGCCCGCGCGCACCCGGGGGTCGTCGCGACCGCCGAACCGCCGGCGCAGCAGCACGTGCACCGCCGCCAGCAGCGCCGAGAGCAGCAGCAGGGCGAGCATCGGCACCAGCAGCGGTTGGGGGCTGCGCATGATGAACTCCTGCGTGCTGAACCCGAGCACGTCGACGTCGACGCCGAAGTAGCGGAACTGCGCGCGCGACGACACGTACCCGAAGTAGAACAGCACGGCGCCGATCAGCGTGGCCGGGGCGATCACGTTGCCGACGACGCTCCAGATGCGCTGCAGCGTCGTCGGCGCGGCATCCGTCGCGGTCGACGACGTGCCCTCCGCGGTCACGCGTCGCCCCCGGTCGTGCCCTCCGGCCGTTCGACCTCGTTCCACTCCTCGTCGGGCACGATCGCAGCGGCGTCGCACGCGGACTGGTCGGGGCAGGTGAGCGTGCCGTCGAGGCGGAACCGCAGCAGCGCCGCGGCCGGGTCCTCGGGGGCGAGCACGACGGCGCAGCCGTCGCCCGGCCGCGTGATCGTCGTCTCGGTGCAGGCGTCCTGCCCCTCGCATCCGCCCGGCACCACCGCGCCCGGCGTCGCGGGGTCGATCGCGATCGCGTCGACGGCGAGCGAGACGCCGTCCGGCAGCGGGTCGTTCCAGAACAGCGACACGCACCAGTCGCCGCCCACGTCGGTGGCGATGCCGCTCGACCCGATCGGCAGCCCGGGCAGGGCGATCACGACGCCCGCGTCGGCCGTCTCGAGCGGCGTCTCGGTGGGCTGGTCGCTCGCGGTCGGCGAGGCGGTGTCGGTCTCGAAGACATCGGTGATCACGGGATCTGCGCATCCGGCGAGTGCGATCCCGGTCAGGGCGATCGCCGCGGCGATCACTGCGAGGCGTGGACCTCGCGAGCGAGGGGCCATGCCCACACGCTAGCGGCTCGGCGTCCGCCGGCATCAGGGCTGGACCGGAGCGGCGTGCGTCCCGAGGAGTCAGCCGCGGGCACGCACCGGCAGCGGAATGCCGGCGCGCTTCAGGTTCGCAAGCGTCGCGAGCAGCAGGAAGACCGCGAGGGCCACGAACGCGATCTGGCCCCTGCCCGCCTCGAGCGCCTGCCCGATGAACGGGATCACGATGACCGGGAGCAGCAGCGACACGAGGGTGAGCAGGGCGAGCGGTTCGCTCGGGGCATCCGGGAACAGGTCCTCCGCCTCCGAGAGCGCGGTGGCGTAGGGCACGCCGAGCCCGGTGCCGAGCAGCACCACGCCGCCGAACGCGACCGCGGTCGTCGGGTCGAAGGCGATGCCGCCGAGGCCGACGGCGGCGAGCAGCAGTGCACCGGTCAGCCAGGCGTGCGGCAGGCCGCGCTGCCGGAGCGACCCGCCCACGACCCGCAGGACCGCCGAGAGCACGAACAGCACGAACGAGATCGCACCCGCGATCGCGCTGCGCACGTCGCCGTCGCGGGTCAGGTACTCGATGAGCCACGACCCGAGGATGAGCGGCACGCCGAACAGCGCCGTGAACATCATGGCGAGGCGGTAGACCCGGACGCGCCGCACCGCCGCACCGAGGAACCCGGGGACGTGCGGCGGGCGTTCGGCGCGCGCCCCGTGGCGGCCGGGCACCGTCAGCGCGCCCGCGACGGCGAGCAGCGACGCGACGACGAACCCGACTCGCCAGTCGACGCCCAGGTCGTTCAGCCCGCTGCCCAGCAGCAGCGCGCACGCGATGCCCGCCTGGATCGCGCCGCCGAAGACCCCGAGGAGGCGCGCGCCGCCGACCTCGCGCGCCCAGACCGCGCCGAGCGTGTTGATGACCGCGAACCCGAGCCCGGGGAGCACGCGGCCGACCGCGAGCCCGGCGAAGATCGGGGAGACCGCGAAGATGAGGTTGCCGGCCGCGACCGTCCAGCAGCCGATCTGCAGGCCGCGGGTCACGCCCACCCGCTCGCCGAACCGCGCGGCGAACAGCAGCCCGACGATCATCGAGCCGAGGAACAGCGAGCCCGACAGCACGCCGACCGCTGCCAGCGAGACGTCGAAGTCCTTCGCGAGCACGGATGCCACCGGGCCGACGTTGCCCGCGTTCCACGCCCCGCAGAATCCGACGAGCGCCACCGCGATCACGACGCGGGGCGCAGGCCGGGGTCGTCCTTCGGTCGAGGTCATCGCTCCCCCCAGAGCCAGCCGACGCGCACAGCATACCGAGGCCCGCACGCCCCAGCACCCCCGAGACCCGTCGATTCCCTGCGCTCCCACGCCCGGGAACGCAGGGAATCGACGGGTCTGGAGGCGGAGGGTGCGGCTAGCGTGGGCGCATGCGCATCGCCGACAGCCACGACCTGATCCGCGTGCAGGGCGCGCGCGAGCACAACCTGAAGGACGTCAGCGTCGCGCTGCCGAAGCGTCGGCTCACCGTCTTCACGGGCGTGTCCGGATCGGGGAAGAGCTCGCTCGTGTTCGGCACCATCGCCGCCGAGTCGCAGCGCATGATCAACGAGACCTACAGTGCGTTCGTGCAGGGGTTCATGCCGACGCTCGCCCGGCCCGATGTCGACGTGCTCGAGGGGCTCACGACCGCGATCATCGTCGACCAGGAGCGCATGGGCGCCAACGCCCGCTCGACGGTGGGCACCGCGACCGACGCGAACGCGATGCTCCGCATCCTGTTCAGCCGGCTCGGGCAGCCGCACGTCGGGTCGCCGCAGGCGTTCTCGTTCAACGTGGCATCCGTCTCCGGAGCCGGCGCCGTGACGTTCGAGAAGGGCGGCCAGACGACGAAGGAGCGGCGCAGCTTCTCGATCACGGGCGGGATGTGCCCGCGCTGCGAGGGCATGGGGCAGGTCAACGACATCGACCTCGCGCAGCTCTACGACGACGCGAAGTCGCTCGCCGACGGCGCGCTCACGATCCCCGGGTACAAGGCGGACGGATGGAACGTGCGCCTGTACTCCGAGTCGGGCTTCCTCGACCCCGGCAAGCCGATCCGCGACTACACCGAGCGCGAGCTCCACGACTTCCTCCACAAGGAGCCGACGAAGGTCAAGCTGGCCAACATCAACATGACGTACGAGGGGCTCATCCCCCGCGTGCAGAAGTCGTTCCTGTCGAAGGACCGCGAGTCGATGCAACCGCACATCCGGGCGTTCGTCGACCGCGCGGTCACGTTCACGACCTGCCCCGACTGCGGCGGTACCCGGCTCAGCGAGGCGGCCAGGTCGTCGAAGGTCGACGGTGTGAGCATCGCCGACGCGTGCGCCATGCAGATCAGCGACCTCGCGGCCTGGGTGCGGGGGCTCGACGAGCCGTCGGCCGGCCCGCTGCTCGCGTCGCTCGGCGACATCCTCGACTCCTTCGTCGAGATCGGGCTCGGGTACCTGAGCCTCGACCGGCCGACCGGCACCCTGTCGGGCGGCGAGTCGCAGCGCACCAAGATGATCCGCCACCTCGGCTCGTCGCTCACCGACATCACCTACGTGTTCGACGAGCCGACGATCGGGCTGCACCCGCACGACATCCGCCGCATGAACGAGCTGCTCCTGCGCCTGCGCGACAAGGGCAACACCGTGCTCGTGGTCGAGCACAAGCCCGAGGCGATCGCGATCGCCGACCACGTGGTCGACCTCGGCCCGGGCGCCGGCGCCGCGGGCGGCGAGGTCGTCTACCAGGGCACGGTCGACGGGCTGCGCACGAGCGGCACGCGCACCGGGCGCCACCTCGACGACCGGGCCTCGGTGAAGGACGCCGTGCGCACCCCCGCCGGCGCGCTGGAGGTGCGCGGCGCGAGCGAGCACAACCTCCGCGGCGTCGACGTCGACATCCCGCTCGGCGTGCTCGTCGTGCTGACCGGCGTCGCGGGTTCGGGCAAGAGCTCGCTCGTGCACGGCTCGGTGCGCGGCCGCGACGGCGTGGTCTCGATCGACCAGACCGCGATCCGCGGGTCGCGCCGCAGCAACCCCGCGACCTACACCGGGCTGCTCGAGCCCATCCGCAAGGCGTTCGCGAAGGCCAACGGCGTGAAGCCCGCCCTGTTCAGCGCGAACTCCGAGGGCGCGTGCCCGACCTGCAAGGGCGCGGGAGTCATCTACACCGACCTCGGAGTGATGGCGGGCGTCGAGACCGTGTGCGAGGAGTGCGACGGCCGCCGGTTCCAGGCCGCGGTGCTGGAGTACCGACTGGGCGGACGCGACATCAGCGAGGTGCTCGCGATGCCGGTCGACGAGGCGCTCCCCTTCTTCGGCGAGGGCGAGGCGCGCATCCCGGCCGCGCGTGCCGTCCTCGCCAGGCTCGCCGACGTCGGGCTCGGCTACCTGAGCCTCGGCCAGCCGCTCACGACGCTCTCGGGCGGCGAGCGGCAGCGCCTGAAGCTCGCGACCCAGATGGGCGAGCCGGGCGATGTCTACGTGCTCGACGAGCCGACCACGGGCCTGCACCTCGCCGATGTCGCGCAGCTGCTCGGCCTGCTCGACCGCCTCGTCGACGGCGGGAAGTCGGTCATCGTGATCGAGCACCACCAGGCCGTCATGGCGCACGCCGACTGGATCATCGACCTCGGCCCGGGCGCCGGCCACGACGGCGGCACGGTCGTGTTCGAGGGCACGCCCGCCGAACTCGTCGCGGGCCGCAGCACCGTGACCGGGGAGCACCTGGCCGAGTACGTCGAGGCCTGAGCGAGCGGATGCCTCGGGGCGCCCGCCCGCACGGGGCATCCGCTCGCCGCCACCCGGGCCGGCCGCGCCCCGCGAACGGGGGCGATCGCACCACGAACCGTTGACGAGGGATCCTCGTGCTTGCCAAGCTGGCGAGCGACGCCGGGCACCCGGAGCCCCGGCGGGGGGAGGCGATCGTCATGGCCCTGTCGCACCGCGCGAACAACGCCCGTGCCGCCATCGAGGCGATGATCACGTTCTTCGGCCGGATGTCCGACGCCGATCGGCCCGACGCGATCGACCTCACCTTCGGGAACCCGCACGAGATGGCGCTGCCGGCCCTCGTCGACGCGATGCGCGACCAGCTCGAGCCGCGCACGGTCGACTGGTTCGCCTACCAGAACAGCCGGCCCGAGGCGCAGGAGGCGGTCGCCGCCGGGCTCCGCACCGAGCTCGGTCTCGACTTCGCGCCGGCCGACATCGCGATGACGCAGGGCGCGTTCGGGGCGATCGAGCTGGCCTTCGCGGCCCTGGCCGACGGCGGCGACGAGGTGGTCGTCCCGATGCCGGGATGGTTCTGCTACGCGCCGATGCTGCGAGTGGCCGACCTCGTGCCGGTGCAGGCACCGCTCGACCCGGAGACCTTCGACCTCGACATCGACGCGATCGCGCGCGCCATCACGCCGCGCACGCGCATCGTCGTCGTGAACTCCCCCGCGAACCCGACCGGGCGGGTGTACCCGAAGTCGACGTGGGACGCGCTCGCGGAGGTGCTCGAGACCGCGTCGAGCGCGCACGGGCGCCGCATCTGGCTGCTGTCGGACGAGCCCTACCGTCGCATCCGCTTCGACGGCATCGGCTTCGCGAGTCCCGCGGGGTCGTACCCGTGGACCCTCATCGACTACAGCTACGGCAAGGTGCTGCTCGCGCCCGGGCAGCGGCTCGGCTACCTGGCGATCTCGCCGCTCGTGCCGGAGCCGGAGCGCGTCGAGCTGCGCGAGTCGATGGCGGCGCTGCAGCTCGCGATCGGCTGGGGCTGGCCCGACTCGATCATGCAGCGGGCGGTGCCGGTGCTCGAGCACGTCTCGATCGACCTGGCCGAGTTGACCCGACGCCGCGACCGCGTGTACGGGGCCCTGGTCGATGCGGGATACACGATCACCCGGCCCGAGGGCACGTTCTACCTCTGGGGCAGGGCGCCCGACGGCGACGGCGACGCGTTCGTCGACGCCCTGGCCCGGCGCGGCGTCTACGTCTTCCCGGGCGCGCAGTTCGACCAGCCGCACCACTTCCGCATCTCGCTCACCGCCACGATGGACATGCTCGAGCGCGCGCTCCCGCACTTCCTCGACCTCGCGCAGCCGTCGGGATGAGACGCATTCCACACCCACCGGCACTGTATTCCGGCCTCCGGATGCGGCCGCCCCTAGCCTGAGTGCGGGCGGCAGCGATGCACCCCGACGGCGCAGGCGCCGGTCGCCCCCGGAAGGAGACGGACGTGGGACGAACGACGGCACGAGGCCCCTGGGGGCCGGCGTGGTGAGGGTCGGGGTGCGACGCGAGCGCGCACCGCACGAACGGCGCGTCGCCGCCACGCCCGAGACGGTGCGCAAGCTGGTCGGCCTGGGGCTCGAGGTCGTGATCGAGGCGGGTGCGGGCACTGAGGCCGGCTACCCGGACGCGGCGTTCGCGGAGGCCGGCGCCGCGATCGCGCCGACGGTCGAACCGTCGGCGATCGACGTGCTCGCCCACGTGCGGCCGCTCGATGCGGCCGCCGCGGCCGCGCTCCGACCGGGCACGGTCACGGTCGGCTTCGCCTCTCCCGGCAGCGACCTCCCGGCCGTCGCCGCGCTGCGCGACGCGGGGGCGACGGCGTTCGCGCTCGAGCTGATCCCCCGAATCTCGCGCGCGCAGTCGATGGACGCGCTGACCAGCCAGGCGCTCGTGAGCGGGTACCGCTCGGTGCTCGAGGCCGCGACCCGGCTCCCCCGCTTCTTCCCCCTGTACATGACGGCCGCGGGCACGGTGCCGCCGGCGAAGGTGCTCGTGCTCGGCGCGGGCGTCGCCGGCCTCCAGGCGATCGGCACGGCGAAGCGCCTGGGCGCACGCGTCTCGGCGAACGACATCCGCCCGGCCTCCGCCGACGAGGTCGCCTCGATGGGCGGCACCTTCATCTCGCTCGACGTCGACGGCGCCGCGGCCGGCGGCTACGCGCGCGAGCTCGGCGAGGACCGCGCCGAGCTGCAGCGCCGCCTGCTCGCCCCCCACGTCGCGGAGTCCGACGTGCTCATCACGACCGCCGCCGTGCCGGGTCGTCGCGCGCCCCGGCTCGTGACCGCCGAGATGGTCGCCGCGATGCGCGCGGGTTCGGTGGTCATCGACCTGGCCGCGGAGAGCGGCGGCAACGTCGAGGGCACCGTGCCCGGCGCCGACACCGCGGTGCCCACCAGTGCCGGCGACGGCACGGTCACGATCGTGGGGCTGACGGATGCCGCATCGACGATGCCGTACGACGCGTCGCGCCTGTACGCCGCGAACGTCGCCAACCTGCTGGCACTCATGACCGCCGACGGTGCGGTCGCCCCCGACCTCGGCGACGAGGTGCTCGCAGGCGCCTGCCTCACGCACGACGGCCGGGTGCGCCACGCGCCCACGGCGGAGGCGCTCGCCGCATCGGCCGAACGGCCGCGACCGGAAGGAGGCCGCTGATGGACGGCGTCGCCCTGCTCACCATCACCGTGCTCGCGGTGTTCGTCGGGTTCGAGGTGGTCTCGAAGGTGACGAGCACCCTGCACACCCCGCTCATGTCGGGCGCGAACGCGATCCACGGCATCATCCTCATCGGCGCGATCATCGTCGCCGGCCAGGCCGACGACACCGCGACGCTCGTCGTCGCCCTCATCGCGGTCGTGCTCGCCACGGCGAACCTCGTCGGCGGGTTCGTCGTGACCGACCGCATGCTCGAGATGTTCCGCGGCCGCAAGGCCGGGTCCTCCGACCGATCGGGGGCCGAGCGATGATCCTCCTCGACCCGACCTGGACCGCGGTGCTCTACCTGGTCGCCGCCGTCTGCTTCATCCTCGCCCTGAAGGGCCTGAGCTCCCCCCGTCACGCCCGTCGCGGCAACCTGATCGGCGCGGCGGGCGCACTGCTCGCCGTCGTCACCGTGTTCCTGTCGTCGCGCGTCGACAACCTGCCGTGGATCCTCGCTGCGATCGCCGTCGGCTCCGCGATCGCCGCGCCGGTCGCGCGGCGCGTGCAGATGACCCAGATGCCGCAGCTGGTCGCCCTGTTCAACGGCGTCGGCGGCGGCGCGGCCGCGCTGGTTGCACTGCTCGAGCTCCCGCACGCCGACGGCCCATGGGTGCGCCTCGCGATCGCCTTCACGCTCTTCATCGGAGCGGTGTCGTTCGCGGGCTCCATGGTGACGTTCGCGAAGCTGCAGGAGCTCATGACCACCCGGCCGATCGTGTTCCCCGGGCTCGCGGTGCTCACCGTCCTCGCCGCGGCGGCCGCGCTCGCCACCGGCGCGGTGCTCGTCGCGGCCGGCCCCGCGTGGGCGGCGATCGCGCTCGCCGTGATCGGCCTGGTCTCGGGCATCCTGCTCGTGCTGCCGGTCGGCGGCGCCGACGTGCCCATCGTCATCTCGCTGCTCAACGCGTTCACGGGCCTCGCGGTCGCCGCGTCGGGGCTCGTGCTCGGCAACGTGCTGCTCGTCGTCGCGGGCACCCTGGTCGGCGCGTCGGGAACGATCCTCACCCGGGCGATGGCCGCGGCCATGGGGCGCTCCGTCGCGGGCATCCTCTTCGGCGCCTTCCGCGGCGGCTCGACCGCCGGGTCGACGGCGGTCTCCGACCGCCCGGTGCGCTCCTCCACCGCGGCCGACATCGCCGTGCTCCTCGGATACGCGCAGAAGGTCGTGATCGTGCCCGGCTACGGGCTCGCGGTCGCGCAGGGCCAGCACACGATCGCCGAGCTGCAGTCGGCGCTCGAGGCACGCGGCATCGAGGTGAGCTACGCGATCCACCCGGTCGCCGGCCGCATGCCCGGGCACATGAACGTGCTGCTCGCCGAGGCCGACGTGCCCTACGAGTCGCTCGTCGAGATGGACCGCGCGAACCCCGGGTTCCGCACCACCGACGTGGCCCTCGTCGTCGGCGCGAACGACGTGGTCAACCCGGCCGCGAAGACCACGCCCGGTTCGCCGATCCACGGCATGCCGATCCTCGAGGTCGGCGACGCCAAGCAGGTCGTGTTCCTCAAGCGCTCGATGCGCCCCGGGTTCGCCGGCATCGAGAACGAGCTGCTCCACGACCCGAAGACCACGCTGCTGTTCGGCGACGCGAAGGCGTCGCTCACCGAGCTGCTGGCCGCGGTCAAGGCGCTCTGAACCGAGCGGATGCCTCCGGCCGACGCGCCGGCCCGGGGCATCCGCTCGCTGCTCACGACTCGGGGATGGGCTCCTTCGGGAGCTTGCGCACCTTCGTGCGACGGCGGCGTCGCTCGGGGATCATCGAGCGCATCTCCTCGAGCTTGCCGAAGCAGAGCAGCCGGTCGCCCGCCTCGAGCACGGTGCTCCGCTTCGGGTTCGGCACCACGTTCGAGCCGCGGTGCAGGGTCAGCACCGTGATGTCGCGCTCCGGCAGGCCCGACTCGCCGAGCTTCGACCCGACGATGTCGGCGCCGGTGTGCACGACGAGCTCGGCCACGCCGTAGCCCGTCGAGACGGTGAGGCGCTGGCGCACGTCGATCTCGGGGAAGGCGACCTGGTTGGCCATGTAGTCGATGATCGCTCCCGCGACGTCGAGCTTCGTCGCGGTCTCGACGCCCTCGAGCCCGGGCGACGAGTTGACCTCCATCACCAGCGGGCCCTCGTTGCCCTCGAGCATGTCGACGCCCGCGACCCGCAGGCCCATGATCTGCGCCGACCGCACGGCAGCCTGCTCGTAGGCCGGCGTCAGCTCGACCGGCTCGACCGTGCCGCCGCGGTGCACGTTGGAGCGGAACTCGTCGCCCGAGGCGACGCGGCGCATGGCCGCGACCACGCGGTCGCCCACGACGAGCGCGCGGATGTCGCGCCCGCGGCTCTCCGCCGCGAACCGCTGGATCAGCACGTTCTGCTTCGTCGAGTGCAGCGTCTCGATGATCGCCTCGGCGACCTTCACCTCGGGCGCGAGGATCACGCCGATGCCCTGCGTGCCCTCGAGCAGCTTGATGACGACCGGGGCGCCGCCGACCCGCTCGATCGCGGGGCGCACGTCGGCGCGGTTCCGCACGAACGTCGTGGCCGGCATGCTGATGCCGTGCCGCGAGAGGATCTGACTGGCGCGCAGCTTGTCGCGCGAGTTCGTGATGCCGTTCGCGGTGTTCGGCGTGTACACGTCCATCTGCTCGAACTGGCGCACCACGGCCGTGCCGAAGTACGTGATCGAGTTGCCGATGCGGGGCAGGATCGCGTCGTAGTCGCTCAGGCGCTTGCCGCGGAACTGCAGGTCGGGTTCGTCGCCCGAGAGGTCGATGGCGAAGCGGAGCGTGTTCAGCACCTTGACCGTGTGACCGCGCTGCTGGGCGGCGGCGCGGAGGCGCTGGGTCGAGTACGCGTGCGGGGCGCGCGACAGGATCGCGAGTTTCATGGGGAGGCACCTGCGAGGATGGGGCGATGGACGAACCCCCCAATTCAAGCACCATCGCAGGATGGCGCGAATGGGTTGCGCTCCCGGGCATCGGCGTGCCATGGATCAAGGCGAAGCTCGACACCGGCGCGCGCACGTCCGCCCTGCACGCGTTCGAGGTCGAGGAGTTCACGCGGAACGGCGTCGACCACGTGCGCTTCGGCGTGCACCCCTGGCAGGAGACCGACGCCGACGCCGTCGTCGTCGAGTCGCCGGTGCACGACCGGCGCTCGGTGCGCAGTTCCTCCGGCCACGTTGACGAGCGCATCGTCGTGCTCATGGACCTCGTGCTCCTCGGCCGCACCATGACCGCCGAGGTCACGCTCACCAACCGCGACCAGATGGGCTTCCGGATGCTCGTGGGCCGCGAGGCGCTCCGCCAGGGGTTCCTCGTCGACCCCGGGGCGTCGTTCGTCGGCGGGCGCGCGCCGCGTGCGGCGCGCCGCCGCAACCGCGGACGCTGACCCGGGGCATCCGCTCGCCCGCCGCTCGCCGTACCCGAAGGCGCACCGGCACGCACCGGTGACGTCGGCCCGTGTTCCTGCGCGGTCCGATGGGATCGGCGCCTGCCGACGACCGGCATCCAGCCGATCGTCAGGCCCGTGCCCGGCGCGCCGGTAGACTCGGAGGGTCGGGAAGCACGAGAGACGGAGCACACGAGTGACGGATGCCGCCGGGGCCGCGCGCGGCGCGGACCGCTCGTGGATCGCACCCCTCGTGCGGGCGGGCCTCGCCCTCGTCGGCGCCGTGGTGATCACCTTCTCCGCCGACCACTCGACGACGTTCGGGCTGCTCGTCTTCGGCGCCTGGGCGATCGCGACCGGGCTCGTGGTCGGCGCGCTGCAGCTGCGCCTCGAGGCCGATCGCCCGACGCGCACGCTGCTGACCGTCGCATCCGTCGCCACGGTCGTCTCGGGCCTCCTCGCGCTCACCGTGCCGGCCGTGCTGCCGATGCTCTCCTACGTGATCAGCGTCTGGGCCGCCGTGACCGGCTTCCTCGAGCTGTTCGCCGGCCTGCGCACCCGCGGGTGGCACGCCGCCGCGCGCGACCGCGTCGCCGTCGGCGCGTTCACCGCGATCCTCGCGATCGTCTTCCTGCTGCTGCCGCCCGACAACTCCGTCGTCGCCGTCGGCCTGTTCGGCGCCTACCTCGCCATGATCGGCGTGTTCCTCGCGATCGGGGCGTTCTCGATGCGCTGGGCCGCGAACGACCGCGGCGCCTCCCCCGACCAGGCGGACGCGTCCCCCGGCGCCGCCACGAAGGACGACTGATGAGCTCCACCCCATCCGACGACGACCAGCAGCACCCCGGCCCGAGCCGGCGCGACGTGCTGCGCCCGGTCGAGCTGGTCGGCGGCTCGGCGCTCGCCGCGGTGTTCGTCGGCGTCATCGTGCTGATGACGACGCGCGAGTGGCAGCTGACCGCCATCTCGGCGGGCATCGTCTTCATCGTGGTGCTCGTGGTGCTGGCGATGTTCGCCCTCACGTTCAAGGACGACGAGGCGATCGACCCGCGCGACGAATCGCCCGACCCCGGCGAGGAGCCCCCCGGCCACTGAGCGCGCGGAGCCGGGAGCGTCAGATGAAGTCGACCAGCTCGCCCGCGAGGCCCGTGTAGCCGCCCGGCGTGAGCGCGAGCAGGCGCTGCTTCGCCTCGTCGCCGATGTCGAGGCCCGACACGAACTCGGCCAGCTCGGCCGCGCCGACGCGCCGCCCGCGGGTGAGCTCCTTGAGCATCGCGTACGGGTCGCTGATCGACGAGCGCCCGGCGACGACCTCGGCGCGCACGACGGTCTGGATCGCCTCGCCGAGGATCTCCCAGTTCGCGTCGAGGTCGGCCGCGAGGGCGTCGCGGTCGAGGTCGATCTCGCCGAGCCCGCGGCGGATGTTGTCGAGCGCGAGCATCGAGTGCCCGAGCCCGAGGCCGATGTTGCGCTGCGCCGACGAGTCGGTGAGGTCGCGCTGCAGGCGCGAGGTCACGAGCGTGGCGGCGAGCGAGTCGAGCACGGCCGACGACAGCTCGAGGTTCGCCTCGGCGTTCTCGAACCGGATCGGGTTGATCTTGTGCGGCATGGTCGACGACCCGGTCGCGCCCGCTTGGGGGATCTGCCGGAAGTACCCGAGCGAGATGTAGGTCCAGATGTCGGTCGCGAGGTTGTGCAGCACGCGGTTCGCGTGCGAGATGCGGGCATAGAGCTCGGCCTGCCAGTCGTGCGACTCGATCTGGGTGGTGAGCGGGTTCCAGGTCAGCCCGAGCGACTCGACGAACTCGCGCGAGATCTCGGGCCACGAGGCATCCGGTGCCGCAACCAGGTGCGCGGCGAACGTGCCGGTCGCGCCCGAGAACTTGCCCAGGTACTCGGTGTCGATGACCTGCGAGCGGATGCGGCGGAGCCGGTGCACGAACACCGCGAGTTCCTTGCCCATGGTCGACGGGGTCGCCGGCTGGCCGTGCGTGCGCGAGAGCATCGCGTCGTCGCGGTGGGCGCGGGCCAGGTCGGCCAGTGCGTCGATGACGGCGTCGAACTTCGGCAGCCAGGCATCCGCCACCGCATCGCGCACGGTGACCGCGTAGGAGAGGTTGTTGATGTCCTCGCTGGTGCAGGCGAAGTGCGTGAGCTCGGCGATCGAGTCGAGCCCGAGCGAGGCGAGGCGGCGGCGCACGTAGTACTCGACGGCCTTCACGTCGTGGCGGGTGGTGGCCTCGAGCTCGGCGAGCTCGTCGATGTCGGCCTGGCCGAAGTCGGCGACGACCGCACGCAGCGCGGCCTTCTGCGAATCGGTCAGGGCGGATGCCCCGAAGAAGCCGTGGTCGGTCTGCGCGATCAGCCACTCGACCTCGACGTGCACGCGCGCCCGGTTGAGCCCAGCCTCGGAGAGGTGCTCCCCCAGTTCGACGACCGCCGGACGGTAGCGCCCGTCGAGCGGGCTGAGTGGCTGCGGGGGGAGGTTGCTCATCTGGTTCCCTGTCTGAGTGCGGGTGCGAGCTGGCGGAAGAGCGCCAGCGACGACCGCTCTATCATCCCAAGAACCCGGTCGAACATCGCATCGTCGGAGTAGTAGGGGTCGGGGACGTCCTGCAGCTGGGCCAGCTCGGGGTCGAAGCTCAGCATCATGCGCACCTTCGCGTGGTCGCGCTCGGTGGGCGCCCAGTTGCGCAGGATGCGGGCCTGCGAGCGGTCGAACGCCACGACCAGGTCGAGCTCGGCGAAGCGGGTGGCGTCGAACTGCTGGGCCCGGTGCTGGGAGCCGTCGTAGCCGTGCCGCTCGAGCGCCGCGATCGTGCGCAGGTCGGCCTGCTCGCCCACGTGCCAGTCGCCGGTGGCGGCCGAGTCGATCTCGAGGCGGTCGCCGAGCCCGGCGCGATCCGCGAGGCTCCGCAGCACGACCTCGGCCATGGGCGAGCGGCAGATGTTGCCGGTGCAGACGAAGCAGACACGGAACCGTGGTGGGGTGCTCGGCTCCGAACGCAGCATGACTCCCATTCTGGCGCGGAAACGCCTCCTCCACATCGCCCGTTCGGGGGACGCGGTGCGCCGGCACGCGGCGTCGGCCCCGCGGGCGGGTGCGGGGCGGGGATCGTCGTCGCATGTCGATGCGAACGGATGCCCTCGAGCGGCGCATCTCCACCCTGCATGCGCAGTCCCGGGCGATCTCCGACCTCGCCGGGTGGGTGGCGACTGCCCCGTCGATGCTGCCCGGCGCGGGCGGCACGTGCTGGGCCTCGGCGTCGCGGAACCGGTACGACGCGCGGCTGCGGGACGTGCTGCAGCGGCTGCACGCGGTGCGTGCGCTGCTGGAGGACGGGGCGGATGCCGCGGGGCGCCTCGCCGCCCGGCTGGAGCTCGAGCTCGACCGCGCGGCGGCCGACGACGCCGCGGCGGACGTGCTCGCGGCGCTCGGCGTGGGCACCGGCCGATGAGCGGGATCGCCGTCGGGGGCGGCGGCACGATCGCGGTGTCGACGGACGACCTGCTCGCGGACGCGGCACTGCTGGGGCATGCCGAGCGCGTCCTCTCGGACTGGGCGGCCGAGTCGGCGCGGTTGCGCGCCCTCGACGACGCGTGGGCGGCACCGCATGCGGACGCGGGCGCGGGCTGGGCGCTGGTCGAGGCGGAGCGCCGCCTCGGCGCGGTCGCCGGCGACGTCGCCGAGCTGCGCGCCGCCCTCGTGGAGGCGGCGGAGCGCTACGGCATCGCCGAGCGGGCGATCGCGGCGAGCTGGGAGGCCGGAGGGCGTCTCGCCGCGTTCGCCATCGGTCGGGCGCTTCCGGCAGCGACGGGGCTCGCGTTGCTGCATGCGCCCACGGTCGGGGTGGCGGCGGGGCTGGCCGCGATGTTCGGCCTCGACCCGACCGCGCCCCTCGACCGCCTGGCCGCCTCGGTCGCCGCGCATCCGGAGTGGCTGGCCGACCCGCGCTTCGTGGAGCTCGTGCGCGCCGCCGTGGGCTCGGTCGACGAACTGGCGGCGGGGGTGGCCGGCACGGTGCCGCCGATCGACCTCGGCGTCGCGCCCACGGCCGCCGCGCTCCTCACCGCGTTCGCCCTCACTCGCGGCTTCGGCACCGGGGCCTTCGTCGAGACCGCGGTGCGGGTCGACCGGCTCCCGCCGCCGCCCGGCGGGCTCACGGCCGAGGGACGCGCCCCCGATCCGCGCCGCGGCGAGGCGCTGCGGGGTCCGGCGCCCGCCACGGTGCCGACCGGCGTCGCGGGGCTGGCCGAGCGCATCCCCGCGGACGCCGACGGCGCACGCATCCGGGTCGAGCGCTACGGCACCGAGGCGGCGCCGCGATGGGTCGTCTACATCGGCGGTACCGTCGACGGCGGACTCGTGCCCGACGGAGAGCCGTTCGACATGACGTCGAACCTCCACGCGGTCGCCGCGCGGGAGTCGGCGAGCGAGCGTGCGGTACGCGCCGCGCTCGCCGATGCGGGGGTCGGTGCGGACGACCCGGTGCTGCCCGTCGGCTACTCGCAGGGCGGCATCGTGGCGGCCCGCCTCGCGGCGGCGGGCGACCTGCAGGTGCCCGCGGTCGTGAGCCTGGGCGGGCCGATCGGGCAGGTCGACCTGCCCGACGGCGTGCGCGTGCTGGCGCTCGAGCACGACGACGACCTGGTGCCCGCGCTCGGCGGGCCGGCGCGCGACGAGCCGGATCGGGTCACGGTGTCGCGCACGGCGTACGACGGCCGGGAGACGAGCGATGCGCTTCCCGCGCACGCACTCGACGGCTACCGGGAGACCGCCGCGCTCGCAGACGCCGACCGTGATCCCCGGCTCGCCGCGTTCCGCACCTGGCTCGGCGCGTACGTCGGCGACGACCCGCCCGCCGACACCGGGCTCTGGCGGGCGACGCGGGGCTGAGGCGCCCCGGGCGCCGCGATCAGTCGCGCGTGACCGGGCGGAGGATCAGCCCGAGGATCCAGGAGATGATCGCGACGACGATCGCCCCGAGCACGCCCCACCAGAACCCGTCCACCACGAGCCCGAAGCCCATCAGGCTGCTGATCCAGCCGACGAGCAGGAACAGCAGGCCGTTGACGATCAGGGCGAGCAACCCGAGGGTGAGCACGTACAGCGGGAACGCGATGATGTGCAGCACCGTGCCGATGACGCCGTTGACGAGACCGAAGATGAGGGCGACGAGCAGGTACGTCAGCACCCAGGCCAGCGTCGTGTCCTCGTACGGCTCGACGCTCACGCCCGAGACGATCAGGGTGGTGAGCCAGAGGGCGACCGCGTTGACGATGATCTTCAGCAGGAAGCGCATGCCCCCACTATGGCACCGACCTCCCGCGCGCGGCAGGGGTGTTGACAGGCGCGTCCGTTCCGCGCCACGCGCGCGGGGTACGGTGGTGGGCGTGAGCGACGCCCCAGACCCCGCCGCGCCCGTCCGACTGCGGCCGGAGATCGCCGCGCTCCCCGCCTATCGCCAGGGTCGACCGGCGCCCGCGGCGGGGCACAAGCTCTCGAGCAACGAGAACCCGTTCGATCCGCTGCCCGGCGTGATCGGCGCCGTCGCCGCGGCGGCCGAGTACAACCGGTACCCCGACGCCACGGCCCTGGCGCTGCGCGAGGCGCTCGCCGCCCGGTACGGACGCAGCGTCGACGAGGTGCACATCGGTGCGGGCTCGGTCGCGCTCCTCAGCCAGCTCATCCTCGCCACGTCGGGGCCGGGCGACGAGGTCGTCTACTCGTGGCGCTCGTTCGAGGCCTACCCGGGCCTCGTGACCGTCGCGGGTGCGACGAGCCGTGCCGTGCCCAACCGCCCGGACGCGGGGCACGACATCGATGCGCTGATCGCGGCGGTGACGGATGCCACGCGACTGCTGATCGTCTGCTCCCCCAACAACCCCACCGGCACGATCGTGACCGCGGACGAGTTCGATCGGCTGATGGCCGCCGTGCCGTCCGACCTGCTCGTCGTGCTCGACGAGGCGTACGCGGAGTTCGTGACCGACCCCGACGCCGTCGACGGCATCCCGCTGCTGGACCGCCACCCGAACCTGGTCGTGCTGCGCACGTTCTCGAAGGCGTACGGCCTCGCCGCGCTCCGGGTCGGCTACGCCCTCGGCGGGGCGGCCGTGCTCGACGCCGCCCGCTCGACCGCGATCCCCCTGTCGGTGACCGCCCAGTCGGTCGCCGGTGCGCTCGCGTCGCTCGACGCGGAGGACGCGCTGCTCGAGCGGGTGCGCCACATCGCGATGCGTCGTGACGCGCTGCGGGCCGCGCTGCGGGCCCAGGGCTGGGACGTGCCCGTCGCACAGGGGAACTTCGTCTGGCTGCCCGCGGGCGAGGCCACGGCGGCGGTCGCCGAGCGCCTGTTCGATGCCGGTCTCGTCACCCGGGCGTTCCCGCCGGAGGGCATCCGCATCTCCGTCGGCGAGGAGGAGAGTGTCGACAAGCTCCTAGCCGTTCTGGACGAGCTTGTCGACATGCCACAAGAAGGCCCCTCCACCTAGCGGGTAGCGTGGAACGGTGGCAGCGAGCGACACCGACCCCGATGCGCCCATGGTGCAGATCCTCACGCCCGAGGGCGTGATCGCCCCGAGCGCCGACGCCGAGCCCTACCTGGAGCTCGTCGAGGGCCTCGACGACGCGATGCTCGAGCAGTTCTATCGCGACATGGTGCGCTCGCGCCGCGTCGACGTGGTGGGCGCCAACCTGCAGCGCCAGGGCCAGCTCGCGCTCTGGGTTCCGAGCAACGGGCAGGAGGCCGCGCAGGTCGGCTCGGCGCACGCCGCGCGTCGGCAGGACCACATCTTCCCCGCGTACCGCGAGCACGCCGTCGGCATGATCCGCGGCCTCGACCCGGTGCGCATCATGGCGCTCCTGCGCGGCGCCACGCTCGGCGGCTGGGACCCGGCCGAGAACGGCAACTTCCACCTCTACACGCTGGTGCTGGCGTCGCAGACGCTGCACGCCACCGGGTACGCCATGGGCCTGCGCTTCGACGGGCTCGTCGGCACGGGCGACCCCGACGTCGACACCGCGGTGCTCGTCTACTTCGGCGACGGGTCGACCTCGCAGGGCGACGCGAACGAGGCGCTCGTCTTCGGGTCGAGCTTCCAGACCCCCGAGGTCTTCTTCATCCAGAACAACCACTGGGCCATCTCGGTGCCGGTCGAGCGCCAGTCGCGGGTGCCGCTCGCGCGGCGCGGGTACGGCTTCGGCATGCCGGGCATCCGCATCGACGGCAACGACGTGCTCGCGAGCTACGCGGTCACGCGCACCGCGATGGAGCAGGCGCGATCCGGCTCGGGGCCGAGCCTGATCGAGGCGCTCACCTACCGCATGGGCGCGCACACGACCGCCGACGACCCCACCAAGTACCGCCCGGAGGGCGAGCTCGAGTCGTGGATCGCGCGCGACCCGATCACGCGGTACCGCACGTGGCTCGAGGGTCGCGGCGCGTCCGCGCAGTTCTTCGACGACGTCGCCGCCGAGGCCGACGACTACGCCGCGGACGTGCGGCGCCGCGCGCTCGAGCTGACCGCACCGTCGCGCGACCAGATCTTCGCGCACGTGTACGCGGAGCCGCATCCGCTCATGGCGCAGCAGGCGGAGTGGCTCGAGCGCTACGAGTCCGGCTTCGAGGGAGGTGCGGTATGACCCGCGAGGTCCGTGAACGCGACGCGGTCGACGAGGTGCCCCCGGTGGCACCCGCTCCCCCGGCTCCCGGTGGGCAGCGAGCGGAGCCGTCCGGCTCGGCGCCCGACCCCGGGGCATCCGCCCCCGTCGCCGACGAGGCGCCCGCCCGCCGCGGCGTCCAGTCGATGCCGATGGGCAAGGCCATCAACGCCGGGCTGCGCGAGGCGCTCGCCGGCGACCCCAAGGTGCTGCTCATGGGCGAGGACATCGGCCCGCTCGGCGGCGTCTTCCGCGTGACCGAGGGCCTGCACGCCGAGTTCGGCTCCGACCGGGTCATCGACTCGCCCCTCGCCGAGTCGGGCATCGTGGGCACCGCGATCGGACTGGCCATGCGCGGCTACCGGCCGGTGCTCGAGATCCAGTTCGACGGCTTCGTCTTCCCGGCGTTCGACCAGATCACCACCCAGCTCGCCCGCCAGAACCTGCGCCACGACGGCCGGATGCCGATGCCGATCGTGATCCGCATCCCCTACGGCGGCCACATCGGCTCGATCGAGCACCACCAGGAGAGCCCGGAGGCGTACTTCACGCACACGCCGGGCCTGCGCGTGGTGAGCCCGTCGTCGCCGCACGACGCCTACTGGATGATCCAGGAGGCGATCGCCTCGAACGACCCGGTCGTCTTCTTCGAGCCGAAGAGCCGGTACTGGCCGAAGGGCCCGGTCGACCTCGACCACGCGGGCATCGAGCTGCATGCCAGTCGGGTCATGCGTCGCGGCACCGACGTCACGGTGGTGGGACACGGCGCCATGATCGCGACGCTGCTGCAGGCGGCCGACATCGCCGAGCAGGAGGGACGCAGCCTGGAGGTCGTCGACCTCCGCTCGCTCTCCCCCATCGACTACGGCCCCCTGGTCGACTCCGTGCAACGCACGGGCCGGCTCGTCGTCGCACAGGAGGCCGCCGGGTTCACCAGCCTCGGCTCCGAGGTCGCGGCGACGATCGCCGAGCGCTGCTTCTACTCGCTCGAGGCGCCCGTGCTGCGGGTCTCCGGCTTCGACACCCCGTTCCCGCCCGCCGCCCTGGAGGCGGACTTCCTGCCGAGCCCCGATCGCGTGCTCGAGGCCGTCGACCGCGCACTCGCCTACTGAGCGCCCGAGGAGCACCATGACCGAGATGCAGTTCCCCCTCCCCGACGTCGGCGAGGGGCTCACCGAGGCCGAGATCGTGTCGTGGCGCGTCGCGCCGGGCGACCGCATCGAGCTCGACCAGGTGTTCGTCGAGATCGAGACCGCCAAGTCGCTCGTCGAGTTGCCGAGCCCGACCGAGGGCGTGGTCAGCGCGCTGCTCGTGGAGGTCGGCCAGACCGTCGACGTGGGCACCCCGATCGTGACGGTGCAGACGGATGCCGCGAGCGGCATGCAGTCCGACGCGAGCGCGCCCGCGCCGTCGGAGGCCGCCCAGGTCGCCGCGGACACCGCGTCGACCGTCGCGTCGGAGCCCGAGCCCGAGGCATCCGGCGCCGTGCTCGTCGGTCACGGGAGCTCGGGGCCCGCGTCGAGCCGCCGCAAGCGGCACCCCGCTCCCCCCGTGGCGCACGAGCACTTCGCCGAGCCCGCCCCCGCACCCGCGGCGGGTGCGCCGACGAAGCTCGCCGGCCCGCGTCCAGACTCCGACGTGCCGGTCATCGCGAAGCCGCCGATCCGCAAGCTCGCCAAGGACCTCGGGGTCGACCTGAACCGGGTGACCGCGACGGGCCCGATCGGCGAGATCACGCGCGACGACGTGATCCGCGAGGCGAGCCAGGCGAGCGTCTTCCGCAACATCCAGACGCCCGAGACGCCCTCCGACCGCGAGCACCGCGTGCCCGTCAAGGGCGTGCGCAAGGCCATCGCCTCGGCGATGGTCGAGAGTGCATACTCCGCGCCGCATGTGAGCGTGTTCGTCGACGTCGACGCGACCCGCACGATGGAGTACGTGAAGCGTCTGAAGGCCTCCCCCGACTTCGCGGGCGTCAAGGTGTCGCCACTGCTCATCATGGCCAAGGCGATGATCTGGGCCGTGCGGCGCAACCCGACGGTGAACGCGCAGTGGACCGACCGGGAGATCGTGGTCAAGCACTACGTCAACCTCGGCGTGGCGGCCGCGACGCCCCGCGGGCTCATCGTGCCGAACGTCAAGGAGGCGCAGGCGATGAGCATGGTGGAGCTCGCCACGGCGCTCGAGCAGCTGACCCTCACGGCCCGCGAGGGCAAGACGCAGCCTCCCGAGATGCAGGGCGGCACCATCACGGTGACGAACATCGGCGTGTTCGGCATGGACACCGGCACCCCGATCCTGAACCCCGGCGAGGTGGCCATCGTCGCGCTCGGCACGATCAAGCAGAAGCCGTGGGTCGTCGACGGGGAGGTGCGTCCGCGCTTCGTGACGACGATCGGGGCGTCGTTCGACCACCGCGTGGTCGACGGCGACGTGGCGTCGCGATTCCTCGCCGACGTCGCGTCGATCATCGAGGAGCCGGCGCTCCTGCTGGAGTGAGTCGCCCGTAGGCGTTCCGCCCGGCGCGGGGCGGGGTCAGGCCCCCGCGTCCTCCGCGGCCGGTCGCGCCCCCGAGGTGCCCTCGGCTTCAGCGCCCTCGGCTTCAGTGCCCTCGCCTTCGGGGCGTTCGACCTCGGGGTGCTCGGACGCCGGGTCGCGCAGCACGATGGCCTCGAGCTGGCCGGTCGTCGGCAGGTGGCGTTCGTAGCGCCGCATCGTCGCGTCGCGGGCGATCTCGTGCATGCCCGCGGCGCGCATGGCGCGGACCGCCGCGACGTTCGACGCCTCCGCGTCGGCGCGCGCTCGCGCGGCGCCGTTCGCCGCGGCGACGCCGAGCGCGAGCCGCACCACCTCGCGCGCGAGGCCCTGGCCGCGCACGGCCGGCACGAGTGCGAACGCGAACTCGACCGTTCCGGTCGCGTCGGGCGGGCCGTAGAAGGTGACGGCACCGACGGCGGGACCGCCGTCGCCGCGACGGATGAGGTACGGACCGAAGGGTGCCGGATCGCCCTCCTCCTCGACGATGTCGAGGAACGCGCGGACGAGTTCCATCTCGTCGGCGAAGGCGTAGCCGCCCTCCCAGCCCTCGCCGGGCGCGCGATCGCCGGCCAGGATGCGACGGGCTTCGGGAACGGTGAACGGATGCAACGTCAGGGAGCTGGTCGTCGTCGGATCCACGTCATCCACCTTCGCACGGGTCGGCGTCGACACGCCAGAGTGTTCCACAACGTGTCACCCCGCGTGCACCGGAAGGTCGGTCGCCGCGGGGTGCGGCCGTCGCTCGGCACGCCGCTCGAACGCCCCGCGGTCCTATCGATGTTGACAATCATTATCAATAAGGGATAGGTTCGTCGCATGCGATCCACCGTGCCCGCTGCCCTCGCCCTCCTCGCGACCGGCGCCCTCGTGCTCTCCGGCTGCGCCACGGCCGTGACCGCCGACGGCGGCTCCGGCCCGAGCGTGGTCGCCACGACCACCCAGGTCGCCGACTTCACGCGCGAGCTGGTGGGGGAGCAGGTCGAGGTGACGCAGCTCGTGGGCCCGAACCGGAGCGCGCACGACTTCGACCCGTCGGCGGCGCAGCTGCTCGCCCTCGCGAACGCCGACGCCCTGGTGGTCAACGGTGCGGGCCTCGAGACGTGGCTCGACGACGTGATCGACGCCTCGGGGTTCGACGGCACGCTCATCGACGCGAGCACGGGCGTGCCGCTGCTGGCCGGCGGCGATCACGACCACGCCGACGAGGCTCACGACGACGAGGCCCACGACGAGGAGACGGACGACCACGCCGACGACGCCGACGCGGGGGAGTCGGGCAACCCGCACATCTGGACCGACCCCGCACGCGCGGCCCTCATGGTCGAGAACATCGCAGCGGGCCTGGAGCAGGTCGACGGCATCGACGCGGCCACGCTCGAGTCCGCCGAGGACGCGTACCTCGGCCAGCTCGACGCGCTCGACGCCTGGATCCACGAGAACGTGGACCCCGTTCCCGTGGCGGACCGACTGCTCGTCACCAACCACGACGCCTTCACGTACTTCGTCGACGCATACGAGATCACGTACGTCGGCAGCATCATCCCCGGGTTCGACGACAACGCGGAGCCCAGCGCCGCGGAGCTCGACGCGCTCATCGCCGCGATCCGGGCGACCGGCGCGCGCGCCGTGTTCTCGGAGCAGTCGATCCCCCCGGACGCCGCGCGCACCATCGCCCGGGAGGCGGGGGTCGAGGTGTACGACGGCGACGACGCGCTGTACGGCGACTCGCTCGGCGTGGCGGGCAGCGACGGCGAGACGTACCTCGGCAGCCAGGTGCACAACGTGCAGCTGATCGCCGGGTCGTGGGGCGTGGAGGTCACCGAGCCGCCCGCCGTGCTGGGAGGATGAGCGCATGACCAGCTCGCCGGTGCTGCACCTCGACCACGCCGCCTTCGCGTACGGCGGCACCGTGGGTGTGCGCGACGTCACGCTCGACGTCGCTCCCGGCGAGGCGGTCGCGCTGATCGGGCCGAACGGCGCGGGGAAGTCGACGGTCCTCAAGGGCGTCCTCGGCCTCATCCCGCTCGTCGGCGGACGCATGCGCCTGGAGGCATCCGTCGCCTCGCTGCCCCAGACGGCGGACCTCGATCCCGAGTTCCCGATCACCCTGCGACAGGTCGTCATGCAGGGCCGGTACCGTTCGATGGGCTTCTTGCGGATGCCCGGACGACACGATCGCGCCGCCGTCGCCGACGCCCTCGACGCGGTCGGCCTGGCCGACCGGTCGAAGGCGCGCTTCGGCGACCTGTCCGGCGGCCAGCGGCAACGCGGTCTGCTCGCCCGCGCGCTCGCGAGCGAGCCCGGACTGCTGCTGCTCGACGAGCCGTTCAACGGCCTCGACCAGCCGAACCGCGATGCCCTGCTGCAGACCCTCCACGACCTGAAGTCCCGCGGAATCGCGGTGCTCGTGTCGACGCACGACCTCGACCTCGCGCGCGAGACCTGCGACACGGCCCTGTTCCTGAACCGCACGCAGCTGGCCTGCGGGCCGGTGGACGCGACGCTCACGCTCAAGACCGTGCAGCGCTGCTTCGGCGACGTCGGCGTCGAGGTGGACGAGCACACCCTCGTGGTGCCCGATCACGAGGGCCGGGAGTGACCTCGGACGGCCGTCGGGCCCGGGGGAGCGCACCATGACGATCGACCAGATGCTGTTCGGGGCATATACGCTCCCGTTCATGTCGCGGGCACTGGTCGCGATGCTCGCGCTGGCCCTCGTGGCGAGCCTCATCGGCGTGCTCGTGAACCTGCGGGGGCTGGAATTCATCAGCGACGGCCTCACCCACGCGGTCTTCCCGGGGCTCGCGATCGGCTTCGTCGCCGGCGGCGAGCCCGGGCTCGTCGTCGGTGCGACGATCGCCGCGGTCGTCGCGGCGATCGCGCTCACCCTCGTCGCACGGGCCGGCGTGGCATCCGACTCGGCGATCGCCATCGTGCTCACGGGCGCGTTCAGCGTGGGCGTCATCGTCGTCTCGGGCGGCTCCGACTTCGCCGGCCAGCTCGAGACGCTGCTGTTCGGTCGGCTGCTCACCATCGACGCGGCGACGCTGCCGCTGCTGCTCGTGATCTGCGCCGTCGCGCTCGCGCTGGCCTGGGGCACCAGGTCGCGCCAGCTGTTCCGGGCGTTCGATCCGGCCGGCAGCGAGGCCGCGGGCGTGCGTCCGCTGGCCACCGACCTCGTGCTCAACGTCGCCATCGCACTCGTGGTCGTCGCCGCGTCGAGCACCGTCGGCAGCCTGCTCGTGCTGGCCGTGCTCATCGTCCCCGGCGCGGTGGCGCGACTCGCGACGACGAGCCTGCTCGCGCTCTTCCCGATCGCCGGGGCCTTCGCGGCGCTGGCGTCGTGGCTCGGCCTCTCCGCGGGCTTCGGCATCTCGGTCGGCACCGGTGTCGACCTGCCGGGCGGCGCGACCGTGGTGGCGGTCTTCGTACTGGGCTACGCGATCGCCCTCGTGGGACGGCTCGCCGTCGACGGCGTCCGCGCCCGGCGGACGCGGGACGTCGCGGCGCCGGGGCGGGAGCGCACCGGGGGAGTGACGGCATGAGCTACTTCGAGCGCGCCCTCGTCGCCGTCGTCGTCATCGGCGCGGTCTCGGGCCTCGTCGGGTCGGTCGTCGTGCTCCGCCGCCGCGTCTTCTTCGCACAGGCCCTCACCCACGGCACGTTCCCGGGGGCCGTCGCCGCGGCGGCGCTCGGCGTGGCGGTACCGCTCGGCGCGGCCGTGGCGTCGGTCGCCCTCGTCGGCGTGATGCTGCTCGTCTCCCGGATGCGCTCGCAGGGCGCGCAGGTCGCCGCGGGCATCGTCCTCACCGCCGGATTCGCGCTCGGCGCGATCCTGCAGGCGGTGCTCCCCGACCTGCCCGTGCGCGCGGAGGCGTTCCTGATCGGGTCGGTCCTGACGGTGAGCGAGGCGGACCTCGTGCTGTCGGCGACCGTGCTCGTGATCGCCGTCGCCGCGTTCGCCGCGTTCGGCAAGGAGCTCGTCTTCTCCACGTTCGACCCCGTCGGGTACCGGGCGGCGGGGTACCGTGGCTGGCCCATGGAACTCCTGGTGCTCGCCCTCGTCGCCGCCACCGTCGTCTCGTCGCTGCCCGCGGTGGGGGCGATCCTCGCGATCGCGCTGATCGCGGCGCCCGCCGCGGCCGCACGGCTGCTCATGCCGACGGTCGGGCTCATCGTGGTGACGGCACCGCTGATCGGCGCTGCGTCGGGGGTGATCGGCCTGCTCGTGTCACGCGAGTGGGGCGTCGCAGCGGGGCCGGCGATCGCGCTCGCCGCGTGCGCATTCTTCCTGCTCGCCCTGGTCGCCCGCGGTGCGCGCCGCCTGCACCCGCGATCGCTGCACCTGCCGGTCGAGACGGCCGAGGAGGTGGTCGCGCGATGAAGCGGCAGACCTGGCAACGCGAGGCCGTGCGCGAGGCGCTCGACCGCACCGACGGCTTCATCAGCGCGCAGGCGCTGCACACCGCCCTGCACGAGGCAGGCTCGCCGATCGGCCTCGCGACCGTGTACCGGGCGCTGGCCGACCTGGCGACCACGGGGGAGGCGGACTCGCTGCAGTCGCCGGAGGGCGAAGCGCTCTACCGCGCGTGCAGCACCACCGGGCACCACCACCACCTCATCTGCCGCTCGTGCGGCCGCACCGTGGAGATCGCCGCCGACGAGGTCGAGCAGTGGGCGAAGTCCGTCGCGGCGCAGCACGGATTCACCCAGGCCGCGCACGTCGTCGACGTCTTCGGCCTGTGCGCCGAATGCACCCGGCGGGCGCAGGGGCGCGAGCATCAGGTAACGAAACCGTAACGCTCCACGATCCGCATGCTGGTGGTGATCGGACGGGGCTCAGGGATCGCGATCCACGCGTGACGGGCGCCCTGAGGCCCGCCGGGACTTGCCCTGAGCCTGAGGATCGCTAAGGTTGGGGCGGCCCACCCCGGCCACCCGCCCAGCCCGCGGGCCCGCCGTACCGAACGGCGGGAACGTACGGTCGATCAGCGTTCCGCGCCCCAGATGGTCGCGGTCCGCGACGTCGTCAGATTCGCGAGATTCCTTCCCGGAGCACAGGTCTGCGTTCCACTCGCTCGAGTCGCCGTCGCGCACGTCGTCGACCCGGGCGCAAGCAATGACGCGTGCCCTCAAGCCGACGAGCATCACCGGCCGCCAGGGGCGCGCACGGAGACGCAACGTGACGCAACCCCCTGCCCCGATCGCGACCCCTCCCGGCGAGCCCGACGCGCCCGCCCTCGAGGTGCGCGGGCTCTACAAGTTCTTCGGCCGCCGCGCCGGCGAGGCCGTGCAGCGCCTCCGCGACGGCGCCACCCGCGACGAGCTCGCGGGCCTCGGCACCGCCGCGGTCATCGACGCCGACTTCGCCGTGCGCCGCGGCGAGATCTTCGTGGTCATGGGGCTCTCGGGCTCCGGCAAGTCCACCCTGATCCGCACGCTCAACGGCCTGCTCGAGCCCACCGCCGGCACCATCACGGTGTCGGGGGAGGAGATCACGGGCATCTCGCCGAAGCGCCTCCGCGACGTGCGCCGGCGCCGCATCTCCATGGTCTTCCAGCACTTCGCCCTGCTGCCGCACCGCACGGTGCTCGACAACGCCGCCTACGCCCTCGAAGTGCAGGGCGTGTCGCTCGCCGAGCGCACCGAGCGGGCGCGCACCGTGCTCGAGCGCGTGGGCCTCGGCGGCTGGGAGGACAAGCTCCCCGGCGAGCTCTCCGGCGGCATGAAGCAGCGCGTCGGCCTCGCCCGCGCCCTCGCCGCCGACACCGACATCCTGCTCATGGACGAGGCCTTCTCGGCGCTCGACCCGCTGATCCGCCGCGAGATGCAGGAGCAGCTCATCGAGCTGCAGCAGGAGCTCGGCAAGACGATCGTCTTCATCACCCACGACCTCAACGAGGCGATGTTCCTCGGCGACCGCATCGCCGTCATGCGCGACGGTCGCATCGTGCAGCTCGGCACCGCCGAGGAGATCCTCACCGACCCCGCCGACGACTACGTCGCGCAGTTCGTGCAGGACGTCGACCGGGCCCGCGTGCTGACCGCGTCCAACGTCATGGAGCAGGCACGCGCCGTCATGAGCGCGTCGGCCGGCCCGCGCCACGCCCTGCGCATCATGCGCGACCTGCAGACCTCGGTCGTCTACGTCGTGGGGGGCGGGCGGCGCCTGCTCGGCATCGTCCGCGACCGCGAGGTGCTGAAGCTCGTGCGCGACGGCGTCACCAGCCTCGACTCGGCCATCAGCGACGACTACCCCGTGGTCGGCCCCGACGAGCTGCTCTCCGAGCTGCTCGGCACGTCGGTCGAGTCCGACCTGCCGATCGCCGTCGTCGACGACCAGCAGCGCCTGGTCGGCGTCGTGCCCCGGGTCACGCTGCTCGCCGCGCTCGGCAACGTCTCGAGCGACACCGGTGCCCAGCCGGTCATCGAGCTGCCCCACACGACCATCCCGATCGACGTCTTCACCGAGACGCTGCACGGCACGGCCGACGGCAACGGCGACGGCGGCGCGCACGAGGCATCCGCCCCCGCCGTCGACGACATCGACGAATCGGATGCCGCGAGCGAGAGGAGCCCCGCGTGAACGAGTTCCGCCTCCCCCTCGGCCAGTGGGTCGAGGACTTCATCGACGTCCTGACCGAGGCCCTCTCCGGCTTCTTCGCGGTCGTGCGCGCCGTCTTCCTCGGCTTCTACGACGGCGTCGACTGGGTGCTCTCCACCCCGCCGTTCTGGGCGATCATCGTGCTCGTCGCGGCGCTCGCCTGGTGGGCCCGCGGCTGGAAGCTCGCGGTCGGCTCCGCGGTCGGCCTCCTCGTGATCCTGGGCGTCGACCAGTGGGAGAACGCCATGGACACCCTGGCGCTCGTGCTCGTCGCGTCGGCGATCGCCGTCGTGATCGCGATCCCCGTCGGCATCCTCGCGGCGCGCAGCGACCTCGCCTCGAAGGTCATCAAGCCGATCCTCGACTTCATGCAGACGATGCCCGCCTTCGTCTACCTGATCCCCGCGCTCATCCTGTTCCGCGTCGGCGTCGTGCCCGGCATCGTCGCGACGATCGTGTTCGCGATGGCGCCCGGCGTGCGGCTCACCGAGCTCGGCATCCGCGGGGTCGACTCCGAGGTGGTCGAGGCCGGCCAGGCGTTCGGCTCGTCGCCCGGCCGCATCCTGCGCCAGATCCAGCTGCCGCTGGCGATGCCGTCGATCATGGCGGGCGTCAACCAGGTCATCATGCTCTCGCTCTCGATGGTCGTCATCGCGGGCATGGTCGGCGCGGGCGGCCTCGGCGGCGACGTCGTGGCGAGCCTGAACCGCATCGACGTGGCGCTCGGCTTCGAGGCGGGCCTGTCGGTCGTGATCCTCGCGGTCATCCTCGACCGCATCACCGGTGCGTTCGGCGGCGGCCTGCGTCGCCGCAAGCGGTCGAAGCCGAAGGCGGATGCCTCCGGCGAGGCGCCCGCCGCAGCATCCGAGGAGCCCGCACCGGCCACCGCCGGCGCCCCCGCCTGACCCCACTCACATCCCCACAGAGACCACCGGCCGGACCCGTCCGGCCGGATCGGACCGGACGGCGGCCCGCGACGCCACGAGCGTCGAGGCCGCCCGTCCACCATCCGTGCGTACCCGCCCGGATCCCCAACACCCGCGTACCCACAGCACGCGGGAGGAAAGGAACACCATGAACAAGCGACACCTCACCGGCGCACTCGCCCTCGGTGCCGCCGCGAGCCTCGTGCTCGCCGGCTGCGCCTCCGACGGCGACAGCGCGGACAGCGGCAGCGACGACGCCGCATCGCAGGAGATCACCATCGCCGTCTTCAACGGCTGGGACGAGGGCATCGCGGCCAGCGAGCTCTGGAACGCGATCCTCACCGAGCAGGGCTACGACGTCACCCTCGAGTACGCCGACGTCGCCCCGGTCTTCTCGGGCCTCTCGACCGGCGACTACGACGCCACCTTCGACGTCTGGCTGCCGCAGACGCACGCCTCGTACATCGAGGAGTACGGCGACGACATCGCCGACCTCGGCGCCTGGAACGAGGAGGCGGCCCTCACCATCGCGGTGAACGAGGACGCCCCGATCGACTCGCTCGCCGAGCTCGCCGAGAACGCGGACGCGTTCGGCAACCGCATCGTCGGCATCGAGCCCGGCGCCGGCCTCACCGCCGCCACCGAGGACTCGGTCATCCCGACCTACGGCCTCGAGGACATGGAGTTCCTGACCTCGTCGACCCCGGCCATGCTCGCCGAGCTGACCGCGGCCACCGACGCGGGCGAGAACATCGCCGTGACCCTGTGGCGTCCGCACTGGGCCTACGACGCGTTCCCGATCAAGGACCTCGAGGACCCCGAGGGCACCCTGGGCACCGCCGAGGGCATCCACGCCTACGCCAAGGCCGACTTCGAGGACGAGTTCCCCGAGGTCGCCGGCTGGCTCTCGAACTTCTCGATGGACAGCGAGCTGCTCTACTCCCTCGAGAACGTCATGTTCAACGAGAACGACACCGACGACTACGGCCCCATCGTGGCCGACTGGATGTCGGAGAACCAGGAGTGGGTCGACTCCCTCACCCAGTGAGGATCGGCTGACCCGGACGGCGCGTGATGCGCCGCACCGGTTCACCACCTGATCGGATGCCGCGGGCCGCGAGTGCTGCCCGCGGCATCCGTGCGTCCGGGGCGGCACCCGATCAGCCGGACCGGGGGGTGCGGGCGCGGCGGCGGCGGGAGTAGGGTCGGCGGCGGGAGCCGGGGCGGGGGCCCACGGCCGGAGGGGGGACTCCGATGACCGACCAGCGCACCACTCGCTCCGCCGAGCAGACGTCCGGACTGCTGGAGCCGCGGTTCCTCCGGCCGGGGGAGTCGACGATCTCCGACCACGACGTCTTCCCGCAGCACGAGGAGCTGCCGCAGACGGCGTACCAGATCGTGCACGACGAGATCATGCTCGACGGCAACGCGCGGCTGAACCTCGCGACCTTCGTCGGCACCTGGATGAACGACGAGTCGCGCAAGCTCTACGTCGACGCCGCCGACAAGAACATGGTCGACAAGGACGAGTACCCGCGCACCGCGGCCATCGAGGAGCACTGCTGGAAGATGCTCGCCGGGCTCTGGAACGCGCCCGACCCGAAGCACACGATCGGCACGTCGACGATCGGGTCGTCGGAGGGGGCGATGCTCGGCGGGCTGGCGATGAAGCGCCGCTGGCAGCAGGCCCGCCGCGCCGCCGGGAAGTCGACCGAGCGGCCGAACCTCGTCATGTCGAGCGCCGTGCAGGTGTGCTGGGAGAAGTTCTGCAACTACTTCGAGGTCGAGATGCGGCTGGTGCCGATCAGCGAGGAGCATCCGTGCCTCGACGGCAGCCAGGTGGCCGACTACGTGGACGAGCACACGATCGGCGTGGTCGCCATCATGGGCGTGACCTACACGGGTGCGTACGAGCCCGTGCAGGAGATCGCGGCGGCGCTCGACGCGCTGGAGGCCGAGACCGGCCTCGACGTGCCGATCCACGTCGACGGGGCCTCGGGCGGCATGGTCGCGCCGTTCATCCAGCCCGACATCGTGTGGGACTTCCGGCTCGAGCGGGTGCACTCCATCAACACGTCCGGCCACAAGTACGGGCTCGTCTACCCCGGAGTCGGCTGGGTCGTCTGGCGCACCCGCGACCTGCTGCCCGAGGAGCTCATCTTCGAGGTGAGCTACCTCGGCGGGTCGATGCCCACGCTCGCACTCAACTTCTCGCGGCCGGGCGCGCCGATCCTGCTCCAGTACTTCATGTTCCTGCGGCTCGGCCGCGAGGGGTACCGCGCCGTGCAGCAGGACTCGCAGAACGTGGCGAAGTACCTCTCGGCGGGCATCGCGGCGCTCGGCCCGTTCGCGCTGTGGAACGACGGCAGCGACATCCCGGTCTTCGCCTGGCGCCTGAAGGACGAGGCCAGCCACAACTGGACCCTCTACGACCTGCAGGACCGCCTGCGCATGAAGGGCTGGTTGGTGCCGGCGTACCCGATGCCCGACGACCTCGCGGATGTCACGGTGCAGCGCATCGTCGTGCGCAACGGACTCACGATGGACCTCGCCGACGAGCTTCTCGACGACATCCGCACGGCGACCGAGTACCTCGAGCAGCTGCAGACGCCGATGCCCGACACCGGCAACCGCTCGGCGTTCCACCACTGAGCCCCTCGGTCGCCCGACGACGGACCACGATTCGGCCGTGACCGGCCGGTCTGGTATTCTGGCTCGTTGGCTGGGTACTTCCACTGCCCAGACCGCGACACTCCCCCTCGAATCCATGCGATCCGTCGTGTGCGTTCGGCGGGGTGCGTCAGCAGACAAGAGACCTTGGGAGGGGCATCCGCCCCTCGGTATTGGAGGAAAGACCAATGGCAGCAGTGTGCCAGGTGACCGGAGCCGTTCCCGGCTTCGGCCACAACATCTCGCACTCGCACCGCCGGACGAAGCGCCGCTTCGACCCGAACGTGCAGAAGAAGACGTACTACGTGCCGTCGCTGCGTCGTAACGTCACCCTGAACGTGTCCGCCAAGGGCATCAAGGTGATCGACGCTCGTGGCATCGAGGCCGTCGTCAAGGACATCCAGGCTCGTGGGGTGAAGCTCTAATGGCCAAGCAGCAGGACATCCGTCCCATCATCAAGCTTCGTTCGACCGCGGGCACCGGCTACACCTACGTGACCCGCAAGAACCGTCGCAACAACCCCGACCGCCTCGTGCTCAAGAAGTACGACCCCGTGGTGCGCAAGCACGTCGACTTCCGAGAGGAGCGCTAGACAATGGCCAAGAAGAGCAAGATCGCGCGCAACGAGCAGCGCAAGGTGATCGTCGACCGGTACGCCGAGAAGCGCGCCGAGCTGAAGAAGACGCTCGTCGACCCGAACGCGACCGACGAGGCCCGCGAGGCCGCCCGCGTCGGCCTGCAGAAGCTCCCCCGCAACGCCTCGCCGGTGCGCGTGCGTTCGCGTGACGCCATCGACGGCCGCCCCCGCGGCGTGCTGACGAAGTTCGGCATCTCGCGCGTGCGCTTCCGCGACATGGCGCACCGTGGCGAGCTGCCCGGCATCACCAAGTCGAGCTGGTAACCACTCCACGCATCCACGAAGGGCCGTCCCGATCTCGGGGCGGCCCTTCGTCGTCTCCGGGGTGCCCCGGAGGTGCGGCGGCCACGGGCCCTCCACGCCCGGGACACGCCGGGGGAAAATCCTGTGAACCCCCGGAAATCCGCGTGTTTCCGGGGATCTCTGTTACATTCGAGGCGGCCGATCGGCCACGGGGGATCCCCTTCAGGGCGCCTCCGACACAACTGAAACAGCTGTACCGAAACAGTGAAGGTCCGAGGAGGACATCCAATGGCTGACAAGTCGCTGAACAAGACCGACCTCGTCGCGAAGATCGCGGCGGACACGGACTTGAGCCAGGCCGCCGTCGACAAGGTGCTCGGCAGCCTCTTCGACGTGATCGCGGAGTCGGTCGCGGCCGACACCAAGGTCTCGATCCCCGGGTGGCTCGCCGTCGAGCGCACGCACCGCGCTGCGCGCACCGGCCGCAACCCGCAGACGGGCGCCGAGATCACGATCCCGGCCGGCTACTCGGTCAAGGTCAGCGCGGGCTCGAAGCTCAAGGCTGCCGCCAAGTAGCGACACACGTACCTCACGAGGAGGGCGTCGGCTCCGGCCGGCGCCCTCCTCGTGTCTGCGGGTCGGGGGCGAGCGGATGCCTCGCGGCCGTCGCGCGCGGGGGCGGGCACGTGCCCGGGCACCCGCCCGCGCGAAACCCGGCCCTGTCCAGCGCTTAGGCTGGTCTGGTGCCCCGCTCCGCCCGCGTGTTCGGCCCCGCCGTGCTGCTCCTCGCCGCCGTCGTGGCGACCCTCGCGGGCCTCGTCGTCGGTGGCGGCGCCGACCCCCTCCCGCTGCAGGACGCGGGCCCGACCGTGCGCTGGGGCCTGCCGATCGCGAAGCTGTTCGTCAACCTCGGCGTGGCGGGCACCCTCGGCGGTCTCGTCATGGCCCTCTGGGCCCTCGCGCCCGAGAAGAAGGAGTTCGGCGCGGCGCTCGACGTCGCCGCCGCATCCGCAGCCGTCTTCACCGTCGCGTCCGCCGCGACCACGCTCTTCACGTTCCTCAGCGTGAGCGGTGCCGCGCTCACCTTCGACGACCGGTTCGGCGCGGCACTCGGCCAGTTCCTCACCAGCATCGAGCTGGGGCAGGCGTGGCTCGCCACGACCCTGGTCGCCGCCGCCGTGACGGTGCTGTGCTTCGCGGTGCGCAACCACACCGCCCTCGTCTTCGTCGCCGTGCTCGCGCTGGTCGCGCTGGTGCCGATGGCGGAGCAGGGGCACGCCGCAGGCACCTCGGGCCACGACCAGGCGATCACCGCGCTCGGCCTGCACCTGGTGTTCGCGGGCGTCTGGATCGGCGGACTGGTCACGATCGTGCTCCTCCGCGGGGCGTTCGAGCCCGGGCGCCTGCCGGTGATCGTCGCCCGGTACTCGACCGTCGCGCTGATCTCGTTCATCGTCGTGGCGTTCTCGGGCTACGTCAGCGCCGCGCTGCGGGTCGGCAGCCTCGACGAGCTCGCGACCCCGTACGGCGCGCTGGTCGTCGCCAAGCTCGTCGCGCTGCTCGCACTGGGCGGCTTCGGCGCCCTGCAGCGACGCTGGCTGATCGGGCGGATGCAGCGGGCCGGTGCACCCGCCGGCGGCACGACCCGCACCCCCGGCGCGTTCTGGGGCCTCGTGGTCGGCGAGCTCGTCTTCATGGGCATCGCCTCGGGGGTCGCCGCGGCGCTCGCGCGCACCGCGACGCCGGTCGAGCAGGTGCCGGCGACCGAGCTCGCGCAGCCGACCCCGGCCGAACTGCTCACGGGCGAGCTGCTGCCGCCGCCCCCGTCGGTCGAGCACTACCTGACGCTGTGGAACTGGGACCCGCTGTGGATGCTCGGCTGCGCGTTCGGCGTGTTCTTCTACCTCGCCGGCGTCGTGCGCCTGCGCCGCCGCGGCGACCGCTGGCCCATCTACCGCGCCGTGCTCTGGGTGGCGGGCATGCTGCTGCTGTTCTGGATCACGAACGGCGGCGTGAACGCCTACCAGGAGACCCTCTTCTCGGCGCACATGCTCGCGCACATGACCCTCACGATGGCGGTGCCCGTGCTGCTGGTGCCCGGGGCGCCGGTCACCCTCGCCGCGCGCGCGATCCACGCCCGGAAGGACGGCAGCCGCGGCGGCCGCGAGTGGATCCTGCTCGCGGTGCACTCGCGGTTCGCGGGCATCATCGCGAACCCGATCGTCGCCGCGGTGCTGTTCGCGGGCTCGCTCTGGGTGTTCTACTACTCGGGCCTGCTGCGCTGGGCGATGGAGGACCACATCGGTCACGAGTGGATGATCGTCCACTTCCTCATCACCGGGTACCTGTTCGTGCAGTCGCTCATCGGCATCGACCCGGTGCCGTACCGCCTGCCGTACCCGTTCCGCCTCCTGCTGCTGCTGGCGACCATGGCGTTCCACGCGTTCTTCGGCGTCGCCCTCATGATGGGCACCGGACTGCTCGCCGCCGACTGGTACGGCGCGATGGGCTGGGGCACCGACGCGCTCGTCGACCAGCGCCTCGGCGGCGGCATCGCCTGGTCGATCGGCGAGGTGCCGACGCTCGCGCTTGCGATCACCGTCGCGGTGCAGTGGTCGCGCAGCGACGAGCGCGAGTCGCGCCGGCGCGACCGGCACGCCGACCGCACGGGCGACGCGGAGCTCGCCGAGTACAACGCCCGCCTCGCGGCGATCGCGGAGCGCGACGCGCGCCGCTGACCCCGAGCGCCCGTGGCCGCCGCACGCGCTCGGCGCGGCTCAGCGCAGTTCGATCGCGAGCGACCCGTCGGGCTTGATCCAGGTGGTCAGCGCCAGCACGATGGGCCGGTCCTCCTCCAGCTGGGAGACGCTCCCGTCGAACAGCGACTGCACCTCGACGGAGATGTGCGCGGTGCCCTCGGTGCGGGGCATCTCGAACGCGTCGTCGCCCGCGGTGAGGGTCACGACCGGGAACTCGACGATGGACCACTCGGGCGTGGAGAGCACGCGGTCGTCGATCACGATGCCGAAGGGGCATCCGCTCGGCTGCAGCACCTGCTGGGTCGCGCAGGTCTCGGACAGGTACCCGTCGACCTCCTCCTGCACGCGCTGCACGAACACGTCGGTCGGGGCGGTGACCAGCACGACCTCGTTCTCGCCCCCGCGCACCACGGGCAGCTCCACGGCGGGTGCGGCGAGCAGCTGCGAGTCGTAGGCGAACGAGTACGCGGCGGGCGCGATCGTCAGGTACGGCGCCTCCTGCGAGAACGCGGCGAGGTCGTCGCCCGTCTTGCCGACGCGCGTGTCGAGGGTGAGGGAACCGACCTGGAACAGCGCACCGTTCTCGACGGTGACGTCGGTGACCGCGAGCGGGCTCTCCGCGAACTCCCACCGCGCGAGCACGCCGTAGAGCGGCTCGAGCGGGCGCAGCACGTAGGTCGACTCGTTGATGGTCGTGCCGATGCGGTAGCTGGCGGTCACGACGCGCTCGCCGTCCTCGTCGCCCTCGACGTCGCTGATGATGCGCACGTCCTCGGGGCCGTGGTCGAGCACGCCCGAACGCAGCATCGCGGTCGAGACGTCGGCGTCGAGGCCGCGCTCCTCGAGCTCGGCGGCCGTGAGCTCGACGCCGGGCGTCGCCATGACCTGCGCGATGTCGTCGTCGGCGATCGCCTGCAGGTAGCGCTCGACGAACGTGGACGAGCCGTAGACGGTGCGATTGAGCGCCCCCACCGATGACACGAACGCGACCACGAGGAGCACGGCGAGCAGCGACCAGCCGACGGCCGCCCAGACCGACACGCCGGGGGGTCGGTCGGTCTCGGTCGCCATTCCCCAAGTCTACGGTCGGGCGGTCACGCGCTCCTGAGAGCCCGCGTGGGCCAGCTCGCGCCGCAGCTGGCGCACCTCGACCGCGCACGGCCCGGCCTGTGGAGAAGGCGGGCGGATGCCGCGGGGCGGCGCATCGGCGTCGCGGGCGCCCGGCGCGGCTACAGTGGGGGCGTCCGTCACCCGTCGTCCGGAGTCGCCGCACGTGTCATCCGTCACCCTCACCCGCGAGCAGCAGGCCGTGTTCGCGCTCATCGAGGGCACACGCGACCACGTGTTCGTCACGGGCCGCGCGGGCACGGGCAAGTCGACCCTGCTGAACCACCTGAACTGGCACACCTCGAAGCAGATCGTGATCTGCGCGCCCACGGGCGTGGCGGCGCTGAACGTCGGCGGGCAGACGATCCACTCGCTGTTCCGCCTGCCGATCGGGGTCATCGCCGACCACGAGATCGAGCAGAACGACACGGTGCGCAAGCTCCTGAACGCGATGGACACGCTCGTGATCGACGAGGTGTCGATGGTCAACGCCGACCTGATGGACGCGATGGACCGTTCGCTGCGGCAGGCGCGCCAGCGCCCGCACGAGGCGTTCGGCGGCGTGCAGGTCGTGCTGTTCGGCGACCCGTACCAGCTCGCGCCGGTGCCGGGCGGAGACCGCGACGAGCGGTCGTATTTCGCCGACACCTACCGCTCGATCTGGTTCTTCGACGCGAAGGTGTGGAACGAGGCCGACCTGCGCATCGTCGAGCTCGGCGAGATCCACCGGCAGCACGACGACGAGTTCAAGCACATGCTGAACGCGGTGCGGCACGGCATGGTGACCGCCGAGATCGCCGGGGTGCTGAACGACGTGGGCGCCCGCAGGCCGCTGCCCGAGGAGGGCGCCATCACGCTCGCCACCCGCAACGACACCGTCAACCGCATCAACGCGGCCAGGCTGCATCGCCTGCCGGGCACCTCGAAGGGCAACCCGGCCGAGGTGAACGGCGACTTCGGCGGGCGCGCGTACCCGGCCGACGAACTGCTCGAGCTGAAGGTGGGCGCGCAGGTCATGTTCCTGCGCAACGACGTCTCGATGGCCGGCGAGCCGCCGCGCTGGGTGAACGGCACGATCGGCACCGTGACGAACCTGAAGCGCGAGCTGCGGGTCGAGGTCGACGGCGACGAGGTCGAGGTCGAGCCCGCCACGTGGGAGAAGTTCAAGTACAGCTGGGACCCGGTGCGCAAGCGCCTCGAGAAGGAGATCGTCGCCGAGTTCACCCAGTTCCCGCTGCGGCTGGCCTGGGCGGTGACGATCCACAAGTCGCAGGGTGCGAGCTACGACACCGCCATCGTCGACCTCGGCCAGCGGGCGTTCAGCCCGGGCCAGACGTACGTGGCGCTCAGCCGGCTGACGGCGCTCGACGGGCTCTACCTCCAGCGACCGCTGCGCCCCGGCGACGTGATGGTCGACGAGCACGTCGAACGGTTCATGTCGGGCGCGATCCGGCAGCTCGCGGGCTGACGCGCGTCGTCCACGGCGTCGACGGCGGGCGGGTGGACGGATGCCGCGAGCCGCCGTCGATCCCCATGGAGGCGACCCGCGGCATCCGTGCCTAGTGGCCCGCGTGCTCCGAGTGGAGCTGCCCGTGCGGCACCGCGAGTTCCCCCGGCGCGGTGCTCGCGAGTGCGGGCGTGGCGAGCGCGGCGGTGAGGAGCGCGCCCACGAGCATGCCCACCACCGACGGCCAGCGGTCGATCGCGCCGCGCGCATCGGTCGGCGCCTCGGACACGCGCAGCGGGGCGCGCAGCCGGAGCGCCGCCGCCACGGCGGGCACGACGAGGAAGGTGGACGCAGCCAGCAGCGGTCCGCCGGCGAGCCCGAGCGGCGGCAGCAGGCCGGCCGATGCGACGGCCGCGGCGGACACCAGCGCGAGCACGACCACGATCAGGGTCGTGCGCGGCAGCACCACGTGCCCCGCGCGAAGGGCGGCCACGCCCTGGCCGAGCGCGGCGATGCCGAGCCCGGCCAGGGCGATCCCCGTGCCGCCCCCTGCGCCGGCCGCGAGCGCCAGCAGCACCAGCCCCGCGCCGATCGCGGCGAGGGCGGGCCAGCTGCGCAGCGCCGCGGCGGCCGTCCGGGCGCGCGAGGGCGCGCCCGGAGTCGATGTGGTCGTGGTCGTCACGCGGTCGCCACCCGCGCGGTGCGGTCTGCGCCGACCCCCACGCCGATGAGCACGATCGCGCTGGCGAGGTGGAGGAAGTGGTCCGCGGTGTTCAGCGCGAGCACGTTGGCGGCGGTGCCGGCGAGGAAGAACCCGACGATGCCGAGCAGCAGGTACGCGGCGCCGACCGTGGTGTTGGTCGCCTTCGCGGCCGGCACGTTCGCGAGGCCGGCGATGAGCAGGGCCGCCCCGATCAGCACGTGGGCGATGTTGTGGAGCGGGTTCACCTCGAAGATGCCGAGCAGCAGCCCGCCCTCGGTGGCGAAGAGCCCGACGCCGCCGGTGACGGCGAACCCGAGCAGTCCGACGAGCACGTAGACGGCGCCGAAGACGGTGCCGACGAGTCGGTTGGGTGACGTACGCATGAGCAGTGCCTCCTTCTTCCGCATCCCGGCGTGCCCGGGTGCGTCGGGGATTCGGCGCGCGGGCCCCGGTGGATTGGATCGGTTCGCGTCGAACACGGTGGCGCGCACGTCTGCGCGCCGTCGTGCGCAGGCGGGGGCCGCCGGGCTGCGCGGCCCTCCGGGTGCACACCGAGAAACGGACCGCATCGTCCCTCCCGGCTGGGGTTCCGATCGCGGATGTGATCGGATGGACGGGCGTGCCATCGACCGGGTTCCCTCCCGCACGGCCGGCTCTCAGGTGGTGGCCACGCGTCCCGGGTTAGAATCCCGCAAGAGCGGGTCTGAGGGGGCTTGGTGGCTGTTCGTTCGAAGTGGATGCGTACCGTCGCGGCATCTGTCGCGACGGTCGCGGTGCTGCTCACCGCAGGGTGCACGGGTGCGCGGGGTGCGGCGGAGTCGCCGTTCGACCAGGTGGATGCGGCCATCGGGGGTCCGGTCGCCGAGGAGCTCGAGGCCGCGCTGACCGAGGCGATGGAGCGATCCGGCTCGAGCGGGGCGATCGCGGGGGTCTGGGCGCCGTGGGCCGGGGGATGGACCGCGGCGATCGGCACCACCACGCGCGACGGCGACACGCCCGTGACGACCGACATGTCGTTCCGCGCCGGCCTGATCACGACCGGCATGGCCTGCACGGTGCTGCTCCGGCTCGTCGACGAGGGGAAGGTCCAGCTCAACCAGCAGGTGGGCCCGGTCGTGAAGGTGCCGGGCCTCGAGGGCATCACGTTCGCACAGCTGTGCCAGCAGACCTCCGGCCTGGGCGACTACTACGAACCGCTGCGCCGGTACCTCATCGAGAATCCCGGGCGGGAGTGGCCGGCGATGGAGCTGCTCGCGAGCGGGCTCGCCCGCGACCGGGCCGGCGAGCCGGGCGAGAAGTGGGCGTACTCCCGCACGGCGACCGTGCTGCTCGGCATCGCGCTCGAGGAGCTCACGCACACCGACTTCGCCGACCTCGTGGCCCGGTACGTCAGCGGCCCGCTCGAGCTCGGCGGCACCGCGCTGCCCGCGGCCTCCGACCTCGACCTGCCCGGCGCGCACGCGGCCGGGCTCGTGGCACCGCGCGGCGCCGAGTCGAAGTGCACCGAAGCGGTCGACGTGAGCAACCTGTCGTCGTCGGCGGGATTCGCGTCGTTCGGCGTGATCTCCGACCTGGAGGACCTGCGCGTGTGGTCGCGGGCGCTCGCCACGTCGTCCCTGCTCTCCGAGCAGTCGGCCTCGGCGCAGTGGGCGACGGTGCCGCGCGGGTCCGACGCCGAGTCGTGGGTCTCGTACGGCCTCGGTGCCGACGAGTACGGGCCGATGCGCGGCGTCGCATCCGAGATCCCCGGCTCGCTGACCGCCGCGTACGCCGATCCCGACACCGGGCTCACGGTCGTGATCGCGCTGAACAACTCCACCTCGGGCACCGAGTTCGTGCGCTCCGCGGCGCTGATGCTCGCGTCGATCGGGTCGAAGGCCGACGCCGCCGATGGCCGCGAGATGCCGCTGGTCGAGCTGCCGTGGTCGGCCGAGCAGATGCAGGCCGCCATGAGCGAGCGCGGCGTCTGCGAGCCCGCCGCCGCGGAGGAGTCGGCCGACGAGGGCTGAGCCCCTGCCCGCGGATCCGAGCCGCTCGGCGCGGCCCGGGTTGGGGCTGGCACCGAGGCGTCCGCTTGACCGACGGGTGTAGAACTGAGTCGTCCGAACGAGGGGAACGGGCGACATGACCATCGACTACAGCGGCGTCGCGGCGACGACGGACCCGGTGCGCACGAGCGAGCGGCTGCTCCGCATGCGACGGCGGCTGCGCGACCTGCACGACAAGCGCACCGAGGGCTCGCTGATGCTCGCGACCTGGAACATCCGCGACTTCGACGGCAACCGCTTCGGATGGGGACCGCGCCTGCCCGAGACCTTCTACTACCTCGCCGAGCTGTGCTCGTGCTTCGACCTCATCGCCGTGCAGGAGGTGAACGACGACCTCGCACCGCTCGAACGGCTCGTCGCGATCCTCGGGCCGGGCGAATGGGACTGGCTCGTCACCGACGTGACCGAGGGTCGTGCGGGCAACGGCGAGCGCATGGCCTTCCTGTACCGGCGGTCGCGCGTGACGTTCCGGCACATCGCCGGGGAGATCGTGCTGCCCGACGGGCAGCTGATCGTCGGGGCGAAGCAGATCGAGGCGGCGGAGCAGGCGGCCGAGGCCGCCGCGGCAGCAGCTGCGGCCGGGGAGCAGGCGGCCGAGCCGCCGGAGCCCGAGCGGCGCCAGCAGTTCGCACGCAGCCCGTTCCTCGTGGCGTTCCAGGCCGGGTGGTTCAAGTTCAGCCTGTGCACGGTGCACATCTACTACGGCGACGAGTCCGGCGCGCAGCTGCAGCACCGCGTGAACGAGATCGCGGGCCTCGTCGACTTCTTCGCCGACCGCCAGGACGACGAGGCGCGCGAGCGGAAGCGCCGCGCGGAAGCGGCGGGCGCCGCCGGGCACGACACCCGGCTCGATGTCGAGAACTACATCCTGCTCGGCGACTTCAACGTCGTCTCGCCCGAGCACCGCACCATGGACGCGCTCGAGCGCCGGGGCTTCGTGGTGCCCGAGCAGATCCGCGGCGACGCGATCACCGACCGCGACCACTTCTACGACCAGATCGCGGTGCGCACGAAGGACGAGCGCTTCCGGGTGCTCGAGGGCGGCGTGGTCGACATGTTCGCCGACGTCTTCGGCGACGACGACCAGCCGGTGTGGGGCGCCGACGTCACCCGCCGCGACGGGGACTCGGACGACCCCGACGAGGTACGGTCGCGCTACCAGCAGTGGCGCACCTGGCAGCTCTCCGACCACAGCCCGCTCTGGATCCGCATCGACACCGACTTCGCCGACGAGTACCTGGAGTCGGTGGGCGCCGGCGGCTGAGGCGGGTCGCTGCGCGTCAGGCGAGTACGCGGTCGAGGTATCGGCCGGCGGACTCGACGTCGTGCCCGCCCGCGCGGAACGCCACGTACCCGTCGGGGCGCAGCAGGTAGACCGCGCCGCCGCGCGAGCGGCCGAACGCGCCGCTGCTGCCCGGCCGGCGCACGCCGTCGACCACCCGGTGCACGACGACCGGGTCGGGGTGCAGGGCGAGCGGATGCCTCCGGGCGACCGCGCTCGCCGCGGCGCGTGCGCTCGCCGGGGCGTCGCCGACGAGCAGCAGGCGGAACCGGGCAGGGTCGAGCAGCCGGTGCAGCGAGACCGGTTCGCCGCCCACCACGACGGGCAGGTCGGGGACGCGCTCACCAGGCCGGGGCCCGCCGGTGATGGGCGCGCCGGCCGTTCCGCCGAGGGGACCGTCGGGGTAGCCGATCAGGAGCTCCGACACCGCGCGGAACGCCAGGCGGCGGAGCGGCCGCAGGCGGGTCACGACCGGGCCGACACGGCCCACGACGCGCGAGCGGAGGAACCCCGCCACGGGAGCCTGCGACGTGGCCGCACCGAACGCGCGGCCGGTGGCCTCGAGCACGGCGCGGGCCACCGGCATCCGCTCGGCCGCATAGGAGTCGAGCAGGGCGGTGCCGGATGCCCCGTGGTGCACGAGCCCGAGCTTCCAGGCGAGGTTCACGGCGTCCTGGATGCCCGTGTTCATGCCCTGGCCGCCCGCCGGCGTGTGGATGTGCGCGGCGTCGCCGGCGAGGAACACGCGCCCCGAGCGGAACGACTCCGCCTCGCGGTTGGCGATCGAGAAGTCGGTCAACCAGACCGGGTCGCGCAGCACCAGCGGTTCGTCCGAGTAGGTGGCGATCACGCGCTGCAGGGTGTCGAGCGTGACCCCGCCCGCGTCGACGCCGCCGGGGATCAGGGTGAGCATGCGCCAGGTCGCGGGGTGCTCGAGCGGGAAGAAGAACGCGAGCCCGTCCTCGGCGAGGAACAGGTGGGCGCGGCCTCGCGCGAGCCCGTCGACCTCGAGGTCGGCCAGGGCGAACGCCTGCGGGAAGGGGCTGCCGGTGAACGGGATGCCCGTCGCCTGGCGGACGGCGCTGCGCGACCCGTCGCATCCGATCACCCAGCTCGCCCGCACGGTCTCGTCGCCGCCCGGGGTGCGGAGGGTCGCCGCGACCACGTCGCCCGTCTCGCGCAGGCCGGTGAGGGTGGTCTCGCGTTCGATCGCGACGCCGAGCGCGTCGAGACGCTCGAGCAGCAGGCGCTCGGTGTCGCCCTGCGCGAGGAACAGGATGAACGGGTACCGGGTGAGCGACGGGCCCGCCTCGAAGATGCCGATCGGGCCGCCGCCCGCGGGGGAGTGCAGCTCGAACATGACGTTCGGGTTCCCCGCGCCGACGAGCGCGTCGGCCGCGCCGAACGCGTCGAGCACCTCGAGCGTGCGCGCCTGCACGGCGAGGGCGCGCGACTCGTGCACGTGGTCGGGTGCGCGGTCGACGATGCGGAACGGCACGCCCGCGGCGTGCAGCGCGAGTGCGGCGGCGAGGCCCGTGGGGCCGGCGCCGACGATCAGCACGGCGGTGTCGGCGGGAGCATCCGTGTCGGCGGCGACCATGCCGCCAGACTACGATGCGGTGCCGACCTCCGTCGGGAGTTCCCGGAGCGACCGGAACAGGCGGACGACGTAGACGACGCCGCCCGCGAGCACGACCAGTGCTCCGGCCCGCCAGATCCAGAGCAGCACGGACACGAGCACGCCCCCCGCGGTGCCGGTGCCGGTGCCGACGTCTTCGACGCGCAGGCCGAGCACCAGCGCGAGCGTCACGATGCCGAGCGCCACGGTGGCGACGAGGGAGATCCAGAAGAGCCGGGGCGGCGACACGCGGGCGAGCGCCCACACGACGCCGAACATCGCGAGGCCGCCGAGCAGTGCGAGCCCGCCCTCGAGCGGGTCGATCAGGCCGACCGCGAGCGCCGGGGTCGCGATCACGGCCAGGACGATCGCGACGATGCGACGGGTGCGCATGGCGGCTCCTCTCATGGCGTTGCCACCAGTGTCTCCGGCGCGTTCCGGGCGCCGGGGGACGAACGGCCCACGGACCTGCACTGCACCATCTCGGGCGGGAAGGCAACCCCCGGCGGCGACGCCGCGGCGCGTCGTAGGGTGAGAGTTCTCGCCGGCTGGGGCGCGAGGGAAGGGGCGTGCGGTGGGCGGATCGGGGTCGGGGCGCTGGGCGAGGTTCCACGAGCGGTTCATCGTCGAGGTGCGGTACCTGCCGGCGGGAGGGCGACTGGGTCTGCTCGTCACCGCGGCGGTGCTCGTCGTCGTCGGCGTCGCAGGGTTCCTCGCGGTGCTCGACTCGGTGCGCGAGTCCGACGACCTCTCGGCGATCGACGCCCCCGTGGAGGCCTGGCTCGACTCCGGTCGCGACCAGTGGCTGACGACGTTCATGATCGTGCTGGCATACGTCTTCGGACCCGTCGCGATGCCGATCGTGATCCTCGTCACGACGGTGGCGTGGGGCCTGCTCGCGAAGCACGCCTGGCGGCCGCTGCTCCTCGCGGGCGGCATGATCCTCGGCGTGATCATCGTGCAGGTGCTCGCGCCGATCATCGGCCGCGACCGGCCGCCCGCGGAGGACATGGTGCTCGAGTTCGACCCGACGTCGTCGTTCCCCTCGGGGCACGTGATGGGCGTCGCCGACTTCCTCTTCATCGGCACCTACCTCGTGTTCTCGCGCCACCGTCGGCCGCTCATCACGGCGCTGGCGTTCGCGGCCGCGACCTTCGTGGTGCTCCTCACCGCGGCGTGCCGCATCTACCTCGGCTACCACTGGGCGACCGACGCCCTCGCGTCGATCCTGCTGTCGCTCGTCGTGCTCGGCATCGTGATCGCGGTCGACACGTTCCGCACGGTGCGCATCGGCTCCCCCGAGCAGGTCGCCGAGGCCGACCGTCGCCCCGAGGCCTGGGGGCGCGATGGCGACGGGTGACGGTGGGAGCGGATCGCACGCGCCGGCACCGGTCCGCGTCGGCCGCCACCCGTGGCTGATCACCGGCCTCCTCGCGTTGGCCGCCGTGGCGCTCCTCGGCATCGTCATCGTGCTCGCCGAGGCGCGCGAGCCGTTCGGGTTCGAGGTCGGCCTCATGTCCGCGCTCGCCGGGGCGCGCACGCCCGCCATCACGCAGGTCGCGCTGGTGCTCGACGTCCTCGGCAGCGGACTGCTGTCGAACGTGGTGTTCCCGATCCTCATCGGCGTGGCGCTGCTCGTCTGGCGCCGCCCGTGGGCCGCGCTCTACTTCGGGATCGCGGTGCTCGCGAGCTCCGGCGTGACCCGGCTCGTGAAGGTGCTCGTCGGCCGGGTCCGCCCCGAGGACATCCTCGTCCAGCCCGACTTCGGCTCCTTCCCCTCCGGGCACAGCTCGGCCGCCGCGATCATCGCGACCGCGCTCGGGCTGGTGTTCCTGCGCACCTGGGTGTGGGTCGCCGGCGTCACCTGGACGGTGCTGATGATGCTCAGCCGCATGTACCTCGGCGCGCACTGGCTGAGCGACACGATCGGCGGCGCGCTCGTCGGCGCGGGGGTCGCCCTCGTCGTGTGGGCGCCGTTCGCGGAGCGACTGTACCGGGAGGACCGGATGCCGCATCCGCCCGTCTGGCGCCCCGTCGGCGCGCGCGGGGAGTGACGCCTCGGGCTACGCGTCGACCGCCGACCCGCGCAGGATCGACGTCATCTTCTTGCCGCGGGCGACCTCGTCGACGAGCTTGTCCATGTAGCGGATCTGCTGCATGAGCGGGTCGTCGATCTCCTCGACGCGCATGCCGCAGATCACGCCCGTGATCTGGTCGACGTTCGGGTGCATGCGCGGCGCGTCGGCGAAGAACGTGCGCAGGTCGACCTCGTCGTCGATGGCGCGCTCGAGGCCCGCCTCGTCGTAGCCGGTCAGCCAGGTGATCACCTGGTCGACCTCGGCCTTCGTGTGCGCCTTGCGCTCGACCTTCTGCACGTAGAGCGGGTAGATGCTCGCGAAGCTCATCCGGAAGATACGGTGCTCGGCCATGGTGCTCCTTCGTGGCGGTACTGCATCGATGGTCGCATGGTCCTGCGACGGACGTGAACAGCGAGTCGCGCGGCCGCACGGCGGTCGCTTCAGGCGCCCTGGTGCACCAGTAGGCCCGCGCCGATGAGCTCACCGATGTTGCGACCGACCACCGCGCGCGCGTCGATGCCCTCCGGAGCTTCGCCGAGGCCGTCGGACACGCGCTCGACGAGCGCGTCGAGGTCCAGGCCGGCGGCCGAATTCCACAGGATCGCGGCGAGGTCGTTGAGGCGGGTGATCCTCGAGCCGTGGAGGATGAGCACCTCGTCGCCGATGCGGAGGGCATCGGAATAGGGTGCCCGGTGGTATCCCTCGCGCGTGGGCGTACCCGGGTACGGCTCGACGTCCTCCAGCGTCGGCGTCGGGGGCGGTGCGATCGCGAGGATCTCGGCGATCCGATCGAGGACGCTCTCCGACTCGCGATACGACACCCTGCGCACGCCGCCGGTGCGGACGACGAGCTCGCAGATCGAGCGCAGGGGTCGTGGCATCCGCCCGAAGTAGCTCATGTGCGCGGCGACGGCGGGCACTGCCTCGGCGAGTGGGACCACGTGCACCTCAGCGGCGGGCGCGTCGTCGCGCCGGTCGAGCAGCACCAAGGCCGCAAGTGCCAGCCCAGCGTTCGGTGCGATGCGCATCCCGAGGTCGGCGGCGGCCCGTTGGGTCTTGATCTGCGGTGCCCGGCCGATCGAGAGCGGCTTCTGGTACGGAGCGACTGCACCGTCGCGGTCGACGCAGAGCGTCTCGTCGGTGACGTACCCGTAGCGTCGCGCAAGCGTCGAAACGAGGGTGGTCTTGCCCATGCCCGACCTGCCGATGAAGCCGATGACGCCGCCGTCGTCGAGCGCAACCGCACTCGAATGGAACAGGAGTCGGTCGCCTGCCCGTGCCTCGAGCGCGCCGAGCGTCACGTCAGTGGCAACCCGCGCGGCCAGTTCCGTCGTCGCTCCGACCAGCCAGCGTGCGGGTCGGGTGACGACCGTCTGCACCGCGTCGCCGGTGCCGGGCCTCACCCCGTAGTAGAGCCGAACCTCCGGGTCGCGTCCCGACACGAGTGCGTGCCGCCATTGGCTCCGCAACTCTCGGGTCGATGCATCGGGAACACTGTCGTCGACATCGACGCGGACCGGGACGCCGAACGCCTCCACGTCGAAGTAGGCTGCCATCGTCCGAGCATAGCCAGCTGACGTGGACGAACCTGCGCAGGCGGGCTCCTGTGAACTCCGAGGAACGACGGGGTAACATCTCTATCACAGCGCCACCCGAACTGGGGGCAAAACCCCGCGACGCACAGGGTGTTTTCCGCTAGCATGACGCTGTGATGTGCTACTCGTGGGAGAGGCGAGGGGCGCTCACTTAGCCCGCATACCTACCCGAACCCACAGCGTCAGAAAGAGAGCACCATGAGCGAGCTCGAGCCCGACCAGCCGACCGGCATCACCCGACGCACCGTCGCCAAGTCGATGGCGTGGGCAGTGCCCGCGGTCGCCGTCGCAACCGCAGTCCCCGCCCACGCGGGCGCCAGCACCGACTTCGTCAGCTTCACCGGCAACGCCTGCAAGGAGCCCGGCGGCGGCACGACCAAGTTCTACTACTTCGAGTTCAAGATCACCAACAACGAGCCGACAGCGAAGGTGGTTGCAGCGCTCAGCCTGGAGGTCAACGGAGTTGTGGGCACTGTCTTCACTCCGAACATTGCGAACGTGGACCCGTACACGGAGTGCATCGTGACGATCCTGTCGGGCGAGTTCCCCGACAGCGGCAACGGCACCGCGTACCTGACCTACTCGGTCAATGGCGTCACGCAGCCCGTGATCAACAGCATCAGCGCGATCGACCCCGACGACCTGAACAACCTGCCTCCGATCGACAACGCGCAGCAGTGCAACACGACCTACCCGCAGTACGAGTGCTACGAGCTCAACTGATCATGCCGGCGGCCTGATGGCCGTCACGCGTGACCAGTCCGCAGCGCCGGGGCCTTCGGGCCCCGGCGCTGCGGCGTTCTCGTGACGCGGGACCCGGCCGACGATGCGAGGGGCCACGCCGCTCCCGTCGCTGGGATCAGTCGGTCGAGCGCTCGAACGCCGGACGCTCGTCGTGCAGGCTCTCGTAGACGTCGCCGATGAAGCGCCGGATGCTGGCGAACCCGGACTCCGGCCCCCCGGCGAGCAGCCCGTCCGCACCGAACAGGACGGCGGTCGGCACGCCCCAGTCGGCGATGGAGGCGCGCACGTTGCCGCCCGGGTCGTGCAGCGACTGCGGATGCTCGGCCTCGGTCAGTCCGCTCGACTCGGGCTCCTGGGTCACGAGGAGCCGGATCTCGAGCTCGGGCAGCAGTTCGCGCCATTCGAGCACGTGCTCCAGCACGGGCGTGCAGCCGCCGCACGTCTCGGACACCGCGAGCAGCAGGATCGGCCGCTGCATCGAGAGCCTGCGCAGGTTCGCCGCTCGTCCGTTGCCGAGCGTGACGGGGATCGACGGCGTCCGGGCGCGGAGGTAGTCGAGGTCGTCGGTGCCGGATGCCGGCGCGGCCGGGACGGTCGTGTCCGTCTCGCTCGTCGCCGCCGGTCGCCAGGCGATGATCGCTGCGGTGAACGCGGCCGCCGCGAGTGCCATGAGCCAGGCCCAGTCCGCGACCCCGGTCGCCAGTGCGCCGCCGAGCGTCGGCGTCGTCCAGATCGTTGCCGTCGCCGCGGTGGAGAGCACGAGGAGCCACACGTTGCGCACCACGGTCGCGCCGCTGACGGGCGCTGGTGCGCCGAAGCAGGCGCATGAGGGATCGGTCCCGGCGTCTCGGGCGCGCTTCCATGTGGATGCCACGAGGAACGTGTAGACGGCCATCAGCGCCGCAGCGACGAGTGCCGCCAGGAGCCCGAGCGCACCGCCGAGCAGTGCCAGGGCGACCCCGAGGACGAGCTCGCCCCACGGATGCGCCCGGAGGAGCCAGGAGCGACGAAGTGCGGCGGGGACGCCCAGCTCGGCCCATCCGGCGAGATCGTCCGGGTGGCGCAGCTTCCCGACGGCGCTGGCCACCAGCACCGCGGCGAGGATCAGGGCGGGGATGGCGCTGAGGGTGGTCGGCACGATGCGATCCTACTGACCGACCGCACCGGTTGGAGCCGATGACGGGAATCGAACCCGCGCTGTCTGCTTGGGAAGCAGAAGTTCTACCATTGAACTACATCGGCACGTGGCATCCGCAGGCCGGTGGAGCGGCTCGCGGATGCGACGCAGTCATCCTAGCAACGGGTTGGACCCGTGACGTCATCGGGCCCCGCGCGAGCGGTCCGGCCCGGGGCATCCGACACTAGGCTGACACCGTGCTGCTCTCCGATCGCGACATCCGGGCCGAGCTCGACGCCGGCCGCATCGGCCTCGACCCGTACGAGCCGGCCATGATCCAGCCGTCGTCGATCGACGTGCGCCTCGACCGCTACTTCCGGCTGTTCGACAACCACAAGTACCCCTTCATCGACCCGGCTGCGGACCAGCCCGACCTCACCCACCTCGTCGAGGTCGACGCCGACGAGCCGTTCATTCTGCACCCGGGGGAGTTCGTGCTCGGTTCGACGTTCGAGGCCGTGCGCCTTCCCGACGACGTCGCCGCCCGCCTCGAGGGCAAGAGCTCGCTCGGCCGCCTCGGCCTGCTCACGCACTCGACCGCCGGCTTCATCGACCCGGGCTTCGGCGGGCACGTGACGCTCGAGCTGTCGAACGTCGCGACGCTGCCGATCAAGCTCTGGCCCGGCATGAAGATCGGCCAGCTCTGCTTCTTCCGCCTCTCGTCGCCGAGCGAGCGGCCCTACGGCTCGGCCGAGTACGCCAACCGCTACCAGGGGCAGCGAGGGCCGACCGCGTCGCGCTCCTTCCAGCACTTCCACCGCACGGACGTCACCGTGACCGAGGCGGGATCGGTCGGGGGATGACCGATCCGGCGGCGGCCGGCGCGTCCGCGTCGCGGCCGCGGGTCGTGCTCGCACACGACTACCTCGTGCAGTCGGGCGGGGCCGAGCGGGTCGTCGCCGGGTGGGCCCAGGCGTTCCGTCCGGAGCGGCTCGTCACGCTCGCGTACCGGCCCGAGACGACGTTCGATGCGTTCGATGCGTTCGACGTGCGCGCCTCCATCCCGCGCTCCCTCGCCGGGCAGGTCGAGCGGATGCTCCCGGCGCTGCCGGCGATCGCCGCGCGCACGCGGGTCTCGGGCGGCGACGTCGCACTCGCCTCGAGCAGCGGCTGGGCGCACCGCTTCGCGTACGACCTGCCGCACGTCGTGTACGTGCACAGTCCCGCCCGCTGGCTGTACGCGGCAGAGGACTACCGGATGCGCCTGAGCCGCGTGCGTCGCGCGGGGCTCACGGTGAGCACGCCGATCCTGCGGCGAGGCGACGTGGACGCGATGCGCCGGGCCGATGCGATCGTCGCGAACTCGGCCGTGACGCGCGACCGCATCCGCGTCGCCTACGGGGTGGACGCCGAGGTGGTGCATCCGCCCGTCTCGCCCGTCGCCGCCGAGGCGGTCGCGCCGTCCCGGAGCCTGCCGGAGGAGTTCGCCGTCGTCGTCGCACGCGACCGCGGCTACAAGAACGTGCGGCTGGCCGTGGAGGCGGCCCGTGCGGCGGGACTCGAGATCGTGGTGGTCGGCGCCGGGTCTGCGGAACTGGATGCCCCGGAGGAGGGCGTGCACGGCCTGGGGCGCGTGAGCGACGCCGAGCTCTGCTGGACGTACCGCAACGCGCAGGTCGTCGTCGGCGCGGCCCGCGAGGACTTCGGGCTGACCGTGCTGGAGGCGGCGCTCGAGGGGACGCCCGCAGCCACGATCGCCGAGGGCGGGTACCTCGAGACGGTGTCGCCGGGGGTCAGCGGCGCGCACGCGGCATCCGCGTCCGTCGAGGATCTGGCGCGGGCGATCCGGGACGCGCGGGACGCGGAGTCCGGCGCCTGTCGGCGCTGGGCGGCGCGTTTCACCCTCGACCGCCACGCCGAACGACTTGCCGCCCTGCTCGAGCGGGCCGCGAGCGGTTCGCTCGACCGTTAGTATTGCGCGCAGCCGTGCGGAGAACCCGAGGGGCGTGAAGCGGAGGAGGACGATGCCGCGTTCGGAAGGTGCTCCCGGCCTGAGCGGGCAGATCCGGGTGCTGCTCTCGCTGGCCGGCGCCAGTGGCAGCCGGTGGCTCCTCGGCACCATCGGCGTCTCGATCGTGCTCGCGGGCCTGGACACGCTGGGCGTCGCCGCGATGGTGCCGCTCACCCAGCTGGCCACCGGCGGCAGCACCGACAGCGGCACGCTCGGAGCGATCTCCTCGTTCCTCGGCACGAGCGATCCCGCGCAGCTCATCCCGATCGTCGCCGCGTTCGTCGCCCTGGTCTTCATCGCCAAGAGCGTCGGGGCCATCTTCTTCCGCTGGTGGCTGCTCGGACGCACCACGCGCGTCGCCGCGCTCACCTCGGCCGAGCTCGCCCGTCGGTACATGCTGTCGCCCTACTCCGCGCACCGCTCCCGCAAGATGAGCGAGATCTACCGCAGCATCGGCGAGGCGAGCACGCAGGCGGCGAGCGTGCTGCTCGCCCTCGTGACGATCGGCACCGACCTCCTCGTCCTCGTCGCGATCACGGCCGTGCTCGCGGTGGCGTCGCCGATCGTGACCGTATTCGCGGTCGTGCTGTTCGGTGCGCTCGTCTACGGTTCGCAGGTGCTGCTCAAGCGCACCCAGCACCGCCTCGGCGAGGAGTTCGCCGAGGCGAGCCTGCAGGGCTGGCAGTACCTGCTCCCCGGGCTCGACGGCTTCCGCGAGGCACGCCTGACGTCGAGCTCCGGCTCGTTCGTCGAGGGCTTCCGCGACGCGAAGCTGCGTCAGGCCCGCGCCGCGCGTCTCGTGGGCATCGTGTCCGACGCGCCCAGGTACCTGCTCGAGATCGGCTTCGTGCTCGCCATCCTCGGCATCTCGGCGATCCTGTTCGCCACCGGTACGCCCGAGCACGCCATCACCGTGCTGGGCGTGTTCGCCGCCGCCTCGCTGCGCGCGATCCCCACGATGACCCGCATCTCCGCGAGCATCTCGACGGTGCGGATCGGCCGGGCGGGCCTGCGCATCCTCAACGAGGCCGTGGCCGACCTCGACCGGCAGCAGAGCCACGACGAGCGGCGCCTCACCACGCACCGATACGCCGGCGACATCGTCCTGCGCGACGTGGGCTTCCACTACCCCGACTCCGACCAGCGGGTGGTGACGGGCCTCGACCTCCGCATCGAGGAGAACCGCACCACGGCCTTCGTCGGTTCGAGCGGTGCGGGCAAGAGCACGCTCGTCGACCTCGTGCTCGGCCTGCTGCGGCCGACCGAGGGGTCGATCGAATGCGGTGGTCGCTCCATCGCCGACGACCCGGCCGCCTGGTACGACGAGCTCGGGGTCGTGCCGCAGGACGTCTTCCTGCTGAACGACACCCTCGCCGCGAACATCGCGTTCGGCGTGCCCGCGGCCGACATCGACCGCACGCGCATCGACGAGGTGCTGGCGATGGCGCAGCTCGGAGCGCTCGTCGCCGACCTGCCGGAGGGTCTGGACACCGTCGTGGGCGAGCGCGGCGTGCGACTCTCGGGCGGCCAGCGGCAGCGGATCGGGCTCGCTCGCGCGCTGTACCGCCGGCCCCGGGTGCTCGTGCTCGACGAGGCGACGTCCGCGCTCGACAACGTCACCGAGTACGAGATCTCGTCGACGCTCGGCCGGCTGCAGGGCAGCATGACGATCCTCATCGTCGCCCACCGGCTCTCGACAGTGCGTCGTGCCGACAGGCTGGTCTTCTTGAAGCAGGGCGGCATCGAGGCATCCGGCACCTTCGACCAGCTCAGGACCGCCAGCGCAGACTTCGCCAGACTCGTCGAGCTCGGCGACCTGAGCTGATCCAAGCGGGGGATGCGCTCGTGTGCGATGCGCGGGAGGATTGTCGCGTGAGCCATATGAACCCATACCGCCGTCGTGTGCGCGCGGTGCGCCACTTGGCAGGCGCTGCGACGCACGGCGCTGTCTGGAGGCATGGAATCGTCGTCGGCGCGCACGGGTGGGTCGGCGCGCCCAACTTCGGTGACGAGTTGATGCCGTGGCTTCTTCCGAGGTACGGGGTGGTTCCGGTGCATCGATTGATGGCGGAGTCCCGTCTGGTCGGGATCGGCAGCAATCTGCAAGTACTTCCTGAAACGTACGGAGGCGCGATCTGGGGAAGCGGGCTGATCGAAGACACCCCGCACCCGCTTCCCGACGCGAAGGTCTTGGCCGTTCGGGGACGTCTCACGGCACGGCTGATCGGCGCTGCAGATGATGTACCGCTGGGAGATCCCGGGCTCCTCGTCGCGCGCCGCATGCGGCTGCCGAGCGTGCTGGGGTCGGTCGCTTCGTTCCCCGTCGGTCTACCCAGTGTCGTGGGAGGTCGAGACCGCGAGGGTGCATCGACAACTGACTCGGCTGTCGCAGGGTGAACGAGGCAGCAGGCATGCCCGAGCGCCCAGGGGGCGTGGACGTGCGCGAGGTTCCGTGGCCGGTGCGCTTGCGCCTCGGCCATGCAGCCATCCAGCGCGTCGCCGACGGCGTGGGGGTGGACGTCCTTCACATCAAGGGGCTGACCGTCGCTCGGGAGCTGCGCCCCTCCGGCACGCGCGGTAGCGACGTCGACATCATCGTGCGTCCGTCGCACGTCGAGCGGCTGGACCGCGCAATGCGCGCGTCGGGGTGGGTGCTGTACAGCACGTTCCGGTCCGGTTCGCCGTTCGGCCATGCCCAGACGTACAGCCACGAGTCGTGGGGGTACATCGACCTGCACCGATTCTTCCCCGGGCTGGAGGCGTCACCTGCGCGCTCGTTCGAGCGACTCTGGAGCGACCGCGAGTTCATCGAACTCGGTGGCTGGAGTTGCGCCGTCCCGGATCTCACTGGCCAAGCGCTGATACTCGTCCTGAACGACGCGCGGGCGGCGGGTGGAAGTCGCAGTGACACCGCAGTGTCATGGAAGAACGCCAACGCGATGCGCCGGAACGAGATCATGAAGCTGGTGAAGGAATTGGATGCCGAGGTCGCCTTCGCCGCGGCCACCGGCGGGCTCGAGCAGTACCGGGATCGCCGGGAGTACCAGATCTGGAAGATCGCTTCCGAGGGTGGGTCGCGTACGGCCGAATGGCGCGCGCGGGTTCGTGCGGCGCCGAGCTTCGGCGCCGCGGTACGTCTGACGGCCCGAGCCCCGCTCGTGAACGTCGACCGGCTCACCCACCGGTTGGGAAGGAGGCCGACACGTCCGGAAGTGGCGGCCGAGTTCGTCCGCCGGATACGGCGCGGAGTGGGCGAGACGCTGCGCCGAAGGAGGCGGTGATGGGAATGCTCACGAAATCTCCGGGGGTCGGCGTCGACGACGACGAGACAACGACCTACGTCGCAGCGATCCCCTGGGGACCGATCGTGGTGCTCGAAGGTGTCGCGGCGATCATCTGGGCGCTCGCGCAGGGAAGCGCGCGCGCGGAGGTGCCGCGGCTCGTCGCCGAGGTGACCGGCGCCGACCTCGATGAGATCCGTGAGCAGGTCGATACGTTTCTCAGCGAGCTGCTCCAGCGTGGACTTCTGATCGAGGCATCCGTGTGAGGCGTGCAACGCACCTGCGATACTTGAGCGCATCTTCCGAGGAGCATCCGCCATGAGCCCGACGAGCACGACATCGCGCATCCTGCGCGAACGCCTGGTCGAGTGGTGGGCGGGCGCATGGCGCTGGGTACTGCTGGCTGTAGGCGCGGCCACCGCGGTGTACATCCTGCTCGACCAGCGCGCGCAGAACCCCGAGATGATGGCATTCGCGCTCGCGGCGCTGGTCATCGCGGCCGCCGTCACGAACGCGGTGCCCCTCGCGATCGCGCTCGTGGCAATGCCGGGCCTCCTGATCATCCAGCGTGTCGGCCTCGGCGGCACCGACCTCTCCGTCTCCGACGTCGCGCTCGCAGCCGCGTTCGGCACCGCACTGCTCCTCGGCCACCGCCCCTACAGTCCGCCCCTGCGCGCCCTGCTCTGGCTCAATTTCCTCTACCAGTTCACGACGCTGATCACGGTCGTCGTGAATCCGTACACCGCCAACGCCGTCGAGTGGTTCCACGCGTGGCTATTGATCTCCGGTGCACTCATCGTCGGTTGGGCGGTGGGCCACGCCGGCTATGCGAGGCTCGCGCTCGGGCTGATGGCGGCGGTCGCCGTATTCATCGCCGTCGTGACGATCGTGCACGCGGCTATCCAGTACTCCTCCGGCAACTTCGGGGCGATCTACCTGACGTGGCCGTTCCCGATGCACAAGAACTTCGTGGGGACGACCCTCGCGCTGGTCGCGGTCGTGGCGTACATCAATCCCGACTGGCTCGGGTGGTCGCGTCGACTGGCCACCTCCACGTTCCTGCTGCTCACGGTCGCGGTGCTGCTGAGCCAGTCGCGCCAGGCGATGATCGGCCTCATCGCCGCGGTCATCGTCGGCGTCATCCGCCGCCGGACCACCGGTCGGTCGCGGGCCATCGTGTTCCTTCTTGTCATCCCGGCGACGTGGCTGGTCATCTCCATGGTGGTCGAGCAGGTGGAATCGCAGAACCAGTTCAATTCGGTCTACCAGCGGCTCAACTGGTTCAGGGACGTCTATCACCTCTGGGCGGAGTCCCCCGCATTCGGTCATGGGCTCCGCTACTGGTATCAGATTCCCGGCGCATTCCAGCCGCCCCAGGCGGAGCTGGAGATCGTCGCCAGTACCGGGCTCTTCGGCCTGCTCGGGTTCGCGGTGATGTGGTTGGGCATCCTCATCGTGCTCTGGCGCGTCGACCCGAGGTTCGGAACCCTCGCCTTCGCGATCGTGTTCTCGCGCATCGTGCAGGCCCAGTTCGACCTGTTCTGGGTTGCCGCGGCCGTCTCGATCCCTTTCGTGGTCGCCGGTATCTGCCTGGGCGTCATGCAGCGCACGCACGATATCGAGGCGGCAGCCGATTCCGCCGGGTCCGGGGACGCGCGGATCGACGACGCGGAACCCGCACAAGCCGGTCGACGCTGAGGAAGCCCGCCTACTACGCCTGCTGCGTCAGCAGCCCGGCGTCGAGCAGGTCGCGGATCGCCGCGGACACGAGGAGGCCGGGATCCACACCCTCGGGCGGCTCCGGCAGCTGGCGGAGAGCCTCCTCGCGCAGGTCCTCCTCGGTGGAGTCGTCTGCGCCGAGCCAGACCACGGGACCCAGGCCCTCCAGCACGAACACCTCCGACGCGCGGAGCACGTACAGGCGCTCGTCGAGCATGAGCGAATCGCGGTGCGCCTCGCGGCGGTAGGAGCCGCTGCGCGGTACCGAAGCGGCATCCGCATCGACGGACGGGGCCTGGGCGCACCCGCAGCCCTGTTCGGTCGAGTCCGCGACGTCGACCAGCATGGGCGGCTCCGCCTCGCGAGTGGCGATCAGTTCCTCGATCAGCGGGGGGAGCGTCGTCGCCTCTCCGTAGACCACTCGTCGGATGCCCCCGGCGGCGAGCACCACCTCGGCGAGCATGCGCAGCGGACGCGGCATGACGGCGAGGTAGCTCGACTGGCTGACCAGCTCGGGGAGCCCCTCGGCGAGCGGGACGGACTCCACCCACGGGGTCGCGACCTCCGCACGACGGTCGAGCAGCACCACTGCTGCGAGTTCCAGTCCATCCGCATCCACTGAGCGCAGGCCGAGATCCGACGCCGGTGCCGTGCGCTTGCGACCCGGGCGGGAGCCGATCGAGAGCGGCTTGCGGTAGCTCAGCACGGTGCCATCCGGCCGTACGGCGAGCGTCTCGTCCGTCACGTAGCCGAAGTCGTGCCCCAGCGCCTGGGCGACGGTCGTCTTGCCTCGTCCGGAGGGCCCGACGAAGCCGACCACGCGCCCGTCGCCCGCGTCGACCGCTGCCGCGTGGAGCATCAGGGCACGGCCCTGCAGGCCCCGGATGCCTGCGAGCGTGACCTCCGTCGCGAGACGATCGCAGAGCTCCTCGAAGGAGTCCACGAACACGCGGTCCTCACCGTCGGCAGGTGCCGCTCCGATTCCCGCACCGAGCCCCACCCGGATCGTGCGGTCGGCCGAGTCGACGTGGGGGGCGACGAGGTCGCGCCACTGTGCCTCGAGTTCGGCGAACTGCTCCGGAGCGAGGCTCGCATCGCCGGCGATCCGCACCGTGGAATCGAGCGCACGCACGGTGAATTCGGATGGCATAGCATGGAGCCTACTCGTCCCGGGTACCGCCGCGCCGCGGATGGTGACACGAACGCGACCGGAGGTGCCATGGAGCTCCGCGACTACATCCGAGGCCTGCGCAGGCACTGGCTGGCCATCCTGCTCATGACGCTGGTCGGCGCGGGGACCGGGTACGGCTGGTCGCAGCTGCAGACCCCCGTGTACACCGCATACGCGAGCGGATACATCGCGTCCGCGCAGAACAGCGACGTCGGCATCTCGACCATCGGCGACAACCTCGCGCGCGGCAAGGTCAGCTCCTACCTCGAGATCGCCGGATGGCGATCCGTGGCGCAGAACGCCATCGATGCGCTCGGCCTCCAGACGACGCCCGAGGCCGTCGTCAACCGCGTGGAGGTGACGAACCCGGCCGAGACGGTCATCATGCGCATCAGCGCCACCGGGCCGTCGCCCGAGGAGGCGCGGGCGCTGGCCGAGGCGTGGATCGACGCGATGATCATCGAGATCGACGACATCGAGGGCGACGGATCGGAGGGTTCGGCGCCGGTCACGGTCATCCCCGCAGACATCGCCTCACTGCCGTCGTCGCCCTCGTTCCCCGACGTCCGCATGGCGATCCTCGTCGGCGCCATTCTCGGCTTCGGGTTCGGTATCGCGTTCGCGCTCATCCGTACGGTCTCCGACCGTCGCATCCGTGCAGCCGAGGACGTGGAGCAGCGCACCGGCATCGCGGTCGTCGGCACCATCCCACTGGTGCCCGGGCTGACCGACGATCAGCGCCTCGTCTCGCTCAACGAGCGGAACGGGGGCAAGGGCGACAACTTCGCCGTGGCGGAGGCGCTGCGCTCGCTGCGCACCAACCTCCAGTTCATGGACGTCGACCACCCGCCGCGGACCATCGTCGTCACCAGTCCGCTCCCCGGCGACGGCAAGTCGACCATCGCCTGCAACCTGGCGCTCACGCTCGCTGCTGCCGGTACCGCGGTGGTGCTGGTGGACGGCGACATGCGGCGCTCCATGGTCGCGAAGACCATGGGCCTTCCTGGTGGTGCCGGCCTCAGCGACGTACTCGCGGGTCGCGCGGAACTGACCGACGTCCTCCAGCGCACCCCGAAGTCGGTCAACCTGATCGTGCTCGCGGCCGGCAGCGTGCCGCCGAACCCGAGCGAGGTGCTCGGCTCGGAGCGCATGCGCACGCTCATCGCCGAGCTGGCGAAGCACGCGACGGTCATCATCGACGCGCCGCCGCTGCTGCCTGTCACCGACGGTGCGGTGCTCACGCATCAGGCCGATGGTGCACTCGTGGTGACCAGCCTCGGCAAGACGACGTACGACCTGCTGGAGAAGGCGCTCGACACCCTCCGCAAGGCGCGCGGACGGGCGCTCGGCGTCGTGCTCAACAAGGCGCCGCTGCGCGGCGTCGACGCGACACCGTACTCGTACGAGTACCGCCGTGAGTACGTCGCGCACTCGCAGGAGTCGGCAGCGCCGGAGCCCACGATGACGGAGGTCCCGGTCCCCGCCGACCTGAGCGACCTCGGCGAGCCGGAGACCACGCCGCGGCGCGGTCGGCGCGGCGCGTCGTCCGCCTGATGGCCCCAGCGGACCGCGACGCCGGCGCCCCGTCGCCTGCGATGCCGCGCGTCTCCATCGTCGTGCCGCTGTACAACGGCGCCGCGTGGATCGAGGAGACGCTGACCTCCATCGCGCGCCAGACGGTTGGCGACCTCGAGGTCATCGTCGTCGACGACGGTTCGGACGACGACGGGCGCGAACGGGCGCGCTCCCATCCGGTCTCGCCGCGGGTGCTCGAGCAGTCGCACCTCGGTGTCGCGGTGGCCCGCAATCGTGGCCTCGCCGAGGCCCGCGGCGACTGGATCGCGTTCCTCGACCAGGATGACCTCTGGCACCCGGAGCACCTGGCGCGCGCGCTCGGCTGGCTCGACGCGCACCCGGGAGAGCGCATCGTCTTCCTCCGCGAGCAGACGTTCGCGGCTGCCGACGAGCAGGAGCGGCTCCGCCGGCTCGACGAGGGCGTCGGCGGATGGGCGGGGCTGCTCGTCGGCAGCGACGACACGCTCGCCGAGCTCCTGGACCGCTCGGCGGATGCGGGCTCGGACGACGTCGAGGTGCACGACCTCGAGGCGATGCTCCGCGGGCCGGTCTCGACGACCACGAGCTTCCTCGCCGATCCGCTGCTGCTGCGACTCGCCGGCGGATTCGCGCCCCACGCGCTGGCGATGGACGACTACTGGCTGCTCGTGAACGTCGCCCGCCTCCAGCCGATCCCGCAGGTGGACCAGCCGACCGTCTTCTACCGCGTGCACCTCGGGGCCACGTCCCGCACGACCAAGCTCGGGCTCCCGTTCCTCTCATCGGCCGTGGCGCTGCGACTCGGCGGGGGCCTCGTCGACATCGGCACGGGACTGTCCGGCCGGCTCGACGGCTCGCTGCACCGGCACCTCCTGCGCGAACTGCTGGGCGCGCCCGAGTACCGCGACCCGCGCACCCGCGCGGCGATCGCGCACCTCGCCGGGCTCCTCTGGCCGCCGCACGGGCGTCGGGGCGAGCTGCGCCGGGCCACCGTCGCGGCGCGTCTCCCGTGGCTGCGCGACGCGGTGCGCTCCCTGCGGCGGCGGGTCGCCCGGCGCTGACCGGCCCCGCGGGCGACGGTCAGGCCGACCCGGTGCGCTCGGCCACGGGCGCGCCGGCGTCCGTCCGGGTGCGCCGAAGGCGCTTCGACCAGCCGATCGCGGGCTGCTCGACCCACCGGTGCAGGAGGTCGGCCGCCCCGATGGCGAGCGCGCCCGAGACCAGCACGATGAGCAACTGGGCCCACGGGGCATCCGGGAACGCCTTGAACCCGGCGCCCGCCACGACGGCGATGACCGGCAGGTGCACGAGGTAGAGCGGGTACGAGATCCGTCCGAAGTACAGCAGCACACGACCGGGCGACCGCGCGAGCCGGTCGCGCTCGATCAGCGCCCAGATGAGCAGGCCGGTGCCGATCGCGAACCACTCGCCGCCCCACGGGTCGGCCTGGCCGAGCACGAACTGCCGCAGCGCCGCCCACGCGACGAGGACCGCGAACGCGGCGGCGACGTGCCAGGTGCGCACGGTCGCGGTCGTGTGCCAGGCGAGCACCATGCCGATCGCGAACATCCACCACACCCCGAGCACCCACGGGCCGCTGCCGATGCCCAGCAGCGGGAGCGCCAGCGACGCCAGCGCGATCGCGCCGGCGCTCCAGACGACGACCCGCCGCCGCCACGCCTCCGACCGCGTGGCACGTGTCGCGAGCACGGCGAGGAGCACCACGACGAGGTAGAACTGCACCTCGAGGCAGAGGGTCCATGCCACGGCGAGGACCGACGGCACCCCGAGGATGTCCTGGAGGTAGACCAGGTTGAGCAGGACGTCGAGGGCGGTGAATTCGCGGCCCACGAGTCCGGGCACGAGGGTCTGCGCGAACTCGATGACGAGCACGACCGCGATCACGGCGTAGTACGGCGGGTCGAGGCGCACCTGGCGGCGCAGGGCGAAGCGGCCGCCCTGGCGCAGCGTGCGCATGTTCGCCGTCGTGTAGGCGATCACGAAGCCCGAGATGACGAAGAAGATCGCCACGCCGCTGCGCATGAGGCCGGTCGCGTCGATCACGGGCGCCGGCATCCACTCGGCGAGCGTGTCGGCGCTCGCCGAGTTCCAGAACATGTGGAACACGAGTACGGCGAGTGCGGCGACTCCTCGCAGGCCGTCGAGCGCGAGGAACCGGCCGGCGGGCGGCGGCTTCATGCGTCGAACCTACTGGAAACGGGGAGCCAGTAGGATGCTGCGTGCTCGAACCCGAACGACGACGACTGGCGGTACGCGTGACCGAGACGCCACCCGAGGCGACCGATCAGCGGGGGCCCGAGGGCGCCCCCGCGACCGGACTGCGCGCGCGCGCCCTCGCGTTCTACCTGCCGCAGTTCTTCCCCATCCCCGAGAACGACCGCTGGTGGGGCCCGGGATTCACCGAGTGGACCAATACCGCGCGTGCCCGGCGCCTGTACCCCGGTCACCTGCAGCCGACGCTGCCGGCCGACCTCGGCTTCTACGACCTCCGCGTCCCCGAGACGCGCCAGGCGCAGAGCGACCTCGCCCGCGCGTACGGCGTGGAGGGGTTCGTCTACTGGCACTACTGGTTCGGCGGCGGGGATCGCATCCTGGAGCGCCCGTTCGCGGAGGTGCTCGAGCGCGGCGAGCCCGAGGTCGGGTTCGCGCTCGCATGGGCGAACCAGTCGTGGACCGGCATCTGGCACGCGGCCGCCGACACGATCCTCAAGCAGCAGCGGTACCTCGGCGCCGAGGACGACCGGCGCCACTTCGAAACGATCCTCCCGGCGTTCCGCGACGAGCGGTACATCCGGGTGCACGGGCGACCGCTCTTCTACGTGTTCCGCCCCGAGGAGCTGCCGGATGCGGCGGAGTTCGTCGACCGGTGGCAGGCCATGGCCCGGGAGGCGGGCCTCGAGGGGCTCTACCTCGTCGCGGAGGCGAGCGACCTCCTCGGTGCGGGCGCCCGCTACGCGAACGCCGAGGCCGACGGCTTCGACGCGAGCGTCTACATGCGCCTGCCCGCCGAGGTGACGCCCGCGACCCGGTTCCGCATGCGCGCCGGCCGCAAGCTCATGGGCGGGCCGGAGATCTGGCCGTACTCCGACCGCATCGTCGCCGACTATCCGCGCGACCCGCGGGTGCAGCCCTGCGTGTACCCCAACTGGGACAACACCCCGCGTGCGGGGCGGCGCGGGCTCGTCGTGCGCGACGCGACCCCGGAGCGCTTCCGGCGCAACGTCGCGGACGCCGTGGAGCTCCTCGCCGACCGACCCGCCGAGGAGCGGCTGCTCTGGGTGAAGTCGTGGAACGAGTGGGCGGAGGGCAACCACCTGGAGCCCGACCTGCGCGAGGGGCACGCCTGGCTCGAGGCGCTGCGGGCCGGGTTGTCGTGACCGTTCCCCCGCGGCATCCGCTCGACTCGACGGACCGACCGCTGCGCATCGCGATGATCTCGTACTACCTGCCGAGCGAGAGCAAGATCGGCGTGGGGTACCAGGTGCACGCGCTGGCCAACGAGCTGGCCGACCGTGGGCATCACGTCGACGTCTTCAGCCCGTGCGCACCCGTCGAGGGGGCGCGGTACGGCCACGTCCACGTGCCCCTCGAAGGATCGATGCGCACCTTCCGCTTCGCGTTCGCGATGCGGCGCATGGACCTCTCGTCGTACGACGTGCTGCACGCGCACGGCGAGGACTACTGGATGTGGCGACGGCGCGTGCCCGCCCACGTGCGCACCCTGCACGGGTCGTGCTTCGAGGAGGCGCTGCGCATCCGGGGCGCGAAGGAGCGCGCGCGCATGGTGCTGCTCGGCTGCACCGAGGTGCTCGCGAGCGTCGTCGCCGACCGCACGGTGCTCATCTCGCCGGCGACGCGGAAGTGGACACCGTGGGTGGACACAGTGATCCCGAACGGGGTGGACGCGTCGGCGTTCGCGCCCGGAGGCGCGAAGCGCACGGCGCCGACCGTGCTGTTCGTCGGCACCTGGCGCGGCCGCAAGCGAGGCGCCGAGCTCGCCCGGATCTTCGCGGACGAGGTGCGACCCCGGGTGCCCGATGCCGAGCTGCGCATGGTCACCCAGGATGCACCCGACGAGCTGCCCGACGGCGTCGTCGCGCTCGGGCGCCTGACCGACGCGGAGCTCGCGGAGGAGTACCGGAGCGCCTGGGCCTTCAGCCTGCCCTCGACGTACGAGGGGTTCGGCATCCCCTACGCCGAGGCCATGACCGCGGGACTCCCGGTGATCGCCACGCCGAACGTCGGCTCCCGCTACGTGACCGACGAGGGCCGCTACGGCGTGCTCGCCGAGCTCGACGGGCTCGGCGACGCGCTCGTCGGGGTGCTGACGGATGCCGGCCGGCGGGCCGAGCTCGCCGAGGCGTCGCTCGCGCGCGCCGTCGAGTTCGACCTGCACGCCGTCGCCGACCACTACGAGCAGGTGTACCGGGCCGAGCAGCACGCCCGCCCCACGAAGGAGCAGACCACGTGACCACCCCCAGCGTCGCGGTCGTGATCGCCACGTACAACCGCCCCGACTACGTGCGCACGTGCCTCGAGCACCTGGCGGCCCAGACGGTGCGCCCCGAGCGCACCGTGGTCGTCGACGCGTCGCCCGATGAGGCGACGTGGGCGGTCGTGCAGGAGCATCCGGAGGTGGAATACCGGCGCAACGAGAAGGGCATCGGCTCCACTGCGACCTCGCGCGCGATCGGCGTCGAGGGCGTGCGCCAGGACGTGGTCGCCTTCATCGACGACGACGCGTTCGCCGAGCCCGAGTGGCTCGAGGAGCTGCTGAAGCCCTACGCCGACCCCGCCGTCGCGGCGGTCGGCGGCCGGGCGCGCAACGAGCAGCCGGGGGAGGAGCAGGAGGGCATCGGCGAGATCGGCCTGCTGCTGCCCGACGGGCGGCTCACCGGGTTCTTCGCGGCCGACCCCGGGCGCGACGTCGACGTCGACCACATGCTGGGCGCCAACATGTCGGTGCGCATGAGCGTGGTGCGCGAGCTCGGGGGCATCCGCGATCTCTATCCCGGCACGTGCCTCCGTGAGGAGACGGACATCGCGCTGCGCATGCGGCGTGCGGGCTGGCGCATCGTCTACACGCCGACCGCGGTCGTGCTTCACGTCGCCGGCACCTACGCGCGCGGGCGCCGGTTCGACGCCCGGTACCGCTACTACGGCGCCCGCAACCACGTCGTGCTGCTCGCGAGCACCCTCGGGTACCGCGACCCGCACTTCCGCAGCTACCTGCGCACCGCCGCGGCGGAGGCCGGCCACCAGGTGGTCACGGGACTCCGCTCGGTGCGCGACCCGAAGCGGAGCGGCGCGCGCGAGAAGCTGCGGGGCGTGGTCGGCGGCGGCTGGCGCGCGGCGGTCGACGTGGTCGGCACGGTGGCGGGCCTCGCAGCGAGCGCTGCGCCGGGCGTGCGTGCGAAGCCCGCGGAGGGAACGGCCGGATGAGGCTCCACGCCTACGTGCTCGCGGGCGATCCGGCCTGGGTCGCGCAGAGCATCGGCTCGTACTACGACGTGGTCGAGCGCATCGTGGTCTCGTACGACGCCGACGGCCGTGCCTGGGGCGGGGCGCCGCTCTCGGTCGAGGAGGCGCTCGGGCGCATGCGCGCTGCCGACCCCGACGGCAAGCTGGTCTTCAGGCCGGGCGACCACTCGGACGCGTCGCGGGAGGTCATGGCGGTCGAGACCGAGCACCGGCAGGCCGCGCTCGACGCCGCCTCCGAGGGTGCCGACTGGGTGCTGCAGCTCGACACCGACGAGATCGTCCCCTCCGTCGGGGTGCTGCTGGATCACCTGGCCGAGGCGGATCGCCGTGCCGCCGAAGCGCTCGCCTTCCCCATGCGCAACTTCCACGCCCGGACGGCCGACGGGGCCTTCCTCGAGCACTGCGGCCGGTTCTGGACCGCCCAGGCGGGGTTCCCCGGACCGGTGGCGGTCCGTGCCGGGACGCGCCTCACCCTCGCGCGGCAGGCGGCCGACACGCCGGTGCACCGGGTGGACATGTCCCCCCGCAACACCGACCCGGCGCACCCGTTCGGCACGCCTGTGCACGCCGTGATTCCGCCGCGGGACGCGATCATCCACATGAGCTGGGTGCGCACGGAGCGGCAGATGGCGGAGAAGCGCATCACCTCCGGCTACGCGGGCGAGCGCGACTGGGACCGCGACCTGCGGCGCTGGCGCCGTCGGGCGGCCCATCCCCGGCGCACGATGCTCGCCGCCCCCTTCGCGCGGAACCCGTTCGGGCGCTTCCGCGTCACCCGACTGCCCGAGTTCGCGGGGATCGAGCCGTGACGACGGATGCCCCGGGCGCGCGGCCGCTCGTCGACGTCGTCGTCCCCACGAACCGGGTGAGCCCGTACCTCGAGACGGCCCTCGCGTCGGTCGCAGCGCAGACCTATCGCAGGTGGTCGCTGATCGTCGTGGACGACGGCTCGGGGCGCGGCGACGAGCTCGAGCGGATCGTCGGCAGCGTCGACGGCGCGCGGCTCATCCACCGCGAGAACGGCGGGGCGGCGGCCGCGCGCAACACCGCGATCGCCGCCGGGTCGGGCGATGTCGTCGCCTTCCTCGATGACGACGACCGGTGGCCGGCCGATCGACTCGAGCGGCTGGTGGCGGCGCTCGGCGCGGACCCGGAGGCGATCGGCGCCTTCGGCGACGGCATCGACGTGGACGGAGACGGGGTCGCGTTCGACGCATGGCACACGCCCCGTGCCACCTCCGACGCCTACCTCCGCGGCGAGACGCCGATCCCGCGCATCACCACGCTCGTGGTGCGGCGTCATGCGTTCGCACTCGCCGGGACCTTCGACGAGGACTTCGGCCTCTCCCAGGACACCGAGTTCACGCTGCGGCTCCTCCGGCATGGGCGGCTCGTCGGCTGCGGGGCGCCGGTCGTCGAGTACCGCCGGCACGACCGCAACGCGACCGCCGCCGACTGGCGGCGCCTGCACGCGGCGGGATCGCGCGCCGTGCGGACCAACCTCGAGGACGCCGCGTCGCGCGGCGAGGACGCGCACGTCGACGCGCTGCGCCGCAACGCCCGCCTCCTCGATCGCGCGTACGCGTCGTGGTCCGCGGGTCGCGTGATCGGCCTGCTGAGGGCCGGCCGCCGACGGCAGGCGATGCTCGACGTCCGCGACTCGCTCCGGCTCTCCCCGCGCGGCGTCGTCGCGGGCTGGTCGTCGACGATCGCGTCGCGGCTCCGGAACCGCGCGGGGCGCGTCCGCCGCGACCACGCGGCGGGTTAGCTCACGGCGGACAGCCGGCCGAGCACCCCGGCCATCGCGGCGACCCGGTCGGACCAGTCGGCCACGGCGCCGGTCGCGCCGTCGGGGAACGGGTGGGCGGATGCGACGGCCGAGACCACGGCGTCGGCGAATGCCGCGCCCGCGGCGAGCACGACACGCGGGTCGTCGGCATCGCGGAACCCGGCGACCGGGGTCGAGACCACCGGCCGGCCGACCGCCTGGTACTCGTAGAGCTTGATCGGGTCGAGGCTGTCGGTGAACTCGGTCACCACGTGCGGCACGACGAGCACGTCCGCGTGCTGGAGATAGCCCACGACGTCGTCCCTCGAGCGGGGGCCGACGAGCAGCGCGCCCGCACGCCGCAGGCGCTCGGCGTCGTCGGGCTCCAGGAGGTTCGGGCCGACGAGCACGAGCGTGCCGCGGTCGCCCAGTGCGTCGGCGGTGGCGGCGCACAGGTCCACGTCGATGCGGTGCGGATGCACGGTGCCCAGGTACAGCGCGGTCGGCCCGCCGGGCAGGTCCGTCGGACGCGGGCGGGGCCGGCGGTACGCGGCCACATCGACCGCGTTGGGGATGAGCGTGACGTCGCGGTCGCGCCCCTTGCGACGGGCGAGCTCGGCCGAGCAGACGACCACCTCGCCCGCCGTGGCGAGCAGGCGGGCCTCGTTCGCGGCCGACCGTGCGCGTTCTGCCGCCGGGCGGTCCGCCGACAGCCAGTCGTCCGTGATGTCGTAGACCGTCGGCCAGCCCGATGCGTCGGAGACCGCGACCGCACCCGGGTCGTTGATCCACAGCACGGGCGCCTCCATCCCCAGCCGGCGTGCGGTGCGCCGGACCGCGCGGGCCATCCGCTCGTCGGCCCGGCGATCGAGCTTCCGGGGCAGCCACTTCACGGGGCGATACGTCCAGAGTCGGCTCGGTGCCGGGACGTCCATCGCGACGGGTCCATGCCCCAGGTCCGGGCGGCGGCCCGAGCGGAGGTCGTGCGTCGGGTCGCCGGGCGGTTCGACGAAGAGCACCCGCAGGTCGGGGTCGGCGCGCAGCAGGCCCGCGACGAGGTGCTGGTTGCGGCGCCAGACGTCGTCCCATCGCTCCAGGGACATGACCACGAGGTCGGTCATCGCACGCTCCGGTAGACGGCCTCGGTGGCAGCGGCCTGCGCCCGGAGCGAGAAGTCGCGCCGCTGTCGTTCGCGCTCCGTCGCGCCGAGCGCCGCGCGGCCGTCGGCGTCGTCCGCCAGGGAGTGCAGGGCGGATGCCGCCGCGTCGACGTCGTCCGGCGGGAAGAGCGCGCGGGCGTCGAGCCCGTCGAGCATGTCGAGGTGCCCGGCGGCGCCCGCGCCGACGACCGGGAGCCCACTGGCCATCGCCTCGAGCACCGTGAGGCCGAAGTGCTCGAACGGGCACGACGCGACGAGCACGCCCGCACCGTCCATCAGGTCGGGCAGGTCGGTGCGGAAGCCGAGGAAGTCGACCGCGTCGGCGACGCCGAGCTCGGTGGCGAGCTCCTGGAGCGCCGGTCGTTCGGGGCCGGTGCCGGCCACCCGCATCCGCCACCCCGCATCGGCGACGCCCGACGCGGCGAACGCCCGGATGCCGACGGCAGTGTGCTTCTCCGGCTGGAGCCGCTGCGCCATGAGCACGATGCGCCCGCGGGTGCCCGGGTCGACGTCGGGTCGCGGGTCGAGGCCCGGGTGCACGACGACGCTGGCGCCGTCCACCGCCTCGGCGACGGCGTCGCTGATGGAGAGCTGCGCGTCGATGCGCCGGCCGACGAGGGCGGCGATCGGCACCGGGCCGACGCGCCCGCGTGCCTTCGCGAAGTGCCTGGTCGCGACGATCGCGGGACGCCGCGACCGAGGGGTCAGCGCGAACGCGGCGACCGTCCCGACGTCGGCGGCGGTCATGTGGGTGTTCACGACGTCCGCCCGACGGGCATGCCGTCGCACCGCGCGCGTGACGTCGATCGTACGGACGGCGGGCAGGTGCGGAACGCCTGCGGCGTCGAGCACGGGACGCATACGGTCGGTCGCTCCGCCGATCACGAGCACGTCGTGGCCGTCGGCCGCCTGGGTGCCGGCCAGCCGCAGGACGAACTGCTCGACCCCTGAGAAGCCGTCGGAGCGGATCGCGTGCACGATGCGGAGCGGCGGCGTCATGCGCCCCCCGAACGGAGGTCGTCGATGAGGGCGAGGTAGCGCCGGGCGATCTCCGGCCACGTGTAGCGCTCGGACGTGGCGCGAGCGCGGGCCCGCCACTCCGCGGTGATGCGTGGACCGAGCCGATCCAGCTCGTCGAGGCGTTGCGCGACCGATGCGGGATCGCGGTCGACCAGGAAGCCGTTCTCGCCGTCGACGATGATGTCGGGGGCGAATCCGACCCGGGTGGACACGACGGGGAGCCCGCAGGCGAGGGCCTCGAGCACGACCAGGGCGTTCGCTTCGTAGGCGCTCGGCAGCACCAGCAGGTCGGCGGCCCAGAGGTAGGGGACCGGATCCGGCTGGGTGCCGACGAAGCGCACGCGTCCGTCGACGCCGTTCCGCCGGGTCCGTGCACGCGCACGGCGGATCATGTCCCCCGTACCGCCGACGACCAGCAGCGTCGCATCGGGGGCACCGCCGAGTGCGTCGATCGCGATGGGCAGGCCCTTCCGTTCGAACTCGTGTCCGATGAACACCGCGACAGTCCGGTCGTCGTCGATCCCGGCGTCGCGCCGGGCGCCGTGACGCTCGGTTTCGGTCGGGGGGCGGAACCGTTTCGTATCGACGCCGTTGGGGATCACGTGGATCGGTGCGCGGACGCGTCCGTACTCCTCGACCAGCAACTCGGCCTCGTGCGTGGTGAGCGCGACCACCGCCCGGTGGGTGCGTCCGCGGTACCGGATGCGGTCGCGCATCGCCGTGTAGAGGTGGACCGGGTTGCGGAGCATCCGCCAGGCGAAGTCGCCGCGTGCGCGCATCGCGGCCTGCAGCAGCCCGTGGTTCACGTAGACGTCCCCGGCCATCACGTCGTTGTGGCAGATCGAGACCGCGTCCGGCCTGGAGTCCAGGAACCTGCGAGCCCGACGTGTTCCCACGGTGCTGAACCAGATCACGTTCCGTGCCCGCTCGAGGTGCGTCACGAGCTGCGGTCCGCCTCCGGCCCCACGCAGCGGGCGCCCGGCGTCGGCGGAGGTGAAGCGTTCGACCTGGGCGCCTGCGGCTCGGAACTCGCGCTCGAGGTTGTACGCGACGCCGGCCACGCCGCTGCCGGGCTCGATCGACGGAGCGATCTGCACGATGTGCGTCATCGGGCCGCCTCGCGCTGCGCGTGCAGCTCGTCGGCGAGCGCGAGGTACCGAGCGGCGATGGAACGCCACGAGTGCTCGGACACGCTCGCCCGCGCGCGAACTCGCCATGGTGCGAGGTCGACCGCGGCGAGCTGGTCGAGGCGCGCGCCGATCTCCTCCGCGTCGCGCGCGACGAGGAATCCGTTGCTGCCGTCCATGATGATCTCCGGTGCGTATCCGACGCGGGTGGCGATCACCGGGAGGCCGCAGGCGAGCGCCTCGAGCACGACCAGGGCGTTGGCCTCGTATGCGCTCGGTAGCACGAAGATATCGGATGCCGCGAGGAACCGGAGCGGGTCGGGGTGCGGACCGGTGAAGTGCACGCGGTCGGCGAGCCCGGCGGAAGCCGCTTCGCGCCGGGCGTGGGCGATAAGTTCGCGATTCCCGCCCACCACGAGCAGCAGCACGTCGGGGGCGTGCCGGAGGGCGCGGATCGCGAACGAGAGCCCCTTGCGCGCGAACTCGTGGCCGACGAACACCGCGACCCGCTCGTGCTCGCCCAGCCCGAGCGCGCTGCGGGCCGCGCGACGTTCCTCCGCCGTCGGCGGGCGGAAGCGCTCGAGGTCGACGCCGTTCGGGATGACGACGATCCGGGGCCGGACGCGACGGTAGACCGCCCGCAGTTCCGCGGCGGCGGCGGCCGACAGCGCCACGACCGCCCGGTGCGTGCGGCCGCGGTAGCGGATCGCGTCGCGTGCGTAGCTGAAGACCTGGAACGGGTTGCGGAAGACTCGCCATGCGGACCGACCCCGCGCCCGCATGTTCGTCAGCACGAGCCCGTGGTTGACGTACACGTCGCCGACCATCGCGTTGTTGTGGCAGATCGCGACGGCGTCGGGACGCTCGGCGAGGAAGGCGCGCGCACGGCGCGTTCCCACCGTGCTGAACAAGACGATGCGCCAGCCGTGGGCGAAGCGCCGGGCCAGCGTCGAGGTCGGCCAGGGCCTCCCCCGACCGCGTCGCGCGTCGTCGTAGGTGAAGCGCTCGACCTCCGCCCCGAGCGCCCGCAGCTCGCGTTCGAGGTGCCAGGCGACCCCGGGGATGCCGGCGCCCGGCCCGATGCGGGGCACCACCTGGACGATGTGCGTCACGCCGCGCGCCCGTCGCCCAGTGCGGGCGCGGGAGCCCCTGCGCTCGGGGCGCCGCCTGCGGCCTCGCCCGCCCGGTACCGCGCCTCGACCCGCACGGGTCCGAGCCGGTACAGTGCGGCGCGGCGCCTCGCGTCGCGTCCGCGCTCGCCGGGGAGCGCGACCGCACGGGCCATCGAGCCCAGCCACTGCCCCGCGCGCGCCCACTGCCACCCGAGGGCGCCGAAGTGCTTGCGCAGGTAGCGCTCCTGGGAGGCGTGGAAGTGCGCCTCGCGGCGCATCGAGTCGCTGCTCGTGCCGGCACCGGCGTGGACGGCCCGCACGTCGGGCACGGCCGCGTGGCGCCAGCCCAGCCGGTGTGCGCGGTACGCCCAGTCGGTCTCCTCCGCGTAGAGGAAGAAGCGCTCGTCGAGGCCGCCGACCTGGGCGAGCGCCTCCGCGCGCAGCAGCAGCACCGACCCGATCACGAACGTCGGCCCGACGGCGAGGCTCCCCAGACCGAGCGCCTCGAGCCAGGTGCGGCCGGGCGACGGATACGGCCACTCGATGCGGGCGGGCCGCCCGTGCTCGTCGACCTGTGCGGGCCCGACGCTGGCGAGGTCCTCGCTCGCACGCAGCGCACCCTGGAGCGCCGAGACCTCGTCGGCCGACACGACCGCGTCGGGGTTCAGCAGCAGCACGTCGGCGCCGGGCACGAGGCGGTCGGCGAGGGCGGCGTTCACGCCCGCGGCGAACCCGCCGTTGCGTCCGGGGTCGACGTACCGCACGCCCAGCTCGTCGCAGAGCGCGGCGATCTCCGGCAGCGAGGAGTTGTCGACGACCGTGACCGGCAGCCCCGCCACCGGCGCGAGCGCGCGGCGCAGCAGGTCGGGCGCCCCGTAGGCGACGACGACGACCTCCACTGGCGGGGCGGGGGCGGATGCCTCGTGCCGCACCGAGCGGTAGAGGTCGAGGTAGTCGCGGCCGACCGCGTCCCAGCCGCACTCGGCGGCGCGGGCGGCCCCGAGCGTGCGCAGCTCGGCGGCCCGCGTCGTCGCGGCCGCGACGAGCGCATCCGCCAGGGCGTGGGCGTCGCCCGCCGGCACGACGACGCCCGCACCGCCGACCACGTCGGGCAGGGCGCCGGCGTCGCTCGAGACCACCGGAACCCCGCACGCCATCGCCTCGACGGCCACGCGCCCGAACTGCTCGGTCCACGAGGGGGTCGGCAGCGACGGCATCGCGACGACGTCGAGCCCCGTGTAGAAGTCGACGACCGCGTCGGGGTCGATCGGGCCGGCCAGCTCCACGCGGCCGGCGAGCGTGCCCGCGGCGGCGCGGTCGGCGAGCTCGTCGGCCAGGGGGCCCGACCCGCCGATGCGCAGCCGGAGGCGCGGCTCTGCGACGGCGGCGTCGAGGAGCACGCGGATGCCCTTCTCCGCCACGAGGCGGCCGAGGAAGCCGACGGTGATCGGCTCGTCCGCATCGCCTGCGTCGGGGGCACGGTTCACTTCGGGGGCGTCGGCCGGCCCGGAGGCATCCGCTCCCGCCCCGGGCCGGAAGCGGTCGAGGTCGACGCCCAGGGGGATGACCCGGGCGTGGCCGGCGAAGCCCTTCTCCTCGACGATGCGCGCCGCCTCCGCGTTGCACGCCGAGACGCCGGCGGCCGAACGGAGCGCCCACCGCTCGAACCAGCGGAACGGCACCGGGTAGCGCTTGCGCAGGTTCTGCGCGGTGTACAGCACGACGGGCGCGCGCTGCCCGCGGAGCATCCGGAGCAGGAGGATCTCGGCGGTCGCGAGGGCGAACGGCTCCTCGTGCAGGTCGATGACGTCCCACCGTTCGCCGAGCGCGCGCCAGATCGGCCGCGGGTCGTAGACGAAGAGTGCGGGGTGGCGTCCGAGCGTGGCGACGCCGCCGGCGGACTCGCCCGGGCGCGGCCGGAGCGCGACCTCGGTGCCGCCGGCGTGCCAGCGGCGGGCGCTGAGCAGCGAGACGTCGACGCCGAGCTCGACGAGGGCCCGTTCGCGCCCCCGCCACTCGTCGACGACGGCGCTGTGAGAAACCCTCAGTACGCGCACCGCATCTCCTCGTAGACTCCTGTGCACGTAACCATATCCGCGGCCGCGGGGGAACGACCGTCCCCGTGCACGGTCCGGATCGACGGGGGTGGCATGGCCGGAGACACGTTCGACGTGCTCGTCGTCTGCACGGGGAACGTGCACCGATCGCCCCTCGGCGCGATGCTGCTCGGCACCTGGGCGGGCTGGTACCTCCCGCCATCGGTGCGCGGCTCGGTGCGCGTCGGCAGCGCCGGCGTGCGCGCGCCCGAGGGTGCGTCGATGGGGCGTCGCGCGCGTGCCATCGCCGAGGCGCTCGGCGGCGACGGCCGGCCGCATCGTGCGCGCCAGATCACGGAAGCCGACATCCGCTCCGCCGACCTCGTGCTCGCCGCCTCCGGCCGGCACCGGGAGCGCATCATCGAGTTGGTGCCGGGTGCCCTGCGCACGGCCTTCACCATTCGCGAGGCCGGCCGCATCGCGGGCAACTTCCGGCTCCCGGCGGCACCGGCGTCGGTGGCCGAACTGCGCCGCGTCGTGGCCGCGCTCGCCGCGAACCGGGCCCTCGGCGCGGGAGGGGACGACATCGTCGACCCCCAGGGCAAGGCCGACGACGCCTACCTCGAGATGGCCGCCGAGGAGGTCCCGCCGCTCGCCGCGCTGGCGGGGCTGCTGTTCGGGATGCCGGCCGCCGAGGTCGCGGCCTACCGCGACGCGTCGTACGGACCCGAGCTGCTGGCGGGCCGCGACGGCGGGGAGGCGGCGGGGTCGGGCAGGCACCGCGGATGAGCGGGCCGCACGCCGGCCGCCCGCTCCGGGTGCTCCACCTCGACCACACGACGGCGCGCGGCGGCGCGGAGTACGCGCTGCTCCGGATGCTGCGGGCGGATCCGGCCTGGTCGCCGGTCGTGCTGCTGGCGCCGACGGATGCCCCGGACCACGGGGTCTACCGCGACCTGCCGGCACACGTGCCGGTGCGCGTCGCGGGCGTGCACCAGCCCGCCGGGGTGAGCGCGGGCGGCCGGTTGCGGCAGGTCGACGCGCTGCTGCGTCTCGGCGCGCAGGCCGTGGCGACCCGGGTGCACCGCGCGTTCCGCTCCGCGGACGTCGTGCACGCGAACACCGCGCGCGCTGCGGCGTACGGGGCGCTCGCCGCCCGCACGTCGCGCGTGCCGTTCGTGGTGCACCTGCGCGACATGACCGCGCCCGACGCGATCGGCGCGGCGGGGCACGCGCTCATGACGAGGCTCGTGCTGCCCCGCGCCGACGGCGTGATCGCGAACTCGCACGCGACGCTCGAGTCCGCGCGCCCGTACCTGCGGGCGGGGGCGCGTTCGGCGGTCATCCCGAGCGCGGCGGGCCTGCGCCCCGCATCGGGTGCTCCGCGCCTCGAGGGCCCGCTGCGCATCGGCATGCTCGCACGCATCGACCCGTGGAAGGGCCAGGACCTGCTGCTGCGCGCCTTCGCGGCGGCGCTGCCCGACTCGGACGCCCGCCTCGAACTGCCCGGCGACGCGCCGTTCGGCCACGAGGCGCACGCGGCGAGGCTGCAGGCGCTCGCCGTCGAGCTCGGCGTCGCCGACCGGGTGGAGTTCCCGGGGCACGTCGAGGACGTGCCCGGCACGCTCGCGCGGTGGGACGTCGCGGTGCAGGCGTCCGTGCGGGCGGAGCCGCTCGGACAGAACGTGCTGCAGTACCTCGCCGCCGGCAGGGCCGTCGTCGTCGCCGGCGAGGGCGGCCCGGCCGAGTGGGTCGCGGACGGCGTCAACGGGCTCGTGGTGGAGCCGCGCGACGTCCCCGCACTGGCGGAGGCGCTGGGGCGGCTGGCGGCCGACGCCGCCTTGCGCGAGCGGCTCGCGACGGCGGCGGCGGCGACGCCGGGGCTGCTCGACGACGCGGCGGTCGCCGCGGCGCACGCCCGCTTCTACGCGGAGGTGCGCGCCGCCGTCTCCGGCTGACCGGTGAGCTCGTCTGCGAGCAGCTCGAGCGCGGCGTCGAGCACGGCGTCGTCGCGCAGGATGCGCGTGTGCCCGGCGCCCGTGGTGTCGAGCCGGTGCGCCTGCGGGTGCGCGCCGAGGTACCGGTCGGCCTCCTTCGGCGACACGCGGCGGTCGGCGACGTCGTGCACGACGAGCAGGTCGACCGTGTCGGGGAGCGGGTGGCGCAGCGCCGAGACCCGCGCGAACGGGTCGGGCTCGCCCGGGAAGAGTCGGGCGACGAAGCGCCGGCGCATCGCGTCGAGGGTGCGGGCGTCGAGCCCGAGCGCTCCCCCGAACTCGGCGAACACCGCGTCGGCGTCCGCCGGTGCAGCGATCGTCATGACCCTGCGGGTCGTGACGCCCTCGGCGATCGCGGTGAACGTACCCAGCGCCCCGAAGGAGTGCGCGACGACGGCGTCGAACCGCCCGTACCGGTGCTGCAGCGCGTGGATCGCGTCCACCCAGTCGACCACGTAGGCGTGGCGGCCGCCCGACTCGCCGTGCGCCGGAGCATCGAAGGCGACCACGCGGTAGCCCGCGGAGCGGAGTTCGCGCACGAGTGGTGCGAACTGGCTCGCCCGGCCCTGCCAGCCGTGCACGAGGAGCACCACGTCGTCGCCGGTGCCCCACTCGTAGGTGGCGACGTCGACGCCGGCGTGGTCGATGCCGGGGATGCGCACGCTCGCGCGGCGCGCCTGTTCCATGACCGGGGCGTCGCGCGGGTCGAGCGGCATGGGGCGCCCGACGTGGAGGAAGAGCCGGAGGGCCAGGGCTGCGCCCGCGGCCGGCGCCACGGCGCTGAGGGTGCGGGTGCCGGTCGCGACGGTGGCGAGCAGGGCGTTCATGGTGACTCCAAACAATACGAACGATCGTACAACTAACTATACGCACGATCGTACGGTAAACTGAGGGCATGACGCAAGGGGTGATCGACGGACGTCGCGCGCGCGGCGACGAGTCGCGCCGCGCGGTGCTCGCGCAGGCGATCGACCTCGCGTCCGTCGACGGCCTCGAGGGGCTGTCGATCGCGCGCCTCGCCGAGGCCGCCGGGCAGAGCAAGAGCGGCGTCGCCGCACTGTTCGGCTCGAAGGAGCGGCTCCAGCTCGCCGCCGTCGACGCCGCGCAGGTGAAGTTCACCGCGGAGGTCATCCAGCCCGCGCGCGACGCCGCCGAGCGGGGCCTCGCCCGCGTGGTCGCCCTGGTGGGCGGGTGGATCGACTACTCGTCGCGACGCGTCTTCGCCGGGGGATGCTTCTTCGCCGCCGCATCCGTCGAGTTCGACTCGAAGCCGGGCGCCGTGCGCGACCGCGTGATGGGCGCCCTCGACACCTGGGAGGACTACCTGGCGGTGTCGATCGGGTACGCGATGGAACGCGGCGAACTGCCCCGGCTCGACGACGCCCGCCAACTCGCGTTCGAGATCACCGCGCTGCTCGACGCCGCCAACACGCGCTCGCTGCTGCGCGAGACCGACGAGCCCTACCGGCGCGCGGCCGTCGCGGTGGCCGACCGCCTGGTCGCGCTCGGCGCCGACCCCGCGGTGGCGGCCCGGCTCCGCCGCCCCTGACCCCTCCCGCGGTGGGGGGCTCGCTCTTCAGGAGATCGCGGGCCGGAACTGACATCACGGAGGCGACTCGCCGGATTTCGGCCCGGAACCGGGCCGTCACTCCTGAAAAGCGACCACCCCAGCACGTGGACCAGCCCGTGGATGCGGACGTGGCCGTGCGCCCGACCCCAACCGCGGGCCGGGCGCACGGTGCGCGGGCCTACGGCGCCGGGTAGTCGACGATGAAGGCCGGCGCGCCGGTGTTCGTGTCGTCGACCTGGCCGCCCACGCCGTTCACGACGTGGCGGATCGTCCCGGCGCTGAGGTTGACGGTCATGACGTGGTGCAACCGCACCCCGTCGACCTCGGGCACCGAGAAGCCGTTCTCGGTGACGATCGACGGGGTGTTCTGGTTGAAGACGTACACGCCCGCGCCGAACAGCTCGTGGGTCGTCACGTCGTCGCCCACGGTGTAGCCGGCGTAGCCGAGCGTGCCGTCGGGCTGCGTCCAGTCCGCCTGGGTCGGCGGGTCGTACGGCAGCTCGTTCTGGTACAGCACGACCGTGCCGCCGTCGCCGTTCCAGAGCGCGTTGTACTGCTGGAAGTGCTCGACGAAGAGCCCGGTGGCCGTGACGTCGTCGCCCTCGACGACGATGCCGTTGCGCCCCGTGTTGGTGTTCCAGCGATCGGTGTCGCCGTTCACGCCCTCGGTGAAGCCCTCGATGCCGTGGTCGGCGCGCCAGACCCACGCGTGGTCGATGAGCACGTGGTCGCTGTGCACCTCGATCGCCGTGTCGACCCGGCCGATGTGGGGGCCGCCGACGCGCACGTACACGTCGCTCAGCGTGGTCGGGTTCGCCTCGGCCGCGCGTGCCGCGCTGCCCTCGCCGTGCTCGCCGCCCGCCTTGCCGACGCGCAGGAGCGCCGGTGAGAGCTCGGTGCCGGCGTCGAAGGTGACTCCGGCGATGACGACGCCGGGGACGTCGGCGACCTGCATCGCGACGGCGCCGCCGGTGGCGGTGAGCGTGGCGTGGCCCATGCCGAGCACCACCGTGTCGGGCCGCGTGACCCGGATGGTGCTGCCGATGTCGTACACGCCGGGTGTCAGCAGCAGGTTGCTGCCGCGCGCGAGGGCGGCGTTGATGTCCTGCACCGAGTCGTCGGGCGTCGCGATGAAGAACTCCGTGATCGGCACCGTGCGGCCGGGGGTCTCGCCCTCGCCCCACGTGATGCCGCGGGTGTCGCGCTGTGCAGACGGCACGCGCACGGCGTAGTCGCCGGCGTCGTCGACGAACAGGTACGGCTTCTCGCGGCTGACCGGCGTCTCGTCGAGCGTCGTGTAGGGCTGCTCGGGGAACGTCGATTCGTCGGGAGCGCCCTCGGTGCCGGCGAAGACCTGGTTCCAGACCGCGTTGCTCCAGCCGGCGGTGACGTCGCTGTTGCGCACGAGCCACTGCTGCTGCGAGCCGTTGATCGTGTACGGCAGGCGCGAGTCGGCGATGAAGCCGCCGGACGCGAAGTGCGGCCCGGCCGTGCAGTAGTCCATGAGGCTCAGGTTCGCACCCGAGATGTCGAGGCGGCGCATCGACACCGCCTGCGAGACCGCCCAGAAGTTCGCGCTCGCGCGGCATCCGTCCTGCCCGGCACCGTTCACCTCGATGGACAGGTTCGACAGCGTGCGCCAGAAGTTCACCAGCGCGATGCAGTTGGAGGTGCCGTCGTCCTCGAGGCATCGGTTGTAGACCTCGACCGCGCCGTTCACGGTGACGTCGGTGGGGGATGCCCCGAGCCCTGCGACCTCCGTGTAGTAGCCGACCTCGAACTGGAGCGGCTGCTCGGCTGTGCCGTACTCGCCGGGGAGGAAGTACACGGCCCGGCGTTCCGTGCTCATCTCGGCGTCGCGCTGCTGGTCGGCGAGCGCGTCGAGTTCCGCGGAGATCTCCGACAGCGGCATCGACGGGTCGAAGATCGTGACGTTCGGGCCGAAGTCGGGCGCCTGCGGATCGACCTGCTGCGGTGCTGCGGCGAGTGCCGGGGAGGCCGTCAGCGTGCCGGCCAGGACTGCGGCTCCGAGGAGTACGGTCGCGGCGCGACCGCGACGGGGTGGTGCGTTGGTGCTCATCCGGTGTCCTCTTCCTTGAGGTGGTGGTGGTGAAGCAAGCGGCTCCGCCTACTTACTTACAGGACAGTAACCATTTCTGACCCGAACGCGCAACGGTCACCGGACCGGAGCATCCCCCGATGGCGCAGATGGCCCGGACACGACGATGGCCGCCCCCGGTCGGGGACGGCCATCGTCGTGGGCGCGGTCAGGTCACTGCATCCAGCGGCCCCGGGGGGCGGTGACCGAGATCACCACGGAGTCGGATGCCGTGTTGCCGGCGTAGTCGGTCGCCTCGACGGTCACCGTGTAGGTCGCGCCGATGCGGGCGATGACCTGCACCTGGTCGTCGGAGAGGACCTCGATGCCCGACTTCTTGCCGTCGGCCGTGGCGTCGACGATCTCGACGGTCGGGGCGAGCCCCGAGTCGTCGGTCGCGTCGATCACGAGGTCGACCGTGGTCCAGGCTCCGGTCGGCGGGAAGACCGTCGCGGGGTCGGCCTCGACGCTGATCTCGGGCGGCGTGGTGTCGAACTGGAGGCCGACGATGACCGGGTCGTGGTCGCTCGACCGGTACGGGTCGGGCGCGTACAGGGCGTCCTGGGCGGGCTTCTTGAACGACATGTCGTAATCGATGAGGCTCGGCTCGTCGGCGTTGATGTTCCACGGCGCCGCGCCCGTCACGTCGCCCACCAGGCCCGTACCCGCCAGCGCGTAGTCGAGATAGCCGAGCTGGCCGTCGAACACGTAGGAGTACGCGTACTCGCCCTGCTGCTGGAGGAGCAGGTCGGTGTAGCCCGCACCCGTGAACACGTCGATCGGGTCCTCGTGGTCGTACGAGTTGAGGTCGCCGATGATGAGCGCCCGGTCGGCGGTGCCCGTGCCGGTCGGATCGGTGGCGATCCAGTCGGTCATGGCCGCCGCCGCCGCGGTGCGGGTCAGGTTGCAGTTGCCCGCGCCGTCCCCGAGGTCGGCGTCCCCGATCTCCTCGCACGAGGAGCCCTTCGACTTCAGGTGGTTGACCACGACGGTGAACTCCTCGCCCGCCGGGTCGGCGAACGTCTGCGCGAGCGCCGGGCGGTTCTCGGTGTCGATGAACCGCGGGTCGACCGAGCTGTCGAGCAGCGCGAAGGCGCCCACGGGGGTGACCGTCGCCGGCTTGAAGATGAACGCCGTGGCGATCTCGTCGGTGCCGATCACGCCCGTGTCGACGTACGCGTACGTTCCTGCACCGACCGCGTCGTTCAGGGCGTCGACCAACGTCGCGACCGCGCTGTCAGCGCCCTCGTCGCCGTTGTTCTCGATCTCGATGAGGCCGAACACGTCGGCGTCGATCTCAGCGAGGGCCGCCACGATCTTGGCCTCCTGGCGTGCGAGCTCCTCGAGCGTGTTCGCACCGCGCGAGTTCAGGGTGGTGAAGTAGTTCAGCACGTTGAAGCTCGACACGGTCGTGGTGCCGCCCACCTCGGGCACTTCGGGCCGCGGGTTGACCGACTCGTAGTCGGCGCCCTGCGTCTGCTGCACCGACCACGTGCTGAAGCGGTAGTCGAGCACGCCGGTGACGTTCGTCAGCAGGTCGCCGCCGCGGAACGTGTTGTCGAGCGTGAACTCCTCGCCGTTCGGGTGGATGGCCGGGTCGGGATTCTCCGTGCTGCGGCCGTCGTCGATGCCGATGCGGTTGAGCGCATTCTGCTCGGCGAGGTCGATCGCGGGCTGGCCCGGCTCGACCACGGCGGTCGGCGTGTACTGCCGCTCGGTGCCGATCGAGATCAGGCCGTAGCGGCCGTAGTTGTAGAACTCGAGGATCGCGAGCTCCTGCGGGAGCGTGACGAGCATCCCCTCGACGGCCTCGCGGTCGGCCTCGGTGGCCGGCAGCGTGAGCTCGGTCGCGGCGGGCAGTTCGACCCCGGTGTCGCAGACGACGACCTCGGCGGGCGTGATCTCGGTGAGGCCGAAGTACTCGCTCACGGCGCCCGCGACGATCACCTCGTCGCCCACGTCGACGGGTGCACCGCCCGGCGCGTAGACGAAGATGCCGTCGCTCGTGGCGGAGTCGCCGTCGCCGGCGTCCTGGATGTAGTAGCCGGCGAAGCCGCCGTCCTGGAAGTCGCCCACGACCACGCCGCGCACGATGACGAACTCGCCCTCGCCGGCGGACGCGTCCTCGGTGCCCTGCACCGAGCCGATGGTCACCGGCTCGTCGGTGCAGCTGAGCGGCGGGGCGACGTACACCTCGTTGGGTGCGCCCGGGGTGTTCCAGGCCTCGCCGACCACCGGCATCGCGCCGGGGTAGGCATCGGTGCCGGCGCCGTTGAACGCGTTGCGGACCCAGTCGGAGGGGGCGTCGGTGTCGAAGCCGTCCGGGATGCGCGAGGCGCCGCCCGGGTCGAAGCTGCTGAGCCCGTCGTAGTTCGGGCCGAGCACGGTGCCGCCGTAGGCGAGGTCGCCGCTGCCGCCGTCGTGCACGGCGACCGCGTCGACGAGGGCCGTCCATGGCATCGGGGCGTCGAGCTCGCCGTCGTCGTCGGCGTCGAGGTCGTCACCGGCCGCGCCGGTGAACCCCTCCACGAGCAGGAGGGACATCGTGCCGTTCTCGAGGGAGTTCGACGCAAGGTCGGCGAGGTACAGGCCGTCGGCGTCGGTGGTGCCGAGGGGGATGACCCGGTCGACGGTGCCCGTGGCCGACGATCCATCGCCCTCGATCGAGAGCACGGAGTAGGCCGACAGGTCGGTGTCGGGGTCGCCGTACACCTCGACGTACTCGGCGAGGTCGGTGCCGGTGGTGTCCGCGGAGAACTCGTTGATCACGGGCCCGGACGGGCCGGTCGTGCCGTCGCAGTCCACGGTGTGCGAGCCGAGCCCGTCGAACGTGTTCTGCGCGAACCCCACCCACTCGGTGGCCGGGTCGAACGCGTCGTCGACGATCGTGTCGCCGATGCAGACCGATGCCATGCGGCGCAGCGTGACGTCCGTACCCCAGGAACTGTCGTCGCCGACCTGGCCGATGGAGTCGACGACCGTTCCTGAATGCTTCAGCACGATGGCGTCGTTGCCGTTCCAGAGGCCGGAGCTGGTGATCTGGTCGGCAGGCTCGGGCAGTACGGCTCCGTCATCCGCGAACACGTACGCGTCGCCGGCGGCGAGGCTCCCCTCGAGCGTCGCGTTCACGCTTCTGGTCGTATTGCCGTTCGAGTACACCTCCAACGTGTACTCGGTCAGGTCGATCGTGCCCGACGTCGGGTTGTACAGCTCGACCGCCTTGTTGTTCGACGATCCCTCGACGTACTCGCTGATGATCAGCTCGCTCGGCCCCACCTCCTCCGCCTGGGCGGGGGCGACGACGCCGACGGCCAGCAGCGAGGCTGCGGCCGCGGCGGCGAGTGCGGTTCGACGAACGGGATGTCTCATCAGTGCTCCTCACGGCTTCACGAGTCCGTGGGCGCACGTGTCCCCCGAACGTGGGAGAGACTAGGCCGCGGTCGATATCGTCCGGAAGGCCCTCCGGGTTACCACTGTGTGAATCACGCGGATGCGCAGTCCTGGCGACATCCGTGCTCATCTGAGCAGCGCGAGACGGAGACGGGTGCCGCCGGGCGCGAGGGGCGGAGGCCCGTGGCATCCGCCCCTCAGCGTCGCTGCTGCTCCGACCCCGACAACCGCTGCGCGATGGCGATCGGGATGATCGAGACGAGCACGAGCACGACCGCGATGACCGCCACGATGGGCGCCTGGTTCGGCCGGAACATGTTGTTCAGGATGAAGATGGGCAGCGTCGTCACGCCCGACCCCGCGGTGAACGTCGTGACGATGATCTCGTCGAACGAGAGCGCGAACGCGAGCAGGCCGCCCGCGAGCAGCGCCGAGCGCAGCTGCGGGAACGTGACCAGCCGGAACGTCGTCCACACGCCCGCGCCGAGGTCGGCCGACGCGTCCTCGAGGTTCGTGCCCTGCCGGCGGAGCCTGGCGATGACGTTGTTGAACACCGTGACGATGCAGAACGTCGCGTGCGCGATGACGACCGTCCAGATCGACAGCGGCACCCCCATGATGGTGCGGAAGAAGTTGTTCAGCGCGATGCCCGTGATGATGCCGGGCAGCGCGATGGGCAGGATCACGAGCAGGCTCACCGCGTCGCGCCCGAAGAACGAGAACCGCTGCAGCGCGAGCGAGATCAGCGTGCCGAGCACGAGCGAGACGATCGTGGCGATCACCGCGACCTGCACGCTCGTGAGCACCGCCTCGAGGGCGCCCGCGCTGCGGAACGCGCGGCCCCACCACTCGAGCGTGAAGCCGGGCGGCGGCCAGCTGAGGCTCGTGCTCGTCGAGAACGAGTTCACGAGCACGACGAACAGCGGCACGTACACGATCACCAGGATCAGGGCCGTCACGGACCCCAGGGTGATGCGGGCGGCGCGGGAGAGTCGCATCCGTTTCGCTCCTAGAGGTTGTCGAGCGCGCCGGTGCGGCGCACGAGGAAGAGGTAGCCGAAGATGATCACGATCGGGATGAGCGCGATCGCGGACGCCAGCGGCAGGTTGTTCGCCGCGCCGACGTTCGTGTAGACGAGGTTGCCGAGCATCTGGCTCGCGCCGCCGACGATGTTCACCGTGATGTAGTCGCCGAGCGACAGCGAGAAGCTGAAGATGGTGCCCGCGATGATGGCGGGCATCGCCATCGGCAGCACCACCAGGCGCATGGTCTGCCAGGTCTTCCCGCCCAGGTCGCCGGATGCCTCGAGGAGCGAGTCGGGCACGCGCTCGAGCCCAGCGTAGATCGGGAGGATCACGTACGGCAGCCAGAGGTAGGACAGCGTGATGATCGTGGCCGGCAGGCCGTAGCCCGGCGTGTGCAGCCCGAGCGGCGAGATGAGCCACTCGAGGATGCCGTCCTGCGAGAGCACCGACCGCCAGGCGTAGGCCTTCACGAGGTAACTCGCCCAGAGCGGGGTGAGCACCGCGACCACGAGGGCGCGCTGGAGGCGGGGCGACGCGACCTTCGCCATGAAGAAGGCGATCGGCAGCGCGAGCGCCACGTCGATCACCGTGACCGCGAGGGCCACGCCGAGGGTGCGGAGGGTGACCGTCTGGTACAGCGAGCCCGTGATCACCGTGATGATGTTGTCGAGCGTGAACTCGGTGGAGATCTGCCCGGTGAAGCTGTCGACCGTCCAGAACGCGGTGACCAGCAGCGCCGCGAGCGCCACGATGTAGACGAGGCCGAGCCAGAACAGCGGGGCCGAGAGCAGCAGTGCGAGCCGCGCGCGCGGGTGGGCGCTGAGGAACACGGAGCCGCGACGGGCGAGCGTGTCGCGCGGCGTCGGCACGGGTGCGCGTCCGGGGGCTCCGGGGGCCGGGGCGGGGGCGTCGGTCGTGGTCATGGCGTCCTCGAGCGGGTCGGTGGGGTGGTGGGGCGGATGCCCCGGGGTGGGCGGCCCGTCGGTGGGACGGGCCGCCCGGGGCATCCGTCAGCCCTTGATCTCCTGCCAGGCCGTCGTCCAGCCCGCGTAGTCGACGCACTCGACGTCGGTGCGGCCGTCGACGCACTCGGCGATCGGCGTGGTCCAGTACCAGATCTGCGCGGCGTACTCCTCGTCACCGGCGTGGTACGCCTCGCACGAGCCCTCCGAGCGGAACTCGCAGGCGGCCTCGTTCGACGGCGCCTCGCCGAAGTACTCGGTCGCGGCGGCGTTGGCCTCGGGGCTGGCGATGTAGTCGAGCCACGCGTAGGCGCAGTTCGGGTTCGCGGCCTCGGACGCGATCATCCAGGTGTCCGACCAGCCGGTCGCGCCCTCGTCGGGCAGCACGACGTCGGTCGTCGCACCCGAGCCCGCGAGCACGTTCTGGATGACCTGCCAGGTCGTGCCGACGACCGAGTCGCCGGTCTCGAACGCCTGGATCTCCTTCAGGTAGTCGCTCCAGTACTCGCCGACGTACTGGCGCTGCTCCTTGAGCAGGTCGACCGCTGCGGCGAACTGCTCCTCGTCGAGCGCGTACGGGTTCTCGATGCCGAGTTCCGGCTGGTGCGCCATGAGGTAGACCGCGGCGTCGGCGATGTAGATCGGCGAGTCGTACGCGGTGACCTTGCCGTCGTAGTCGCCGGCGGCGTCGAAGACGACGTCCCACGAGGTCGGGGCCGGCGTCACCTCCTCCGTGTTGTACATGAGCAGGTTGGCGCCGTAGCCGTGGGGCACGCCGTAGGCGACGCCGTCGACCGAGTTCCACTCCTTCTCCTTGAGGAAGTCGTAGATGCCGGCGTAGTTCGGGATGAGGTCGGTGTTGACCGGCGCCACGTCGCCCGCGGCGATGAGGCGCAGCGTCGCGTCGCCGGAGGCGGCGACGACGTCGTACTCGCCCGTCTTCATGAGGTTGAACGCCTCGTCGGAGGTGCCGTAGGTCTTCGAGGTGACCGTGCAGCCGGTCGCCTCCTCGAACGGGGTCACCCAGTCGACGGCCGGGTCGTTCGAGCCGTCCTCGACGTAGCCCGGCCACGCGAGCAGCGAGACCTGGCCCTCGAAGTCGCCCAGCTCGGTGGCCGCCTCGCCGCCATCGGTCGACCCGGAGGTCGTGCCGCAGGCGGTGAGCACGGCGACCGAGGCGATCGCCAGTGCGGTGGTGCCGACGCGCGCGGCGCGGCGGGTGATGCGTGTCATTGCAATCTCCTTGGTGTGATGCGGTGGATGGTGCGTACTGCGGGGGCCGATGGGTCAGTGGCGGGCGGATGCCTCGGGCTGCGGTGCGCCCGCGAGCGTGACGACGTCGGCGTCCCGCCAGGCGGCGAGGACGCGATCGCCGCGGGCGTCGGCGTCGCCGCGGTGCTGGTCGTTCTGCTCGAGCACGGTGATGCGCGCGCCCGCGTCGAGGTCGACCACGATGCGGGTGGCGCTGCCGGTGTAGATCAGCTCGGTGATGGTGCCCCAGGCGTGGTGCTCGCCGCTCGGCTCGGCGTCGCCGCGGGCGATCTGCACCTTCTCGGGGCGCACCGAGTGCTCGCCGTCGCGCCCGAGCAGCGCTCGGGAGAGCTCCGCGTCGAACAGGTTCGAGGTGCCGACGAAGTCGGCGACGAAGCGCGATGCGGGCCGCTCGTAGAGCTCGGCGGGCGTGCCGAGCTGCTCGATGCGCCCGGCGTTGAAGACGGCGATGCGGTCGCTGAGCGTGAGCGCCTCGTCCTGGTCGTGCGTGACGAAGATGAAGGTGATGCCGAGCTCGCGCTGGATCTGCTTGAGCTCGACCTGCATCTGCTCGCGGAGCTTCAGGTCGAGCGCGCCGAGCGGCTCGTCGAGCAGCAGCGCCTTCGGCTGCACGACCGTGGCGCGCGCGAGCGCGACGCGCTGGCGCTGGCCGCCCGAGAGCTGCGCGGGCCGGCGGTCGGCGAAGTCGGCGAGGCGCACCGAGGCGAGCGCGTCGCGGGCGCGGGCGAGCCGATCGCGACGCCCGACGCCCCGCACGCGGAGCCCGTAGGCGACGTTCTCGAGCACGCTCATGTGCGGGAAGAGCGCGTAGTCCTGGAAGACGGTGTTCACGTCGCGGTCGAACGGGGCGCGGTCGGTGACATCCGTGCCGAAGAGCTCGATGGTGCCGTCGGTCGGCTGGTCGAAGCCGGCGATGAGCCGCAGCACGGTGGTCTTGCCCGAACCGGACGGCCCCAGCATCGAGAAGAACTCGCCGGGCTGGATCTCGAGATCGACGCCGTCGACGGCGGTCAGCGCGCCGAACTCCTTGGTGAGTGCGCGGAGCCGGATTGCAGGCGTGGTCGAGTCCACGTGGCCTCCTCTGGTGTGATGGAAGAAATCCTATGGATCCATATGTAAACCCGCGAGGCCTGCGTGTTACGGTCGTGTCACAACTTCCCGGACGGGGGTCCGATGCCGCAGCTGACGAGGCTTCCCGACGTGACGCGCGCGGTCGTGTTCGCGCCGCTCGACGCCGTGGGACGCGCCGATCGCGTGGAGCAGCGGCTCGGCGACGCCATCGTGCTCGGCGTGCTGCGCGACGGCGAGAAGCTGCCGAGCGAGGCCGAGCTCGCCAGGCGCCTCGGCGTCGCGGTGGTGACCGCGCGTGAGGCGCTCGAGGCACTCCGTGCGCGGGGGCTGGTGCAGACCCGCCGTGGCCGCGAGGGCGGCAGCTTCGTGACCTTCGACCCCGCGGCATCCGATCGCGTCGTCGACGAGCGGCTCGCCGCGATCAGCCGCATCGACATCCGCGACCTCGCCGCGCACTACACGGCGATCGCCGGCACTGCGGCGGAGCTCGCCGCCGACCGTGCGACCGACGACGACGTGGCGAGCCTGCGCGCACTGGCCGCATCCGTCGACGGGGCGACCGCGGGCGGGGCACGTCGCGGCCACGGCCGGTTCCGGCTCGACGTCGCGGCGCTCAGCCAGTCGGCGCGGCTCGTGCACGAGGAGCTCCGGTTGCAGGCCGAGTTCGGGCCCCTGCTGTGGATGTGCCTGCGCGATGAGGACTATCGTGAGCGCAGCCGCGTCGTGCGCGAGGAGACGATCGACGCGATCGAGTCGCTCGACCCGGAGCGCGCGCGGCACGTGACGAGCGGCTGGATCGGCCAGGCCATCGCCTGGCTGATCGACGAGAAGACGCGCCGGGAGCGGAACGGAGGCGACGCATGAGCACGGGAACGGCACTGCCGACCGATGCCGCCGCGGCGCGCATCGCAGCGACCGTCGACGACCTCTTCGCCCTGATCGGGTCGTGGCGCGACGCCGTCGCCGCGCACGTCGCCGACCGGGTCACGCCGCTCGCCGGTGACGTCGACGCGGTCGTCGAGCGCTTCGCGACGGCGGCCCTCTCCGACCCCGACTCGCTCGTGACCGGGGCCGGCTTCGTCGCGGCCCCCGGCCTGCTCGCCGACGCGCCCTGGCACCTCGCATGGTGGCTCGGGGACGCGAACACGTTCGGCCTCGACGGCGGACCCGCGCACCTGCGGCGGCTCGAGGCCGTCGTCGACCCGGAGGCGGAGAGCTTCCGCGACTACACCACGCTCGAGTGGTGGCGCGTGCCGCGCGCGACCGGGCAGCGCCACCTGACCGGCCCGTACGTCGACTACCTCTGCACCGACGCCTACACCGTGACGATCACGGAGCCGGTGCACGTGGACGGCGAGATGATCGGCGTCGTCGGCGCCGACCTGTACGCGAGCGAGCTGGAGTCGACGCTGCTGCCCGTGATCGAGGCGACCGGGGACGCGTGCACCGTCGTCAACGCCCGCGGGCGCGTGGTCGCCTCCACCGACGCGCAGCGGGCGGTGGGCGCCGTGCTGCGCCTCGACGGGCTGCGCGCGGCACTCGACGGGCTCGGGCGCGACGCCGCCGTGGTCCTCCCGGGCGTGGGGCGGGTGGTCGCCTGCGGCGACACCACGCTCGCGCTCGTCGTGGAGGACTGAGGGGCCCGCTCGGTGCGGTCAGTCGCGCGGCCAGGCGGCCGCGAAGCGGCACAGGAGCTCGGCGAACTGCGCGCGATCGGCATCGCTGAACCCCTCGAGCGCCTGCTCGATCGCGTCGCGGCGCGTGGCGCGCGAGCGCTCGAGCGCTGCCCTGCCGGCATCCGTGATCAGGATCGCGCTGCGGCGCGCGTCACCCGGGTCCACCGCCCGGCGCACGAAGCCGGCGTCCACGAGCGCCTGCACGAGGCGGCTCGCGCGCGGCTGGTCCACGCCGATGCGCTCGCCGATCTCGCTGATGGAGAGCGAGCCGTCGGCCGCGGCCAGCACGTCGAGCACGCGACCGCGCGCGATGCCGGCGAGGCGACCGCGCGGTCCGCGTCCGCGAGCCGCGTCGTCGGTGCCGCCGCCGATGGGACCGAAGCCGCGGGGGCCCGCGCCGCCGCGGGGGCCTGCGCCGCCGTGGGGGCCCGGGTCGTCGTGGGGGCCCCGTGCGTGGTGCTCGCCGTGGGGTCCGTGCCGCCCGCGTCGCCGCCCGAACAGGCCGATCTCCTCGAGGGCGCCCTCGATGCCGCGGACCGGTTCCGAACCGGCCTCGGGAGGCTCGCCTTGACTGCCGCGCATGATGTATGTCACTATACATACACATGTCACGTGACATGCAATTCCGAGCCGGCGATCCGCCGGCAGGAACCCACGCCGCGATGCACGAGCTCCGCTCGCCGCGGCCCGGCGCCGTCACCGGGCGCCCCGAGAACGGACAGGAGTCCCATCATGCAGTTCCACGAATCACACGACGCATCCGCAACCGGCGACCTCGAGGGCGCCGCGACGCCCGGACCCGAAGACCGTCGGCCGCTCGGGTACTGGCTCACCGAGCTCGACCACCGGCTGCGCGCCGCGGTCGACGCCGCCCTCGCCGAGGAGGGCGTCGACCACCGCGAGTGGCGAGCGCTGCACGGCATCGCCCGCGGCGGCGACGCGCCCCGCACGCCCGGCGCCCTGCGCGCCCGGGGCTGGGTCATCGACGGCGAGGACGGCGTCCCGGCGCTCACCGATGCCGGACGGCGGGCCCACGACCGACTGCTCGAGCGCGTGACCGGGGTGCGCACCCGCCTCGTCGACGCCGTCGGCGCAGACGCGTTCGGCAGCACCGTCGCGACCCTCGAGGCGCTCGCGCGCGAACTCGGCTGGGAGCCGGGCGAGCAGGCGCCGAGGAGCCGCGGACCGCGCGGCGGTCGGGCGCACCACGGGCGGGGCGGCCCGCGCCGGGGTCGCGGCGACGAGGAGCGCGGTGCGGTCGGCGGTCGCGCTCACGACCGGGTGCCGCCCCAACACGCTGGCCACCACGGTCACGGCGGCCACCACGGCGAGGGTCGCGCCCCCGGCCTCAGAAGCTGGTGACCAGGTCGCCGAGCACGTCCTCCACCTCGAGCGGGTCCGTCGCGTCGTAGTAGTGCGCTCCGGTCGCGCCCGAGATCGCCTGCAGCGTCTCGACGTCGGCGTCCGCACCGTATGCGAGCGTGAACACCAGCAGCGTGTGCGACACCTCCTCGAGCGTCGCCAGCATCTGGTCGCGGCTCGTCGACGGGACGTCCATGTCGTCCTGGCCATCGCTGAGCAGCACCACCGCGTTGATCCGGTCGGCGCTGTACTGCTCCGCCTGCTGGCGCGCGAACGTGTCGACGGCCGCGTACAGCGGGGTGTCGTCGATGGTCGAGAGTGCGTCCAGTGCGGCGAGGAACTGCTCCTCGGAGTCGCCGATGTCGGCCACCGGGCTCACCGTGCCCGGGATGATCTCGGTGCTGTCGCGTGCCGAGAACGCCGCGAGGCCGAGGTTGTCCCCCGCCGCGAAGTGGTCGAGCGCCTTCGTGATCGCGTCCTTCGCGCCCTGCAGCTTCGTCAGCCCGGGCGCGATCTCCCGGCCCATCGAGCCCGAGACGTCGAGCAGGAAGAGGATGTTCGCCCGCTTGCGCACGTCGGGGAAGGCCGCGTGCACGGCGACCACGACGTCCTGGTCGGGGAAGGGCAGCACGCCGACGGGGGCGGGCTCGAGGTTGCCCACCTCGGCGACCTCGTCGCTCAGCACGCCGTTGAGGTCGCGGTACCCGAAGTCCCGCACGATCTGCTGGCCCTGCTCCGTGCCGGCGTAGCGGAGGAAGTCGTCGGCGGCCGCGACCTGGGCGTCGGAGACCCAACCCGCGGTGAGCACGACGGCCGGGTTGTCCGCGACGTAGAAGCCGTCGGTCGGGTAGATGGCCACGAGCTTCTCGGCGGGCGGCTCGTCCTCGACGCGCGTCACGCCGTCGCGGCTGACGATGCCGCGGTTGTAGTCCCAGACCGACTTCTCGTCGACGATCACGGCGGACAGGAACTCCGCCGCGGATCCGCCCTCGGTCTCGGCCTTGCGGGCGTGCCACAGGAAGTGCTCGGGGGTCGCCATGTAGTGGCTCGTGGCGAGCTCGTGCTGGCGCACCGTGTCGGTGATCCCGGAGTCCTCGACCTCCGCGGCCGTCAGGTCGGACACCGACCCGGCGGCACTGCCGTACGACACGAGCATCGCGGCCTCGCCCGAGCTGGCGATGACGGGACTCGTCTTGCCCAGCTGGAACCCGCCCCACTCCGGGTGCCCGAGGTCGCTCCAGAGCTCCACGTCCTCGGAGGCCGTGAACACCTCGTCCCAGGTCGGGGCGTCCTCGTCCCAGCCGATCGCCGCGGCGAGCGGCTCCGGCATGGCGAGCACGATGTCGGATGCGCCGATGGTCGTGCCCGACGCGGGGATGATGTCCTCCGCGCCGGCGTCGCGCGCGACCGACAGCCACGAGGCCGCATCCGGGATCCACATCGTCGGCCGGGCGTCCTCTGCGAGGTCGGGGAAGCCCTCTGCGGCATCCTCCGCCGAGATGCCCGACTTGTCCTTGGTCGCCACGATCTCGACGCACGCACCGCCGACGTCGCGCGGCTGCGCGTTGTAGCCGTCGGCCAGCTGCTGCACCATCTCGGCGTTCTCGAACGACGAGAGCACGTTCACGGTGGTGCAGGGGCCGGCGCCGTCGGCCGCGGCCGGCTCGTCCTGCGGGAAGGTGATCGGGTCGGCGCGCACCTGCTCCTGGCCGCTGCCGCCCGCTCCGCCCGTCAGCACGAGCGCGGTGACCACGCCGCCGCCGACCAGCAGGAGCACGGCGACGGCCGCCACGACGATCCACGTCGTGCGCCGTCGCCGTCGGCGCGCCTGCTCGCGCAGCTCGCGCCGCGAGCCGCGGCGGGTGGGGATCTGCCCGCTCACGACCGCGCCTCCGGCAGCCATCGGGCGGCGGTCGGGGCGCAGGGGGCGTCGACTGCGGGCATCGGGTCGTCCTCACGTCGGTGGTGGGGGCTGGAAGCGAGCATATATCGAGGAGTTCGGCTGCCCAAAAGGTGCGTGGGTGCGCGCGAGCGGCGTCAGCCCGCGGAATTCCACATCCCGATGGCCACTGCGGTCCACCAGGCGAGCTGCGAGAAGATGCCGCTGCTGATGAACCACACCTGGAGCCGCCCGGGGAGCGAGCGGAACCGCGCCTTCGCGGGCAGCCGACCGAGTTCCCACGTCCAGCGGGTCAGCGCGACGCCGTTCAGCGAGAGCACGAGCACGCAGCAGAGCTTCAGGACCGTCAGCGGCGACTCGAGGTTCGGCTCGAGCACCGCTCCGGTCGCGAGCAGTCCGATCAGTCCCGCCCAGATCGGGAGGATCAGCGTCTTGTCGGCCTGCACGACCTCGCGCACGGTGCTCCACCCCGTCGCCCACAGGAGGCCGTGCCACTCGACCATCACCACGGCGCCGAGGCCGACGATCAGCGAGGCGAGGTGGATGAACAGCGCGGGCAGGCGGATCCACTCCGGCGGCTCGAGCAGCACGCCCATGCCGACGGAGAACGACCAGGCCGCGATGACGCCGAGGTAGGCGACCGTGCGCATGCGGCGGAGGTGGAGTCGCCGTGCATGGAGTGTCGTCGTCACGAGTTGACCGTCGGCCTCTCGGTCGGTGCGGCGGGGCCGCGAGGTGCGTGGAACATCACAGTACCGAAGCCGTGGGCCCTGTTCGCTCCACCTGTGATGACGCCCGCCGCCTCCTCGGGGGCCCGGGGCCGTTCCGTTCAGTCGAGCGAGCGGGCCTCCGCGCGCACCGGGATCAGCAGCGCCAGCCCGACGGCGAGCACCAGCACGATGCCGAGGATGCCGAAGTACGGTTCGCCGCCGATCGTGACGAAGAGCGCGAACATGGTCGGGGCGAGGAAGCTCACGGCGCGGCCGGTCGTGGCGTACAGTCCGAACACCTCGCCCGCGCGGCCGGCGGGGATGATGCGGGCGAGGAAGCTCCGGCTGGCCGACTGGGCGGGACCGACGAACAGCGTGAGCGCGAGTCCCGCGGTCCAGAAGACCAGTTGCCCGCCGTCGTGCAGGAAGAACACGATGAGGCCCGAGACGACGAGTCCGGCGAGGGCCGTGATGATGACCGGCTTCGCCCCGAGGCGGTCGTCGAGCGCGCCGACCGCGATGGTCGAGGCGCCCGCGGTGACGTTCGCGGCGATCGCGAAGACGATGACCTCGCCCGCGGAGAAGCCGAAGACGGATGCGGCGAGCACGCCGCCGAACGTGAAGACGCCGGCCAGGCCGTCGCGGAACACCGCGCTGGCGAGCAGGAACCACACCACGTTGCGCCGCTCGCGCCAGAGGCGGGCGATGTCGCGGCCGAGGCGCACGTAGGAGGCGAGGAGGCCGATCCGCTCGCGCCCCGCACCGGCCGGCGGCCGGTACTCGGGCACCGTGAGCAGCACCGGCAGCGCGAACAGGGCGAACCAGATCGCCGAGACGAGCACCGTGACGCGCACGTCGAGCCCGTGCTCGCCGGTCACGCCGAACAGCCCGACCTCGGGCGCGATGAAGCCGAAGTACACGATGAGCAGCAGCACGATGCCGCCCACGTAGCCCATGCCCCAGCCGAATCCGCTGACGCGCCCGATCGTCCGGGGCGTCGACACCTGCGCGAGCATGGCGTTGTAGTTGACGCCCGCGAACTCGAAGAAGACGTTGCCGGCCGCGAGCAGCACCAGCCCGAGCAGCAGGTACTCGGGGGCGGGCTGCACGAGGAACATCGCCGCGGTGAGCGCGACGACGATGTAGGTGTTCACCGCGAGCCAGAGCTTGCGGCGCCCGCTGGTGTCCGAGCGCTGGCCCGTGACGGGCGCGAGCACGGCGATGAGCAGGCCCGCCGCCGCGAGCGCCCAGCCGAGCTGCGCCTCCACCGTGCCGGGCTCGCCGAACCCGGCGCTGGTGATGTAGACGGTGAAGACGAACGTCGTGACGACGGCGTTGAACGCCGCGGATCCCCAGTCCCAGAGTGCCCAGGCGGTCACGGGCCAGAGCCCGACGCGAGTGGTCGCGGGCCCGGTGGTGGTCTCGGTCGGGTGCGTCATGTGCGTAAGCCTCGTTCCGTCGGGTGAACAGCGCGTGGCCGTGGGCTGACGGACGGGGCATCCGCGCAGTCGGCATCGACCGTGTCGACTGCACTGTAGCGCCTGCCCGGCCCGCCCGGCCCGCGACATCCACGCGCCGGGCGGCCGCCGTCGCGCCCGCACCCGTCAGGGCAGCGCGACGGCGAGCGCGTCCGCGAAGAGCAACTCGGGGTCCGCCGCCTCGACGCCACGGCGCACGAACCAGCCGCAGGCGTTCACGCAGTCGCGGTGCAGCAGGTCGATGCCGTTCGGGTTGCCGACGAGGTCGACGATCTGCGGCAGGTCGATCGCGACGACGCGCCCGTCGTGCACGAGCAGGTTGTAGGGCGAGAGGTCGCCGTGCGCGTAGCCCGTGCGCGCGAAGCCGAGCACCAGCGCGCGCACCTGCTCGAACCAGTCGTCGAGCTCCGCCGGCTCGCCGCGTGCCTGGGCGAGCCGGGGTGCGGCGGCGCCGTCGGTGCCGACGAACTCCATGAGCAGCTCGGTGCCCGCGACCTGCACGGGGTACGGCACGGGCAGGCCGGCCGACCAGAGCTCGGACAGCGCGGCGAACTCCGCGCCCGCCCAGCGGCCTGCGGCCAGGGCGCGCCCGTAGGTCGACCCGCGGGCGAGTGCGCGGGTGTCTCGCGTCTTCTTCTCACGGCGGCCGGCCGTGTAGACCTCCGAGCGGCGGAAGTCGGAGCGGTCGGCGGCCTTGTACCGCTTGGCGGCGAGCACGGAGCGCTGCCGCGCGTCGCCGGGCACGGCGCGCTCGACCAGGAACACGTCGGCCTCCTTGCCCGACTTCACGATGCCGAGCTCGGTGTCGACGGCCGAGGCCGAGGTCACGATCCAGTCGGGCCGCGGCTCGGGGCCGCGTTCGGACGGGGTGGTCGCCGGCCACGTGGACCAGCGTTGCCCGGCGCCCGGTTCGACGGTGTCGAACCGGAGCACGGGCCAGGGTGCGCCGGAGGGCGCGAGGTCATCTGCTGACAATGGGGTCTCCAGGACGTGGAGGCCGCCGGTGTCTAGCGGGAGGCCTCCGAGGGAAGGGGGTCGGCGAGGCGCGCGACGTCGACGGTCTGCATGAGTCCTCTCCTTCCGTTCCGGTGGCGGATGCCCGAAGCGGGCGTCCGCGCCAGATCCTACGCCCGGCGCGGCGGCGTGTACAGGGCCCGCTCGCGGGGTGCGGGTGCGCGATCGACCCGGGCGCGGTCGCGCCGCGGTATCCGCCTCACCCCTCGGCGGCCTCGACGCGTCCGCTCGCGATCGCGTCGAGCAGCGCGCGGTGGTCCTCGTCGGTGCGGTCGGCGTAGGCGCCGGAGAACGCGACGAGCGCCCGGGCGAGCGCCTCCCCCCGGCCGACGTACCCGGCGATCGTCGCCGCGTCGCCCCCGCGTGCGTGCGCCCGGGCGAGCAGCACGCCGCAGTACTGGGCGTAGACGCGCATGGTGTCCGGCTCCATGACGGACGGGTCCGCCGAGCCCTTCCAGTCGCGGAACTGGCGCACGTAGAAGGCGCGCGGCACGTCGTCGAAGCCCTCCGCGGTCAGCCATCCGAGCAGCAGGTCGCTCAGCGCCTGCATGATGCGCTGGCCGCGCACGACGCGCTCGCCCTCGTGCGCGAACGCGTGCGGGCCGGCCGTCGACTCCAGCACCGAACGCTGCGCCTCCTTCGCCTGCAGCATCAGGAGGTCGCGGCGGCCGTTGCCGCGCAGCAGCACGACCCACGCCCGGGTGCCGACGCTGCCGACGCCCACGACCTTCATGGCCGCATCGACGAACGCGTACCCGTCGATCACCTGCCGCCGGTCCGCCGGGAGCGAGTCGCGGTACCGCTCCAGGAGCGCCTCCACCCGCTCGCGGGCCTCCTGCTCGGTGGTGGCGGCGTGGTCGGCGACCTCGCGCAGCGGGACGAGCAGGGGCGGCTGCGACCGGAAGCGCGTCTCGCCGTCGACCTCCTCGGTGAGCTTGCGCGCCGCCTGGCGGCTGTCGCGCCGGTGGGCCTTCGCGATCGCCGCCGCGACCCGATCGGTCCTGCCGGCGTCGAGGGTGCGCCCGGCGGTGTCCAGCAGCGTCGACGCGCTCACGGTGGCGGTCGCCAGGTGCAGCCGGGGCGCCCCCGCGAGGCCGTCCATCGCGTCGGCGTAGGCGCGCACGACCTCGCCCACGATCTCTCCGCGCACCGCGTCGTCGAACTCGCGCGCGCGTGCCGCGAGCTCGAAGCTCGCCGCCATGCGCTTCAGGTCCCACTCGAACGGGCCGGGCGCGGTCTCGTCGAAGTCGTTCACGTCGACCACCAGCGCGCGCTCGGGGGAGGCGTAGAGCCCGACGTTCGACAGGTGGGCGTCACCGCAGAGCCAGGTGACGATGCCCGAGTCCGGCTCGCGCCGGAGGTCGTGCGCCATCATCGCCGCAGCCCCGCGGTAGAACGCGAACGGCGAGGCCGCCATGCGCCCGTGTCGGATCGCGATGAGCGAGGCGACGCGCGAGGCCGCCTGGCGCTCGAGGATCGCGACCGGGTCGCGGTCGGATGCCGCGAGCCGCGCGTGCTCCGTGATCGGCACGTCGGCACGCACCGAACGCCCGGCGGCGCGCCGTGCGCCGCGCCCGTACTGCGCCGCCGCGGCGGCCGCCGCCGACGGTGTCGTGGGAATGGTCATCGTGGCCCCCTCGGACCCGGGCCGGCGCCCCGCGCCGACCTCCCGCCGCGTCGCCCCGCCCGCGGCATCCCTGTGGGATGCTCGCATCCTACGCCCGCCGGTCGCAGCAGGGGAGGCCCGGTCTCCCGCCGGAGCGGCGCCCCCGCCGGCCGCTGCGCGCTACGCGGCGCCGAGGTGCTCGCGGATGCGGCCCAGCGCCGTCGCGAGCGCGGTGTCGGTCACGCCGGCGTAGCCGACGACGATGCCGTGCCGTCGCGCCGGGCGGCTCGCCGCGTAGTCGGCGAGCGGTGCGACGACCACGCCGTCGCGGGCGAGGCGCGCGACGAGATCGCGGGCGGATGCCGCGGAGTCCACCTCGAGCACCGCGTGGAGTCCCCCGTCCAGGCCGTGCAGCCGCGCACCGGGGAGGTCGCCGAGCGCCGCGAGCACGAGGCGTCGTCGGTGCCCGTACTCGCGGCGCGTGGCGGCGATGTGGCGGCGCAGCGCGCCGGTTGCGAGCAGGTGGGCGAGCGCGAGCTGCACCGGGCCGGCCACCGGGCCCTCGGTCACGCCCCGCACCTCGTCGACGGCGGTGCGCAGTGCGGCGCCGGCCCGGGAGCTCGATGCGGCGCTCGGCAGCACCAGGTACCCGACGCGCAGCCACGGCGTGAGCACCTTGGACAGGCTGCCGACGAGCACGGTCCGGCCGTCGGCGTCGAGCGACGTGAGGGCCGGCAGCGGGGCGCCGGTGTGGCGGTACTCGGAGTCGTAGTCGTCCTCGATCACCACGGCGTCGCGTTCGCGCGCCAGGTCGAGCAGCGCGAGCCGGTCGCCCACGGGCAGCCGCCCGCCGAGCGGGTACTGGTGGCTCGGCGTGACCATGACCGCGTCGACCGCGCCGAGCCCATCGAGTGCGACCAGGTCGATGCCGTCCGGGCCGGTCGCGACGGGCACGGTGTCCGCTCCGTGGGCGCGCAGCACGGCCGCCCCGTCGGGGTAGCCGGGGTCCTCGACGGCGATGCGCGGCGTGCCGGGGCCGCCCGCTCGTCGCAGCGCGGTCGCGAGCAGCGCGAGGGCCTCGGAGGTGCCCGCGGTGACGACGACGTCCGGGGCCGCGCACGCGACGCCCCGTGCGTGGCGCAGGTGGTCGGCCAGCTGGGCGCGCAGTGCGGGCTCGCCGAACGGCGGCGACGGGTCGGCGGGGATCCCGGCCGCGGCGGCCGCGCGCCAGGCGGCGCGCCAGGCACGCGCGTCGACGCGCGCCGTCGACGGGCGCCCGGGCCGGAGGTCGATCGCACCGGGTTCGATGGCACCGGGTTCGATGGCACCGGGTTCGACCGTGCCTGCCGGGAGTGCGCCGGGCTCGGTCGCCCATGCGACGCCGTCGTGGTGCGGCCGGCGCGCGGTCGCGTCCGCCGCGGCGTGCGCGTCGAGGGCGGCCACCCGCGTCGGTGCGCCCTGCCGGGTCTCGAGGTAGCCCTCGCCCGCCAGCTGCTCGTACGCGGCGACGACCGAGCTGCGCGAGACGCCGAGCTCGGTCGCGAGCCGCCTCGTCGACGGCAGCGGGTCGCCGGCGTGCAGCGCGCCGCCCAGGATGCCCGCGCGCAGGCCCGCGACGAGCTGCACGCCGATGGGGCGGGCGTCGTCCGGCACGAGGGTGAGGAGCGGTCCGTCCATGGCACCCCACTGGTCTGATCGAATCGTCATCGACTGGACTGCCGACGCGACCAGTATGCCCCGCACGATGGTCGCATGCCCGCCACCGCCCCGCCCCGCCGCATCCGCCGCCTGGGCGACCGCCAGGTCGTCGACCGCCCCGCCCTGCACCGCCTGCTCGACGAGCAGCTGGTCGGCCACCTGTCGGCGGTCGTCGACGGCGCCCCGGTGGTGATCCCGATGGCCTACGCCCGCGACGGCGAGGCGCTGCTCGTGCACGGCTCCACCGGCGGCGGGTTCGCGCTGCGCGCCGCGGCATCCGGGTCTCCGGTGGCGTTCGCGGTCACGGCCCTCGACGGCATGGTCGTCGCGCGCACGCTGTTCGACCACTCGATGAACTACCGCAGCGCGGTGGTCTACGGATGCCTCGAGCCGGTCGACGACGACGAGGCCGCGCTCCTCGCGCTGTCGGAGCGGCTGCTGCCGGGTCGCACCGCCGAGGTGCGCGGCAACACCCGAAAGGAGCGCGCCGCGACCCGCGTGCTGCGGCTCGCGCTCGACGACGTGGTCATGAAGGTGCGAGCGGGCGGGCCGGGCGACGAGCCGGAGCAACCGGACGAGCCGCCGCAGTGGACCGGCGTCGTGCCGCTGGCCGCACGGTGGGGCGAGCCGGTCGCCGCCGAGGGCACGCCGCCGGGCGTGCCGGTGCCCGCATCGGTGCGGGCGCTCGCCGGGGGCTGAGCGCCCGCACCCGGCCGGACTCGGCGCGTGCGGGGGGTCGTGGGCCCTCGGGTCAGAGGACGGGCTTCTCCGGGGTGTACAGCCAGGTCTCGAAGAGGTCGTCGAGGTCGAGGCCGGAGACCTCCTCGTACACCGCCTGGAAGTCGTCGGTCGTGGCCGACCCGTCGTCGTAGCGCTCCAGCCAGAGCCGGGTCGCGGCGAAGAAGTCGTCGTCGCCGACCTCGAGGCGGAGCGCATGCAGGGTCGCGGCGCCGCGGAAGTACACGGCACCCGCGAAGAGCCCGGTCGGCCCCGGGTCTCCGATCACGTCGCTCCAGGCGGGGTTCCCGGGAGCGAGCGCCAGCACGTTCTCGAACTCGTCCTGCGCGGTCGGGCCGCCCTGCTCCTCGTCCCACAGCCAGGTGGCGTAGGTCGCCCACCCCTCGTTCAGCCAGATGTACTGCCACGCCTCGGGGCTCACGGCGTTGCCGAACCACTGGTGGGCGAGCTCGTGCGCGACGGTGCTCTCGCGTGCGACGCTCGAGTACACGGGCCGCGTCTGGGTCTCGAGCGCGTAGCCGACGGAGTCGTCCTCGACGATCGAGCCGTAGGCGACGAAGGGGTAGTCGCCGAACAGCGACTCGAAGAACGCGATCATGGCGGGCTGCAGTGCGAGGCTCGCATTCGTCGTCGCGAGGTTGGACGACGTCAGCCCGTCGTCGACCGCGTCGATGATCGGCAGGCCGCTCGCGGTCTCGCTCTCGCGCAGTTCGTAGTCGCCGACCGAGGCGGTCGTCAGGTAGCTGGCCTGCGCGTCGGGGGCGTCCCAGAACCACGTCGTCCAGCCGTCGGCGGTCTCCGCCGGCTTGGGCTGGATGCCGTTCGCGACGGCGACCTTGCCCTCGGGGACGGTGATCTCGAACGCGTAGGTCGCCTTGTCGGTCGGGAGGTCGCTCACGGGATACCAGGTCATCGCGCCCTCGGGCTCGTTGACGACCATCGCGCCGTCGCGAGTGGTGACCCAGCCGTACAGGGCGCCCTCGATGTCCTGCGGACGGGTCGTGGTGCCGCCGTACTCGACGACGACCTCGACCTCCTGCCCGGCCTTGAGCTTCGGGCGCGGCTGGATCGTCAGCTCCCAGGCACGCGCGGCGCCGTCCTGCACCTGCCAGAACGCGGCTCCGTCGACCGTCTGCCCGGCTGCCGGCGGGGCGATCGAGGCCGCCGGCCTGCCGTCGACGGTGACGGCCGTGACGTCGAGTCCGCGCAGGTCGAGGTTGAAGCGGTCGAGGTCCTGCGTCGCGACCAGGTCGATCGTCGCGACGGCGTCCAGGTCGCCCTCGACCGGTGCCGGGCTCGCCGCGGGCGGCGTGTACGTGAGGTCCAGGTCGTAGTGCTGCACGTCGTAGCCGCCGTTGCCCGCGTACGGGAAGTACGGATCGCCGCCGCCCTCGTCGCCGGCGGTGTACTTCGGCTGCCCCGGCGTGCCGGGTGCCGCCACCGCGCCCGCCGCGCCGAACCCCGCCAGTGCCAGCGATGCGACGGCGATGCCGCCCACCAGCCTCGTGCTCGACCCCATCGTGCGCTCCCCTCGCTGTGCTGCCCCCGCGCATCGCGCGTTCCCGAACTCTACGGTTCCCGCTCGGCGAGCGGAAGTCCCGGTCGCGTACGTGCGGTGCAGGGCAGGGCGGGGCGGCGCGGGGTGTGCGGTGTCGGGGGCGGGGGTTAGCATGCCCGGGTGCAGGGGGATCGAGCAGGCTCGGATGCGACCGGGCCGACGGGCGACGCGACGACCGACGCGGGCGTGCAGGGCGCGCCCGCGGAGCATCCGGAACCGCCGCCCGGCGGCATGCGCGTGTTCGTGCAGGTGCTCGCGAACACGCTCGTCGCCAACGTCACGACGAGCTTCCTCTGGTTCGCGCTGACGTTCTGGGTCTACCTCGAGACGCGGTCGGTGCTCGCGACCGGCATCATCGGCGGCGTCTACATGCTGCTCGTCGCCGTGTTCTCGATGGTGTTCGGCACGATCGTCGACCGGCACCGCAAGCACGCGGTCATGGTCTTCTCGAGCATCGTGACGCTCGTCGCGTTCTGCGTCGCGGGCGTGTGCTACCTGCTGCAGCCCGAGGCGGCGCTCGTCGACCTCGGCGGGCCGTGGTTCTGGCTGTTCGCGGGCATCATCCTCTTCGGCTCGGTGATCGAGAACATGCGCAACATCGCCCTCTCGACCACGGTGACGCTGCTCGTGCCGGTCGAGCGGCACGCCAACGCGAACGGCATGGTCGGCACGGTGCAGGGCATCGCGTTCATGGTCACGAGCGTGTTCTCGGGGCTCTCGGTCGGCCTGCTCGGCATGGGGTGGACCCTGCTGGTCGCGATCGTCGCGACGGGCGCCGCCCTCGTGCACCTGCTGTTCCTGAAGATCCCCGAGGAGCAGCCCGTCGCCGAGGACGGCCGCGCACCGGCGATCGACGTCCGCGGCAGCATCGCCGCGATCCGCGGCGTGCCGGGCCTGTTCGCCCTCATCGTCTTCACGACGTTCAACAACCTCATCGGCGGCGCGTACATCGCCCTCATGGACCCGTACGGCCTGACCCTGTTCCCGGTCGAGGTCTGGGGCGTGGTGCTGGGCGTGACCTCCACCGGCTTCATCATCGGCGGGGCGGCGGTCGCGAAGTTCGGGCTGGGGCGCAACCCCATCCGCACCATGCTCCTGGTCGTGGTCGGCATGGGGGTGCTCGGCGCGGCCTTCACGCTGCGCGAGTGGTGGTGGCTCTACGCGGCCGGCATCTGGGTGTACATGGCGATCGTCCCGGTGGTCGAGGCGGCGGAGCAGACCGTCATCCAGAAGGTCGTCACCTTCCGGCGGCAGGGTCGCGTGTTCGGGTTCGCGCAGGCGCTCGAGTCGGCTGCGGCGCCGGTGACCGCATTCCTGGTCGCGCCGATCGCCGAGTTCTGGGTGATCCCCTACATGGAGGGGTCGGCCGGGCGGGCGACGTGGGGCTGGCTCCTCGGCGAGGGCGACGCGCGCGGCATCGCGCTCGTGTTCCTCTTCGCCGGGCTCGTCCTCGTCGCCGTCGCGCTGGTCGCGTTCACCACGCGCTCGTACCGACTGCTGTCGGCGCAGTTCGACGACGCGACCGGGTCGGTGCCGGCGGCGGAGCCCGTCGTGGAGGAGCCGGCGCCCGGGGCCCGCCCCGGCGCCTGAGCGACCGCGCGCGCCCGTCCACACGCCGTGGGCTGCGAATCCTGAGTGCGCGCCGTGAGTTGAGTCGATTCGACTCAACTTTGGCCCGCGAGATTTGACACCCGATTCGGGCGGTGTGAAACTTGATTCGTCGAGGCTCAAGTCTTCCTCGACGCCACGACTTCGACCCGGGCCCACGCCCGGATCACGTCCGGACGCGTCGCGTCGCGGGGCATCCGCGCCGTCGCATCGGACACGTAAGGAGATGCAACACATGTCACGTGCAGTCGGAATCGACCTCGGAACGACCAACTCCGTGGTCAGCGTCCTCGAGGGTGGCGAGCCCACCGTCATCGCGAACGCCGAGGGCCTGCGCACCACCCCGTCGGTGGTCGCGTTCACCAAGGACGGGGAGGTGCTCGTCGGCGAGACCGCGAAGCGCCAGGCCGTCACCAACGTCGATCGCACCATCTCGTCGGTCAAGCGCCACATGGGCACCGACTGGACCACCGAGATCGACGGCAAGAAGTACACGCCGCAGGAGATCTCGGCACGCATCCTGCAGAAGCTCAAGCGCGACGCCGAGCAGTACCTGGGCGACACCGTCACCGACGCGGTCATCACCGTCCCGGCGTACTTCAACGACGCCGAGCGCCAGGCGACCAAGGAGGCCGGCGAGATCGCGGGCCTGAACGTGCTGCGCATCATCAACGAGCCGACCGCGGCCGCGCTCGCCTACGGCCTCGACAAGGGCAAGGAGGACGAGCTCATCCTGGTCTTCGACCTCGGCGGCGGCACGTTCGACGTGTCCCTCCTCGAGGTGGGCAAGGACGACGACTTCTCGACCATCCAGGTGCGCTCGACCGCCGGTGACAACCGCCTCGGCGGCGACGACTGGGACCAGCGCGTCGTCGAGCACCTGATCAAGCAGTTCAAGTCGTCGACCGGCGTCGACGTCTCGAAGGACAAGATCGCGCTGCAGCGCCTCAAGGAGGCCGCGGAGCAGGCGAAGAAGGAACTCTCGTCGAGCATGTCGACGAGCATCCAGCTCCCCTACCTCTCGCTCACCGAGAACGGCCCGGCCAACCTCGACGAGACGCTCACCCGCGCCCAGTTCGAGAACATGACCTCCGACCTGCTCGACCGCACCAAGAAGCCGTTCGACGACGTCATCAAGGAGGCCGGCATCAAGGTCTCCGACATCGCGCACGTCGTGCTGGTCGGCGGCTCGACCCGCATGCCCGCCGTCTCGGAGCTCGTGAAGCAGGAGACCGGCGGCAAGGAGCCCAACAAGGGCGTGAACCCCGACGAGGTCGTCGCCGTGGGCGCCGCGCTCCAGGCGGGCGTCCTCAAGGGCGAGCGCAAGGACGTGCTGTTGATCGACGTCACCCCCCTGAGCCTCGGCATCGAGACCAAGGGCGGCATCATGACCAAGCTCATCGAGCGCAACACGGCCATCCCGACCAAGCGGAGCGAGACGTTCACGACCGCCGACGACAACCAGCCGTCGGTCGCGATCCAGGTGTTCCAGGGCGAGCGCGAGTTCACCCGCGACAACAAGCCGCTCGGCACGTTCGAGCTCACCGGTATCGCCCCGGCGCCGCGCGGCATCCCGCAGGTCGAGGTCACCTTCGACATCGACGCCAACGGCATCGTGCACGTGTCCGCCAAGGACAAGGGCACCGGCAAGGAGCAGTCGATGACGATCACCGGCGGCTCGAGCCTCCCCAAGGAGGACATCGACCGCATGGTGCGCGAGGCCGAGGAGCACGCGGCCGAGGACAAGCAGCGCCGCGAGTCGGCCGAGACCCGCAACTCGGCCGAGCAGCTCGCCTACTCGACCGACAAGCTCATCACGGACAACGAGGACAAGCTGCCCTCCGACGTCAAGGACGAGGTGCAGGGCGACGTCGACGCGCTGAAGACCGCGCTGGCGGGCGACGACGACGAGGCCGTGAAGACCGCGTTCGACAAGCTGTCGCAGTCGCAGCAGAAGCTCGGCGAGGCGATCTACGCTGGAGCCCAGGCGGACGCCGCGGCCGGCGCCGCCGGCGAGCCCGGTGAGGACGCCAACGCGAGCGGTGCCCAGGCCGACGAGTCCGACGAGGACGTCGTCGACGCCGAGGTCATCGACGACGAGGACGAGAAGAAGTAGGACATGGCTGACGAGAACCACGAACGCGAAGAGCCGATCATCCGCGACAAGCGGCGGATCGACCCCGAGACGGGCGAGGTTCGGCAGCCCGCCGCCGAGTCGGCCCCGGAGGACGGGGCCGACTCGGGCGGTGCCTTCTTCGAGCCCCTCGAGGGTCCGGACGTCGAGACCTCGATGCCCCCGGCCGACGACGCGGATGCCGACGCGACCGATGCCTCGGGCGACGACGGTGCGGAGACGCCGGCCGACGACGAGCCGCTGACCGTCGACGACATCCTGAACGCCGCGCAGGCGGAGGTGGACGAGCCGACCAGCGAGCACCTCGCCGACCTCAAGCGCGTCACCGCCGAGTACGCGAACTACCGCAAGCGCACCGAGGCGAACCGCGAGGTCGAGCGCGAGCGCGCCGTCGGCAAGGCCGTGGCCGTGCTGCTGCCGGTGCTCGACGACCTCGACCGGGCCGAGAAGCACGGCGACCTGGAGGGCGACGCGCCCTTCGCCACGATCGCCGCGAAGCTGCGCGGCGCCGTCGAGAAGCTCGGCCTCTCGCCGTTCGGCGAGGCGGGCGAGGCGTTCGACCCGCAGCGGCACGAGGCGATCTTCCAGCAGCCGAGCGACGAGGTCGAGGTCGACACGGTGGCCGACGTGGTCGAGACCGGCTACTACCTCGGCTCCACGCTGCTGCGTGCGGCCAAGGTGGTCGTCAAGACCCCGCAGTAGCCCCGGAGCCCGTGGGCGGGGAGCAGACGGAACGGCGGGAGCCGCGCGACGCGCGCGGCTCCCGCTTCCGCATGTCCGCCGCGCGGCGGGTGCTGCCGCCGCTCGCCGCCGCCGTGGGACTGCTCGTCGCCACCGGCATCGCCGCCCTCGTCCCGTCGACGCCCGCGTGGGCGCACGCGTTCCTCATCGGCACCACGCCCGCCGACGGCGCGACGGTCGACCGGGTGCCGCAGGTCGCGCTCGACTTCGACGAGGACCTGATCGACTTCGGCCCGGACGTCGACCCGTCGTCGGTGCTCGTGACCGACGCGGCCGGCCTGCACTACGAGACCGCGTGCGCGACCACGACGGGTGCGCGGATCACCGTGCCCGTCGCGCTGGGCGAATCGGGCGCGTACACCGCCTCCTGGCGGTCGGTGACGATCGAGGGCCACGTGATCCGCGGCACGGTCGACTTCACCTACGAGCGCCCCGAGTTCGACGTCGCCGCGGAGGGCGCGGCCGAGCCGCGCTGCGCCGTGACGGGCGCGGTCGGCGGTGGCGACGCCGGTGCGGCGGGAGCGCTCGGCATCGTCGGGCTCGTGGCATCCGCCGTCGTCGCCCTCGGTGTCTCGGTGACGCTCCTCGTGGCGCGACGCCGGGGCGCGCGGCGCCCGCGTGGGCGCGGCCGGCACGCGGCTCCGCCGATGCCGGCGGGCGCTCGGGATCCGGGTGCGGACGAACCGTTCGCGCATGATAAACTTGAGCGCAGTTGACTCAGGTTTCTTGCGGAGCGCCGACGGCCTCCGGACACGTCGAAGGGAGGCGCCGTTGGCAAGCCAGGACTGGTTCGACAAGGACTTCTACAAGGTGCTGGGCGTCTCCAAGAACGTCTCCGAGGCGGAGCTGAAGAAGGCCTACCGCAAGCTCGCCCGCACGTACCACCCCGACTCCAACCCCGGCGACGCGGCGTCCGAGGCGAGGTTCAAGGAGATCAGCGAGGCGCACTCGGTGCTCTCCGACCCGGAGCAGCGCAAGGAGTACGACGCCATCCGCGCGATGGGGTCCGGCGCGCGCTTCACCGCGCCCGGGGCGTCGGGCGGCACCGGCGGGTTCGAGGACGTCTTCGGCGGCATGTTCGGCGGCGGTGCGCGCGGCCAGCAGTACACCTACACGCAGGGCGGGCCCGGCGGCGGGTTCGAGGACATCCTCGGCGGCATGTTCGGCTCGGGTCGGTTCGGCCAGACCTCCGGCGGCTACCGCGGGTACGGCGGCCCGAGCCGCGGGCAGGACATCACCGCGAGCACGACGCTCGACTTCGTCACGGCGACCCGCGGCGACCAGATCACCCTGCAGGCCGACGGCGGCAGGCCGATCACGGTGCGCATCCCCGCGGGAGTCGCCGACGGGCAGAAGATCAAGGTCCGCGGCAGGGGCCGGCCGTCGCCCGACGGCGGCGAGGCCGGCGACATCGTGCTCACCGTGCACGTGCGCAAGCACCCCGTCTTCGAGCGGGACGGGCTCAACCTGCGGGTCACCGTGCCGGTCACGTTCGCCGAGGCCGCGCTCGGCGCGACCATCGAGGTGCCCACCCTCGGCGGCGACCCGGTCAAGCTGCGCGTCGCGCCCGGCACGCCCGGCGGGCGCGTGCTGCGGGTCAAGGGCCGCGGCGTCGAGACCAGGAAGGGCACCGGCGACCTGCTCGCCGTGGTCCAGGTGGCGGTGCCCTCGCACCTGTCCGGCGACGCGGAGGCGGCGCTCAAGCAGTTCGTCGACCTGGTGCCCGACGACAACCCCCGTGCCGAGCTGCTGCAGCGCGCACGCCAGTAACCTGCATCCGAGCGCTCGACGAGAGGAGACGGCATGGACGAGAGAAGCCCGATGTTCGTGATCTCCGTCGCGGCCGAGCTCGCCGGCATGCACCCGCAGACCCTGCGCCAGTACGACCGGCTCGGCCTCGTGTCGCCGTCGCGCACGCCGGGCAAGTCGCGCCGCTATTCGATGCGCGACGTCGTGCAGCTGCGCGAGATCGCCGCGCTGTCGGCCGAGGGCGTGAGCCTCGAGGGCATCCGGCGCGTGCTGCAGCTCGAGAACCGGGTCGCGCACCTGGAGGAGCGGGTGCGCGAGCTCGAGGGCGCGCTGGCCGACGAGATGCTGAACCGGCCCGGATCGCGCGTGTTCGCGTCGAGCTCCGAGGGCGAGGTCATCTCGCTGAAGACCGGCACGCGCGTGCGCCGGCAGAACCAGGTCGTGGTGTGGCGTCCGCTCGACCCGCGCAGCTGACGCCGGCCGCGCGCCGGTAGCCTGCCAGCGTGGACTTCGATGCGCTGCGGCGCGCGCCCGACACCGAGGCCGACGGGCTGCGGGCCTGGGACGCGGCCGACCGGCTGATCCTCGACGAGGCGGAGGGCGAGCTGGCCGCGGCGGGCGACGGCGAGGTCGTCGTGATCGGCGACACGCACGGCGCGCTCGCGCTCGCGGTGGCCGAACGGGGGCTCCGCGGCATCCGGGTGCACCAGGACGCCCTGCTCGGGGAGCGGGCGATCGTGCGCAACGCCGAGCGGCTGGGCGTCGCCGACGCGGTGCGCTGCCTGCCGCTCGACGCCGGGCTCGTGGCATCCGCTCGCCTCGTGCTGCTGCGGCTGCCCCGCGCGCTCGACCAGCTCGACGAGATCGCCGGGCTCGTCGCCGCCTCCGCGCGCGAGGACGCGGTGGTCGTCGCCGGCGGCCGCATCAAGCACATGTCCGTCGCGATGAACGACGTGCTGCGCCGCCACGTCGCCCGCCTCGACGTCTCGCACGCCCGGCAGAAGTCGCGCGTGCTGCTCGCGCGCGAACCGATCCGCCCCGACGCGCCCTCGCCGTGGCCGGCGCGCGCGCACGACGATGCGCTCGACCTCGACGTCGCCGCCCACGGCGGGGTGTTCGCGGGCAGCACCGTCGACATCGGTACCCGGGCGCTGCTCGAGCACCTCGCCCCGGTCGTCGATGCCGCGGCGCCCGACGAGGCGATCGACCTCGCGTGCGGCAGCGGCGTGATCGCGGCCTGGCTGGCACGGCGGATGCCCGGTGCCCGCGTGCGCGCATTCGACCAGTCCGCCGCCGCGGTGGCGTCGACACGCGCGACCGCCCAAGCCAACGGCGTCGCCGACCGCGTCGACGTCGCGCGGGCCGACGGCCTCGAGGCGGTTCCCGACGCGAGCGCGCGCCTGGTCGTGCTGAACCCGCCGTTCCACTCGGGCGCCGCCGTCACGACGGCGCTCGCCGAGCGGCTCTTCGCCGACGCCGGGCGCGCGCTCGCCCCCGGCGGCACCCTCGTCGCGGTCTGGAACTCGCACCTGCGCTACCGTCCCGCCCTCGAGCGCCTGGTCGGCCCGACCCGGCAGCTCGCGCGCACCCCGAAGTTCACCGTCACGGCGTCGACCCGCCGCTGAGCACCCCCTATCGGGGAGGCGCCGGGCATGCCTACAGTGGGGCATGACCGTGACGCTCCGGGGGTTGCAGACGGCGGTCCCGCCCACAGTGCTCATCCAGGACCAGGTGCGCGACGTGTTCGCCGCGCAGCCCGGACTCAACCGGCTCGCCCAGCGCATCGTCGGCACCTCGTTCGACGTGTCGGGCATCGAGACCCGGCACACCGCCATCGCCGAGCTCACGAACGACTCCCGACCGGAGACGCCGGAGTTCTTCGACAACGTCTCCGGCGAGCTGCTGCTGCCGGGCACCAAGACCCGCAACGAGCTGTACGCCGAGCAGGCGACGTTGCTCTACGTCGAGGCCGCGCGGCGCGCGCTCGAGGCGACGCCGGGCATCGAGGCATCCGACGTCACCCACATCGTCACGGTCTCGTGCACCGGCTTCTACCAGCCCGGCCCCGACTACATGATCGTGCGCGAGCTCGGCCTGCCGACCTCGGTGCAGCGCGTGCACCTCGGGTTCATGGGGTGCTACGCGTCGATGCCCGCGCTGCGCACCGCGCGGCAGTTCTGCCAGGCCGACCCCGACGCGGTCGTGCTGGTCGTGAGCGTCGAGCTGTGCACGCTGCACCTGCGGTCGTCGACCGACCCCGACACGATCGTGGCGTGCTCGCTGTTCGCCGACGGCGCGGGGGCCGGCATCGTCACGCAGCGTCCGCTCGCCGCGGGCGAGCGGGCGTTCGAGCTCGACCGCTTCGAGACCGTGATCACGCCGGTCGGCGAGGGCGACATGGCGTGGAAGATCGGCGACCACGGCTTCGAGATGGTGCTCTCCACCTACGTGCCGAACATCATCGACGACCACATCGTCGGGGCGCTCGAGCCCCTCTTCGCGCACGACGAGGCGCTCGCGGCGGCCCTCGCCTCCGAGACGGCGGGCGAGGCGATCACGCACTGGGCGATCCACCCGGGCGGACGCGCGATCCTCGACAAGGTGGAGGCGAAGCTCGCGCTCGACGAGGCGCAGCTCGTGCCCGCGCGCGAGACGCTGCGCGACTTCGGCAACATGTCGAGCGCGACCGTGCTGTTCGTGCTGCGGAACATCCTCGACGCGGCATCCGCCGTCGACGGCGACCGGGTCGCGGCCATGGCGTTCGGGCCAGGCCTCACGGTCGAGACGGCCCTGATGACGGTGCGCGAGGGGTGAGCGTGCTGCCCGACCTCCGATGGCGGGCGACGGATGCCTCGGAGCGCATGGAGGATCCCGACGGCGACCCGGTCGCGCTCGAGCGCACCTACCGCCGGTTCGGGATCGTCAACGCGATCGTCTCGGGATGGCGCGCGATCTACCGGACGCGCCTGCGGCCGCGCCTGCGCGCCGACCGCGTGACGACGCTGCTCGACGTCGGCACCGGGGGCGGCGACCTGCCGCGCGCGCTGCTCGCCTGGGCGCGGCGCGACGGGCTGGCGCTCGCGGTCACGGCGATCGACCCCGACGTGCGGGCGATCCGCTGGGGCCTCCGGCAGCCCGCCGTGCCCGGGCTCGCGCTGCGGCGCGCGCACAGCTCCGACCTGGTGCGCATCGGCGAGCGGTACGACCTCGTCGTCTCGAACCACGTGCTGCACCACCTCGACGGCGCCGAGCTGGGCGGGCTGCTGGCCGACTCGGAGCGACTGCTGCGCCCCGGCGGGCTCGCACTGCACGCCGACATCGCGCGTTCGCGCTGGGGATATGCGGGGTTCGGCATCTGCACCCTGCCGTTCCAGCCGAACCTGCTCGCCGGATCGTACATCCGCGAGGACGGCCTCACCTCGATCCGCCGCAGCCACACGGTCGCCGAGCTGGCGCCGGCCCTGCCCGCAGGCTGGCGCGTGCGCGCCGGCTTCCCGTCGCGCCTGGAGGCCTGGTGGGAACGGCCCTGACGCCGTCGGCCGCCGCGCGCATGCTCGACGTCGCCGTGGTGGGCGGCGGGCCGGTCGGCCTGCTCCTCGCGTGCCTGCTCGCCCGGCGGGGACTGCGCGTCGAGGTGTACGAGGCCCGCGCGACGCCGACCGCGCGGTCGCGGGCGATCGGCGTGCACCCGCCCGGGCTGCGGGCGCTCGACGCCGTGGGCGTCGGCGCGGCGGCTCGCGCGGCCGGCGTGCCGATCCGCGACGGGCGGGTGTCGTGCCGGGGCCGCGTCCTCGGCGCGCTCGACTTCGCCGAGGCCGACCCCGACCTGCCGTACGTGCTCGCGCTGCCGCAGGCGGTGACCGAGCGGCTGCTCGCGGAGCGGTTCGCCGCCGAGCGACCGGGCGCGCTGCACCGCGGGACCCCGGTGACGGCCGTGCGCCAGCGCGACGGGTTCGTCGAGTTCGACGTCGGGAAGGCGGGGCGCGACGCCGTGGGCCTGCCGCCCGCGAGCGTCACGCGCGCCGCGCGCATCCTGGTCGGCGCCGACGGCGTGCGCAGCACCGTGCGGTCGGCCGGAGGCATCCGCTGGCGCCGCCGCCCCGGACGCGCCGACTACGTCATGGGCGACGTGCCCGACCGCACGGATGCCCCCGGATCGGCGCTGCTGCACTTCGAGCCCGGCGGCGTGGTCGAGTCGTTCCCGCTGCCGGGCGGGATGCGCCGGTGGGTGGCGATGGTCGACGGGCGCATGCGACGGCGCAGGCGCCCCGATGAGGCGCGGGGCGACGCGCCGGACACCCGCGGCGGGGCGCCCGCGACCCCGGGGGAGGCGGCCGACGCCGAGCTCGCCCGCATCGTGGCGGCCCGCACGGGCGCCCGCATCGACGACCCGCTCCCGGACGCGCGGGCGTTCGGGGCGCGCCAGCACCTCGCCGCGCGCTTCGTCGCCGGCCGTGTCGTGCTCGTCGGCGACGCCGCCCACGAGGTCAGCCCCATCGGCGGGCAGGGCATGAACCTCGGCTGGCTCGACGCGCTGGCCCTCGACCGGGCACTCGCGGCCGGGTTCGCCGGCGGCCGGGCGCCGGGTGCCACCGGGCGGGCGCTCGCCGCGTACGACCGCGAGCGGCGGCGGGCGGCGTCCCGCGCGATCCGCCGGGCCGGCTTCAACATGGCGATGGGCGGGCCCGCCCGCGGCGCCCGGCTCGCGGCCCGCAACGCGGCCGTGCGCCTGCTCGCCCTCGGTCCGTTCCGCCGTCGCCTCGCCCGCGCGTTCACGATGCAGGGCCTGTGACCTCCGACCCCGCCAGACCCGTCGAGAACCTGCGTGCTGAGACGCCGGAGCGCAGTTCTTCGACGGGTCTCGTGTCGGGCGCATGCAAGACCCGTCAGAAACCTGCGTGCTGAGACGCCGGAGCGCAGTGCTTCGACGGGTCTCGTGATCTGCGGGCGCGACGCACGCGGAATTCCGTTGCGTGTGCAACCGGCCGTGACCGGCGCCCCCGATTCGTGCGACGCTGGAGGCATGGCGCAGACGATCGAGCGACCCGACGTGCGGGAGGCGACGGACGAGGCATCCGTCACCGAACCGCCGTGGGTCACGATCGTCTGGGACGACCCGGTCAACCTCATGACCTACGTCTCGTACGTCTTCCGCAGCTACTTCGGCTTCCCGCGGCAGCAGGCGGAGCGGCTCATGCTCCGCGTCCACACCGAGGGTCGCGCCGTCGTCGCGACGGGCGACCGCGAGACCATGGAGCGCCACGTCGCCGCCATGCACGGCTACGGACTGCAGGCCACGCTGCGGAGGGCCGACGAGTGATCGTCTCGGCGGCGCAGGAGCTGGGCGGGGTGCGCATCGTGCTCGAGAGCGAGGAGGCGATGCTGCTCGCCGAGTTCGCCGGGCAGGTCGTGACCGTGCTCGAGCAGGAGGCCCACACCGACCCGGCGCTCGACCGCCTGTTCCCCGACGCGTACGTCGACGACGACCGGGCGTCGGCCGAGTTCCGTCGGTACACCCGCGACGACCTGGCGCAGTCCAAGCGTGCGGCCGCGGTCGCGGTGCGCGACGCCACGCGCACCGAGGAGGACCGCGGCATCGTCGACATCGAGCTCGACCAGGCGGCGTCGTGGGGCTGGCTGACGTTCCTGACCGACCTGCGGCTGATCCTCGCCGAGCGCACCGGCATCATCGCCGACGAGCGCGGCGACGCCGAGCCCGTGACCGAGCCGATCACCGAGCGCGACGGCTACATGCGCGCCGCGTACGAGTGGGTCGGGTTCGTGCAGGGGTCGATGCTCGAGGTGCTCGACCCGACGAACGAGCGCTGAGCGCGGGCCGGCCGCACCGGCGGGCAGGGGTCGGATGCCCCGGGGCATCCGCTCGCCCTGCTCAGCCCAGCGGCCGGAACCGTCGCAGCCGCAGGCTGTTGCCCACCACGAAGACCGAGGAGCACGCCATCGCCGCACCTGCGACGAGCGGGTTCAGCAGCCCGAGCATCGCGATCGGGATCGCCGCGACGTTGTAGGCGAAGGCCCAGAACAGGTTGCCGCGGATGATGCCGAGCGTGCGGCGCGACAGCCGCACGGCGTCGGCGACGACCCGCAGGTCGCCGGTGACGACGGTGAGGTCGGAGGCTGCCATCGCCGCATCCGTGCCCTGCCCCATGGCGATGCCGAGGTCGGATGCCGCGAGCGCCGCCTGGTCGTTGACGCCGTCGCCGACCATGGCGACGGTGCGTCCCGCTGCCTGCAGGTCGCGCACGACCTCGAGCTTGCCGGCCGGGGTGACGCCGGCGTGCACCTCGTCGATGCCCACGGTGCGGGCGACCGACGCCGCGGCCCCGGCGTTGTCGCCGGTGAGCAGGATCGGCTCCAGCCCGAGGCCCCGGAACCGGCGCACCGCCTCGTCCGCGTGCGGCTTCACGGTGTCGGTCACGGCGACCATGCCGCGCGCACGGCCGTCCCACGCGACGACCACCGCGGTCGCGCCCTCGGCCTCCGCGGCGCGCACGGCGTCGGCGAGCGCCTCCGGGAGCGCGATCGACCAGGCGTCGGCGAGCCAGGCGGCGCGGCCGACCGTCGCGAGGCGGCCGTCGATCACGGCCTGCACGCCGAGCCCGGCGTGGGCGAGGAACTCGCCGGCGGTCGGCGCGGTGCCGTGCGCGCCGCCGGCCTCGACGACGGCGCGGGCGATCGGATGCTCCGAGCCGGCCTCCGCCGCGGCGGCGACCGCGAGCACCTCGTCGCCCGCCTCGCCGTCGGCCGCGACGACGTGCGCCACGCGCATCCGGCCCGTGGTGACGGTTCCGGTCTTGTCGAGCACGATGGTGTCGACCGTGCGGGTCTGCTCGAGCACCTGCGGGCCGCGGATGAGGATGCCGAGCTGCGCGCCGCGGCCGGTGCCGACGAGCAGCGCGGTGGGCGTCGCGAGCCCGAGCGCGCAGGGGCAGGCGATGATGAGGGTCGCGACGGCGGCGCCGAACGCCTGCTCGGGCGTGCCGCCGACCAGCAGCCAGCCGGCCAGCGCGACGAGCGCGAGCCCGATGACGACGGGCACGAACACGGTCGAGACGCGGTCGGCGAGCCGCTGCACGGCGGCCTTGCCGGTCTGCGCCTCCTCGACGAGCCGACCCAGTCGTGCGAGTTCGGTGTCGGCGCCCACGCGCGTGATCTCGACGACGAGCACCCCGCCGACGTTGAGCGTGGCGCCCGTGACGCGATCGCCGGGGCCGACCTCGACCGGCACCGACTCGCCCGTGAGCATGCTGCGATCGACCGCGGAGGCGCCCTCGACCACCAGCCCGTCGGAGGCGACCTGCTCGCCGGGCCGCACGAGCACCCGGTCGCCCGGCACGAGGTCGCGCACGGCGACCCGTCGCTCGACGCCGTCGGCCAGCAGCGTGGCATCCGTCGCCCCCAGCTCGAGCAGCGCCCGCAGGGCGGCACCCGATGCGCGCTTCGCGCGGGCCTCGATGGAGCGGCCCGCCAGCAGGAACACCGTGACCGCGGCGGCGACCTCGAGGTACAGCTCGTCGTGGCCGCCGGGCGCCGGGCCGAGCAGGCGGAAGGTCATGTGCATGCCGGGTCGGCCCGCGTCACCGAGGAACAGCGCGTACAGCGACCAGCCGAACGCGGCGAGCACGCCCATGCTGATGAGCGTGTCCATCGTGACGGCGCGGTGCCGGGCGTTCACCGCGGCGGCGCGGTGGAACGGCCAGGCGCCCCACGTGGCGACGGGGATCGTGAGCGCCAGGGCGACCCACTGCCAGTACGGGAACTGCAGCGCGGGCACCATCGACAGCACCGCGACCGGCACGGCCAGCACGGTGCTCGCGATGAGGCGGCGGCGCAGCGGGCCGAGCTCGGCGTCGGGGTCGACGGGCTCGGGCTCGGGGGCCGGCACGGTGGCGCCGTAGCCCGCCGCGGCCACGACCTCGAGGAGCCGGTCGGTGGCGACGTCCTCCGGCGCGCGCACGTGCGCCTTCTCGGTGGCGTAGTTGACGGATGCCTCGACGCCGGGCAGCTTCCCGAGCTTGCGCTCGATTCGCATCGCGCACGACGCGCAGGTCATGCCGGTGATGTCGAGCTCGACGTCGACGAGGGTCGGGCCGGAGCCCGGGGTGGGTGCGGTGGTGCTCATGCGTGGCGACCCGGGTCGCGGCGGTGCGCCGCGATCAGGAGACGGTCGCGAGCCGGTAGCCGGCGTCCTCGACGGCGGCGCGCACGTCCTGGGCGGCCAGTGGCTGCGCGGACGACACGATCACGCGCGACGCGCCGTCGGGGTGGAGGTCGACGGCGACCTGCTCGACGCCGGAGATCTCGGAGAGCTCCTCGGTGACGCTGGCGACGCAGTGCGAGCAGGTCATGCCCTCGACGAGGAATTCGGCGGTCGTCGCCGAGGCGGTCGCGGTCGTCGTCGCGGCGCCGGCGCCGTGGCCGCATCCGCAGCCGTCGCCGCAGCCGCCGGAACCCGAGGACTGGACGAGGGGGAGTTCGGTGCGGGTGGTGTCGGTCATGGCTGCCTTCCGGATCGCGGTGCGGACGCGTTCGAATATACCCCAGGAGGGTATTCGGCGCGACCTCGCCCCGGCGTTCGTGGTCGCTTTTCAGGAACTGAAGACGGGCGGTGGCGGGATGCTGCGTCGAATCGTCCCCCCGCGCACGAAACCCACCCTGCGGTGCCAGCCGGCGCCTGGATGCGTCGCGCGTGCGCGACGCGCTCCTGAAAACCGATACCCCGCGGGCGGGGGATCGGCTCCGGCGGGCGGGGGATCAGCTCCCGCGGGCGGGCGATCAGCCCTCGCCGAGCGTGCGGACCTTGAGCGCCTCGTACTCCTCGGGCGTGATCGTGCCCGCGTCGAGCATCGACTTCGCCTTCGCGATCTCGTCGGAGGGCGACGGCGGCGCCGCCACGTGCGGCGAGTACTCCGCCACCGGGGGGTCGGTCGCACGCCGTGCCGCCATGCGTCGCTGGGCCATGCCGTGCCCCCGCACGATGACGTAGACGAGCCCGGTGAGGAACGGCACGAACACCAGGAACACCATCCAGACGGCCTTCCACCAGCCGTTCAGCGAGTGGTCGGTGAACAGGTCGCCCAGGATCGCCACCAGGACGAAGAGGTAGGCCACGAACACGAAGGCCGCCAGCAGGAAGCTGACGAACCCCCAGAACCCGTACGCGTCCATGTGTCGATCCCTTCGTCGGCGGCCGAGTGCCCTCAAACTATCGCCGCGGTGCGCGCGTGGGAAGGGCACGGCGGTCGTCGGGTGCCCAACGGCCCTTGACCGCGGTGGTCCGGTCGGGCAGCGTCGGAGTCGGCGGGCCCGATCCGCCCCCGGGGGAGGGGATCGACGATGGAGCAGCACCCGCCGAGCGCGGCGATCGAGGCGGCGCACGCCGCGCACCTGGCCGAACTGCCGTTCGACGACGACGCGGACGTCACGCTCGCCGACCGCGGGTTCCTGGGGACGATCGACGACCCCGTGATCCGCGACGAGCGCGGCGACGTGTCGTGGAACGTCGGCGACTACGACTTCCTCGGCGGCGAGGCGCCGACCTCGGTGCATCCGAGCCTCTGGCGCCAGTCCACCCTCGTGGCCAGGCACGGCCTCTTCGAGGTCGTCGAGGGCGTGTACCAGGTGCGCGGATTCGACCTCTCGAACATCACGTTCGTCGAGGCGGACTCCGGGGTCATCGTCATCGACCCGCTCATCATGCCCGCACCGGCCGCGGCGGCGCTGGCGCTCTACCGGGCGCACCGCGGCGACCGGCGGGTGGTCGCCGTGATCCACACGCACAGCCACATCGACCACTTCGGCGGCGTGTTCGGCGTCACGAGCCAGGCCGCGGTCGACGCGGGCGAGGTGCAGGTGATCGCCCCCGAGGGATTCGTCGCCCACGCCGTCGCCGAGAACGTCTACGCCGGGACGGCCATGGCGCGGCGGGCCGGCTACATGTACGGCGCCGCACTCGCGAAGGGCCCGCGCGGCCAGGTCGGCGCCGGCCTCGGCCAGACGACCTCGGTCGGCGAGGCGGGACTCATCGTGCCGACGCTCGAGATCCGCGAGACCGGCGAGACGCACCTGGTCGACGGCCTCGCGATCGAGTTCCAGATGGCGCCCGGCACGGAGGCGCCCGCGGAGATGCACTTCTACTTCCCGCGCTACCGGGCCCTGTGCATGGCCGAGAACGCCACGCACACGCTGCACAACCTGCTCACGCTCCGCGGCGCCGTCGTGCGCGACCCGCACGTGTGGTCGCGGTACCTGACCGAGGCCATCGAGCGGTTCGGCGCTCGGGCAGAGGTCGCGTTCGCCTCCCACCACTGGCCGACCTGGGGCCGAGACGAGATCCGCGCGTTCCTCACGACGCAGCGCGACCTGTACGCGTACCTGCACGACCAGACGCTGCGCATGCTCAACCAGGGCCTCACCGGCACCGAGATCGCCGAGGTCATCCAGCTGCCGCCGGCGCTCGAGCGGGCGTGGAACGCGCGGGGCTACTACGGCAGCGTGAGCCACGACGTGAAGGCGATCTACCAGCGCTACATGGGATGGTTCGACGGGAGCCCGGGGCGACTCTGGCCGCATCCGCCGGCCGAGCTCGCGACGCGCTACGTCGACGCCCTCGGCGGGCTCGACCGCGTGGTCGAGCTCGCGCAGGCGGCGTTCGACGGGGGCGACTACCGATGGGCCGCGACGCTGCTCGACCACGCGGTGTTCGCGGATGCGACGCACGGGCCCGCGCGCGCCCTCTACGCGGACACGCTCGAGCAGCTCGGCTACGGGTCGGAGAACGGCACCTGGCGCAACTTCTTCCTGTCGGGAGCGACCGAGCTGCGCGAGGGCAACTTCGGCACCCCGACGACCACGGCCGCGCCGTCGATCATCGCCCAACTCACCCCGGAGCAGCTCTTCGACGCGATCGCGATCACCGTGGACGGCCCGCGGGCCTGGCACCTCGACCTCGCATTCGACGTGACCTTCACCGATCTCGCCAGGTCCTTCCGCGTGACCCTCCGCAACGGCGTGCTCGTGTACGTGGAGCGGGACGCCGCGGAGGACGCGCAGGCGCACCTGGCGACCACGAAGGCGCGCATGATCACCATGCTCGGCGGCGACCGCGAGTCGCCGGGGCTCGACATCGCGGGCGACGCATCCGTCTTCGCATCGCTGTTCGGCGTGCTCGACCCGGGCGATCCCGGGTTCGAGATCGTGCTGCCCTGAGGCTCGGCGGCGGGTGACCACGGGCGGTGTCCACGACCCGTCACGGGACCCCCGGACCAAGGACCCTCGACAGGAACACGCCGTGCACGACACGATGGTCGTGCACGTGCCGCGACGGGCGTGACGGCTCGAGAGGGGACGCGCCATGGGCTCCGTGATCGGATCCATCCTTCCGCTGGCGGTCGGCATCGCGATCAGCCCGATCCCCATCATCGCGGCGATCCTCATGCTGCTGTCGCCGAAGGCGAAGGGCACGGGCGTCGGCTTCCTGGCCGGCTGGATCGTGGGCATCGCGCTCGCCACGACGGTGTTCACGCTGCTCTCGTCGGTGCTGCCGGAGGGTGATCCGGATGCCTCGCGGCCGGTCACCGGCGTGGTGCAGATCGTGCTCGCCGCGGCGCTGCTGTTCCTCGCACTGCGTCAGTGGCGGGGGCGGCCGGCGCCGGGCGAGGAGCCCGAGCTGCCGAAGTGGATGGGTGCGATCGACACGATGACCGCGGGGCGCGGGTTCGTGCTCGGCGTGCTGCTGTCGGCCGTCAACCCGAAGAACCTGCTGCTCGCCGCGGGCGGCGGCCTCGAGATCGGCGGGGCCGGGCTCGACGTGGGCGCCGTCGTGGTCTGCGTCGTCGTGTTCACGGCATTGGCCGCGTGCTCGGTCGCGATCCCGGTCGTGGCGTACCTCGTCGCATCCGATGCCATGGCGGCGCCGCTGGGCCGGCTGCGGGAGTGGCTCGTGCAGCACAACGCGTCGATCATGGCGGTGCTGCTGCTCGTGCTCGCGGTCGTGCTGCTCGGCAAGGGCATCGCCAGCTTCTAGCCGCCGCGAGGCGCCGCTGCAGCCGCGGCCGGTTCGCTATCGTCGACCCATGGATGACGCAGCGCGCAGGCCCCGTGCCGAGCAGGGCCGGACGCGGTCGACGAGCCCGATCCTGGCCGCCGCTGCGGCGGTGGTCGTGCTGGCCGGCGTGTCGTTCGCCAGGGAGATCGTCGCGCCGCTCGCGCTCGCCGCGGTGATCGTGATCATCGTGCACCCGGTGCGTCACCCCCTGGAGCGCCGCGGGTGGCCGCGGTGGGCCGCGACGACCGCGGTCATCGTGGTGGGGTACCTCATCCTCGCCGCGCTCGCCGCGATGCTGGCCTTCGCGGGCATCCGCTTCGGCGCCCTCGTCGCCGACTACTTCTCCCAGCTCAGCGACACCGCGGGGGAGGTCATCGACTGGCTCTCCGGGCTCGGGCTCGAGGCGCAGGCGGCCGACGCGGTGGCATCCGTGCTCGACCCGTCCTTCCTGTTCGGCGTCGCCGAGACCGTGTCGGGCTGGGTGCTCGGCATCCTCACCGCGTTCTTCTTCGTGCTCGCGTACGTGATCTTCATGGCCGCCGACGCCGCCCACTACGGCGACGCCCGTGCGGCGTTCGGCGGTCGCCGCGACGCGACGCTCGCCCGGTTCGAGCGCTACAACTCGAACGTGCGCCGCTACTTCGTGGTCAACGCGAGCTTCGGCGCGGTCGTGGCGATCATCGACGGGCTCGCGCTGTGGGCGGTCGGCGTCCCCGCACCGATGGTCTGGGCGATCCTCGCGTTCGTGACCAATTTCATCCCGAACATCGGCTTCGTGCTGGGGCTCGTGCCGCCGGCGATCCTCGCGCTCGTGGTGGGCGGCTGGCCCCTCATGCTCGTCGTGATCGCGATCTACTGCGTGGTCAACGTGGTGCTGCAGGTGCTCGTGCAGCCGAAGTTCGTCAGCGACGCGGTGAGCCTCTCGCTCACGCTGAGCTTCTTCTCGGTCGTGTTCTGGACCTTCGTCATCGGCCCGCTGGGCGCGATCCTGGCGATCCCGCTGACGCTACTGGCGCGGGCGCTGCTGTTCGAGGGCGACCCGCGGTACGCCTGGGCCCGGTGGTTGTCGGGCGACCGCGACGTGGTGGAGCGAGCGGATGCCACGGGCGATCCGGACCGCGAGGACCCGCCGCACCCCGCGCCCGGGCCGGACGAGGCGTCCTCGCCCGCCGGGGTGGTGGCCGCAGCGCCGCAGGAGGGCGACGAGGAGGACCGGCCATGAGCGAGCCCGAGCCGCGGAGCGAGCCCGAGCCGCGGAGCGAACCCGAGCGCCCTGCCCGCGGGAACCTGCCCCGCGGCCCGCGTCGCGGGCGTCCGAACCGCCGGGCGATCGAGGAGCTCGACGCCGACGAGCAGCGCGCCGTCACCGCGTACCTGAAGGAGCGGGTCTACGCGACGTTCACCGGCCTCGCGATCACCCTCGTGCTGCTCGGCGAGGCCGACCACATCGACCCGGGCCGCGCCTTCGGCACGTTGGCGCTCGGCGTGCTGGGCATCACGATCGCCGGCTTCCTCGCCGACATGGTCGCGCACGTGTCCGTGCACGGCGAGCTGCCGAGCCGGCTCGAGTCCCTGCTCCTGGTGCGCATCGCCGTGGGCGCGCTCGGCACCGCGGTGCTCCCCCTGCTCCTGATCGGCGCCGCCTGGCTCGACCTGCTCGAGCTGCACGACGCGCTGCGGATCGACTCGTTCATCTACCTCGGCACCCTCGGCCTGATCGCCTACCTGGCGGTGCGGCGGTCGCGGCTGAAGGTCTGGGGCAAGCTGGTCGCGCTCTCGGTGTTCGTCGTGTTCGGCGGGCTCGTGATCCTCGTGCAGACGCTCGCGCACGGGGGCTGACGCCGCGCGTCCCCGCGATGAGGCGCGCCGCGGCCCGGTCGCGCCGCCGGCCTCCTACGACTGGACGGGCGTCAGCACGAAGACCGGGATCTGCCGGTCGGTGCGCGTCTGGTACGCGTCGTAGTCGGGCCACACCTCGGCCGCGCGCTCCCACCAGGTCTCGCGCTCGTCGTCGGTGACCTCGCGGGCCGTGTAGTCCTTGCGCGTCGCGCCGTCCTGCAGCTCGACGAGCGGGTGCGCCTTGAGGTTCCAGTACCAGACGGGGTGCTTCGGGTCGCCGCCCTTCGAGGCGACGACCGCGTACTCGCCGTTGTGCTCGACGCGCATGAGCGCGGTCTTGCGGAGCTTGCCCGTCTTCGCGCCCTTCGAGGTGAGGACGATCACGGGCACTCCGCGGAGGGTGCTCGCCTCCTGGCCCTCGGTCGCCTCGTAGGTCTCGGCCTGCGTGCGGGCCCAGTCGGCGGTGCTGGGTGCGTACTCTCCGGTCAACGGCATCGACGGTCCTCCTGAGGTCGGTTCACGGGGTCCAACCCGGCGCACCCGGTCCGCATTCCCGCCCGGGCCGGAGCTACGCGTGCACGGGCGAGAGCACGAAGACCGGGATGCGTCGCCGGGTCTTCCGCTGGTAGTCGTCGTACGCGGGCCAGACGGCGGCCGCGCGCGCCCACCAGCGGTCGCGTTCCCCGCCCTCCACCTCGCGGGCGACGTAGTCGCCCCGAGCGGCGCCGTCCTGCAGCTCGACGAGCGGATGCGCCCGGAGGTTGCCGTACCAGAACGGATGCCGCTCGGCGCCGAGGTACGACGCGACCGCCGCGTACTCGCCGTCGTGCTCGACGCGCATGAGCGCGGTCTTGCGGAGCTTCCCGCTCCGCGCGCCGACCGAGGTGACGACCACGACCGGCACCCCGCGGATGCGGTTCGCCTCGCGTCCGTCGGTCGCCTCGTACCGCTCGGCCTGGTTGCGGGCCCAGTCGACGGTCCCGGCGGCATACTCGCCCTTCAACGGCATGGCCTGCTCCCTGCGCTCGCACGGAGGGCACGGCACCCGCGCCCGTCGCGGGTCAGTCTGCCACGGCGACCTCGCCGAGCGCACGGTCGAGGATCTCGAGGCCGAGCGCCAGCTCCTCCTCGCTGCTCGTGAGCGCGGGCGCGATGCGGAACGTGCCGCCCATGCCCGGCAGTTGCACGACGTTCATGTGCAGGCCGAGCTCGAAGCAGCGGCGGGTGACGGCTGCGCCGAGCGCGTCGGCGCCCTGCTTCGTCTCGCGGTCGACCACCAGCTCGAGGCCCTGCAGCAGGCCGCGTCCGCGGAGGTCGCCGATCACCTCGTGCCGGCCCTGCAGCTCGACCAGGCCCGCGCGCAGCACCTCGCCGAGGTGCGCGGCGCGCTCGTCCATGCGCTCGCGCTCGAGCACGTCGAACACGGTGTTGCCGACCGCTGCGACGAGCGGGTCGTTGACGTGCGTGGTGAAGAACAGGTAGCCGCGCTCGTGCGCGGCGGCCTCGATCTCGTCGCTCGTGACGATCGCCGCGAGCGGCAGGCCCGCGCCGAGCGTCTTCGACAGGGTGATGATGTCGGGCACGACGCCGTCGCGCTCGAACGCGTACCAGGTGCCCGTGCGGCAGAGGCCGGTCTGCGCCTCGTCGAGGATGACCAGCATGCCGCGCTCGCGGCACTTCTGCGCCAGCGCCGCGAGGTAGCCGGGCGGCGGCTCGATCACGCCGCCCGAGCTCAGGATGGGCTCGACGAGGCAGGCCGCGAGCGCGCCGGTGGACTGGGCGTCGACGAGGTCGAAGGCGAGGTCGAGCTGACGCCGCCAGTCGAGCCGCCCGTCGGGGCCGACCAGGTCGGGGCGGTACGAGTCGGGCGTGGGGATCGCGATGTTGCCGGGGGCGACGGGGCCGTACCCCTTGCGGCCCGAGCTGTAGGTCGCCGCCGCGGCCGCGCCGGTCATGCCGTGCCAGGAGCGCGCGAAGGAGACGATCTCGTGCTTGCCGGTCACGAGCTTCGCCATGCGCACCGCGGCCTCGTTCGACTCGGCACCGGTGGTGAGCAGCATCACGCGCTCGAGCGGGTCGGGGAGGGACGCGGCGATCCGCTCCGAGAGCTCGATCACGGGGCGCGAGAGCATGCCGCTGAAGAGGTGGTCGAGCGTGGCGACCTGGTGCTGCACGGTGGCGACGATGTCGGGGTGGGAATGGCCGAGGATCGCGCTCATCTGGCCGGACGTGAAGTCGAGCACCCGGCGGCCCGACTCGGTGTAGAGGAAGCTGCCCTCGGCGCGTGCGATGAGCTCGGGGGTGAAGCTGCCGCCGAAGCGGACGAGGTGGCGCCGGAGGTCGTCGGCGAGGAACGCCTGCGGTGCAGCACCGGTTGCGGTGTCGGTCATGGCACGACGATACGACGCCGGAGGTTACGGGGCCGTGTCGCGGGGCTCGGAGGCATCCGCTCACCGTCAGTGGGTTCCCAGCTGCGGGACGTGCAACCCGATTCAAAGTTGAGTACACTTGACTCAAGTTTGGAACCAGTGAAAGGACTCCCGTGGCGAACATGCAGGGCGCGCCGAGCTCGCAGGAGGAGCAGCAGTCGGCGCTCGAACAGTTCGGCGTGAACCTCACCGCCATCGCCAAGAGCGGCAAGCTCGACCCGGTGATCGGCCGCGACGCCGAGATCCGCCGGGTCAGCCAGGTGCTGACGCGGCGCACCAAGAACAACCCGGTGCTCATCGGCGAGCCCGGCGTCGGCAAGACCGCGGTCGTCGAGGGCCTCGCCCAGCGCATCGTCGCGGGCGACGTCGCCGACTCCCTCAAGGACAAGGAGCTCGTCTCGCTCGACATCTCGGCGCTCGTCGCCGGCGCGATGTACCGCGGGCAGTTCGAGGAGCGCCTGAAGAGCGTGCTCAAGGAGATCAACGAGGCCGAGGGCCGCATCATCACGTTCGTCGACGAGCTGCACCTGCTGATGGGCGCCGGCGGCGGCGAGGGTTCGGTCGCGGCCTCGAACATGCTGAAGCCCATGCTCGCGCGCGGCGAGCTGCGCCTCATCGGCGCGACGACCCTCGACGAGTACCGCGAGTACATCGAGAAGGACGCCGCCCTCGAGCGCCGCTTCCAGCAGGTGTACGTCGGCGAGCCCAGCGTCGAGGACACCGTGGCGATCCTGCGCGGGCTGAAGGGCCGGTACGAGGCGCACCACGGCGTGACCATCACGGATGCCGCGCTGGTCGCGGCCGCCTCCCTCTCGAACCGCTACATCTCGGCACGCCAGCTGCCCGACAAGGCCATCGACCTCGTCGACGAGGCGATGAGCCGGCTGAAGATGGAGATCGAGTCGTCGCCCGTCGAGATCGACGAGCTGCAGCGCCAGGTCGACCGCATGAAGCTCGAGGAGCTCGCGCTCAAGAAGGAGAAGGACGACGCCTCGAAGGAGCGCCTCGCATCGCTGCGCGAGACCCTGATCGCACAGGAGCGCGAGCTGGCGACGCTGCGCGAGCGGTGGGATCGCGAGCGCATGAGCCTCAACCGCGTCGGCGACCTGAAGAAGGCGCTCGACGAGGCGCGCACCGAGCGCGACCTCGCCATGCGCGCGGCCGACTACGCGAAGGCGTCGAAGCTCGAGTACGAGACGATCGCACGGCTCGAGCGCGACCTGGTCGAGGCCGAACGCGCCGAGGAGGCGCCCGACGAGCCGCGCATGGTCAACGAGCAGGTCACCGACGAGGACATCGCCGCCGTCATCGCCGCCTGGACCGGCATCCCGGTCGGCCGACTGCTGCAGGGCGAGACCGAGAAGCTGCTCGGGCTCGAGACCGAGCTCGGCAGGCGCCTGATCGGGCAGAAGACCGCGGTCGCCGCGGTCGCCGACGCGGTGCGCCGCTCGCGCGCCGGCATCAGCGACCCGAACCGCCCGACCGGCTCGTTCCTGTTCCTCGGGCCGACCGGCGTCGGCAAGACCGAGCTCGCCAAGGCGCTCGCCGAGTTCCTCTTCGACGACGAGCACGCCATGGTGCGCATCGACATGTCCGAGTACGGCGAGAAGTTCTCCGTCTCGCGGCTCGTCGGCGCGCCCCCCGGGTACGTCGGCTACGAGCAGGGCGGCCAGCTCACCGAGGCCGTCCGGCGCCGGCCGTACTCGGTGATCCTGCTCGACGAGGTCGAGAAGGCGCATCCCGAGGTCTTCGACGTGCTGCTCCAGGTGCTCGACGACGGCCGCCTGACCGACGGGCAGGGGCGCACGGTCGACTTCCGCAACACGATCCTGATCCTTACCTCGAACCTCGGCTCGCAGTTCCTGGTCGACCCCGCGCTGTCGTGGGACGACAAGGAGCGCGCGGTGCGCGAGGCGGTGCGGCAGGCGTTCAAGCCCGAGTTCGTGAACCGGCTCGACGACATCGTCGTGTTCTCGGCGCTGTCGGAGGCCGAGCTCGGCGAGATCGTGAACCTGTCGGTCGACCGGCTCGAGCGGCGCCTGCACGAGCGGCGCCTGGAGCTCGGCGTCACGCCCGACGCGCGCGCCTGGCTGGCCGAGCGCGGGTACGACCCGATCTACGGCGCACGGCCGCTGCGGCGCCTCATGCAGCACGAGATCGACGACCGCCTCGCGCGGGCGCTGCTCTCGGGCGAGGTGCGCGACGGCGACGCGGTGCGGGTCGAGCTCGCCGATGACGGCGAGGGGCTCGTGGTGGCGCGGGCCGATTCGGCGGCGCCCGCGGCCTAGGGCGACCGGGGGCCGGAGTCCGCTTCGCGGCATCCGGCCCCTTCCCAAGCGACGTTCAGGTTCGCTATCGTCGGCCCTGTCAGCGGCATCGAACGAGGGGATTCGCCATGGCCGACACAGAAATGCGCACGATCGCACTTACCGGGGGGCAGAGCACCGCGGTCAAGGTCTTCGGATGGCTCGGCATCGTGGGCGGCGCGCTGCTCATCATCGTCGGCATCGTCGCGTGGGTGGCGGTGTCGAGCCAGCTCCGCGCCGAGAACATCACCGTGCCCGACGACGCGATCGCGTTCCAGGGCGCACAGGTGACCGGGCCGTTCACCGCCTTCGTGCAGGCCGACATCATCAACCACCACGCGCTCGAGGCGAGCGGCGGCTCGACCTACGCCGAGCTCGACCAGGACGACCCGGTGCGCGCGGTCGTCATGAACGCGTCGTTCCTGCGGGCGTCGCTGTTCACGTCGGTCGTCTCGTTCGGCATCGCCGTCTTCGCGGCCGGCGTCGGCATCATGTTCGTGCTGTTCGGCATCGCGTTGCTGCTGATCGCCCCGTCGCGGAAGACCGCCACGGCCTGATCGACGGATGCCACGGGCACGCGCGCCGCGAGGCCCGCGTGCCCGTTCGCACGCCGCGCGTCAGTCGCGCTGCAGCACGAGCTCGTCGAGCGGCATGCGACGGCGCGGTGCGACCTCCCGCTCGCGGAGCCGGTCGGGCAGCGCGTCGGGGCTCGCGAGCACGCCGATCGCGATGACCGAGACCGGCTCGAGCCGGTCGTCGAGTCCGAACGCCCTGCGGATGGCGTCGCGGTCGAATCCGCCCATCTGGTGCGCGTGCAGGCCGTCGTGGTGCGCCTGGGCGGCGAGGTAGGCGACGGACTGCCCGAGGTCGTAGTGTCCCCACGGCCGCGGCGTGCCGTCGACGTCGGTGGTCTCGGCGACGTTCACGATGAGCGCGGCGGCCTTGTCGGCCCAGCCCTGGTTGCCGCCGGCGAGCGTGCCGTGGATCTGCTCGAAGGTGCGGGTGCCGCGACGCCCGACGATGAACCGCCAGGGCTGCGAGTTGCTGGCGGACGGCGCCCAGCGGGCGGCCTCGAGCGCGCCGTCGAGGGCGTGGTCGTCGATCGTGGCGTCCGGGTCGAACGACCGCGGGCTCCAGCGCTCGGCGAGTACGCCGAGCAGGGGCACGCGGGTCTCGGCCGCGCGGGTGAAGCCGTCGGTGAAGTCGGTGTCGTCGATCGTCATGGTGCGTCCTCCGGGTGCGTGGTGCGGGTCGCGCACTGCGACATCGGAGCGCACGAGGAGGACCAACGGACCGGGTGGCGCTGCTATTCCATGTCGACGCATGGGAGTGCGACGCGGCGGCCTCGGCCCCGCGTCGTGGTCGGCTCCGCGGTCAGGCGGGGAGCCAGCCGGAGGCGACGATCCAGATGATCGCGGCGGCGGAGCCCGTGCCGAGGAGCACGAGCAGCGTCGCCAGGGCGCGCACCCGGGTGTACGGGCGCTCGACCGTCGACCGCACCACCAGCATGGTGGCGAACACCGCGACCACGCCGATGATGGCGATCGTCGCGACGGCCGGTTGGAGCGCGGCGAGGAGCACGAGCAGGATGGTGACGAACGTCGACAGCAGGCCGCCGACGACGACCAGTTCGCGTCCCTCCGGTCCTGCCGCGGGTGCGGACTCCGGTGACGGGTTCGCGTCGAACGGATCGCGATCTCCTTCGCGTGCGTTCACCAGTGCGATTCCCGTCGTCATCCGTCGCTCCCCTCCAGCCGCACGGTGGTTCCACCGAGCGCCCCCGCCGCGGAGACTCCCCCGGCAGACGGTCTTATCATCGGCGCGGCACCGATCCGGACGCTCCAGTGCCAGCACCGAGTGGGCGTGCGTTCTCAGGAAGCTCGCAGGAGCGCACCGGACGTACGGTCCGGTTGCCCGGTCCGGACCGGGACGTTCGGCCGCCGCGGATCCCGATCTCGCGGGCGGCGGGGGGGGCGGGGGGGGGGGTCAGGCGCGGGCGAGCTCCGACCGGATGGCAGCGACGAAGGCGTCGACGTCGTCGGCGAGCGTGTCGAATGCGCACATCCAGCGCACCTCGCCGCGTGCGGCGTCCCAGTCGTAGAAGCGGAACACGTCGCGGAGTCGGTCGGCGACACCGGCGGGCAACGTCGCGAAGACCGCGTTCGACTGCGTCTCCTGGCTGAAGCCGAGGCCCGGCAGCTCGCCGGCGGCGACACCCTCCTCGAGCCGGCTCCGCAGTCGCGCGGCCATGGTGTTCGAGTGACGCGCGTTGCGCAGCCAGAGGTCGCCCTCGAGCAGGGCGATCAGCTGCGCCGAGACGAAGCGCATCTTCGAGGTCAGCTGCATGTTCAGCTTGCGCAGGTAGCGGATGGAGTCGGGCCCGGTGGTGCCGGCGAGCTCCAGTGCGTCATCGGAGAGCACGACGACGGCCTCGCCGTAGAGCAGCCCGTTCTTGGTGCCGCCGAAGCTCAGCACGTCGACGCCCGCGTCGGACGTGAACGCGCGCAGCGGCACGTCGAGCGTCGCCGCGGCGTTGGCGATGCGGGCGCCGTCCATGTGCAGCTTCATGCCGCGCGCGTGCACGTGCTCGGCGATCGCGCGCACCTCGTCGACGGTGTAGGCGGTGCCGAGCTCGGTGGTCTGCGTGATCGAGACCACGAGCGGCTGCGCGCGGTGCTCGTCGCCCCAGCCCCAGGCCTCGCGATCGATGAGCTCGGGGGTCAGCTTGCCGTCGGGCGTCGGAACGGGCAGCAGCTTGAGGCCGGCCACGCGCTCGGGCGCACCGCCCTCGTCGGTGTGGATGTGCGCGGTGCTCGTGCACACGACGGCGCCCCAACGCGGCAGCATCGCCTGCAGTCCGGTCACGTTCGCACCGGTGCCGTTGAACACCGGGAACGCGTGCACGCCCTCGCCGAAGTGCTGCGCGAAGACCTCCTGCAGGCGCGTCGTGTAGACGTCCTCGCCGTAGGCGATCTGGTGGCCGTCGTTCGCGTTCGCGATGGCCTGGAGCACCTCGGGGTGCACGCCGGAGTAGTTGTCGGAGGCGAAGCCGCGCAGGGCGGGGTCGTGCAGTCGTGCGGTCACCCGTCCATCCTCGCATCGGCGGGCGGCGGCGGATGCATCGGGACGTCCCCGCGGGGCATCCGTTGCGCACCGCACCCGACTGGCGCATCAGTGATGCGTGACGTGCTCCGGGGTCATCCGCAGGATCACCCGATCCGCCTTGTCGGCGGGCGGCTGCGCACCCGGCTGCCCGTACCGCGCGGCCAGGTGCACCAGGTACGAGCCCGTCGGGTCGGGGATGGCCTCGGTCAGGCGCCCGCGCACCTCGAGGTAGCGGCCCGTGTCGTCGGGGTCGATGACCAGGACCGTCATGGCCGGGTCGCGCATGAGGTTGCGGTACTTGATGCGCGTGGTGGTGTGGGTGAAGCGGATGTCGGTGCCGTCGAACTCGAACCACATCGGCTGCACCTGCACCCTGCCGTCGGGACGGGTGGTGCCGAGCGAGGCGATCAGCGGGCGCTCGAGCAGGTCGGTCAGGTGGTCGGGGATCACGGGGTGGGTCATGTGGTGCCTTCCTGGGGTCGGGCGCCTGGGCGATGTGCCTGACGCAGGTGCCGATCGGGTGTAACGACGCGGGTGCCGCTACGCTTCCCGACCGGCTCGGACGGACGGTCGTCCGGGGTGCTCGCCCCTCGCGAGCCACGCGACCGGAAGAGGGGTGCAGCTGCCGCAGGCACGAGAGTAGACTCCGGACATCCGAGGAAAGCGAGGAATTCTCATGGCACATCTCACCTCCATGACGGCCGTCCTGGCGGCATCCGACCTCGAGCGCGCCCGCCGGTTCTGGCACGACGTGTTCGGCCTCGAGCCGACGGTGTCCGACGTCACGGGCGACTACTACACGATCGGCGGCACGAGCGTGCTGGTGTACGAGACGAGCTTCTCGGGCACCGCGAAGAACACCGTGCTCTCGATCATGACCGAGAACCTCGACGCCGACATGGCGGAGTTCCGCTCGCACGGGGTCGTCTTCCACGACTACGACTTCCCCGAGGGGCTCACGACGGTCGACGGCGTCGCCGACTTCGAGGGCTCGCGCGGCGCGTGGTTCGACGACAGCGAGGGCAACATCATCGCGTTGATGCAGCCGACCGACGAGGTCATCCGCCAGATGCGCGGGGCCTCGGCGAGCTCCGCCTGATCGAGCGCCGGAACGCCCCGGCGGGGCCCGTCAGCCGGGCCCCGCCGGGTGCCGTCCGTCGCGGCCCGGATCAGGCGCCGAGCGCGTCGCGCAGCTTCACCCGGGCGCCCATCCGCAGCAGCGCGTTGCCGTAGATGCGGCTGCCCACGAGGATGGCCAGCGCGGTGGTCGCGACGAGGATCACGAGCGACAGCGGAGGCTCCCACCACTCCGCCGTGCCGAGGAACACGCGCATGGGCATGCCGATCGGCGCCGAGAACGGCACGTAGCTCATGATCGCGAGCACCGTCTCGTCGCTGTTGAAGAAGATCACGAGGAAGTACGGGATCATCACGAGCATCGTCACCGGCGTGGTCGTCGTGCCGACGTCCTCCGAGCGCGAGACCAGCGCTGCTGCCGCGGCGAACAGCGCGGCCAGCATCACGAACCCGAAGAGGAAGAACAGGACGAACCACGCGACGCTCGGGCCGAGGCCCCCGAGCAGCACGCGCTGGCCCGTGAGCATGAGCCCCAGCATCGCCAGCACCGCGATCACCACGATCTGGGCGAAGGCGAGCAGGCTGTTGCCCACCACCTTGCCGGTGAGCAGCGCACGTACGGGGATCGCCGACAGCAGGATCTCCACGACGCGGGTCTGCTTCTCCTCGACCACGCTCTGGGCGATGATCTGGCCGAACGACAACGCCGACATGAAGAACACCAGCCCGAAGCCGAGTGCGACGAAGTAGACCAGCGCGGGGTCCTGGCTCGTCGGCTCGAGCAGCGCCACGTTCGGAGACACCGAGAGCGCCCGGATGACGGAGGAGGGCGCCTCGGTCATGCCGACCACGGTGATGCCGAGGCCGGATGGCTCGCCGGAGGCCGCGCCCTCCGGGGCCAGCTCCGGCACCAACGCGTCCGGCGCGACGATCGCCTCGACCTCGCCGTCGCGGAGCAGCTGCTCGGCCTCGCCGACGTCGGCGGCGTCGACGACCTGCAGCGCGTCGGTGCCGGCGACCACCGCCTGCGCGTCACCCAGGGCGGCGACGGCGGGCGGCTCCTCGTTCGAGCCCACGACGCTGCCGATCACGACCGCGGCCAGCGCGGCGAGCAGGATGATGCCGGTCGAGACGACGAAGGCGACGCTGCGGAGCCGCACCATGATCTCGCGCGCCGCGACGAGCCAGGCGCTCGTGGCGAAGCCGGGCGCCGCCGGGCGGGCGGCGGTGGCTGCGCGAGCGGTGCCTGCGCTCATCGGACGACCTCCGTGAAGATCTGGGCCAGCGTGGTCTGCTCGCGGGTGAAGCTGACGACGTCGCCGTGGTCCACCGCTCGGCAGAGCACGGCCTGGCGGGTGGCATCCGAGTCGACCTCGAACAGCGCCCAGCCGCCGTCGAACTCGACGACGTCGACACCGGGAACGTCCCGCAGCCAGCCCGCGTCGCCGTTCAGCAGCAGCTCGTACCGATGCGAACCGTGCTCGTCGCGCAGCGCGTCGCGCTCACCGGCGGCGGCGATGCGGCCGCCGGCGATGATGACGAGGTCGTCGCAGAGCCGCTCGACGATGTCGAGCTGGTGCGAGGAGAAGAGCACTGGGGCGCCGCCGGCCGCGAAGTCGGTCAGCACCTGCTGCACCTGCTCGACCGCGATCGGGTCGAGGCCCGAGAAGGGCTCGTCGAGGATGAGCACCTCGGGCCGGTGCACGAGCGCCGCGGCGATCTGCGCGCGCTGCTGGTTGCCGAGCGAGAGCGTCTCGACCTTGTCGTCGCGCCGCTCGGCGAGCGACAGCCGGTCCAGCAGGTCGAGGGCGTTGCGCCGGGCGGGTGCCGGCGACCAGCCGTGCAGCCTGGCGAAGTGGACGAGCTGCTCGAGCACGTGCATCTTCGGGTACAGTCCGCGTTCCTCGGGCATGTAGCCGAATCGCTGGCGGTCGGCGCGCGTGAGCGTGCGGCCATCGAGCGACACCGTGCCGGCGTCGGCCTCGAGCACGCCGAGCACGATGCGCATGGCGGTCGTCTTGCCGGCGCCGTTGCCGCCGACGAATCCGGTCATGCGACCGGGAGCGACGGTGAACGAGACGTCGTCGAGGGCGAGGCGCTCCCCGTACGACTTGGACACGTGGTCGAGTGCGAGCATGTGCATCACGCTACGGACGCGCACCCGGGCGGCGCATCCGCCGCGGGGCGGAACGTGCCGGTTCCCCCGAGCGGCGGAGGGGGGCCCGGTCAGGACCGCGGGTCGGCTGCCGGCCGCACCACGCCGTGCTCGTAGGCGTACACCACCGCGTGGATGCGGTCGCGCACGCCGAGCTTCTGGAGCACCTTCGACACGTGCGTCTTCACGGTCGCCTCGCCGAGGAACAGCCGGGCGGCGATCTCCGCGTTCGACAGGCCCTCCGCGACGAGCGCGAGCACCTCGCCCTCGCGATCGGTGAGCGCTGCGAGCAGCGGGTCGGGCGCCGGGTCGCCCGGGTCGGGCGTCGGGCCGGCCGCACCGGGACGCGGTGCCGGGGCGGGCTCGGCCGGCTCCGGGGCATCCGCCGGCACCCCCGGCTGCGCGCCGAACGCCGCGATCACCGCGCGCGTCACGTCGGGCGACAGGAGGGCGTCGCCGCGGGCGAGCACCTGCACCGCCTCGATGAGCTGCTCGGGGCTCGAGTTCTTCAGCAGGAACCCGCTCGCACCGGCGCGCAGGGCCTCGAACAGGTAGTCCTCGCGGTTGAAGGTCGTGAGCATGAGCACCGCCGTCGCGCCCGTGGCCGCGGTGATGCGCCGGGTCGCCTCGAGGCCGTCCATGCCGGGCATCTGCACGTCCATGCACACCACGTCGGGGGCGAGGCGCGCCGCGACCTCGACGGCGGCGGCGCCGTCGGCTGCCTCGCCGACCACGGCGATGCCGTCCTCGGAGTCGAGGATCGTGCGGAAGCCTGCGCGCACGAGGTCCTGGTCGTCGACGACCACCACGCGCACGCCGCTCATCGGCCGTCCTCCGCAGCAGCCGGGACGGCGGGCGGATGCAACGGCAGCCGCGCCCGCACGAGGTAGCCCCCGCGGGCGCGCGGCCCGAACTCGACCTCGCCGCCGACCGACGCCGCGCGCTCGCGCATGCCGACCTGGCCGAGCCCGCGTCCCGGAGTCGCGGCGGCCGCGCGCGCGAGCCCGGAGTTGACCACCTCGAGCTCGACCGCGTCGTCGAGGTAGCGCAGGCGCACGTCGGCGCGCGCCGCGCCGCCGCCGTGCTTGCGGGCGTTCGTGAGCGCCTCCTGGGCGATGCGGTAGACCGTGAGGTCGACCACGGCCGGCAGCGGCCGCTCCTCGCCGACGGCGCGGAACTCGGTGGGCAGCCCGGCGCGCGCAGACTCGGCGGCGAGTTGCGGCAGCTGGGCCGCTCCGAGGGTGCTGGTGCCCTCCGCCGGAGGTGCGGCGGCGGATGCCTCGTCGACCTCGTCGGCCCGCAGCGTGCCGAGCAGCCGGTGCAGCTCGTCGACGGCCTCGCGCGCACTCGCCTCGACCGACTGCAGGTTCGCCGTGGCGAGCGCCGGATCGCGCTCGAGCACGCGTCGCGCCGCCCCCGCCTGCACGCCCATCACCGACACGTGGTGCGCGACCACGTCGTGCAGCTCGCGCGCGATGCGCACGCGCTCGAGCGCGACCGCCTGCCGCGCCGTGCGCTGCCGCTCGGCGGCGAGCTCCTCCGTGCGCTGGGCGAGCGCCGCGCGCTCCCGGGCCGCGCGATGGGCCGAGTCGCCGAAGTACCATGCGCCGCCGAAGTAGAGCAGGTTGGTGATGATCTGGATGAGCCCGAACGCGACGTAGGGCGAGAGCAGGCCGTCGAACTCGCGCGAGAGGGCGGGCAGGTAGTCCGCGACGTTCGAGTAGACGATGAGGTTCCAGAACAGCCAGACGAACATCGCCGCGACGATCACGCCCCGGGTGAGGTTCGCCAGGGCGCGCCGACGCCCCCACGCGCCCACCGTGTAGATCGCGACGAACACGATGATCTGGCTGAACAGCAGCTCGGCGACCTGCGTGATGATGCCCACCATGTACGCGGCCGAGACCACCACGGCCGCGACCTCGGGCACGAGCCGGCGCACGACCAGCGGCGCGGTCATGGCCACGAGCCAGAGCACGGACGCCCAGACCGGGGCCGCGTCCTCGTACACCCCGCTCGCCGAGGAGAGCACGAGGCTCACGGCGGTGCCGGCGGCGAGTACGGCCGCGCCGAGTGCGTCGGCGCGCAGCGAGCGCGGCCCCGGCCACGGGCGCACCCAGTCGTCGCCGTCGGTCTGGCTCGCGGGCGCTGCGGTCGTGGTGGCGGGCGTGCTCATCGGGTCCACGCTAGCCGCGTCGGCACGGCGGCGGATCCGCCGTGCGACGGAGGTTTCCGCCCGCGCCGGCATCCGCCCGGCTCAGCCCGCCCGACTCAGCCCAGCGGGTCGGCCGCGAGGTCGCGCACCGTGTAGAACTCGTGGTCCCACAGCGCGTAGATGACCCACGTCGGCAGGATGTACGACGCCGGCATGAAGTCGCGCTGCGAGGCGTGGATCTGCCAGCCCTCGAACTTCTTGCCCACCTCGGCGGGCATCGCGTAGTCGGGGTCGGGCTGGTTCGCGGCGACGAACGCGCCGGTCTCGCCGCCGAACATCGTCAGCGCCTTCGTCGGGCTGATCGTGTACACGATGGTGTCGGGCCCGGTGTAGGGGCCGGCGGATGCCTCGAGCCGCCCGATCGCGAGCTCGGTCGCCCGCCCGATCTCCATGTGGTCGGCGTGGCCCGTCGCGCCCGACTCGGGCCAGAACGTGACCACGACATCGGGACGGAACTCGGCCATGGCGTCGGCGATGCGCTCGACCAGTTCGTCCTCGTCGACCTCGGGCACGCCGCCGTCGGGGTAGTGCCACACCTCGTGCGCGTCGATGCCCAGGTTAAAGCTGTTCTTCAGCGCCTCGGCCTCGCGCACGATGCCGAGGTCGTCCTGCCGGGCGACGGTCGGCACCTGGTGGCCGGCCTCGCCGCGGGTCGCGGTGATCAGCGCGGTCTCGGCGCCGTCCTCGGCCTTCGCCCGCCAGAACAGGCCGTTCACGGTCTGCTCGTCGTCGGGGTGGGCGAACACGCCGAGCACGCGCTCGCCGCCGACCTCGCCGATCACCGAGTCGACGCCGGTGGCGGTGGGCATGTGGAACAGGTCGCGGCCGGCCCAGTACGCGGCGCCCAGGGCGGCGACGACGACGGCGGAGACGGTGATGAGCGCGACGGTGCGCTTGCGCATGGGGTGGTGCCTTCGGTTCGGTGGAGCGGATGCCCCGCCGCGGTCGTTTCGGGTCGGCGCGCCGGGGACGGGAAATCGTACCCCGGTCGCATCCGCTCGCCGCGATCGCTGTGGAGGCGGGCTCGCCGCGCCGACCCGGCGGGTAGCGTGTGCGGGTGAGCCGCGCCCGATTCATCCACCGCATGCGATCGCTTCGGAGGATCACGCTCCTGCGTCGCGTGAACCGGGGAATCGGGGTCGCGGCCTTGGTGGGACTCGGGGCCTCCGTCGTCGGCCTGGGCGTCGCCGGTATCGGCGAGCTCGGCTCCGGCGATCCCGTGGTCGGGTACGCGATCGTGGTCGGCGGCCTCGCGCTCGTCGCGGCGTGCTGGCCGGTCTGGGGGAGCTGTTCCGGGATCCTCGAGCGCGCCGAGGCCGACGTGCTCGGCCGGATGCGCACGAGGGACCTCGCACAGATGGGGCTCATCGCATCGCTCGGCTTCGGGGTGCTGCTCGTGCTGATCGGCGCCGTGCCGTTCCTCGTGCTCGCCGACGGACCCGATCGCGTCGGCATCGTGCTGGCGGTGCTCTCGATCGGCGGGCTCGTGCCCATCGCCGGTGCGATCGTCGGTGCGGCCATCGCCGGCGCCGTCACGCTCGCGGGTGCGTCGTGGTGGTGGGTCGGCGTCGTGTTCTCGGCGGGCTTCGCGGCCGTGGTCGCCGGCATGGCGGGTGGTCCGGGGTGGCTGGTCACGCCCGGGGTGGTGCTGCTCGTGGTGTCGATCTGGGGCTACGGACGCGCGCGGAGCGCCGGCGAGCGGAAGGCAGCTGCGGCGAAGGAGACCGCCGGACCCGCCTGAGGGCTGGTTCTTCGCCTGAGGGCTGAAACTTCGGCCCTCCGTGCGAGATTCCGCCCTCAGGCGTGATCGTCGCGCAGGAGACGTGGGCGCGCCGGCCCGGTCAGGCGAGCGTGGTGGTGCGGCCGTTCAGCTCGCCTGGCTCCGTTGCCCAGAGCCCGACGACGGCGTCGGCGAGCGCGTCCTCGAGCCCCGAGAGCGAGCGCACGCGGAAGATCGTCGCCGCGCCCGTGTCGCCGGCCTTGGCGAAGCCGTCGGCGAGCGAGTGCATCCACGACTCGCTCGCGGCCTTGACCGCGCTGTAGTTCGCGCTGCCGGCCGTGGGCTGCTCGACCGTCGTGGAGGAGACGATCGCGATGCGCCCGGCATCCGATGCCACGAGGTCGTCCCAGAACGTGCGGCTCACGAACCGCAGCGCCGTGAAGCCCGCCTCGAGCGCGCGATAGTCGTCGTCGCTCTGCCCCGGGATGCCGCCCCCGCCGCGCCAGCCGCCGACCAGGTGCACGACGCCGTCGATGTCGCCGATGCGGGCGTGCACGCGCATCGACAGTTCGAGCACGTCGTATTTGACGGTCAGGTCGGCGAGTTCGGTGATGACCCCGGGCACGGATGCCTCGAGCTCGTCGAGTCGCCCCCGGTTCGAGCCGACCGCGATGACCCGCGCCCCGTCGGCGAGCAGCGCCTGCGCGACCGCGCGCCCCGACGCGCTCGTCGCCCCCGCGATCAGTACCGTGCGTCCGTCCGTGCTCACGTGCGTCTCCCCTCGCGTGGCCTGGCCCTTCGAGCCTGCCCGATCGTGGGCCGATCGTGCCAGCCCCTGATCAGGCGTCGGGGGTCGTGCCCGTGATGCCCACGGTCGAGGCGATCACGTCGCGCATCTTCTTCTCGAGCGCCTCGTAGAACATCGACAGGGGGAACTCGTCGTCCATGACGAGGTCGGTGTAGCCGCGCGGCGCGCCCGCGAGCACCTCGTCGGGCAGCCCGCGCGCCCAGGCGGATGCCGGGTTCGGCTCGAGCACGCCCGAGACGAGCTCGTACGCCGCGAGCCAGTGTGCGGTCTTCGGCCGGTCGATCGAGCGCCAGTACAGCTCGTCGATCGCGTCGCCGAGGGCGACGACCGCGTCGGGCACGCCCTCCCAGTCGAACGCGAGCTTCGTGTCGGTCCAGTGCAGCACGCCGCGCTGGTGCAGCCACGCGAACAGCAGCTGCCCGCCGAGCCCGTCGTAGTTGCGCACGCGCGTGCCCGTGATCGCGAAGCGGAAGATGCGGTCGAAGATCACCGCGTACTGCACGAGGCGGGCGAGGTCGAGCACGTACGCCTCGACGTCGGTGAGCGGGTCGCCGGAGGCATCCGCCGCCCTCGCCTCGAGCCGGCGCTGGATGCGCACCGCCTCGCGGAACGCGGTCATGTCGCAGCGCAGCTCCTCGAGCGAGTAGAGGAAGAACGGCATGCGCTGCTTGATCATGAACGGGTCGAACGGCAGGTCGCCGCGCATGTGGGTGCGGTCGTGGATGAGGTCCCACATGACGAACACGCGCTCGGTGAGGGCCTGGTCGTCGAGCATGCGCTCGGCGTCGGCCGGCAGGTCGAGCTTCGTGATGGCGGCAGCGGCGCGCACGACGCGGCGGTAGCGGGCGGCCTCGCGGTCCTGGAAGATCGCGCCCCACGTGAACGGCGGGATCTCGCGCATCGCCACCGTCTCGGGGAACAGCACGGCCGAGTTCGTGTCGTAGCCGGGCGTGAAGTCGACCAGGCGCAGGCTCACGAACAGGGCGTTGCCGTAGTCGGATGCCTCGAGGTGCGCGATCGACTCGGGCCAGATCGTCTCGACGACGAGCGCCTCGAGGTGCCGGTCGGCCGAGCCGTTCTGCGTGAGCATCGGGAAGACCACGAGGTGGCGCAGCCCGTCGATGCGGTGCCGCTGCGGCTGGAACGCGACGAGCGCGTCGAGGAAGTCGGGCACGCCGAGCCCCTCGTCGCGCCAGCGGCGCAGGTCGCGGGGCAGCTGCGCGAGGTAGTCGGCGTCGTGCGGGAAGCGCGGGGCGAGGGCGTCGACGGCGGTCGCCACGCGGTCGACGAGGGCGGATGCCTCGGGGCGGTCGGCCTCCTCGGGCACCGAGCCGTCCTTCGCCTGCAGCGCCTGCAGTGCGGTGGCGGCGGCCTTCAGATCGAGCCAGGCCGGGTCGTGCTCCACGCCGCGCGCGAGGGCGATGGAAGCGGCCGGGTCGGGGACCTCGGCGACGTCGATGCGGGGGTCGAGCTGGGTCTGCGACACGGGAGCCTCCGATCTCGCGGCCGTCGTCGGCCTGGTGCATGCGGCGCCGATTCGCCGCTTGCAGCAAGGCTAGGCGCAAGATCGCGGCGATTGGTTGAGTCTCGGCGCAAGTATCGTGCGCGTGCTCGGGAGGCGGCGGTGCAGATCGCGGCCGCACGCAGCGTTGCGCAGTCGAGCCCGAACTCGGGCGCGAACGGCTCACAGCGACCGCTGATGCGAGACATAGCCCGCCCATGGGAATCGCCCATACCGTGACCGGGACATCCCCACGAGAGAACGAGGTCTCCACATGTCCGCACACCCCGCCCGCCCCGTGTCGCCCGCGAAGCTCGCGCTGCCCCTGGTCGGCCTCGTCGGCTCGGTCGCCGTGCTGGCGTTCGGCGCAGCGAAGACGGCCGGCACCATGGGTGCCCTCACCACCGCACTCGACTCGGGTGCGGCGACCGCCGCCGACGTGTACGGCGGCCAGTCGTGGGTCGTCGTCTGGGCGGCCGTGCTCGGCGCCGGCATCATCGGCACCGTCGTCGCGACCTCGGCGCTCGCCGTGCTGGTCGGCTTCGGCGGGCTGCGCCGCGCGGCCGTCGAGCCCGAGCCCGTCGAGGACGAGGTCGACCCCGCCGACGACTACGTCTGGGACGACGACGAGGAGCCCGCGGGCTCGAACGACGCCGCCGGGCCCGCGGACGGGCAGCACGCGGCGGCACCCGCCTACGCCGACGCGACCGAGGCGGATGCCGCCGAGGAGTTCGTGCCCGCTCGCTAGCGCGAGAGATCGGCCTCCCCTGCCGACCGGGCGAGCGAGCTCGTCCACCAGGTCAGCCAGCCGAACACGAGTGCGATCCCGATGAACAGGCGGATGCTGGCGCCGGGGCCGAACGGCAGCGACAGCGCGTAGCCGATCACGGCGATCGCGACCGTCACGCCCGCCGCGATCCTGCGGTCCTCCGTCGCGAGGCGGCGCGCCACCACCAGCGCGGCGATGACGATGGCGGTGAACGCGATCGGCGGTGCGACGGCGTGCAGCACGGCCGGGAACTCGACCTCCGTCGGGATGCCGTCAGGCGTCCCGGGCGGGAAGCCGAGCGCGGCGCCGGCCGGGAACACCCCGCCGATCACGAGCCCCACGCCGAAGACGCCGACCAGGATCGGCGCCCAGCGCCGTCCCGGTCCAGTCGGGATCGCGCGAGCGACCCCGAACGCGCTCGTGAAGGCCAGCACGCCCGCGAGCACGAAGTTCGCCGCCTGCACCCAGCCGCCGTGGCCGGCGGCGAGCAGGCTGATCGGATGCCTCGAGAGGTCGAATCCCTCCCGCGTCGCCATCTGGATCACGACGACCGCGATGAAGATCGGGCCGGCGAGCGCGCCGCAGCGCAGGAGCGATCGGGTGCGTCGGGTCGCGAGGCGAGCCGCGACGGCATCGTTCGCGGATGCGGTTCGGGGTTCCATGGTGAGGTCCTTCCTGACATCCCGGTGTCCGGGAGCGGAACCCGGAGCGGTCCCGTCACGTCTTCGTCGCCCGGCACTGGCGGTTCTCGACATCGCGCGGAAGAATCCGCAGGGGGCGTCCGTTCCGCACGCGCGTGTCGAGAATCGCGTCGCGCGGGCGACGTACTGGTGAGCGGGCGGATCGCCCGGCGGGAAGGGGACGAGACCGTGAGGTTCATCGGGATGCTGCGACACGACGAGGGTGCGGAGGTGACGCCGGCGACCTACGCGCGCATGGCGGAGTTCGCGCAGGAGGGGCGCCTGAACGGCACGCTGGTCGAGCTCGGCGGCCTGCAGCCGAGTGCGGAGGGTGCCCTCGTCTCGCTCGCCGGCGGGCGGATCACCGCGGTCGACGGGCCGTTCACCGAGGCCAAGGAGCTCGTCGGCGGCTACGCGATCTTCGACGTGCGGTCGCGCGTCGAGGCGGTCGAGCTCGGGCGCCGCCTCATGCAGATCCACCTCGACACCGTGCCGGGGTGGGAGGGCGCCGTCGAGCTGCGGGCCCTGCAGGAGTAGCCGCCATCGTGTCCGAGGCGACGGCATCGGGGCCGGACGGCGTGGGCGACGCCGCCGCGACCAGGCGCGCGATCGAGGGCGTCTGGCGGATCGAGTCCGCCAAGGTCGTGGCCGCCCTCGTGCGCATGGTGCACGACGTCGGGTTCGCCGAGGACCTCGCGCAGGACGCGATCGTCGCCGCGCTCGCCCAGTGGCCCGAGAGCGGGATCCCAGCGAATCCCGCGGCGTGGCTCACGACCACGGCGAAGCGGCGGGCGGTCGACACGTACCGTCGGCACGCCCGCCGCGACCGGGCGCTGCAGCAGCTCGCCCATGAGCTCGCGGAGGAGACCGCGGCGGATCCGGCGGCCGGTGTCGACCACGTCGAGGACGACATGCTGCGGCTGATGTTCATCTGCTGCCATCCGTCGCTCACTCCGGAGGCCCAGGCGACGCTCACGCTCCGGCTCGTCGCGGGCCTGTCGGCCCGGGAGATCGCGCGCGCGTACCTCACGAGCGAGCCGACCGTCGCGCAGCGGATCAGCAGGGCCAAGCGCACCCTCGCGCGATCCGGGGCGGCGCTCGAGGAGGTTCCCGCCGACGAGCGATCGGCGCGGCTCGCCACCGTGCTCGGCATCGTCTACCTGATGTTCAACGAGGGCTACACCGCGACCGAGGGGACGGACTGGATGCGGCCGGCCCTCTGCGAGGAGGCGACCCGGCTCGCGCGGATCCTCACCGCGCTGGCTCCCGACGACCCCGAGGCGCATGCGCTGTCCGCGCTGCTCGAGCTCCAGTCGTCGCGCCTCGCGGCCCGGCTCGACGCGGCGGGGCGTCCCGTGCTGCTGGACGACCAGGACCGCTCGCGCTGGGACGGCGGGCGGATACGGCACGGCCTCGATGCGCTGGCGCGCGCCGACCGCCTGGTCGCGATCCAGGGCGGGGCGCGGGGGCCGTACCACCTGCAGGCGGCGATCGCGGCGTGTCACTCCCGGGCGACGCCCTCGTCGACCGACTGGGCGCGCATCGTCGAGCTGTACGCCGAGCTCGCGCGTCGCACCGGCTCCCCGGTCGTGGAACTGAACCGCGCCGTCGCCGTGGGACGCGCGTACGGTCCGGACGCCGGGCTCGCGCTGGTCGAGCAACTGGCGGAGCATCCGGCACTCGCCGCGTACCACCTGCTCCCGAGCGTGCAGGGGGACCTGCTGGAGCGCTCCGGACGCACGGCGGACGCCGCGATCGCCTACCTGCGCGCGGCGAACCTCGCGACGAACGCCCGGGAGGCGGAGCTGCTGCGCGCCCGCGCCGCCCGCGCCGTCGAGCCGTGATCGGTCTGCGGCCGCTGTGCGGGAACGGCAGGCGTCAGCTGCGGAGCAGCTCCGCGATGCGGGCCGGCGCCGCCTCGTCCTGCAGGGACGTGGTGTCGCCGAGCGGGCGGCCCTCCGCGAGGTCGACCAGCAGGCGGCGCATGATCTTGCCCGAGCGCGTCTTCGGCAGGTCGGGCACGAGCACGACGTCGCGGGGCTTGGCGATCGGTCCGATCGCGGCGGCCACGTGGGCGCGCAGGGCGGTGATGCGAGCGGATGCCTCGGGCGAGGCATCCGCTGCCCCGACCAGCCCGTCGGAGGCCACGACGAAGGCGGCGACCGCCTCGCCGGTGGTCGCGTCGGACACCCCGACCACGCCGGCCTCGCCGACCGACGGGTGCGCGACGAGCGCCGACTCGATCTCGATGGTCGACAGCCGGTGGCCCGAGACGTTGATCACGTCGTCGACCCGGCCGAGCAGCCAGATATCGCCGTCGGCGTCGACCTTGGCGCCGTCGCCCGAGAAGAAGTAGCCGCGGTCGGCGAAGCGCGCCCAGTACGAGTCGCGGTAGCGCTCGGGGTCGCCCCACACGGTGCGGGCCATGCCCGGCCAGGTGCCGTCGATGACGAGGTAGCCGCCCGAGCCGCGGGGCACGTCGTCGCCGCGGTCGTCGACGACGCGGGTGCGCAGCCCGGGAAGGGCGCCGAGCGACGACCCGGGCTTCAGCGTCGAGACGCCGGGCAGCGGCGCCATCACGGCCGCGCCGGTCTCCGACTGCCACCAGGTGTCGACGATCGGCGCGGTGCCGGCCCCGATCTGCTCGCGGAACCACACCCACGCCTCGGGGTTGATCGCCTCGCCGACCGAGCCGAGCAGGCGGATGCTCGACAGGTCGTGCTCGGCCGGCACGCCGTCGGGGAACCAGGTCATGAGCGAGCGCACCAGGGTGGGGGCCGTGTAGTACGTCGTGACGCCGTAGCGCTCGATGATCTCGAAGTGGCGGGCCGGATGCGGCGTGTTCGGCGTGCCCTCGTAGATGACGCTCGTGATGCCGTTCGACAGCGGGCCGTAGAGCACGTACGAGTGCGCGGTCACCCACGCCAGGTCGGCCGTGCACCAGTAGACGTCGTCGGGCTTGGCGTCGAACACCGCCCAGTGCGTCGCCGACGCGTGCGTGAGATACCCGCCCGAGGTGTGCACCAGGCCCTTCGGCTTGCCGGTCGTGCCCGAGGTGTAGATGACGAACAGCGGGGTCTCGGCGTCGAACGCCTCGGCCTCGTGCTCGGCCGACGCGGTGTCGACCACGTCGTGCCACCAGACGTCGCGACCTGCGGTCCACGGCACGTCGGGCGTCTCGTCGCCGGTGCGGCGCACGACCAGCAGGTGCTCGACGGATGCCACGCCGGCGACCGCCTCGTCGGCCGCGTGCTTCACGGGAACGGCCTGCCCGCGGCGGAACTGCCCGTCGGTCGTGACGACGAGCTTCGCGCCCGTGTCCTCGACGCGGAAGCGCAGCGCCTCGGCCGAGAAGCCGCCGAACACGAGGGAGTGCACCGCGCCGATGCGCGCGATCGCGAGCGTGATGACCACGGTCTCGGGAATGACGGGCAGGTAGAGCACGACCCGGTCGCCGCGCTCGACGCCCAGCGCCGTGAGCGCGTTCGCGGCGCGCTTCACCTCGCGCTCGAGGTCGGCGTAGGTGAGGGTGCGGCGGTCGCCGCGCTCACCCTCGAAGTGGAAGGCGACCTTCTCGCCGCGACCCGCGGCCACGTGGCGGTCGACGCAGTTGACGGCGACGTTCAGGCGCCCGCCCGCGAACCATTCGGCGCGCGGCACGGTCAGCCCGCCGTCGGCGGTCGGGGCGGCCGGATGCCACGTGTGCGTCGTGTGCCAGGGCTCCGCCCAGTCGAGGCGCGCGGCCTGCTCGGCCCAGTACGCCTCGTGGTCGGCCGCTGCGGCGGCGTGCAGCGCGTCGGCCTGCGCGGCGGTGACGTTCGCCGCGTCGGCGAACGTGGCGGGAGGTGCGAAGCGACGCTCCTCGTGGAGCAGGGCGTCCAAGGTCATGGGGCTCCGATCAGGTCCAGCGCCGCACGGCCCAGCGCTCGAAGAGGCCGATGACCGAGTCGGACAGCTTGCCGATCACGGCGAGCAGGATGATGGCGAGGAACGTGCGGTCGAGCCGGCCCGTGTTGGTCGAGTCGGTGAGCAGGAAGCCGAGGCCCATGGAGGCGCCGAGGAGCTCGGCGGCGACGAGGAACAGCCAGGCCTGGGCGAGCGCGAGGCGCAGGCCCGCGATGGTCTCGGGGATGACGGCGGGCAGCTGCACGGTGCCGAAGAGGCGCGTGCCGTGCAGGCCGAACGCGCGGGCGGCCTCGATGAGCTGGCGGTCGACGTGGCGCAGCGCGCTCGCGACGACGGTGTAGACGGGGAAGAACGACCCGATGATGATCAGGGTGATCTTCGACTCCTCGCCGAGCTTCAGCCAGAGGATCAGCAGCGGCAGCCAGGCGAGGCTGGGCACGGCCCGGAGGGCGCCGAGGGTCGGGGTGAGCAGGATGTCGCCGAGCTTGGAGAGCCCGACGATCGCGCCGATGAGCAGGCCCAGCGTCGCGCCGACGGCGAAGCCGATCAGCACGCGCTGGGTCGAGATCGCGACGTACTGCCAGAACAGGCCGCGCTCGATGAGGTCGATGAGCGCGAGCCAGACCATGGTCGGGCTCGGCAGCTGGGAGGTCGGGACGATGCCGTTCTCCGACACGAGGTGCCAGGCGAGCAGCACCGCGACGGGGATGATCGCCCCGCCGACGATCACGAACCACTTGCGGTCGACGAGCCGACCTCGCGGCCCCGCCGGTGCGGTGCGGCGCGTGCCGGACGCGCTGGCGGACGTGCGCGCGGGCGCGGTGGAGCGGCCGGCGGTGCCCGGGCGCGTGGCCGTCGCCGGCTTCGCTGCGGTGTCCGTCGTCTGCTCGCTCATCGCGTCGCTCCTCGTGGTCTCGTTCGTGGGGGTGGTGCGCGGATGCGCCGAGCGATGACGCTCCTCGTCGCGGTCGCCGGGCCGTGCCCGGTCGGTCGTCGTCGTGGTCGTCATCGCTCGGCGCGTTCCGTCTCGGCTAGTTGCCGAAGCGGCTGGAGTCGGCCGCCTCCGCGAACGACGGGTCGATCAGCGTCGCGAGGGCCTCGTCGACCTGGTCCTGCGAGGCGACGTCGCCGAGCTCGACGAACACCGGGCCGATCTTGGCGAACAGGTCGAGCTGCGCGTCGCCGGGGATGCCGGAGACGTCGAGGTTCGAGCGCTCGTCGATGACCTTCTGCGCGATCGAGACGTCGAGGCTCGCGACCTCGGCGAGGATCTCGGCGGTCTCCTCGGGGTTCGCCGCGGCCCAGACGCGTGCCGACTCGTAGGCGTCGATCACGAGCTGCAGCACCTCGGGACGGTTCTCGATGAAGTCCTCGGTGGCGTTCAGGGCGCCGTAGGAGTTGAAGTCGACGTTGCGGTAGAACAGCTCCGCGCCGTCGACCTCGGCACCGGCCATGATCGGGTCCAGGCCCGCCCAGGCGTCGACGGAGCCGTTCTGCAGCGCGGCCCAGCCGTCGGCGTGCTGCACGTTCTCGACCGTGATGTCGTCGATCGAGACGCCCTCGGCCTCGAGCGACTGGAGCAGGAAGAAGTACGGGTCGGTGCCCTTGGTCGCGGCGACCTTCTTGCCGACGAGGTCCTCGACGCTCGAGATGCCGTTGTCGGGGAGGGTCACGAGGGCCGACCACTCGGGCTGCGAGTAGATGTCGACGAGCTTGATGGTCGAGCCGTTCGCGCGGGCCAGCAGCGCGGCCGAGCCCGCGGTCGAGCCGACGTCGATGGCCCCGGCGCGCAGCGCCTCGTTGGCCTTGTTCGAGCCGGCCGACTGGATCCAGGTGACGTCGAGGCCCTCGGCCTCGAGCCAGCCCTGGTCCTTGATGATCAGGCTCAGCGGGTTGTAGGTCGCGAAGTCGATGTTCAGGCTCTGGCCCTCGAAGCCGTCGCCGGTGCCCTCGCTGGAGGAGCCGCTGTTCTCGCCGGCCACGCAGCCGGTGAGGAGCAGGGCGGATGCCGCGGCGGCGGCCGCGATGGTCAGGAGTCTCGTGCGTGCCATGGGGGTGGTTCCTTCTCTGGGTGCCGGTGTGCTGTGGTGGTCGTCTCGGCCGGATGCCGCGGGGATCGCCCGCGGCACCTGCGCCGGTCTGTGGGGTGGGGTGGTGCGGGTCAGTAGGGGTAGTGCGGGATGGTCTTCGTGACCTCGACGCCGCGGGCGGACCCGTGGCGGTCGATGCCGAGCCCGTCGAGCAGGCGCCCGCGGAGCTCGGCCAGCTCGGCCGATCCGCGGTCGCGCGGCCGCTGGCCCGGCACGACGACCGTCTGGCGGATGTCGGCGCCGGGGGCGCCGCCGTCGTTGCCGAGCAGGATGATGCGGTCGGCCAGCTGGAGTGCCTCGTCGACGTCGTGGGTGACGAGCAGCACCGTGGTCGGCGCCGCGGCGTGCACGTCGAGCAGGAGGTCCTGCATCTTGAGGCGGGTGAGCGCGTCGAGCGCGCCGAACGGCTCGTCGAGCAGCAGCACGCCGGGGTTGCGCGCGAGGGCGCGGGCCAGCGACGTGCGCTGCGCCATGCCGCCCGAGATCTCGCGGGGGCGGTGGTCGGCGAACTCGGCGAGGCCGACGAGCTCGATGAGGCGCTCGACGACCGCGCGGCCCTCGGCCTTCGCGGTGCCGCGGGGCAGGCCCAGCGCGATGTTCGCGGCGACGCTGCGCCAGGGCAGCAGGCGGGGCTCCTGGAAGCCGACCGCGCAGCGCGCGTCGTAGCGGGCGACGGGGGCGCCGTCGATCGTGACCGCACCCGACGTCGGCGCGTCGAGCCCGCCGGCGATGCGGAGCAGGGTCGACTTGCCGCATCCGCTCGGCCCGAGGATCGCGAGGATCTCGCCCGGCTCGACCTCGAGCTCGACGTCGCGGAGCACCTGGCGCGACTCGCCGCCCGCGCCGGTGAACGCGCGGCCCAGGTCGTCGAAGTACACGCCGTACGCGTGGTTGGGCACCTCGCCGAGACCGGCGATGGGTGCGACGGTCGAGGTGGTCATGGCGTGCTCCGTGGGTCGTGTGCGGTGGGGACGTCTTCGACCGTAGACGCGGCGCGCGTTCGTGTCAGACCGGGCCGGAACACGACGTAACACACGCCGGGGGTATGCGGGCGGGGCGGATGCCTCGTGCGGCCGCGGCTCCGGCCCGTGCCGCCCGGCGGCAGAATGGTGGGATGTCGAGAACCGCGCGCGGAGCCCACGTCCTGATCACCGGAGCGGCCGGTGGCATGGGGCGCATGTACGCCGCGCGCGCGATCGCCGAGCGCGCGGCGACCGTCACCCTGTGGGACCGCGACGCGAACGCGCTGGCGCAGGCGGCCCGCGAGCTCGGCGCCGTGGCGCGCGGCCGCACGCAGGTGCGCTCGTACGTCGTCGACGTCTCCGACCTCGGGGCGATCGCCAAGGCCGCCCAGCAGGTGCGTCGCGAGACCGGCACCCCCGACGTGATCGTGAACAACGCCGGCATCGTGCGCGGCAACCGCTACTTCTGGGAGACCGACTCCGGCGACGACACCCGTGCGACCATGCGCGTGAACGCGCTGGCGCCGATGTACATCGCGCGCGAGTTCCTCCCGGGGATGATCGCGTCGTCGCGGCCGGCGCGCATCGTGAACGTCGCCTCGGCCGCCGGCACGCTCGCGAACCCGCGGATGGCCGTCTACGCCGCATCGAAGGCCGCGGTCATCGGCTGGAGCGACTCGCTGCGCGTCGAGCTCGAGCAGGCGGGTCACGCGCACGTGCGCGTCACGACGGTCACGCCGAGCTACGTGTCCACGGGCATGTTCGCGGGCGCGCGCGGGCCGGTGCTCGCGCCCATCCTGGCGCCCGACGTCGTGGTCGACCGGGTGTGGCGGGCGATGCTCGCGGGCCGGCCGCTCGTGCAGCTGCCGTGGAGCGTGGGCCTCTCGCGCGTGCTGCGCGCGGTGCTGCCGGTGCGTGCGTTCGACCGCATCGTCGGCGGCTGGTTCGGCGTCTACCGGTCGATGGAGCGCTTCACCGGTCGCTGACGCGTCCGATCGCCGTCGGGGCGGGCGTCAGCCGCCGCCGCTGCCTTTGTCCGGGTTGCCGCCCGGACCCCAGCCGTTGCCGTTGCCGTTGTTGCCGGGCTCGTCCTCGACCGGTTCCTCGTCGCCGGTGCCGGGGTCGGTGCCCGGGTCGGGCTCGGTGCCGGTGTCGCCGGTGCCGGTGTCGCCACCGGTGCCGTCCGAGCCGGAGTCGGCCGCGTCCTCGGCGGGGGAGGGCGTCGGTTCGGCCGCGGCGTCTTCGGGGGCCTCGTCGGTCGCGGCGGTCTCGTCGTCGCCCGCCGGGATCGGCGTCGACGTCGGCGTCACCGGGGCGGTGCGGCCGCCGCCCGGTACGCCCTCGGCCTCCGACGTGCCGACGGAGCCGATCAGGGCCGGCACCATGAGGATCGAGCCGATCGCGACCAGCAACACCACGCCCGCGGCCGATCCCCAGAGCACGAGCGCGCGTCGACGGCGCTCGCCCTCCCGGGCCTCGCGGCGGGTCGCGGCGGGCACGTCGCTCGCGGCGGCGATCGGCACCGTCGCGGGCTCGTGCGGCAGGTCCATGCCCTCGGTCCAGAACCCGGGCAGCAGCGCCGTCGGGGCGTCCGCGGCGGACTCCGCGGCGTCGAACGGGTCCGCGCTCGCAGCGTCAGCGGCAGCGGCCGTGTCAACGGCAGCGGCCGCGGCAGTGTCAGCCGCAGCGGTTGCGGCAGCGGCGTCCGGCGCGGGGAGTGGCATCGTCGCCGGGTCCGGTGCGCCCTCGGGCTCCACGGGCTCGTCGGTCTCGGATGTCACCGTTCGAGGCTAACCCGGGCGAGCGGATGCCGCAGCAGCGAGTTCGCACGCAGGCGCACGACCGGGTCACGCGCGGGCGCATCCGGCACGCATCCGCACTCAGTCGTTGCCGCCCCCGTTGCCGTTGTTGTTGCCTCGGCCGCTGTTGCCGTTGCCGTTGCCGTTGCCGTTGTTGTTCCCGGGGCCGCTGTTGGAGTCCTCGGAGCCCGTGTCGGCCTCGGTGGCCGGAGCGGGTTCCGTGGTGGCCTCCGGCGTCGCGGCGGCCTCCTCCTCGGCGGCGATCGTCGCCTCGAGGTCGGCGCGCACCAGGCTGATGGCCTCACGCACCTCCGCCTCGCGCTCGGCGCTGATGCGTCCGTCGTCGACCGCGGCCTGGAGTTCCTCCTCGAAGAGGTCGAGCTGCGCGAGCGCGCCCGACGCGTCTCCCCCGTCGACGCGCTGCGCGATCTCGACGACCCCCGCCTGAAGGGTCTCGCCGGTCGCGTCGTCGAGCGCCGGCTGGGGCGCGCAGCCCGCGAGCGCCCAGACCAGCCCGGCGGCGGCGAGCAACGCGAGGATGCGGGGGGCGCGGTGCATGTGGGGCGTCGTCATGGGGTCACCGTGTCCATCAGGTGCTCCAGGTGCACGCCGAGGTCGCCTTCGACGGCCGGGAGCTCGGGCGCGGTGGGCGCGGTCTCGGCCCGCAGCGTCGAGAGGGCGAGCGCCGCGATCACGCCGACCAGGACCACCGCGGCGGCGACGGACCCCCAGAGCACGAGCGGTGCGCGTCGCGGTGCGCGTCGCGGTTCGCCCCTGCGTCGCGGCGGGTCGGTCGGAGGCGCGTCGTGCGCGGGCTGCGGCAGGAGGCGGGTCGCGGTCGGGTCGCCACCCGGGGCGCCGGCCGTCGTCGTCGCGGCGGGCGTGGCGGGCGTGGTCGCCTCGGTCGCGGGCAGGCCCGCCTCCGTCGGGTCGAGCATCCCGGTGTCGGCGGCGAGGGTCGCCGTCGCGAGGACGACGGTCTCCGTGGGGCCGTCTCCCGCGGCATCCGCCCTCGGTTCGACCGACGACGAGAGGTCGGACCCCGCCCGGGCGACGTCCGCCGCCGTGGGCCGGGCGCCGGGGTCGCGGGCCGTCATCGCGCGCAGCAGCGCGACCCACTCCGCGCCGAGCTCGTCGGGGACGACCGGGTCGGCCTTCAGCCGGGCCGCGGCGGACTCGAGCGCGTCGCCGGGGTACGCGCGCACGCCGGTCAGCGCCTCGAGCGCGACCAGTCCGAGCGCGTAGACGTCGCTCGACGGCCCTGGCACCTCTCCCCGAACCTGCTCAGGGCTGAGGAACGCGGCCGTGCCGACGAGCGCGCCGGTGTTCGTGACCCGGGCCGAGTCGGCGAGCCGCGCGATGCCGAAGTCGGCGAGCTTCGCGCGCCAGCGCCGGGGTGGGAGCGCGGTGGGGTCGAGCAGCACGTTCGCGGGCTTGATGTCGCGGTGCACGATGCCGCGGCCGTGGATGACGTGCAGCGCCTCGCCCAGGTCGGCGAGGAGGCGGGCGGCGTCCTCCGCGGCGAGCGGCCCGTCGCGGAGCTCCGCGGCGAGGTCGACCCCGTCGACGAGCTCCATGGCGATGTAGTCGCGCCCCGTCGCCGCGTCGGTGCCCGCGTCGAACAGGGTGACGAGGTTCGCGTGCGTCACGCTCGCGAGGAGGGCGATCTCGGACTCGCGGCGCTGCGCGCCGTCGATGCCCGAGGCGCTGGCGTCGAAGAGCTTCACGGCGATCTGCCGGCCGAGCACGACGTCGTCGGCGCGGTGCACCGCGGCCATGCCGCCGCGCCCGATGAGGGCACCGACGCGGTAGCGATCATCGAGGAGTGGCTCACCGGCGGCGTCGGGCGCCGTGTCCACGGGTCTGGGGGAGGTCACGAAGCCGACGCTACCGCCGGTTCCCGAGAATGGGCAGGGGGCTGGACATCCGTCCCGTCGCCCGACTACCGTCGCCGCGGGTCTCGGCGCTGCCGGCGCGGGAGCGGGCGCTACTGGTACGAGACGAGGTCGGGCACCGGGTCGACCTGCTGCATCGTCTGCTCGGGCGTGAGCATCGGGGCGTCCTCGTCGATGAAGTTCTTCCAGCCCCACGCGACCCCCTCGGGGGCGTCGCGGTGCAGCGTGCGCCAGGTCGCCTGCTTCGCGGGCTGCGACCCCTGGCCGTCGGCGTGCAGCAGCACGGTGACCTCCGGGCGGTCCACGTCGACGTCGCCCCGGTGCAGGAGCATGTCGGTGCGGAACTGGTGCAGCACGAGCAGTTTCGGCGGCAGGTCGAGCTCGTCGCAGATCGCGGCCAGGTCGTCGATGACCTCGTTCACCTCGGCGGCCTCGACCTGCCCGATGTCGCGCAGGTGCCGCTGGTCGGGCTCGAGGCGCCACTCGGGGTCGAGCGCGAGTCCCACCCACGGGTACTCGAGCAGCTCGGCGTACTGCGCCAGCTGGGTCGGGAACGAGTCGCGCCCGGGCTGCAGGTCGAGCACCACGTACAGGCCCGCATCCGCCGCGGCCTCGACCCATGGGCGCAGCGTCTCGACGTCGGGCTCGCTGGAGAAGTCGCCGTCGTCGGTCGGCGACCCCGACGCGACGGTCGTGATGATCTCGAACCCGGGCAGCACCGTGCGGTCGGTGAGGGGCTCGTAGGCTGCGGCGAGGCCCTCGGCGCGCGCGATCGACTCGTCGATGCCCTGCTCGCCGAGGATGCCCAGGATCGGCTCGCCGGGCAGGCCGTACTCGAGCACGATCATGTGCTCCGGGAAGAGCAGCTGGCCGCCGCCGGGCAGCTGCGCGCCGGTGCGGGCCGAGCGCACCTGCCAGTCGAGCGAGCGCTGCGCGGCGAAGGCGGCGCCGGCGAGAACGACCGGGCCGTCGGAGACGGCGAGCTGCTCGATCACGTCGGGGGCGGCGAGCAGCCGCGGGTCGTCGGCGGGGAGGAACGAGACGGATGCCCCGGCAGCGCGCGCGTTCGCGACCGCCGCGAGCTGCGCCGGGTCGTGGACCGCGACGAGCGTGGTCGTGTCGAGCGGCGGTGCGCGGGTCACCTCGGGGAGCGTGGGCGAGGCCTGCGCGCCGTCGCCCGCGGTGGGTACGGGCGAAGCGGATGCCTCGGGCGGCGCCGGATCGGCGAGCAGTACGCCGTCGCCGGGCTCGAGGTCGGTCACGGCGTCGAGCGGGTCCGCATCGACGGCGACCGCCTCGAGCGCGATGCCGAGGGCGGCCGCAGCGCCGGCGGGGTCGGACGGGTCGATGTCGATGACGGCGACGACATCGGCGGGTGCGGCCGCGCCGACGTTCACGACGTGGGTCGCGCCGAGGCGCGCCAGTTCGTCGGCGGTCGTCACCGGCTCCGCGGGTGCGGGGGCGTCGGTCTCGCCGGGCACCCCCGTGGCGGTGGGCGAGGCGGGCGCCGTGGCGGTCGGGTCGCTGCTCGCGGTCGCGGCATCCGCCCCGTCGTCGTCGCTCGCAGCGCCGCCGCCGGCCGAGCCGCCGCCGGCCGAGCCGCCGCCGGCCGAGCCGCCGCCCGCGGCGTCGCCGAGCAGCATCGGCACCCCCAGCGCGACCGCGATCGAGGCCGCGGCCAGCCGATCGTCCGGGTCCGGGCCCGCGAGCACGACCACGGGCGACGACGCGAAGAACGCCGCGCTCGCCGCGGCCGCGGCCGCGGCCGGGTCCGCCGCGTCGACGACGGCGACGTCGGCAGGGGTCGCGGCCTCGACCGGAGGCAGCGTCGCCTCCGAGGCATCCGGCTCCCCGACCGGCCACGTGCATCCGCCCAGCGCCAGCGCCAGCGCGGCGGCCGCCGCCGCCCCGCCGATCCGGATCGTCCTGCCCCCCGACATGCGATCCGCCCCTAGCCGAAGATCATCGGGACGTCGTCGTCGCCCCCGGAGTCGAGGTCGAGCTCCACGAGCACCGGCACGTGGTCGCTCGGGGCGTCGCCCTTGCGCTCGTTGCGGTGGATGGACGCGCCCGCGACGGCGTCGGCGAACGCCTGCGAGCCGAGCACGAAGTCGATGCGCAGGCCCTCGTTTCGGGGGAACTTCAGCTGCTTGTAGTCCCAGTAGGTGTAGCCCTCGGGCACGAGCGGGCGCACGACGTCGGTCACGCCGGCCTGGGTGAGCGCGGCGAACGCGGCGCGCTCGGCCGGTGACACGTGGGTGGTCGCCCCCTCGATCACGGCGGGGTCGCCGTTGTCCTCGTCGAACGGGGCGATGTTGAAGTCGCCCATGAGCGCGTACGGCCGCTCGGGGTGCGCGCTCGTCTCGGCGCGCGTGTGCGCGGTGAGCGAGGCGAGCCAGTCGAGCTTGTAGGCGTAGTGCGGGTCGGCGAGACCACGGCCGTTCGGCACGTACAGGCTCCAGGCGCGCACGCCGTCGACGGTCGCCGCGATCGCGCGCGCCTCGCGCGGGAGGTCGGGGCCCTCGTGGCCCTTCAGGAACCCGGGCATGCCGGGGAACTCGGTCTCGATGTCGTCGAGCCCGAGGCGGCTCGCGATCGCCACGCCGTTCCACTGGTTCAGGCCGTGGATCGCCAGCTCGTAGCCCGCCGCCTCGAACGCCTCGATCGGGAACTGCTCGGGCTTGCACTTGATCTCCTGCATCGCGAGCACGTCGACGTCCTCCCGGACCAGCCAGTCGACGACGCGTCCCGAGCGCGCACGGATCGAGTTGACGTTCCAGGTGGCGATACGCATGGCGTCCAGCCTAGGTGCGACGACCGTCCCCGGCGGCCCGGACGCCGGCCCGGGGCAAGCCCCGTGCCGGCCGATTCGACGGCGACCGGGGCCCCCGACCGGCGCGGGTGGAAGGATGGAGGGGTGTCAGTGCACATCGGCTACGCCGCGATGCTCGAGCGATTCGCCCCGTCGGAGGCGGTCGAGCTGTCGGCCCTCGCCGAATCGCACGGGTTCCGCGGCGTCATGGCCGCCGATCACTTCCAGCCGTGGCTGCCGCGCCACGGGCAGGCGGCGTTCGCCTGGAGCGTGCTGCCGGCCATCGCCGAGCGCACCACGGGCGACATCGGCCCGGGCGTCACGACGCCGACCTACCGCTGGCACCCGGCGATGGTCGCGCAGGCCAGCGCGACGGTCGCCGCGATGTACCCGGGCCGCCACTGGCTGGGCATCGGCTCGGGCGAGGCGCTCAACGAGCACGTGGTCGGGCAGTACTGGCCCGAGGCGCCCGAGCGCATCAACCGCATGTTCGAGGCGGTCGACGTGATCAGGAAGCTGTTCGCCGCCTCCGCGGCCGGTCGCGACGTGCGCCACTCCGGCCCGAACTTCACGCTCGAGTCGACCCGGCTCTGGACCATGCCCGAGACGCCGCCCGAGATCCTCGTCGCCGCGGGCGGCCCGGTCACGGCCAAGCGCGCCGGCCGCACCGTCGACGGGCTCATCACCATGGACGCGCCGCCCGAGCGCCTCGCCCTGCTGCTCGCCCGCTTCGCCGAGGGCGCCCGCGAGGCGGGCCGCGACCCGTCGCGCATGCCGAAGGTGCTCCAGCTGCACCTGTCCTGGGCGCCGACCGACGAGGAGGCCCTCGCCAACGCGATGCGCGAGTGGCCGATCGCCGGCATGCGGTTCGGCAAGGGCGACATCCGCTCGCCGTTCGAGTTCGACCAGCTCGCGCGCGGCGTGCGCCCCGAGGACCTCGCCGACCGCCTGACCGTCTCGAGCGACCCCGACGTGCACCGCGCCGCCATCCAGCGCGCGGTCGACCTCGGCTTCGACCGCATCTACCTGCACAACGTCGGTCGCAACCAGGCCGAGTGGCTCGAGGTGTTCGGCCGCGACGTGCTGCCGAAGGTGACCCGATGAGCGCGGCGATGCAGGTCTGGGCGCTGGGCGGCGTGCCCGAGGTGCGGCCGGGCGACGACCTGGTCGCACTGGTGGCGGATGCCGCGGGCGACACGCTCCGGGACGGCGACATCCTCGTGGTGACGTCGAAGATCGTCTCGAAGGCCGAGGGGCGCATCGTGGCCGCCGCCGATCGGGAGGACGCCATCACGGCCGAGACCGTGCGGGTCGTCGCGACCCGCGCGTACCCGGGCGGCATCACGCGCATCGTCGAGAACCGACTCGGCATGGTCGCCGCGGCGGCCGGCGTCGACGCGAGCAACACCGACGACGGCACCGTGCTGCTGCTGCCCGTCGACCCCGACGCGTCGGCGCGCGCGCTCGCCGCGGGCCTGCGCGAACGGCTCGGTGCCGAGGTGGGCGTGATCGTCAGCGACACGCTCGGCCGGCCGTGGCGCGAGGGGCAGACCGACGTCGCCATCGGCGCCGCCGGCGTGCACGTGGTCGACGACCTACGCGGGCAGACGGACGCGGCGGGCAAGCCGCTCATGGTCACCCTGCCGTGCGTCGCCGACGAGCTGGCGGCGGCCGGCGACCTGGTCAAGGGCAAGGCGAGCGGATGCCCCGTGGCGGTCGTCCGCGGCATGGGCCGCCTGGTCGGCCCGATCGATCTTCCGGGCGCGCGCTCGATCGTGCGCCCGAGCGAACGCGACATGTTCCGCCTCGGCACCGAGGAGGCGCTCGAGCGGGGCAGGCGCGAGGGGTACGCGGCGGGGGTCGCCGCGGCCGCGAACGGCGACGGGGGAGCCTACGACGATGGGTACGCCGCCGGCTTCGACGAGGGGAGGGCCGAAGCATGACGCACTGGACGGTCGTCATCCCGGTGAAGGAACCGGGGAAGGCGAAGTCACGCATGGGGGCCGACGTGCCGCCCGAGGCGCGGGCCGCGCTGGCGCGCGCGTTCGCGCTCGACACGATCGCCGCGGCCGCGGCCACGCCCGCGGTCGACCGGGTCGTCGTCGTGACGCACGCGCAACTGCCGATCGAGCCGGGGCCGGCGCGCATCCAGCTCGTCGACGACGGGCGCGCGCACGGGCTGCCCGCCGCGATCGACCTCGGCATCGCGCACGCGCGCGCCACCGGAGCGGGCTGGACGGCGGTGCTGCTCGGCGACCTGCCGGCGCTCCGCCCCGAGGAGCTCGACGGTGCGCTGAACGCCGCCGCGAGGCATCCGCTCGCCTTCGTGCCCGACGCCGAGGCGCACGGCACGGTGCTCGCGACGGCGGGCATCGAGGAGCCGTTCGCGCCGGCGTTCGGCGGCGCGTCGGCCGAGGCGCACCTCGAGCGCGGGTTCGTGCCGCTCGAGGTCGACCCGGCGGCCGGGTTGCGCCGCGACGTCGACACGGCCGAGGCGCTCGAGGTCGCACTGCGCCTCGGCGTCGGCCCGAACACCGCGGAGGCGGTCGCCGCGTTCACCGACGGCGCGCTGCCGCACCGCAGGACCACCACCGGAAAGGGAACCAGAACGTGACACTCACCCTCGGATACAAGGCCTCCGCCGAGCAGTTCGGCCCGCGCGAGCTCGTCGAGATCGCCGTCGCCGCGGAGGGCCACGGCTTCGAGTCGGTCGCCGTGAGCGACCACTTCCAGCCGTGGCGCCACACGGGCGGGCACGCGCCGTTCTCGCTCGCGTGGATGGCCGCCGTCGCCGAACGCACGTCGACGATCCGCATCGGCACGAGCGTGATGACGCCGACCTTCCGCTACAACCCCGCCGTGATCGCCCAGGCGTTCGCGACCATGGGCTGCCTCGCACCCGGGCGCATCTTCCTCGGCGTCGGCACCGGCGAGGCGCTGAACGAGGTCGCCACCGGGTTCCGCGGCGCGGGCGAGCAGGACTGGCCCGAGTTCCGCGAGCGGTTCGCGCGCCTCCGCGAGTCGGTGCGGCTCATGCGCGCGCTCTGGAAGGGCGACCGCGTCTCGTTCGAGGGCGAGTACTACTCGACCCACGACGCGTCGATCTACGACGTGCCCGAGGGCGGCATCCCCGTCTACATCGCCGCCGGCGGGCCGACCGTCGCGAAGTACGCCGGTCGCGCGGGCGACGGCTTCATCTGCACCTCCGGCAAGGGCGAGGAGCTCTACACCGAGAAGCTCATCCCCGCGGTGAAGGAGGGGGCGGATGCCGGTGGCCGGTCGTTCGACGACATCGACCGCATGATCGAGATCAAGCTCTCGTACGAGGAGACCGAGGAGGCCGCGCTCGAGAACACGCGGTTCTGGTCGCCGCTGTCGCTGTCGCCCGAGCAGAAGCACGACATCACCGATCCGGTCGAGATGGAGCGCGCCGCCGACGCGCTGCCGATCGAGCAGATCGCGAAGCGCTGGATCGTCGGCACCGACCCCGACCGGGTCGTCGACCAGATCTGGCAGTACGTCGACTGGGGCATGAACCACCTCGTCTTCCACGCCCCCGGCCACGACCAGGCGCGCTTCATGCAGCTCTTCGAGCGCGACCTCGCCCCGCGCCTGCGCGCCCGCGCCGCCTGACCCTGCTGGTTGCCGAGACCCGTCGATTTCCTGCGTTCTGGGCGTCCATTCCGCAGCCCATCGACGGGTCTCAGCGGTGCCGGCACCGCGTGATGCGAGACCCGTCAGAAAACTGCGCTCTGCGTGCTGGGAACGCAGGAAATCGACGGGTCTTGTGGCCCGGGAGGGGCACGGGCGCGGGCGTACGGTGACGCCGACGGACGCGGTGCGTGCCGCGCCCCACGTGGAGGTGGGTCCGATGCGGTTCGGCCTGACGCAGTCGGCAGCGCTCGTGATGATCGCCGGTTCCGTGCTCTTCCTCGTCGCGGCGTTCCTGCCGATCTCGGCGCGGGTGTATCCGAGGCCGCCCGCCGAACGGCTCGAGGCGATCACCGCGGCGCCGGTCGCGTGGACGACTTCGCTCGTGCTGTTCGGCGCGGGTGCCCTGGTCACGGCCCTCGGCGTCGTGCTGCTCGCGCTGGACGCGGGCGGCGGGCTCGCCGGCGGGCTGGCGTGGGCGGCGGCGCTGGTGCTCCTCGCGGGGATCGTGCCCTGGGCGATCGAGCTGGTGCAGCGCGCGAGCGACCCGGCCGGGTTCGCCGACGGCCTGCTGCCGCGATGGACGTTCCCGGCCTACGCCGTGCTGACCCTTGCCGGGATCGTCCTGCTGGGCATCGTGCTGCTCGTCGGCTCGTATCCGGCCTGGGCGGGGTGGGTCGTGCTCGGCTGGGTGGGCGCCCTGATCGTGCTCGTGCTCGCCATCGCCGACCTGCCGCCGTTCCTGTTCTACGTCGCCACCGTGTTCATCGGCGTCGTGCTCCTCGTGCCGGGTCGCGAGTGAGCGGATGCCGCGACGGCGGCACCGTTCTCAGGAACCGGGCGTAGCCTTGTGGCATGCGCCCGAACGACGCCGGTTCGCGCCGGAAGCGTCGGCTGATCGCGTGGACTCCCGCGGTCGCCGTGCCCGCGGTGATCGCCGCGGGCGTGCTGCTCGCGCCGGTCTCCGCGAACGCGGCGATCGACCTGCCCGACCTCGAGCCGTCGGAGCTCCTCGAGCTGGTGCGGTCGAGTAACGTGCGCGCGTTCTCCGGCACCGTGGAGCAGGCCGCCGACCTCGGGCTCCCCGACCTCTCGGGCCTGACCGGCGGCATGCGCGGCAGCGACGAGGGCGACCCGCCCGGGACCGACGGCACCGGCCCGGGCCTCGACGACCTGCTCGAGTTCGCGAGCGGATCGCACACGATGCGCGTCTTCGCCGACGGCGACCTGGCGCGCCTGCAGGTGCTCGACGGGTTCGGCGAGCGCGACGTGATCGCCGGGCCCGACGAGGTGTGGTTCTACGACTCCCGGGCCGAGGCGGCGACGCATGTCACCCCGCCGTCCGAGGAGGAAACGGCGCGCCTCGAGGCGTGGAAGGACGCGCAGTCCGAGGCGTGGGCGGCCGAGCACGCCGACGGGTTCGAGGCATCCGCCGACCTGCCCACCCCCGACGAGCTCGCGGACGAGGTGCTCGCCGAGCTCGATGCCTCCGACGAGGTGTCGGTGGGCGACGACGGCCGCGTGGCCGGCCGCGACGCGTACGAGCTCGTCGTGACCCCGGCCGACGCCGACACCACGATCGGCCGCATCGCGATCGCCGTCGACGCCGAGCACGGCATGCCGTTGGCCGTCGAGGTCGTCGCCCGCGGGGCATCCGACCCCGCGTTCCGCGTCGCGTTCAGTGCGATCTCGTTCGACGCCCCCGACGCGTCCCTGTTCGAGTTCACGCCGCCGGCCGGCACGACCGTCACGGAGCATCCGATCGAGGTGCCGAGCGACGAGGAGCTCCAGGCGATGGCCGACGGTCACGACGCGGCGTCGGTGCCCGGCGAGCGCACCGGCGACGGACCCACCGTCATCGGCGAGGGCTGGTCGTCGGTCGTCGTGATCGACCCGGCGGAGCTGGCGGTGGATGCCCCCGAAGCGGATGCCCCCGACGGCGACGTCCCGGACGCGGAGGCGCCCGACGGCACGGGGTCGCTCGGGTCGCAACTCGAGCTGCTCGCCACCCCGGTCGACGGCGGGCTGCTGTTCCAGGCGACGCTCGTGAACGTGCTGTTCGCCGACGACGGGCTCGTCTACGCGGGCGCGGTCACCCCGCAGGTCCTGCTCGACGCCGCAGCCGGAACCCGCTGACGCGTGGACGACCTCGCGATCGAGACGGGCGGTCTCACGAAGCGCTTCCGCCGCCAGGTCGCCGTCGACGGGATCGACCTCGCCGTGCCGCGCGGCGCCGTGTACGGCTTCCTCGGGCCGAACGGGTCGGGCAAGACCACGACGATCCGGATGCTGCTGGGCCTCGCCTCCGCGACCGCCGGCGGCATGCGCGTACTCGGCGAGGACATGCCGAGCGCGACCGCGAGCGTGCTGCCGCGCGTGGGGGCGCTCGTGGAGGGGCCGGCGTTCGCGCCGTTCCTGTCGGGTGCGGCGAACCTCGAGCGCCTCGACGCGGCCGATCGCTCTGCGCCGGGTGCGACGCGTCGCGCCCGCGTGGCATCCGCCCTCGATCGCGTCGGACTCGCGCACGCCGCACGCAAGAAGGCGCACGCCTACTCGCTCGGCATGAAGCAGCGCCTCGGCCTGGCCGGCGCCCTGCTCATGCCGCGCGAGCTGCTCGTGCTCGACGAGCCGACCAACGGACTCGACCCGCAGGGCACGCGCGAGGTGCGCGCGCTGATCCGCTCGTTCGCGGAGGACGGCACGACCGTGTTCGTGTCGAGCCACCTGCTCGCCGAGGTCGAGCAGCTGTGCACGCACGTCGGCGTGATGAGCGCCGGGCGCCTGGTCGCGCAGGGGTCGCTCGACGCGTTCCGCGACGGGGGTGCGGTGACGGTGCACCTGCGCACGCCCGACGCCGGTGCGGCGATGCGGGTGCTCGACCGGCTGGGGCTCGAGCCGGTGACGGATGCCGCTGAGCCCGCGGTGCACGCCGACGGCACCGAGGTCGTGGCGACGCTGCCGGCCGCGGTGCGCGCGGAGGAAGTCGTCGCGGCGCTCGTCGCCGACGGGGTGCGCGTGCGCGGCTTCGCGGTGCGGCACGCGAGCCTCGAGGAGCGGTTCGTCGCACTGACCGGGGAGGGGTTCGAGGTTGCGCGCTGAGGACGAGCCCGGCCGCGAGGCATCCGTGCGGTTCACCGGCCCGGATGAGCCGGAGCGTCGCGAGGAACGCGTCGGGAAGTCGTTCGTCGCCGGGGCGTCCGTCGTCGGCGATGCGATCGTGCACGCGGGCGCCGCGCGGCCGGCCCGCGGCCCGGGGGTCGCGCTGTTCGGCTCGGAGCTGCGCACGATGTTCCGGCGCTGGCGCACCTGGGCGATGCTCGGGGCGCTCGCGCTCATCCCGATCCTGATCGCGGTGGCCGTGCGGTTGACCTCGGGCGAGGGCGGCGGGCCGCCGTTCCTCGACCAGGTCACGCAGAACGGCGTGTTCGTCGGCGTGACCGCGCTGGTCGTGGCGACCCCGCTGTTCCTGCCGCTCACCATCGCCGTGGTCTCGGGCGACACGATCGCGGGCGAGGCGAGCCACGGCACGCTGCGCTACCTGCTGCTCGCCCCGGCGGGGCGGGTGCGCCTGCTCGTCGTGAAGTACGCGGGCGCTGCGGTGTTCTGCCTCGCGGCGGCGCTGACGGTGGTGGTCGCGGGCGTCGGCATCGGGGGGGTGCTGTTCCCGATCGGGCCCGTGACCCTGCTGTCGGGCGACACCGTGAGCCTCGGCGACGGGCTGCTGCGCTTCCTCGCGATCGCGGGCTACGTGACCGTGTCGATGCTGGGCCTGTCGGCGATCGGGCTGTTCCTGTCGACCATGACCCGGGTGCCGGTCGGCGCGATGGCGACGGCCGCGATCCTCGCGGTGACCGCGCAGATCCTCGACGCGCTGCCGCAGCTCGAGTGGCTGCACCCGTGGCTGTTCACGCACTACTGGCTCGACTTCGCCGACCTCATGCGGCAGCCGCCGTTCTGGGACACCTTCGCCGCGAACGCGCTGCTGCAGGCCGGCTACATCGCCGTCTTCGGCGCGTTCGCCCTGGGTCGCATCCGCACCGCCGACATCCTCTCCTGACCCGAGACCCGTCAAGAAACTGCGCTCTGGCGCGCGATACCGCAGGAAATCGACGGGTCTGGAACGCGGGGAACTCGAGACCCGTCAAGTAACTGCGCTCTGGCGCGCGATACCGCAGGAAATCGACGGGTCTGGAACGCGGGGAACTCGAGACCCGTCAAGTAACTGCGCTCTCGCGGGCCAGAGCGCAGCAAATTGACGGGTCTGGAACAGGGCGCAGGGTCAGCGGGCGCGGGGCGGGGCGACGCAGTAGTCGGCGAAGCGACGCGCCGGGGCATCCGGGTCGGTGTTGTCGACGATCGCGGTCGCAGCGATGTTGGGGTGCGCGTCGTCGGCGTAGAGCTGCTGCGCGCCGGCGTAGCGCTCGGCGAGGGGATCGGCCGGGTCGGTCGAGAGCCCGTCGCGCGCGGCGAGCCGCCGGGTGCGCTCGTCGGGGTCGACGTCGAGCCACACCGAGAAGTGCCAGAGGCCCCGCAGCTCGGGGCGGTGCAGGAACACGCCGTCCACGACGAGCACCGCCTCGGGGCCGGCCGTGCGCGCGGGCTCGTCCACGGGCAGGTCGGTCGCCACGTCGAACACGCGGGTGCGGAACGGCGGCTGCGGCGAGGCATCCGTCGCCCGCACCCGGAACGGCTCGATCAGCTCGCGCCGGAACGCCCCGTCGTCGTAGGTGTCGTGGTAGCAGCCCCAGGCGGAGTGCCGCCCGCGCGCCCAGCGCTCGTCGCGCGGGCGGGCGAAGTCGTCGTGCGACGCCTCGACCACCTCGACGCCGCGTTCGCGCAGCACCTCCGCGAGGTCGTGCGCGAAGTGCGACTTGCCCGCGCCGTCGGCGCCGTCGACGCCGATCATGCGTCGGCCCGTGGGCGTGAGCAGGAGGAACTCGTCGGCGAGGGCGTCGAGCACCCGCCGGCGCTGCGCGGAGAGCTCGGTCACCGGTTCAGGCTACGCCCACGCGGGTGTGGTGAGGGCAACGGATGCCTCGTGCTCAGCAGCATCCGCCCGCCGTGCCGTCGGTCGAGCACGCGCCCGTCGCCGGCAGCACGAGGTCGACCGATGCGGCCCCGGCGGCATCGCCCGCGAGCCACGCGGTGATCGAGCGCACCTGCTCGTAGCCGGTCGCGGCGAGGAAGGTCGGCGCGCGGCCGTAGCTCTTCATGCCGGCGAGGAAGAAGCCGGGCTCGGGGTGCTCGAGCTCGGCGACGCCGTGCGGTTCGACCGTGCCGCAGCTGTGCACGTTCGGGTCGATCATCGGGGCGAGCCGGCGGGGCGCCTCGACGACCTCGTCGAGGTCGAGGCGGATCTCGCGGAGCATCTCGAGGTCGGGACGGAACCCGGTCGCGTTCACGACCAGGTCGAACTCGTGCGACTCGAGCTCGCCGCCACGGCTGCCGGTGACGCGGACCGAGCCGTCGGATGCCCCGAGGCGCACGATCTCGAAGCGGTCGAGCAGCTCGATCGAGCCGGCCGCCACGGCCTCGGCGACGCGCGCGCCGATCGTCGCCCGTGCGGGCAGGCCGTCGTCGTCGGATGCGGTCAGCCGGGCGGCGCGCTCGCCGCGGATCGCCCAGGCGACCGAGGTGCCCGGCGCCGAGCGCGCGAGCTCGAGCAGGTGCAGCAGGGTGTGCGCGGCCGAGTGGCCCGAGCCGACGACCAGCGTGCGCCGGCCGGCGAAGCGGGCGCGCTCGCGGCCCAGCACGTCGGGCATCGGCGGGGTGACGCGGTCGGCCACCTCGTCGGCGCCGAGCGGGTCGAGCCCGTTCGACCCGAGCCGGTTCGGCGTGCGGACGGTGCCGGAGGCGTCGATGACCGCGCGGGCGCTCAGTTCCTCCACAGCGCCCGAGGCGTCGCGCGTGCGCAGCACGAACGCCGCCTGCGCACGACCGGCGGTGCGGGTGCGGTCCATGCCCTCGCGGCTCACCGCGACGACCTCGACTCCGGTGCGCACGTGCGGCGCGATGGCGTCGGTTGCGGCGAGCGGCTCGAGATAGCCGTCCAGGAACTCGTCACCGGTCGGGAGTCGGTCGGGGTCGGGTGCGGTCCACCCCGAGGCGTCGAGCAGCGCCCGCGAAGCGGCGTCGATGAGCAGCGACCACGACGAGAAGAACCGCACATGCCCCCACGAGCGGATGCCGGCGCCGACGCCCGGCCCCGCCTCGAGCACGGTGAAGGGGATGCCCCGGGCGTGCAGCCGCGCCGCCGCGGCGAGTCCGATCGGACCGGCGCCGATGATCGCGACCGGCAGGGTGTCGGTCGCGCGCGTCGCCGGTGCGGGGCGTGCGAGGTCGACGAGGGTCATGGCTGCTCCTGTCTTCGGGCCTGCGGGGAGGCATCCGGGTCATATATCGAAGTTCATCGATGTAGTGCACTGCGACTATATCGATGAATGTCGATATCCGCTAGCATGGCCGGGTGACCCGCCAACCGATCGCGATCCTCGACGCCCCCGACGGCGCCCCGGTCGTCGCCGCTCCGGCAGCCGCCGCCGCCTGCTGCGCGCCGATCGCCGCCGAGCCCCTCGACCTCGACCAGGCGCAGGACCTCGCGCACGCCCTCAAGGCGCTCGCCGACCCGACCCGCCTCCGGCTCATGTCGATCGTCGCGGCCGCCGAGGGCGGCGAGGCCTGCGCGTGCGACCTCACCGAACCGGTCGGCCTCAGCCAGTCCACCGTGTCGCACCACCTCAAGGTGCTCACCGACGCCGGGTTCCTCACCCGCACCCAGCGGGGCACGTGGGCCTACTTCTCGCTCGTGCCGGGCGCCCTCGCGGGGCTCGCCTCGGTGCTGGGCGACGCGTGAACGCGGCATCCGCCCGCCGTCTCGCCGCGGAGTTCGTCGGCAGCGCCGGGCTCGCGGTCGTCGTGATCGGCTCGGGCATCATGGGCGCCTCGCTGACCGCCGACACCGGGGTGGCGCTGCTCATCAACGCCATCGCGACCGCGTTCGGCCTCGCCGTGCTGATCCTCGCGTTCCAGACCGTGAGCGGCGCGCACTTCAACCCGGTCGTCTCGCTCGCCGACGCCGCGCTCGGGTACCGCGGCTGGGGCGACGTGGCCCGCTACCTCCCGGCGCAGGTGATCGGATGCCTCACCGGCGCCGTGCTCGCGAACCTCATGTTCGCGCTGCCGGCCGCCACGTGGAGCACGACCGACCGCGCGACGCCCGCGCACCTGCTCGCCGAGGTCGTGGCGACCGCCGGGCTCGTCGGGCTGATCTTCGCGCTCGCGCGCACCGGGCGGGCGGCGCTCGCCGGGCCCGCAGTGGGCGCCTACATCGGGGCGGCGTACTTCTTCACGTCGTCGACGAGCTTCGCGAACCCGGCGATCACGGTCGGGCGCATGATCTCGGACACCTTCGCGGGCATCGCCCCGGCATCCGTGCTGCCCTTCATCGGCGCGCAACTCGTCGGCGGTGCGATCGCGCTGGTCGTGGTGCGCTTCGTCTTCCCGAAGCCGCTGCCGCACGCCCGCTGACGCCCTGCCCGGGTGCCCGCGCGTGCTCGTGCACCCGAGACCCGTCGATTCACTGCGTTCCGGGGGCTGAGAGCGCAGGAGATTGACGGGTCTCGTGCGTCTCGTGGGTCTCGTGGGTCGCGTGCGGGCGCAGACGTCAGTCGCGGTCGTCGAGGTAGGCGATGAGGGGGCGGCCCGTGCGCGGGTGCGCCAGCACGTCGGCGCGCACGCCCCACACGTCGTGGATGAGCGCGGGCGTGAGGGTCTCGGCCGCGGGGCCGGCGGCGACGACGCGGCCCTCGTGCAGCACGACGACGTGGTCGGCGTACGCCGCGGCGAGCCCGAGGTCGTGCAGGGCGGCCAGCACCGTGAGGCCGCCGCGGGCGAGCTCGCCGAGCAGCGAGAGGGTCGTGAGCTGCGCCCGGATGTCGAGGTGGTTCGTCGGCTCGTCGAGCAGCAGTAGCGCGGGCTCCTGCGCGAGGGCGCGGGCGAGGTTGACGCGCTGGCGCTCGCCGCCCGAGAGCGTGCCGTACTCGCGGTCGGCGAGGTGGGTGAGCCCGGCGTCGTCGATGCAGCGCTGCACGAGCGCGCGGTCGAACTCGCCGAGCCCCTGGAACGCCCCGAGGTGCGGCGTGCGTCCGAGTGCCACGACCTCGTGCACGCGCAGGCCGGGCTCGTCGCGCACCTCCTGCTCCGCGAGGGCGATGACCCGCGCGCGCTCGCGACGCCGCAGGGCCCGCAGGTCGCGGTCGTCGAAGCGCACGGCACCCGCATCCGCCCGCTCGAGTCCCGCGATCAGGTGCAGCAGCGTCGACTTGCCGGCGCCGTTGGGTCCGACGAGCGCGCCGACCGATCCGGCCGGCACCGTGATGTCGACCCCGTCGACGATGAGGCGCTCGCCGCGGGCGAACCGCACCCGCTCGGCCGCGAGCCCGCGCCCGTGCGTCGCCCCGTCGGTCGCCGAGGCGTCATGGAGGGCTGCTTCCGGCACCCGGGCGGCGACGTCTCGTGACGACCCGAGGGGAGGGGTGAGGTCGGTGCGGGTCTCGGTGGTCATGAGATCCTCCGGTTGCGGAGCATGATGAGCGCGAACACCGGTCCGCCGATGAGCGCGGTGAGGATGCCGACGGGCAGCTCGCGCGGGTCGAAGAGCGTGCGCGCGCCGGTGTCGGCCCAGACCAGGAACAGGGCGCCGGCCAGCGCGGAGAGCGGCAGCAGGGCGCGGTGCCGCGAGCCGACGAGCAGGCGCACCGCGTGCGGCAGGATCAGTCCGACGAACCCGATCGACCCCGACACCGCGACGAGCGCGCCCGTGAGCAGCGCGGTGCCGGCCAGCAGCAGCGCCCGGCTGCGTCCGACGTGCACGCCCAGCGCCGCGGCGGCGGTGTCGCCGAACGCGAACGCGTCGAGCGTGCGCGCGCTGGCGATGAGCGGCAGGCCGATCACGACGACCGCGATGCCGGCGATCGCGACCGAGGTCCAGTCGGTGCCGGCGAGCGAGCCGAGCAGCCAGTTGAGGATCTCGCGGTAGCTGTCGCCGGTCGCGCTCCAGAAGATGACGAGGCTCGTGATCGCGCCGAACACGCTCGACACCGCGAGCCCGGCGAGCACCGTGCGGGTCGGGGTCAGGGTGCCCGCGGCGCTCGCCAGCCCGAGGGTCGCGACGAGCGCGAGCAGCGCGCCTGCGAACGCGGCCACCGGCAGCAGCAGGCCGACGCCCAGCACGATCACGATCACCGCGCCGACCGATGCGCCCGACGAGAGGCCGAGCAGGTACGGGTCGGCGAGCGGGTTGCGCGTGAGCGCCTGCATCACCGCGCCGCACAGGGCGAGGCCCGCGCCGACCGCGGCGGCGGTGAGCACCCGGGGCATGCGCAGCTCCCAGACGATGCCGTCGCGCAACGGCGACAGGGTCGGGTCGCCGATGCCGAGGTGGGCGAGGATGCTCGCGCCGACGTCGGCGGGGCTGAGGTCGGCCGGTCCGATGGTGACGGCCACGACGACGGATGCCACGAGCGCGACGCCGAGCAGCAGGGCCCAGCCGGCCGTGCGGATGCCACGGGTGCGCGGCGTCGCCGGAGCAGCGGTCGTTCGAGCGGCGCCCGACGGGGCAGTGCTCGCCGGAGCTGCGCTCGCGGCCCGGCCCTCGCCGTCGCGCCTCCCGGGCCCCGCAGCATCGCCGTGCACGGGCGCGGCGCCCGCCGTCGCGCGCGCGGACGGCTCGGCGCGCGCGCCCGCGCGCTCCGAGGCATCCGTTCGCTGCGTCATCTGGACCCGAGCTCCTCCAGCTGCGCGACGATCGACTCGACCGCGCTGACGTTGCGCACCCCGGCCTCGGTCGCGGGGAAGTCGACGACGACGTACCGCTGCTCCTGCACCGCGGGCAGCGCGGCCGTGGCCGGGTTCTGCTCGAGCAGCTCGATCTTCGACGCCGCGGTGTTCCAGGCGGCGTCGACCAGCACGATCACGTCGGGCTCGGCGTCGACGATCGCCTCCCAGCCCATCGAGGTCCAGGTGTCGTGCACGTCGGCCGCGATGTTCGTCAGCCCCGCGGCGTCCATGATCATCTGCGGCGCGCCGATGCCCGCACCGACGTAGGGGGTGTCGCTGCCCGAGCTGTACCAGAGCGCCGTGAGGCCCTCGTCGTTCGGCACGATCGCGTCGAGCGCGGCCTGCTGGCCCGCGATCAGGCCCTCCGCCGCCGCCGGCACGCCGAAGATCGCGCCGGCCTCGGCGAACTCGGCGAACACCTCGTCGAACGTGAGCGGGTCGGGCATGTAACCCTCCTCCTTGCACGCCGCCGGGGCCACGTAGGTGTGCACGCCGAGCTGCTCGAGCGTGTCGCGCTCGCCGGCGCCGTCGGCGGAGAAGTTCGACTCCCAGCCGGCGAAGACGAGGTCGGGCTCGGCGGCCAGCGTCACCTCCTGGGAGGGCACCTTGTCGGAGAGCACCGGGATCTGGTCGGCCAGCCCCGAGTACGCCTCGGGCACGGGTCCGTCGGTGAACGCGACGCCGGCGATGCGGTCGCCGAGGCCGAGCGCGAGCATCAGTTCGTAGGTCGACGACTTGATCGTCACCACGTGCTCGGGCGCGGACTCGAAGGTCACCTCGGTGCCGCAGTTGTCGACGGTGAGCGGGTAGCCGGAGGCGGCGTCGGGCGCCGCGGTCTCGGCGGGGGCGTCGGCGCCCGCGCAGCCGGCGAGCAGCGCGGCGAGGGGCAGGGCGGCGGATGCCGCGCGCAGGGCGCGGCGGGAACGGGGGCGTGCAGCGGGCATGGGGCCTTCCGGGTCGGCACAGCGGTTGGAGACAACAGGTGTACGGATCCGACGAACGTCGGCGACGGGGCCCAAGCCCGGGCCTTCGCACCGGTCAGAGCAGGACCGGCGGTCGTCGCCAGTCTAGCGGCGCGTCCGACGGAGGCGAGCGGATGCTGCCCGCGTCGATGCGCGCCCGGCCTCCGGTGCGTGCCCGCGTCGACGCCCGTGGCGCGCGTGGCGACGCCGCCCGCGGGGTGCGGATCGGCCCGGGGCGGACGCCGCCCGCGAGTCGAGCGTCAGCCCAGGGCGAGGTCGATGGCATCGCCGGCGAGCTTCGCCGACGTGTCGGGGTCGCGCATCCAGAGCGGCACCGCGGCGGTGCGGATGCCGGCCGAGACGAGCGACGGCGTGCTCGAGGCATCCGTCTCGTCGACCAGCCACGCATCGAGCACGCCGCCGTGCGACCGCGCGCCGTAGTGCCGGGCCACGGCTGCGGCATCCGTCGCCACCCCGATGGCGGTGAGGCACGCGTCGGCCATGCCGCGCACGACGGAGCCCGCGATGATCGGCGAGACGCCGACGACGGGGGCGGATGCCGCGACGACCGCGTCGCGCACGCCCGGCACGCCGAGGATCGGGCCGATCGAGACGACGGGGTTCGACGGCGCGAACATCACCAGATCGGCGTCGGCGATGCGCTCGAGCACGCCGGGCGCCGGGCTCGCGACCTCGATGTCGAGCTGCCGGAACGAGCGCGCGCGCATGGTGGCGCGGTGACGCGTCCACCACTCCTGGAAGTGCATCTCGCGGGTGCCCGCGGGCGCCTCGGGGTCGTCGACCAGCACCTGCGTGTCGATCTCCTGGTCGGTGACCGGGTGCAGGCGCGCGCCGAGGCGCCACCGCCGCTGCAGGCGTTCGGCGACCTGCGTGGGGGTCTGTCCGTCGCGGAGCCAGGAGGTGCGCGCGATGTGGGTGCCCAGGTCGAGGTCGCCGAGCGTGAACCACGGCCATCCGGCGCCCCACGCGGCGAGTTCGTCGCTCACGCGCTCGGTCTCGCCCGCGCGGCCCCAGCCGCGGATCTCGTCGTTCACGCCCGCGAGCGCGTAGAGCAGCGAGTCGAAGTCGGGCATGAGCCGCAGGCCCGCGAGCCAGAGGTCGTCGCCCGTGTTCACGACGACGTCGATCTCGGCGGTCGTGCCGCCCTCCCCGTCGGGCCAGCGGCGGATGCATTCCTCGCGCAGCCCGCGCGTGAACCTCGCGCCCCCGACTCCTCCGGCGAGCACCGTGATCCGCATTCGACCAGCCTACGTCCGCCCGGTGCATGCGGGTGCGACGGGGCGGGTCGGGGTGCGACGCGCTGGCTCCGGGGCGTGGCGCGGTGGGTCGGTGGTGTGTGGCGCGGCGCTGGGCGACGCGGCGCTGCGCGGCGCTGCGCGACGCTGCGGGGCGCTGCGCGACGCTGCGGGGCGCTGCGCGACGCTGCGGGGCGCTGCGTGACGCGGCGGCTCAGGCGTCGGCGGTGACGGGCCCGCGCTCGCCCGCGTGCACGCCGGCGAAGTAGCGGGCGATGGCGATGCCCGCCGCCCACGCGCTCGAGATCGCGACGACGGTGTCGGCGTTCGCGCCGAAGCGGAAGCGTCCGACCCCGAACAGGAGTGCTGCGCCGGCGACCGCGTTGGCCCCGCTCCACACGACGTTCGTCTCGGGGGACGACTCGCCCACGCCGGGCGGCTGCCCGAACGGACTCTGGAAGCGCCTGCCCGAGAGTCCGTGCACCCCGTGCGGCACGGCGTTGACGAGCAGTGCGGCGCCGGCCGCGTGCGCGAGCAGGTGCGAGACGGGCGTGCGGGTGGAGCGGGCTGGCGTGGGCATCGGCTTCCCTCCGGTCGGCGTGCGCGGCGAACCTAGCACGGGCGCGGCGACCCGCCCCGCGCGGTGTGCATACGTCGGCACGGCGACCCGCCCCGCGCGGTGTGCACACGTCGGCGTCGTGGGCGCTGCGGGCGCGGCACGTCACGCGACGCGCGCGGGCACCTCGAATCGCGCGCGGCCGCCGAGCCGCGGTCGTCGCGCCGCGTCGACGTGCGGCGGCGGCACGAACCACACCGTGCCGTCGCGCACCGAGACGCCCCACCCTTCCCGGTGCACCGAGTGGTGGCAGAAGCTGCACAGCATCACGCCGTTGTCGAGGTCGGTCGGGCCGGCGTCGCGTTCCCACCAGCGGATGTGGTGGGCCTCCGCCCAGGTGACGTTCTGGCCGCACGAGGCGCAGCCGCAGTCGCGCTCGGCGAGTGCGAGGCGCTGCTCGCGCGTGAACAGTCGCGCCGCGCGTCCGAGGTCGAGCGGCACGCTGTCGCCGCCCATCACGGCCGGGATCACCTCCGCATCGGCGGCCATGCGCCGCACGGCACCGGCCGGGATCGGCTGGTCGATGCCGTCGATCGTCGCGACACCGGTGCCCGCCTGCAGGTCGGCGAGGTCGACGCGCACCACGACGGTGGTGCGGGCGAGTGGGGCGGATGCCTCGGAGCATCCGATCACGTGTCGTGCCAGCGCCGCGAGCGCGTCGGCCTGGAGTTGCGGGATGGTGCGCTGCGCCGCGGCGACCCCGCTCGTGACCGTGCCGCTCAGGGGATCGATGCCGCCGACGGTCGCTCCGGGCGAGCGAGGTGCGCCGGGTGCCCGGCGCTCGGTGGCATCCGCTCCCGCCGTCGCGCCTCGCGAACCGTCGGGTTCGCCCGAGCGCAGCGCGTCGGTCGTGAACGCGTCGATCGCGGCCTTCACCGGTGCGGCGGTGACGGGGTCGAGCCGCGCCCGCAGCACGACCATGCCGCCGCGCTCCTCGCGGATCGTGAGCGACCGCTCCTCGCGCAGCTCCTCGTTTCGCGGCGCGACGCCGTCGGGGTCGAGCCAGGCCTCGGCGTGCTTCACGGCGCGGTGCAGCTGCTCGAGGGTGAGCGTCGAGGCGTTGACGGCGAGCACCGACTCGGCCTGTTCGGCCTGCGCCCGGTCGGACCGCAACCGCACGCGCTCCAGCATGCCCGTGATCGCCGCGGCGGCATCGACACTGATGGTGCCTGCCCGCAGGGCCACTGCGACATGCGGATGCCGCGCCGGCAGCCGCTCGCCCACGAACGAGGTGCGGTCGGCGGTGGCCGTGCCGACGGCGATGAGCTTCGACGCGTCGCCGGTGCTGCCGCCCGTCGCCGAGGCGATGAGCCGGGCCGGGTTGTGGAAGCCGCGCTGCTTCGCGAGCCCCTCGGCGCCGAGCTCGCGCCGTGATCGCCGGGCGACCTCCGCCGACGCCTGCGCGAGCAACGCCTCGATGTCGCGCCGGGCCTGCGACAGCGCGTCCGTCACGCGCACGAGCCCGTCGTCGCTCAGCGCATCGAAACCCGCGGAGGGGTCGGTCTCGCCGAACGCATCGCTCCCGTGGTCGGCTGCGGCTCCGCTGCTTGCGGCGGCTCCGCCGCGTGCGGTGGCAGCGCCCGCGTCGGATGCCGTGGCACCGCCGAACGCCGACACTCCGCCGCTCCAGGCGTCGCGAAGCGCATCGAGGTCTCTCGACAGCGCTGCGACGGGGGCTTCCATGTCTTCATGGTGACAGGGGCCACTGACATTCGAATCCTGCCCATGACCAGCGGTTTCGTTCTCCACAGGTGGCCCGGGGGAACCCTCCTGTGGAGGAGCCGACGGACGCCGCGCTCGAACCGTTCGCGCCCCACGGCCGAAGCGCGCGAGCCTCACGGCCGAAGCGCGCGAGCCTCACGGCCGAAGCCCGCGAGCCTCACGGCCGAAGCGCGAGCCCTGGCTGAAGCGCGAGCCCTGGCTGAAACGCGAGCCCTCGTGGCCGAAGCCCGCGGGCGCCGCAGCCGAGGTGCACGAACGCCGTCAGTAGCCGCCGGCCGCGTGGTGGTGGGCCGCGGTCGCGAGCGCGTCGGCCACGTCGTCGATGCCCTCGCGCACGACGCCGACGGTGACGCGCACGAAGTCGCGCGGGCGCCGCGACGGCGACCCCCCGGTCCGCGATGCAGACCCGCCCGACCGCCCGGGTGACCCCGCAAGCGCCCCGCCCGGCCCCGAGGCATCCGCCCCCGCCGCCAGGAAGGGCGTGCCCGCCGCCACGCGGATGCCCCCGGCCGCCAGCTGCACCAGGGCCGACCGCTCGCTCACCACGGGCACCCACAGGTTGATGCCGTCGGCGTGCGCGACCTCGACCCCCCGCGAACGGAGCGCATCGCCCAGCGCGCGCTGGCGCGTGTAGTACTGGCGGCGGGCCTCGGCGACGGCGTCGATCGAGGCGCCGTCGGTGAGCAGGTCGAGCAGGATCCCCTGGAGCATGCGCGAGGTCCAGCCGGGGCCGATCATGCGGCGCGCGATGACCCGGTCGACGAGGTGGCGCGGCCCGCCGAGGGCGGCGATGCGCAGGTCGGGCCCGTGCGACTTCGAGAAGCTGCGCACGTGCACGACGCGCTCGGGCAGCCAGGTGCCCAGCGTCACATCGCCCTCGGTCGAGATGAGGCCCGAGTGGTCGTCTTCGACGACGAGCAGGTCGTCCACGTCGTGAGCGGAGCGGATGACCCCCGCCAGCGCCCCGGCCCGAGCAGGCGTCATCGACGCGCCGGTCGGGTTCTGCGCCCGCGGCTGCAGCAGCACGGCGGCGGGGCGGCGCAACAGCGCGGCGGCGAGCGACTCGGGCACCATGCCGGAGCCGTCCATGCGCACCGGCACGGGCTCGGCGCCGAGCAGTTCGATCAGGTCGAGGAAGGGCGGGAAGCCCGGATGCTCCACCACGACGCGGTCGCCCAGGCGCACCACCTGCTCGAGGGTGCGGCTGATCGCGTCGAGCGCGCCGTCGACCACCATGATCGTCTCGGCCTGCGCGGGCCACGAGTCGGCGAGCACCGCGGCGAGCTCGGGGATCACCGGCTCCTGCTGGTAGCTGCCGGTCTCGGCGCGCGCGGAGACGCGCGACAGCGCGGGCCCGAGGGGCGGCAGCAGCAGCGGGTCGGGCGTGCCGCGCGAGAGGTCGAGGCGCACGGGGTCGTCGGGAGCGGCCATGCCGCGCATGCGGGGGGCGAGCCAGGTGGGGGCCGTGTCGCGCACGAACGAGCCCGCGCGGCCCCGCGACTCGATGAGGCCGGCGCGCGCGAGCGCCTGCCACGACTGGCTGATGGTCGCCGGGCTCACGCCGAGCGCGGTGCCGAGCTCGCGCACGGTGGGCAGGCGGATGCCCGCTGCGAGGTCGCCGTCGTTGATCAGGCGCGCGAGCACGCCGGCGATGGCGCGGGGCGTGCGGTCGGGGAACTCGGGCGCGACGGACAGCCCGGGGAACAGCGCGCCGAGGTCGGACGCGGGCCCAGAGACGGCCGCCGACGATCCGGCCGCCGACGTACCGGATGCGGGCGCCGCGAGCGAAGCGGCATCCGCCCCGCCCGTCGCCGTGTCGAGGGCAGGCGCCGCAGAACCGGCATCCGTCGCCCCTCGCACCGCCTCACCGCCCACACGAATACTCGACACGACCATTGCCTCCTGACGAAGAGAGGGACAGGATGATTAACCACAACGTCACAGGGTGAAACACAAGAGAAATGTTCACGCCGAAGAATAACAGAACGGGCGCGGAGCCCGGGCAGACACGTTCCATCGGCACCACAGCTCGGCGTTCCCCCAGCGCCCGGTAGGCCCACCAGAGCCCACCGAGCGGCGGCAACGACGCCGACCGACTCAGGAGGCAGCATGACGATCGTTCGAGCGGCGATCACGCAGACGACGTGGACCGGCGACAAGGACTCGATGCTCGACAAGCACGAGCAGTTCGCGCGGGACGCCAAGGAGCAGGGCGCCCAGGTGATCTGCTTCCAGGAGCTGTTCTACGGCCCCTACTTCGGCATCACCGAGGACGTGAAGTACTACGACTTCGCCGAGCCGGCCGACGGCCCCATCGTGCAGCGCTTCGCGGCGCTCGCGGCCGAGCTCGGCATGGTGATGGTGCTCCCGATCTACGAGGAGGAGCAGCCCGGGGTGTACTACAACACCGCGGTGGTCGTCGACAACGACGGCACCATCCTCGGCAAGTACCGCAAGCACCACATCCCGAACCTCGACAAGTTCTGGGAGAAGTTCTACTTCCGCCCCGGCAACCTCGGCTACCCGGTCTTCCAGACCGCGGTCGGGCCGATCGGCGTGTACATCTGCTACGACCGGCACTTCCCCGAGGGCTGGCGCGAGCTGGGCCTGAACGGCGCGCAGATCGTGTTCAACCCGAACGCGACCAAGCCCGGCCTGTCGAACCGGCTCTGGGAGATCGAGCAGCCCGCCGCGGCCGCCGCCAACGGGTACTTCGTCGCCGCGCCCAACCGCGTCGGCCGCGAGGACAACGAGTACGGCGACCTCGCCGTCGACTTCTACGGGTCGAGCCAGTTCTGCGACCCGCAGGGCAACATCGTCGGCGAGTACGGCTCGCAGCACGACGAGGAGATCGTCGTGCGCGACCTCGACATGGACATGATCCGCCAGGTGCGCAACGCCTGGCAGTTCTACCGCGACCGGCGACCGGAGTCGTACACGTCGATCCCGAAGCCCTGAGACGTCGCCACGGGGCATCCGACACCTCTCACGGATGCCCCGGGGCGACCCCACCGGCACCGAGAACGTCCTGACCCGCATCCAGCGAAGGAGCGACCCATGGCAACCACCCTCATCACCGGCGGCACCGTCGTCAGCGCGACCGGCCGGGCACCGGCCGACGTGCTCGTCGACGGCGAGCGCATCGTCGCCGTGCTCGAGCCCGGCAGCGAGCTGCTCGGCACCGACCTGAAGTCGGGCGTCGACACCGTGATCGACGCGACCGGCAAGTACGTCATCCCGGGCGGCATCGACGCCCACACGCACATGGAGCTGCCCTTCGGCGGCACCGCCGCGATCGACACGTTCGAGACGGGCACCCGCGCGGCCGCGCACGGCGGCACGACCTCGATCGTCGACTTCGCCGTGCAGCGCTACGGCGAGCGCGTGCAGGACGGCCTCGACGCGTGGCACGCCAAGGCCGCCGGGGAGTGCGCCATCGACTACGGCTTCCACCAGATCATCGGCGGCGTCGACGCCGACGCGATCGCGGCCATGAAGACGCTGCCCGACCAGGGCGTGACGAGCTTCAAGCTGTTCATGGCCTACCCGGGCGTCTTCTACTCCGACGACGCGCAGATCCTGAAGGCCATGCAGGTCAGCCGCGACACCGGCATGCTCACGATGATGCACGCCGAGAACGGCCCCGCCATCGACGTGCTCGCCGAGCAGCTGATCGAGGAGGGCAAGACCGACCCGTACTACCACGGCATCGCCCGCGCCTGGCAGATGGAGGAGGAGGCGACGCACCGCGCGATCATGCTCGCGAACCTCACCGGTGCGCCGCTGTACGTCGTGCACGTCTCCGCCAAGCAGGCCGTCGAGCAGCTCGCCTGGGCGCGCGACAAGGGCCAGAACGTCTTCGGCGAGACCTGCCCGCAGTACCTCTACCTCTCGCTCGAGGAGCAGCTCGGCGCCTCGAGCGACGAGTGGGGTGCATTCGAGGGCGCCAAGTGGGTGTGCTCCACGCCGCTGCGCTCGCGCGAGGAGGGCCACCAGGACGCCATGTGGCAGGCGCTGCGCACGAACGACCTGCAGATGGTCTCGACCGACCACTGCCCGTTCTGCATGAAGGACCAGAAGGAGCTCGGCCTCGGCGACTTCCGCAAGATCCCGAACGGCATCGGCTCGATCGAGCACCGCATGGACCTCATGTACCAGGGCGTCGTGACCGGCGAGATCACGCTCGAGCGCTGGGTCGAGCTCACGAGCACGACCCCGGCCCGCATGTTCGGCATGTACGGCCAGAAGGGCGTCATCCAGCCCGGCGCCGACGCCGACATCGTGGTCTACGACCCGAACGGGCACACCTCGATCGGCCTCGGCAAGACGCACCACATGGCGATGGACCACTCCGCCTGGGAGGGCTACGAGATCGACGGCCACGTCGACACGGTGCTCTCGCGCGGCAGGGTCATCGTTGACGACAACGCGTACCTCGGCGCCAAGGGCGACGGCCGCTTCATCAAGCGGGGACTCAGCCAGTACCTCGTCTAGGGGGCGAGCGGATGCCCCTGAGGCGCACCGTCGACCCAGGGGCATCCGCTCGGCACCACCTGCTCAGGAAGGAACACATCATGGACTTCGGAGTCGTCCTCCAGACCAACCCGCCCTCGTCGCGCGTGGTGCAGCTCTCGCAGCTCGCCGAGGTGCACGGCTTCAGCACGGCGTGGACCTTCGACTCGCACCTGCTCTGGCAGGAGCCGTACGTCATCCACTCGCAGATTCTCGCCGAGACGAAGCGCATGAAGGTCGGCCCGTTCGTGACGAACCCGGCGACCCGCGACTGGACCGTGACCGCGTCGACGTTCGCGACGCTCAACGAGATGTACGGCAACCGCACGATCTGCGGCATCGGCCGCGGCGACTCGGCGGTGCGCGTGACCAACGGCAAGCCCGTCACGATGAAGGAGCTGCGCGAGTCGATCCACGTGATCCGCGAGCTCGGCAACTCGCGCGAGGTCGAGTACAAGGGCTCGAAGATCCGATTCCCATGGTCGGTGGGCTCCGAGCTCGAGGTGTGGGTCGCCGCCTACGGGCCGATGGCCCTGAAGCTCACGGGCGAGGTGGGCGACGGGTTCATCCTGCAGCTCGCCGACGTCGACATCGCGAAGTGGATGATCCGCACCGTGCGCGAGGCCGCAGAGGCGGCCGGGCGCGACCCCGACAGCATCACCTTCTGCGTCGCGGCCCCGTTCTACATCGGCGACGACTGGGAGCACATGCGCGAGCAGTGCCGCTGGTTCGGCGGCATGGTCGGCAACCACGTGGCCGACATCGTCGCCAAGTACGGCACGCACGGCGAGGTGCCCGAGGCGCTGACCGACTACATCGCGGGGCGCACCGGCTACGACTACAACACGCACGGCAAGGCCGACAACGACCACGTCGACTTCGTGCCCGACGAGATCGTCGACCGGTTCTGCCTCCTCGGCACGGCCGAGGACCACATCGCCAAGCTCGAGGAGCTGAAGGCCATCGGCGTCGACCACTTCGCCGGGTACCTCCAGCACGACAACAAGGAGGAGACGCTGCGGGTCTACGGCGAGACCGTGATCCCCGCGCTCTCCGACCTCGTCCTGGCCAAGGAATGACGGGAACCCTGCAGGACCAGCAGGCGGATGCCGCCCCGGTGGCCTCCGCCCCGCTCGGCGCGCCGCGTGCGGGCATCCGTCGCCGCCGCGGCGCCGCGGGGCGCGAGGCCGCGCGCTGGGCGTGGGGGCTCGCCGGCGTCGTGCTGGTCGCCGTCGTCTGGGAGCTGTACAAGTGGCTCGCACCGGCCGACGGCGTCGTGATCGGCGAGACGCGCGTGCTGCCGCGTACGACCGACCTGGCCATGCCGCACGTGTGGGACATGTTCGCCCGGCTCGGCGAGCCCGTGACCCGGGCGCCGGGCGCCAACGTGCTCTGGTTCGAGATCGCACTGGCCGCGCTCGTCACCCTCGGCATCGCCGCGGCGGGCTGGCTCGTCGGCGTGGTCGTCGGCATCGGCCTCGCGCTCGTGATGCAGCGCTGGCGGCTCGCCGAGTGGGGCCTGCTGCCGTGGATCGTCGTCAGCCAGACCGTGCCGCTCATCGCGTTCGCGCCGGTCGTGCGCAGCTGGGGCTCGCGCATCGAGATCGGCTCGTTCGAGTGGCAGGACTGGATGTCGGTCGCCCTCATCGCGAGCTACCTGGCGTTCTTCCCGATCGCCGTGGGCGCGCTGAAGGGCCTGCAGTCGCCCGACCGCATCCACACCGAGCTCATGACGACGTACGCCGCGGGCTACTGGCAGACCCTGTTCCGGCTGCGCTTCCCGGCATCCGTGCCCTACCTGCTGCCGGCCCTGCGCCTGGGCGCCGCGAACGCCGTGATCGGCGCGGTCGTCGCCGAGGTGTCGACGGGCCTGCAGGGCGGCATCGGCCGCCTCCTCATCCAGTTCGCCGGGCAGGCGTCGGGAGACCCCGCGAAGGCGTGGGCCCCGATCTTCGGCGCGATCGCCCTCGGCCTCGTCGCCGCGGGTTCCATCGCCCTGCTCGGCGTCATCCTGCAGAACTACCGCCGCGTGGAGGTCACCGCATGAGCACCGCACCGACGACGACCGCCGCCGTGCGCGTCACCGGGGTCGACAAGACGTTCGAGACCAAGTCGGGGCTCGTGCACGCCCTGCAGGGCATCGACCTCGAGGTCGCGGCGGGCGAGTTCGTCTCCCTCATCGGGCCGTCGGGGTGCGGCAAGTCGACGCTCATGCGCCTGATCGCCGACCTCGACGAACCGACCGCCGGCACCGTCGAGGTCAACGGCACGACCGCGCAGCAGGCACGGCTCGACCAGGCGTACGGCATCGCGTTCCAGCAGGCCGGCCTGCTGCCGTGGCGCACCGTCGCCGCGAACGTGGCGCTGCCGCTCGAGCTGCACGGCCCGTCGGGCGCCGCCCGTCGCGAGCGCGTGGCCGACCTGCTCGAGATGGTCGGGCTCTCCGACTTCGCCGACCGCTACCCCGACCAGCTCTCGGGCGGCATGCAGCAGCGCGTGGCGATCGCCCGGTCGCTGGCCGAGAAGCCCGGCATCCTGCTGATGGACGAGCCGTTCGGGGCGCTCGACGAGATGACCCGCGAGAAGATGCAGACCGACCTCGTGCGCATCTGCGCCGAGACGGGCGCCGCGGTCGTGTTCGTCACGCACTCGATCCCCGAGGCGGTGTTCCTCTCCGACCGGGTGGTCGTGATGAGCCCGCGGCCCGGGCGCATCCAGGAGATCGTGCCGATCGAGGTGGGGGCGGATGCCGCGCGCGACGACCACCTCCGCGAGGAGTCGGTGTTCTTCGAGCACGTGACCGCGGTGCGCGAGGCGCTGCACGGCGGCAGCACGTCGGCGGTGCGCGGGGTGGAGACGCGATGACCCGAGGGACGGGCAGCATCGAGGGGCGGGCGTCATGAGCCTCGCTGCGCTGGGCCCGCGCGCCGAGACGACGGTGCGCGTCGTCGCCCCGATCACGGTCGGCCTGCTCGTGCTGGGCGTCTGGCAGTTCCTCGTCAGCGTCGTCGGCGTCAGCGACTACCTGCTGCCGAGCCCCGCCTCGATCGTCGAGGAGCTCGTGGCGTTCTGGCCCTCGATCGTCTCGGCCACCGTCATCACCGGCACCAACGCGCTGATCGGCCTCGTGGTCGGCTCGGTGCTCGGCGTCGGCCTGGCCGCGCTCGCCGCTCGCTGGCGCGTCGTCGACCACATGTCGGCGCCCGTGGTCGCGGCGCTCGCCGTGATCCCGATCGTCGCGCTCGCGCCCGTGCTGAACTCGATGTTCGGCGCCGACAGCCAGTTCGGCCGGCAGGCGATCGCCGCCCTCGCCTCGTTCGTGCCGGTCTTCATCAACACGCTCCGCGGGTTCCGGCAGACCCTGCCCGTGCATCGCGACCTCATGCGCGCCTACGCCGCCGGCGGCGGCCAGGTGTTCCGCACGGTGACGCTGCCCACCGCGCTGCCGTTCGTGCTCACGGGCGTGCGCATCGCCTCGTCGCTCGCGGTCATCTCCGCCCTCGTCGCCGAGTACTTCGGCGGCCCGCGCGGCGGCCTCGGCGGGCTCATCTCCACGTCGGCGGCGTCGAGCGCGTACGCCCGGGCGTGGGCGTACGTCGTGGCATCCATCGCCCTCGGCCTGCTCTTCTACCTCGTGACGCTCGGCATCGAGCGGCTCGTGCTGCGCCGCATCCCGTCGGGGGGTGCGCGATGACGCGCGCCGCCGCCGGCCTCGCGGCCTCCGTTCCCGGCCCGCACCGCGGCGCCGGCCCGACGTCCTCGCTCCGCGAGGCGACTGCACCACCGCACGCACCGAGCATTCGAAAGGACTGACATGAAGCACAGCACACGCCGCGGAATCGCGGCCGGAGCGTTCGCCCTCTCGGCGGCGCTCGTCCTCGCCGCCTGTTCCTCGTCCGACTCCGGAGACTCCGGGTCGGACGCGAGCGGCGACGAGCTCACCGAGGTGAAGCTCCAGCTCCAGTGGCTCCCGCAGGGCCAGTTCGCCGGCTACTTCGCGGCCGTCGACCAGGGCTTCTTCGAGGAGGAGGGCCTGGAGGTCGAGATCATCCCGTCCGGCGGCGACATCGTGCCGCAGGACGCCCTCGCCAACGGCGACGTCGACTACGCGATCGCCTGGGTGCCGAAGGTGCTCGGCTCGATCGAGGCCGGCGCCAACCTCACCAACATCGCGCAGATCTTCCAGCGCTCGGGCACCCTGCAGGTGTCGTGGGCCGACTCCGACATCTCGTCGGTGGCCGACTTCGAGGGCAAGAAGATCGGCTCGTGGGGCTTCGGCAACGAGTGGGAGATCTTCGCGGCCATGGCCGCCGAGGGCCTCGACTCGTCGACCGTCGAGATCATCACGCAGGACTTCAACATGAACGCCTTCCTGCAGGGCGACATCGACGCGGCCCAGGCGATGACCTACAACGAGTACGCGCAGCTGCTCGAGACGCCGAACCCCGACACGGGCGAGCTGTACACGCCCGACGACTTCAACGTCATCAGCTACCAGGACACGGTCGGCGCGATGCTGCAGGACGCGATCTGGGCCGACACCGAGCGGCTCGAGTCGGACGAGGCGTACCAGGAGACGACGGTCGCGTTCCTCAAGGCCGTCATCAAGGGCTGGGCGTTCGCGCGCGACAACCCCGAGGAGGCGTCGTCGATCACCATCGCGGCCGGCTCCGGCTGGGGCCCCAGCCACGAGCTCTGGATGGTCAACGAGACCAACAAGCTCATCTGGCCGGCGCCCGCGGGCATCGGCGTCATCGACGAGGCGGCCTGGGACCAGACCGTCGAGGGCGCGCTGAGCGCCGTCAACGAGGTCGGGGCGAGCCCGATCACCACCGAGCCGCCGGCATCGGCGTGGACGAACGAGTACATCGAGCAGGCCATCGCCGAGCTCGGTGACGAGGTCGACACGACGGGCGAGTCCTTCGCGCCGATCGAGGTCGAGCTCATGGAGGGCGGCAACTAGCCATGCAGCACTGCGGCGGCCGGATGCCACGGGCGGACACTCCGCCCGCGGGGTCCGGCCGCCGCCGTGCCGGGCGCTCCGCCCGGGAGCCGTTCGCCGGTGCGGCGGCCGGCCCCGGGGCATCCGCTTCGCACCACCACCATCACCACCATCTGACTGCACCGCGTCGCACGAGGGGGACCCCATGACCGACACCGCCGCACCGAACCCCGACCTCGACGAGCTCGCTCGCGAGCTCGACCACGCCCACGTGTTCCACTCGTGGTCGGCGCAGGGCTCGCCGCCGCAGCTCACGATCGCCGGCGGCTCGGGCACCAGGGTCTGGACGCACGGGGGCGACGAGTACCTCGACTTCTCGAGCCAGCTCGTCAACGTGAACATCGGGCACCAGCATCCGTCGGTCGTGTCCGCGATCCGCGAGCAGGCGTCGCTGCTGTCGACCATCGGCCCGCCCATCGTGAACCTCGCCCGCGGCGAGGCGGCCAAGCGCATCGCCGCCCGCGCCCCCCGCCGGTTCCACAAGGTGTTCTTCACCAACGGCGGCGCCGACGCGAACGAGAACGCCGTGCGCATGGCGCGCCTGCACACCGGGCGCGACAAGGTGCTCTCGACCTACCGCTCGTACCACGGCAACACGGGCGCGGCCGTCGTCGCGACGGGCGACTGGCGCCGCATCCCGAACGAGTACGCGCGCGGGCACGTGCACTTCTTCGGGCCCTACCTGTACCGCTCCGAGTTCTGGGCGACGACGCCCGAGGAGGAGTCGGAGCGCGCGCTGCGCCACCTGCGGCGCGTGATCGAGAGCGAGGGGCCGTCGTCGATCGCGGCGATCCTGCTCGAGACGATTCCCGGCACGGCCGGCATCATGCTGCCGCCGCCCGGCTACCTGGCCGGCGTGCGCGAGCTCGCGACGCAGCACGGCATCGTGCTGATCCTCGACGAGGTGATGGCCGGGTTCGGGCGCACCGGGCGCTGGTTCGCGTTCGACGGCTACGACGTCGAGCCCGACCTCATCACCTTCGCGAAGGGCGTGAACTCCGGCTACGTGCCGGTCGGCGGCGTGCTCATCGCCGAGGAGATCGCCGCGGACTTCGACACCAAGGTCTTCCCGGGCGGGCTCACCTACTCGGGGCATCCGCTCGCCGCCGCGTCGATCGTCGCCGCGCTCGACGCGATGGAGTCGGAGGGCATCGTCGACAACGCCCGGCGCATCGGCGCCGAGGCGATCGGGCCGGGGCTCGAGGCGCTCGCCGAGAAGCACGAGATCATCGGCGAGGTGCGCGGCGAGGGCGTGTTCTGGGCGATGGAGCTCGTCGCCGACCGAGCCACGCGTGAGCCGGTCGCGCCCGCGGTCGTCGCCCGGGCGAAGGGCGAGCTCGCCGCACGCGGGCTGCTCGCGTTCACCGCGGAGAACCGCATCCACGTCGTGCCGCCGTGCGTCGTCACCGACGACGAGGTCGCGCAGGCGATGGACCTCTACGACGAGGTGCTGGGGCTCGACCTGCTCGGCTGAGCGGATCGCGCGACCGGCACGGGAAGGAGAAGGAAGCATGACGGAGACGACGATGACCCCCGAGGCGCAGGCGCACGAGGGCACCACGGTGATGGGCCACTGGATCGACGGGCACGAGGTCGACGGCGAGTCGACGCGCACGGGCCCGGTGTACGACCCCGCGCTGGGCATCGTGCAGAAGGAGGTGCGCTACGGGTCGGCGGGCGACGTCGACACGGCCGTGCAGGTCGCGCGCACCGCGTTCGCGAGCTGGAGCGAGGTGTCGATCGCGAAGCGTCAGGCGGTGATGTTCGCGTTCCGGGAGCTGCTCAACGCGCGCCGCGGCGAGCTCGCCGAGATCCTCACCGCCGAGCACGGCAAGGTGCTGTCGGACGCCGCCGGCGAGATCGCCCGCGGGCTCGAGGTCGTCGAGTTCGCCTGCGGCCTCGGCCACCTGCTGAAGGGCGAGTTCAGCGACAACGTGTCGACCGGGGTCGACGTGTACTCGCTCAAGCAGCCGCTCGGGGTCGTCGGCATCATCAGCCCGTTCAACTTCCCGGCGATGGTGCCGCTGTGGTTCTTCCCGCTCGCGATCGCGGCCGGCAACACGGTCGTGCTGAAGCCCAGTGAGAAGGACCCGACCGCCGCGAACTGGATGGCCGCGCTCCTGCAGGAGGCCGGCCTGCCCGACGGCGTCTTCAACGTCGTGCACGGCGACAAGGAGGCCGTCGACGCTCTGCTCACGCACGATGACGTCGCCTCGATCTCGTTCGTCGGCTCCACGCCGATCGCGCGCTACGTCTACGAGACCGCGACCGCGCACGGCAAGCGCGTGCAGGCGCTCGGCGGCGCGAAGAACCACATGCTCGTGCTGCCCGACGCCGACCTCGACCTCGTCGCCGACTCGGCCGTGAACGCCGGCTTCGGCTCGGCGGGCGAGCGCTGCATGGCGATCAGCGTCGTACTCGCCGTCGACTCGATCGCCGACGAGCTGGTGGGCAAGATCAGCGAGCGGATGTCGCGCCTGACCACCGGCGACGGCCGGCGCGGCTGCGACATGGGCCCGCTCATCACCTCCGCGCACCGCGACAAGGTCTCGGGCTACCTCGACGTGGCCGCGGCCGACGGCGCCACGGTCGTGGTCGACGGCCGCGAGGCGACGTTCGACGGGGCATCCGACGGGTTCTGGCTCGGCCCGACCCTGATCGACAAGGTGCCGACCTCGTCGACGGTGTACACCGACGAGATCTTCGGCCCGGTGCTGTCGGTCGTGCGGGTGGAGGGCTACGAGGAGGGCATGGAGCTCATCGAGCGCGTGCCGTACGGCAACGGCACGGCGATCTTCACGAACGACGGCGGCGCCGCCCGGCGCTTCCAGCGCGAGGTGCAGGTCGGCATGGTCGGCGTGAACGTGCCCATTCCGGTGCCCGTGGCGTACCACTCGTTCGGCGGCTGGAAGGCCTCGCTGTTCGGCGACGCGAAGGCGTACGGCCCGCACGGCGTGGAGTTCTTCACGCGCGAGAAGGCCGTCACGTCGCGCTGGCTCGACCCGAGCCACGGCGGGCTGAACCTGGGCTTCCCGCAGCACACCTGATCGCGGCAGTGCTGCAGGCGCGCGACGGCCGGGGGTGATGGCGGCCCCGGCCGTCGCGTGCCTTCCGGGCGTGTGCAACCTGTACCCGCACACTACGAACCGGGCGCCGCCGGCGGATCGGTGCCCGGCGCAGGCTCCGGTGCGGTGTTTCCGCAATGCGCTCGGGGGGATCTCCCTCACCCCTCGCGTGCCGTGGAGGGCCATGATGGGGAGTGCCATGGGTACGCGATCGCCGTCAGGCGACGCGACGGCGCCCGGGAAGCGGGCACCGACGCGTCCGGCACGGCCTGCGCGTCCGCCGCGCTGGCCGTGGGTCGTGCTCGCGCTCGTGTCGGTGAACTGGCTCGCGCAGCTCGTCGTGGTGCTCATGGGCGGCCGATTCGAGGAACTGCCCTGGATGGCCGGAGGCGCCGTCACGATCGCGGCCGTGGCCGTCGTGCTCGTCCGCAGGCCGAGGCATCCGCTCGTCGGGTGGTTCGCGCTCATCCCGGTGAGCTCGATCAGCGCGTCCTGCGAGATCGCGATGAGCATCGCGATCGACGCGGGCGGGCCGGAGGGCGCCGCCGCGCTCGTGGCGCTGCTCAACCTCGCGTCGCAGACCGCGGTGGTGTTCGCCTCGGTCGGAGCGGCACGGGTGGTCGGGCTCTTCCCCGACGGCCGCGCCACCACCGGCGAGCGTCGCGCGGTCGACGCGCTCTGGCTGCTGCTCGCCGTGCCGCCGGCGCTCCTCCTGCTCTCTCCGCTCGTGACGGTGCCGTTCTACTTCGACGCGCCGCCCGTGCCGAACCCGTTCGCCCTGCCGTTCGCGCCGCTCGACGCGCAGGTCGGGGTGCCGATCGGCGACTACCTCGGCACCGTCCCGCCGCTCGTCGGCGGCGTCGTGCTCATCATCCGGTACGTGCGGGCCGCACCGTTGCGGCGCCAGTCGATGCGTTGGATGTTCCTGCCGATCGCGACCATCGTCATCGCGCTGGCGACGCAGCTGCTCATCGGCTCGGGCGAGCCTCGCTGGATCATCGCCGTGTTCTGGATCGGCAGCGGCATGGTGTTCGCCGCGGCCATCGCGCTCGGCCTGCTGCAGCCGGCGCGCCTGAACCCCGACCAGGTGATCCGCGGCACGCTGCTCTACGGCCTGCTCTGGGTGGCGATCGCGGGGGCGTACGTGCTCGCCGGCTCGCTCGTGGGCGCCGCGGCCGGCACGCTGCTGCCCGTCGGCTGGGCGGTGGCGATCGCCATGATCGCGGCGGTCGCGTTCCAGCCGCTGCGGCGGAGGGTCGAGCAGCTCGCCGACCGGCGCGTGTTCGGCGCCCGAGCCGACCCGTCGCAGCTCGTCGTCGGCCTCGGCGAGAGCCTCGCGGGCACGTACGAGCTCGACACGCTGCTGCCGCGCATCGCCACGACCCTCGAGGAGGGCATGGGGCTGACCTGGGCGCGGGTGCGCCTCGAGCCGGGGCCGACGGTCGATGACGCGCCCGGCGACCCCGAGCTCGTCGTGCCGATCGAGGTCGACGGCGAGCGGGTCGGACGCATCGAGTGCGGGCCCAAGGCGACCGGGCAGCTCTCGGCGGAGGATGCCGCGATCATCGGCACGTTCGCGGGCCAGGCCGGCCTCGCCGTGCGCAACGTGCGGCTGACGCAGCGCCTCGCGCAGCAGGCCGAGGAACTCAACGCCTCGCGCGCGCGGCTGGTGCGGGCCCAGGAGCAGGAGCGCCGGCGCATCGAGCGGAACATCCACGACGGCGTGCAGCAGGAGCTGACCGCGCTGATCGGGCTCGCCGGCCACGCCCGCCAGGAGTACGTGCGCGAGGGCGACGTCGACCACGACCTCGTCGCGATGCGCGAGGGCCTGGAGCGCGTGCTCGCCGACGTGCGCGCGCTCGCCCAGGGCATCCACCCGTCGGTGCTGAGCGACCGCGGACTGCTCGCGGCGGTCGAGGCGCTCGCCTCGCGGCATCCGGTGCCGGTCGGCGTGCGCGCCGACCCGATGCTGCGGCAGCGCCGGCTCGGCGACGACATCGAGGGCGCCGGCTACTTCGCGGTGGCGGAGGCGCTCGCGAACAGCCTCAAGCACGCCGACGCGCACCGCATCGACGTCGCGCTGTCGCTGGGCGACGACGCGCTGCGCATCCGCGTGCACGACGACGGCGCGGGGTTCGACCCCGACAGCGCGACCGGCAACGGGCTGGCGAACCTCGCGGCGCGCGTCGCCGCGGTCGGCGGCACCCTCGAGGTGCGCAGCACGCCGGGCGAGGGCGCAGCGGTGGTTGCGGAGTTCGCGCTCCCCGGGGACGGTGCGGCGACATGAGCGAGCGGCTGCGCGCGGTCATCGCCGACGACCACTACCTCGTGCGCGAGGGCGTGCGACGGGCGCTGACCGGCTCGGGGGAGGTGGAGGTCGTCGCGGACGCCGGCTCGGCGATCGAGCTGGAGGTCGTCGTCGACCATGAGGTGCCCGACGTGGTCGTCACCGACATCCGGATGCCGCCGGGCAACGGCACGGACGGCATCGAGGCGGCGCACCGCATCCGCGCGCGGCATCCGTCGATCGGCGTCGTCGTGCTCTCGCAGTACAACGACGCCGCCTACGCGATGGACCTGCTGCGCCACGGCACCGCGGGCCTCGCCTACCTGCTCAAGGAGCGCATCGGCGACCCGGCGACGCTCGTCGGCGCGGTACAGGCGGTCGCGGCCGGCGGTTCGCGCCTCGACCCCGCCGTCGTCGAGGCGCTGGTGCGGGCACCGCGCCGCGAGGCGTCACCACTCGGACAGCTCACCGAGCGCGAGCACGACGTGCTGGAGCTGATGGCCCAGGGCCGCAGCAACTCGGGCATCGCCGGGGCGCTGCACCTCTCGGAGTCGTCGATCGAGAAGTACGCGACCTCGGTGTTCGCCAAGCTCGGCCTGAGCGACGAGCCGCACCTGCACCGGCGCGTCGCCGCGGTCATCGCGTTCCTGCACGAGGAGGGGCTCGCGCAGCCGATCGAACCGGGCCAGTGAGTCGCGGTCGATGCGGGGGCGAGCGGATGCCTCGGGCGGGCGCCCCGCTCGGGTGTCGGTCGTGCGGTCAGGCGTCGCGGGCGGATGCCGCGGCGAACGCGGCGACGCGCTGCTGCGCCTCCGGCGAGGCGAACGCCGCGCCGATGGTGCGCGCCTCGTCGTCGAGCGACTCCTGGAAGGAGCGCGTGCCGCCCGCGTGGAGGAGGCGCTTCGCCTGGCCGTAGGCGCGGGTCGCGCCCTCGAGCCAGACGGCGGCGATCGCCCGAGCCCGCGCGTCGAGCGCGTCGGGGGCCACGACCTCGGCCACGAGGCCCCACTCGAGCGCCTCGGCGGCGGTGAGCATGCGGTCGGTGAGCGTGAGCTCGAGCGCTCGGCGCGTGCCCACCGCCTCCGGCAGCAGCGTGCTCACGCCGCAGTCGGGCGTGAGTCCGACGTTGGCGTAGCGGCTGCCGAAGGTGGCGCGCTCGGATGCCACGATCACGTCTGCGACGAGCATGAAGCCGAGCCCGCCGCCGACCACGACGCCCTGTACGGCGGCGACGATCGGCACGGCGGACTCGCGGAGCATCCGGTGCCCCTCGTGGATGGTGTCGGCGAGGCGGGCGACCGACTCCTCGCCGCCCGTCGGGTCGGTCGCGGCGAGCTCCGACATGGCGCGCACGTCGCCGCCGGCGCAGAATGCGCGACCGGTGGCGTCGAGCAGCACGGCGCCGATGTCGTCGCGCGTGGCGACCGCCTCTGCCGCGGCGCGCCAGCCCGCGATGGCGGCCGGGTCGACGGCGTTCAGCCGGTCGGGCCGGTTCAGGGTGATGCGGGCGAGCCCGTCGGTCACGTCGAACAGGATCGCGTCGTCGCTCATGACGAGCGAGTCTAGCCCGTGGATCCGACCGGTCGGTCGGTCACGCGGCGGCGTGTGCGGCCTGCACCTGCGCGGCGCGGCGCACGAGGGCGTCGACCACGGTGCGCACGGCTAGGCGCTCGGCGACGTCGGGGCGCATCAGCGCCACGATCGTGCGTTCCGCGGTCACGCCGCGCAGCGGCTTCAGCACGACGTCGGTGGAGACGTTGCCCGAGGTGAACCGGGGCACGAGCGCGACGCCGTGGCCGGCCGCGATGAACGCCTCGATCACGCGGAGGTCGCTGAACCGCTGGCCGATGCGCGCGCGGTGGCCCGCCTGCTGCTCGATCTCGTGCAGCACGCGCTCGAACGGCAGGCCCGGCGGCACGCCCAGCCAGAGCTCGTCCGCGACGTCGGTCGCGGTGACGTAGCTGCGACCCGCGAGCCGGTGGTCGGCGGGCAGGCCGACGTCGAGCGGCTCGGTCATGAGCTCGATCGCCGCAAGGCCCCGGCCGCCCCAGGAGAGCAGGCCGGGCATCGTGTGCGCGAGCACGATGTCGTGGTCGTTCGTGAGGTCGGGGAACTCGTCGAGCCCGGGGTCGAGGTCGCTGCAGTGCAGCACCAGGTCGTCGATCGGTGCGAGGTCGGTGAGCACCTGCGGCAGGAGCATCTGCCCGGCGGTGGGAAAGGTGACCAGGGTGACCTCGCCGCCGGGGTCGTTGCGGAACTCGTCCCACAGCGCCTCGGCGCGCTCGAGGGCGACCGCGACGTCGGCCGCGCTCCGGGCCAGGGCGTGCCCGGCGCTGGTCAGCACGACCCCGCGGCCGGAGCGCTCGGTCAGCGGCATCCCGGCCTCGCGCTCGAGCACCTTGAGTTGCTGCGAGACCGCCGACGGCGTGCGGCCGGTGGCCTCCGCGACCGCGGTCACGCTGCCCCGCTCGGCGAGTTCGCGGAGCAGGTCGAGCCGGCGTACATCCATGTAGTCAGCCTACACAGTTCGTGTAGTATTGTGAGCTTGTGCTGAACAGTGATTCGCGGTTCAATTGAGGTGACGCCGGCGCGACCACGAGGGTTCCGAGCCGGCGTCGCGCATGTCCCGACCGACATGCGCCACTTCGACGAAAGGATCATCGTGTTCGCCTTCCTCGCACTGCTCGCAGTCAGCGCCGGAGCGGCTGTCGTCATGGCAGTCGTCGAGACGGCACGCGACGGCTACCGCCGCGTGCCCGAGCGCGAGTACCCGCGCGCGATCTGACGCGCGCCTCCTCCAGCAGGGCTTCGGCCTGCGTACGGCCGCCGGGTGGGCAGGGACTCCCACTGGCGGCCGTCGTCGTCCCGGGGGCGCCCGCGGTCGATGCGCTCGGCGGCGCGTCGTGCACAGGCGCCCCGTGGCACCCCGGGTATGGTGTACGGCCGCCGCACAATAGAGTGGACGCCGTGACCGACGCACGCCAGCAGCTCATCGACTTCATCACGGCCGAGGCCGTGTTCCACGGCGACTTCACGCTCACCAGCGGCAAGAAGGCGTCGTACTACGTCGACCTGCGCAAGGTGAGCCTCGACCACCGCGTCGCGCCGCTCATCGGCCAGGTCATGCTCGACCTCATCGCCGACATCCCCGACGTCGTCGCCGTCGGCGGCATGACCATGGGCGCCGACCCGATCGCCGCCGCCGTGCTGCACCAGGGCGCCGCCCGCGGTGCGAGCTACGACGCGTTCGTCGTGCGCAAGGAGCCGAAGGACCACGGCCGCGGCCGCCAGGTGGAGGGCCCCGACCTCGAGGGCAAGCGCGTCATCGTGCTCGAGGACACCTCGACCACCGGCGGCTCGCCGCTGAAGGCCATCGAGGCGCTCGAGAAGGTCGGCGCCGAGATCGCCGCCGTCGCGGTCGTCGTCGACCGAGGCACCGAGGCGCGCGAGGTCATCGAGGGTGCCGGTTACCCCTACCGCTACGCGATCGGACTCGACGACCTGGGGCTCGCCTGATGGCAGCCGGCAAGGACCGCGACGAGGGGGACGTCGCCGGGGGCACCGACTGGCTGATGGGCCAGCTCGGCGGCGACGAGCCCGACGAGGCCGCTGCGCCCGAGGCCGCTGCGCCCGGGGCCGTGGGGGCGGATGCCGCCGAGTCGGCCGCCGAGCCCGAGGAACCACCCGCCGAGGAGCCGCGCGCACGCATCGACTGGGAGCCGCCGCCCCCGCCGGCCGCCCCGGAGGTGGACGACTGGTTCTCGGTGGCCGAGCGGCCTGCGAAGCGGGCGACGAGCGAGGCACCGGACGCCTCGCCCGAGGCGCCCGGCGACCAGGCGCCCGCCGAGCCGTCGGCGGCGCAGCCGGAGGAGTCCGCCGACACCCCGGCGGAGCCCGCCGCCGGAGCGCAGCCCCCGCCCGTGCCGCCGATGCCGCCGGTTCCGCCCGCGCCGCCCGTGGCCCCGCCGGCGGACGCAGTGTCGACGGCCGACCCCGGCCCCGCCGCACCCGTTCCGCCTGACGCGACATCCGGCGCCCCGACCGCCGCCGACGACGGACTCGTCTGGTCGATCTTCGACCGTGAGCCCACGGCATCCGAGTCCGCGCCGAGCGACGCCGAGGCAGCCGTGGTCGCGGGCGAGTCCGCACCTGCGGACCCGCAGGCCGATCCCGCACGTGCGGTCGGCGAGCGCGGCTTCTTCTGGAACCTCGAGCCCGACCCGAGCGCGTCGGACCCGCGTGCCGCCGCGCGCCGCGGCTCGCGGAAGCGGGCCGAGGCGGAGGCCGATGCTGCGCCCGAGCCGGAGCCGATGCCGGAGCCGACGACCGAGCCGGCTCCACCGGAGTCGGCGCCCGCTCCCGCGGCGGAGGCGGACGCGCAGGACTCGAGCGGGTCGTCTACCGCCTGGATCGCGGGCAGCGCCTTCGGCGCCGCAGCGGCCGCGTCGGCGTCCGGCGCGGCCCGCCCGGGCCCGCCCCCCGGCGAGTCGGAGGGGATCTGGCACCTCCTCGGCGCCGGGGGCACGCCGCCCGCCGAGCGTGCGCCCGAATCGGGCGGCGCGTTCGACATGCACGACCCGTTCGACCTGCGCGATCCCTTCGCGACGCCGCCCGCCGTCGACCCGGGCCCCGCGCCGACCGGCCACGACGGCTTCAGCGCCGACCCGTTCGGCCAGGCCTTCGGCGGCACGCCGCTGCCGCACGCGGGCGAGCACGACGATCCGTTCGCCGAGCTGTTCGGAACCCTCGGTGCGCCCGAGCCGGAGCCGACGCACACCTGGGACCGCGCGGAGTTCGCCGACGACACCGCGCACCTGCCCGGCATCGCCCAGATCGGCATGCCGCCGACCGCGGCCGAGGAGGAGAACGCGACGCGGCTGCTGCCGTTCGCGGGCCTCGGCATCGCCGCGAGCGCGCCGGCGACCGCGGTCCTGCCCCGTGCCGAGGCCGACCCCGGTGCCGCAGCGGTGCCGCCGTCCGAGGGCGGACCCGTGCCGGGTGCACCTCGTGCCGCGGGGTCCGGCGGCGGAGGCCGCGCCAACCGCACGCTGCTCTGGATCGCGGGCGGCCTCGTCGCCGCGATCGCCCTCGTCGGCCTCTTCTTCCTCGGCACGCGGCTCGGCGACGTGGTCGTCACCGCGGCGACGCCGACCCCGACGCCCACCGCGACGCCGACCCCGACGCCGACGATCATCCCGGCGCCCGCCCAGGCGCAGGCGCCCGGCACGCACGACTGGGACACCCTGTTCGGCACCGAGTGCATCGACCCGTTCTCCTCGCCGTGGGCGGAGGAGTTCACCGTCGTCGACTGCGCGAACCCGCACGCCGCGCAGCTCGTGTACCGCGGCACGCTCGGCGAGATCGACACCCCGTTCCCGGGCGAGGCCGAGCTGGCCGCGAGCATGGCCGAGCGCTGCACGCGGGCGGGCATCATCGACCTGTCGACGGTCGCGGGCATGGAGGACCTGCAGGTGCAGGCGTCGTTCCCCGTGACCGAGGAGCAGTGGACCGCGGGCCAGCGCGCCTACTACTGCTTCGCGAGCCGGTCGGGCGGCGAGCCGCTCACCGGCAGCATCGCGGGCCCCGGTCCGAGCTGATCACGGTCCGGCGCGCGGGCCTCGCGTTCGTGCCGCCGGTGCGAGCCCACTCGGGGACGGGTCGCCGCCCCGCGGCATCCGCTCCTAGTGCCCGGCGCCGAGGCGCCCGGTGAGGCGCTCGCGCATCTTGACGCTCGCATCGTTCAGCCCGGTGAGGTCGACGGATGCCCCGTGCGCCTCGTACTTCGTGACGATGGCGTCGATCGCGGCGACCGTGGAGGCGTCCCAGATGTGCGACGACGACAGGTCGATGACGACGCGCGCCGGGTCGTCGGCGTACTCGAACTGGGTGGTCAGGTCGTTCGACGAGGCGAAGAACAGCTCGCCGGTCACCGTGTAGTGCACGACCTCGCCCTCGTCGTCCTCCGAGACCCTCCGGGCCACGGAGGTGAAGTGCGCCACGCGGCGGGCGAACAGCACCATGGCGATCACGACGCCGATGATGACGCCGATCGCGAGGTTGTGCGTGACGACGACGATCACGACGGTCGAGAGCATGACGAGGTTCTCGCTCAGGGGCATCCGCCGCAGGGTCGACGGAGCGATCGAGTGCCAGTCGAAGGTCGCCACCGAGACCATGACCATCACGGCCACGAGCGCGGCCATCGGGATGAGCCCGACGATGTCGCCCAGCGCGACCACGAGGATCAGCAGGAACACGCCCGCGAGGAACGTCGAGATGCGGGTGCGCGCGCCCGAGACCTTCACGTTGATCATGGTCTGGCCGATCATGGCGCAGCCGCCCATGCCGCCGAACAGGCCCGAGAGGATGTTCGCGGCGCCCTGGCCGAGCGACTCGCGGGTCTTGCGCGAGTGGGTGTCGGTGATGTCGTCGACGAGCTTCGCGGTCATGAGCGACTCGAGCAGGCCGACGAGCGCCATCGCGAGCGCGAACGGGGCGATGATCGTGAAGGTCTCCCACGTCAGCGGCACGTTCGGGATGAACAGCTCGGGCAGGCTCGTCGGCAGCTCGCCCTGGTCGGCCACGTTCGGCACCGACCAGCCCATGGCCAGCACGATGCCGGTGATGACGACGATCGCGACGAGCGGTGCCGGCACGATCTTCGTCAGGCGCGGCAGCAGCACGATGATGATGATGCCCGCGGCGACCAGCGGGTAGACGAGCGCCGGCACGCCGATGAGGTGCGGCAGCTGCGCCATGAAGATGAGGATGGCGAGCGAGTTCACGAACCCGACCATCACGCTGCGGGGGATGAACCGCATGAGCTTGGCGACGCCGAGGCCCCCCAGCACGAGCTGGAAGACACCCGCGAGGATGACCGTGGCGATGAAGTACTCCATGCCGTAGTCGCGGGCGACCGGTGCGATCACGAGCGCGACCGCGCCGGTGGCGGCGGTGATCATCGCCGGGCGGCCGCCGAGGAACGCGATCGACACGGCCATCACGAACGACGAGAAGAGCCCGACGCGCGGGTCGACGCCCGCGATGATCGAGAACGAGATGGCCTCGGGGATGAGCGCGAGCGCCACGACGAGGCCCGCGAGCACCTCCTTGGTGAGGATGCGCGGCGACCGCAGCGCCTCGAGCACGGAGGGGCGCGGGCGGTAGCGCTCGCGTTCGGCGGCGCGGTCGACGGTGGCGATGCTGGAGGTCATTCGGGGGCTCCGAGACGTTGCGGACGGATCGGTGCGCCCCATCGCGCACGGGGGAACGGCCGGTGGTTCGGCAGAAAGGGGGAGTCTCCGGCGGATCGCGCCGGCCCTGACACTGTACCCGACGGGCGGGGTCGGCCCCGGATCCGCGGGTGCCGCGGTTAGGCTGGCCGTGCTGCGACGGGGAACCTCGCATCGAGCGCGGTGCGACGGGCGGCGTGCCGGAAGGGGGAGTCGTGACCGATCCGATCCCGCTCATCCTCGACTGCGACCCGGGTCACGACGACGTCTTCGCGCTCTGGCTCGCGGCGGCGAGCCCGGCGGTCGACCTGCGCGCCGTCACGACCGTCGGCGGCAACGTGCCGCTCGAGTTCACGTCGATGAACGCGCGCATCGCCTGCACGGTCGCCGGCGTCCACGAGGTGCCGGTGGCGGCAGGGGCATCCGGCCCGCTCGTGAAGGTGCTGCAGACGGCCGAGTGGATCCACGGGGCGAACGGGCTGGGCGGCCCCGAACTGCCCGAGCCGACGGTGCCGCTCGACGAGCGCGACGCGACGGCGCTGATGGCCGCCGTGGTGGCCGAGGCATCGGAGCCCGTCGCGATCGTCGCGACCGGCCCGCTCACGAACGTCGCCGCGTTCCTGCGCGACCGGCCCGACCTCGTCGACCGCGTGCGCGAGGTGGTCTGGATGGGCGGCTCGACCGAGCGCGGCAACGTCACGCCCTACGCCGAGTTCAACGCGTGGGTCGACCCCGAGGCGGTCGCGATCGTGCTCGACAGCGGGGTGCGGTTCACGATGGTCGGGCTGAACACCACCCACCGCGCCCTCGTGACGAGCGAGGTGCAGGCGCGCATCGCGACGGTCGGCAACCGCACCGCGGCGTTCGCCGACGAGCTGCTCGACTTCTTCTGCCGCACCAACGCCGAGGTGTTCGGGCTGCCCGACGGGCCGTTGCACGACCCGGTCGCGGTCGCGGTGCTCACCGACCCGGGGTGCGTCTCCACCGTGCACACGCGGCTCGACGTGGAACTCGTCGGCGTCGAGACGAGCGGCGCGACCGTGGTCGACTTCGACGGCATGCTCGCACGCGAGCCGAACGCGCACGTGGCGGTCGACCTCGACGTGCCGCGCTTCTGGAACGGCGTGGTCGACGCGGTCGCCCGCCTGGCGTAGGCGAGCGGGCCCTACAGCTCGGTCTCGATGGGGCCGGATGCCACGAGCTCGTGCACGCCCTCGATGACCTCCGACGGGCGGAACGGGTACTTCTCGATCTCGCCGGCGTCGCTGATGCCGGTCATCACGAGGATCGTGTGCAGCCCCGCCTCGATGCCCGCGACGATGTCGGTGTCCATGCGGTCGCCGATCATCGCGGTGTTCTCCGAGTGCGCGCCGATCTTGTTGAGCGCCGACCGGAACATCATCGGGTTCGGCTTGCCGACCACGTAGGGCTCGCGCCCGGTCGCCTTGGTGATCATCGCGGCGATCGCCCCGGTCGCCGGCAGCGGCCCGTCGGCGCTCGGCCCCGTGGCATCCGGGTTCGTCACGATGAACCGCGAGCCCTTCCCGATGAACCGGATGGCCTTGGTGATCGCGTCGAACGAGTAGTTGCGCGTCTCGCCGACGACCACGAAGTCGGGGTCGGACTCGGTCATGATGTAGCCGGCCTCGTGCAGTGCGGTGAGGATGCCCGCCTCGCCGATCACGAACGCGGTGCCGCCCGGCTGCTGCTGCTTCAGGAAGTCGGCGGTCGCGAGCGCCGAGGTCCAGATCGACTCCTCGGGCACCTCGAGTCCCGAGCGCTTCAGCCGCGCCGACAGGTCGCGCGCGGTGAAGATCGAGTTGTTCGTCAGCACCAGGAACGGGGTGCCGGTGTCACGCCACTGCTGCAGCAGCTCGGCCGCGCCCGGGAGGGCGTGGTCCTCGTGCACGAGCACGCCGTCCATGTCGGTCAGCCAGCACTCGACCTCGTCACGTCGTCCCATGTGATCAGACTAGGGCCGCGCGCTGTGGGGGAGCCGTGCGGATGCCCCGGGGCGGCCATGCGCCCTGCGATGCGCGGTGCGCGCCCGCGTGCGCAGCGCCCGTCAGTGCAGCCGCGACCGCCAGTCGTCGGGCACGTTGCCCACGGGGCCCGGGCAGGCCTGGTCGCGCGGACGCGACAGTGGCGGGGAGAGCGGCACGTGGCGCGCCGGCGCCTCGCGCGAGAAGTCCCAGAACCAGTCCTCGTCGGGCTCGAAGCTCGTCATGACCGCGTGCCCGTGGGTCTCGGCGTGCTCGCGCGCGTGCCGGGCGGGCGACGAGTCGCAGCATCCGATGTGCCCGCACTCGACGCAGCGGCGCAGGTGCCACCACCAGCCGCCGGCTTCGATGCACGACGCGCAGACGGTGCCCTGCGGCGGCGGGGCGAGGTCGCTCATACGTGCACCTCCATGGCCGCGAGGGCCCGGTGCACGGATGCCACGGCGCTGGAGCCCTCGCCGACGGCCGCCGCGACCCGCTTCATCGACCCGCGGCGCACGTCGCCCGCGGCGAAGACGCCGGGGACCGACGTCTCGAACGGCAGCGGCATGCGGCCGAGTGCACGCCACTCGTCGCCGAGCCCCGGCACGTCGGCGCCGGTGAGCACGAACCCCTGCTCGTCGCGGTCGACGTCGGCCAGCCAGCCGGTCGACGGCTCGGCGCCGATGAAGCAGAACAGCTGCCGGCAGGCGATGCGCTCCCCCGCCGCATCCGCCGACTCGGCCGACCGCGCGCGCAGCGTCACGTGCTCGAGGGCGTCGTCGCCGTGCAGTTCGCCGACCTCGGTGCCGGTGCGCACCTCGATGCGCGGGTCCTCGAGGATGCGGTCGACGAGGTAGCTCGACATGCGCGCCCGCACGTCGTCGGAACGCACGACGAGGTGCACGCGGCATCCGCTCCCCGCCAGCGCCAGCGCGGCCTGCCCGGCCGAGTTCGCGCCGCCCACGACGACCACGTCGCGCCCGGCGGCCTGCCGGATCTCGAGCGCGGTGGCCGCGTACGAGATGCCGGCGCCCTCGAACTCGTTCCAGCGGGGCAGCGCGAGCGTGCGGTACGAGACGCCCGTCGCGACGATCACGGCGCGCGCGTCGACCGTCGTGCCGTCGGCGAGCACCAGCCGCAGCGGCCCGCCGTCGTGCTCGAGGCGCACGCCCTCGCACGGTGCGACGACCTGCACGCCGAACTTGAACGCCTGCAGCGACGCCTGCGCGGTGAGCGCGTCGCCGCTCACGCCGAACGGGAAGCCGAGGTAGTTCTCGATGCGCGAGGTCGACGCCGACTGCCCGCCGGGCGCGACCGAGTCGAGCAGCACGGTGCGCAGGCCCTCGGACGCCCCGTAGATCGCCGCCGCGAGTCCGGCGGGGCCCGCGCCGACGACCGCGAGGTCGACCGCCACGTCGTCGTCGGCGGTGTACGCGAGGCCGAGCAGCTCGGCCACCTGCCCGGGGGTGGCGTTGCGCAGGTACTCGCCCTGCACGATCGCGACCGGCAGGTCGTCGCGCGTGAGCCCGTGCGGCGCGAGGTACTCGGGCGGCATCTCCTCGGGGTCGACCCAGGTGTGCACGAGCTCGAGCCGCTCGACGTACCGGCGCAGGGCGTGGCCCTCGACGGTGCGGTCGGATGCCACGATCTTCAGCGTCCACGCGGCGGGGCCGGCGCGGAGCTGCTCGCGACGTGCCCAGAGCGCCCGCAGCATGAGGTCGCACAGCTCGTCGTCCTCGGCCATCATGCGGGTGAGCGCGGCGTGGTCGATGCGGTGCACGAGGCCCGCCTCGGCGACGCGTGCGGTGAGGAACGCGCGCTGCCCGTTCAGCAGCCCGAGCTCGCCGACGAACCCGCGCGGGCCCACCGTCGCGATCGTCGTCTCGCCCGCCCAGGGCAGTTCGTCGCGCACGACGTCGACGGCCCCGCGCTCCACGAGCACCAGGTCGTACCAGCGCTCACCCGTGCGGAACAGGACGTCGCCCGGAGCGGTCTCCACCGCGACGCCGTATCGGGCCATCCGCTCCCACTGCGCATCCGTCAGCGTGGGCATGGCCGTCGTGTGCTCGGCTCCCATTGGTCCATCGTGCATCACCGGGCGCGCGGCGGGAAGGGGGCGGATGCCTCGGGCGGGCGCGGCGTCCGCGCACGGGTCAGGCGGTCACCCAGATGGCGTCGGCGTGCGTGCGCGGCAGGTGCAGCGGTGCGGAGGCGACGGGCGCCGGCCCGGGGGCATCCGCCGTCTGCGGCGCCGACGCGGGATCGAGCTCGACCGTGACGGCGTCGGGCGTCGCATCCGTCAGCGTCAGCACCGTGTCGAGCCCCACGCCCACCTCGACGAGGTCGCGCAGCACCGCCGGGTCGCGGTCGCTGATGCGCACCACGCGGCCGACATGGGCGACGGATGCCTCCGACAGCAGCACCGCCTCGGCCTGCACGCGCGTGCCGTCGGCCCGGGGGATGGGGTCGCCGTGCGGGTCGCGGTCGGGCCGGCCGAGCCGGGCGTCGATCGCCTCGAGCAGCCGGTCGCTCAGCGCGTGCTCGAGCACCTCGGCCTCGTCGTGCACCTCGTCCCACGCGTAGCCCATCTCGCGCACGAGCCAGGTCTCGATGAGCCGGTGCCGCCGCACGACCGAGAGCGCGCGCTGGGTGCCGCCGGGGGTGAGGCGCACCGCACCGTAGGGCACGTGCGAGACGAGCCCGGCCGCGGCCATCTTCTTCACCATCTCGGTGACCGACGACGGGGCGACGCCGAGCTTGCCGGCGAGCACCGAGGGGGTGATCGGTTCGCTCTGCCACTCGGTGTGGCCGTAGATGGTCTTGAGGTAGTCCTCGACCGCGGGGCTCGTGGAGGGGGGCATCGGGGTCAGGATACCCGCGGTGGCGCGGGGCGACGGGCCGTGCACGCCGGTGGTGGACGACGCGGGCGGGTGCGACGAGGGCGACGCGGGCGTGGAAGGGGGGTGCGCCCGCGCCGCCGGTCAGGCGCCCGTGAACACCAGCCAGAGCAGCACCCCGTTGAGGGTGATGAGGAAGACGGATGCCGCGATGCCGGCCGCCGTGGTCGCCCGGTGGTTCGCGAACCGGCCGAGCACCCCGCGCTTCGCGGTGATCGCGACCAGGGGCACGAGCGCGAACGGGATGCCGAACGACAGCACGACCTGGCTCAGCACGAGCGACAGGGTCGGGTCGAAGCCGAGCCCGAGGATCACGAGCGCGGGCAGCAGGGTGACGAGGCGCCGGGCGATGAGCGGGATGCGCACGTGCAGCAGCCCGTGCATGATCTCGGCGCCGGCGTACGCGCCGACCGAGGTCGAGGCGAGGCCGGATGCGAGCAGGCCGACCGCGAACAGGGTCGCGACGATCGGGCCGAGCGAGGCGTACAGCGCGCCGTACGCGCCCTCGAGGCTGTCGGTGCCCTCGACGCCGGCGAGGTTCGCGGCGGCGAGCAGCAGGATGCAGAGGTTCACGGTGCCGGCGACGGCCATCGCGATGGTGACGTCCCAGCGGGTGGCGGTGAGCAGGCGCGAGGTGGCGATGCCGCGGCCGGCCTCGATGGGGTCGCCGGCCGTGTCCTCCTCGGCCTCGCCGGCGGGGCGGCGGCGGGGCGAGAACCGGTCGCGGCTGAGCGCCGAGTGCGCGTAGATCGCGTGCGGCATGATCGTCGCGCCGAGGATGGAGGCGGCCAGCAGCACCGAGTTCGCGTCGGCGAAGCGGGGCACCAGGCCCGAGAGCACGCCGCCCGGGTCGGGCGGCGCCACGAACACGCCCACGCTGAAGCCGACCGCGATGATCACGAGCAGGCCCACGATCACGAACTCGAACGGCCGCGCGCCGCGCCGCGACTGGATCATCAGCAGCACGAGCGAGACCGCGCCCGTGATGAGCCCGCCCCAGATGAGCGGCACCCCGAACAGCAGGTTCAGCGCGACCGCGCCGCCGATGACCTCGGCGAGGTCGGTCGCCATGGCCACGAGCTCGGCCTGCAGCCAGTAGGCGCGGCGGCCCCACTTCGAGCCCAGGCGCTCGCCGAGCACCTCGGGCAGGCTCTTGCCGGTGACGACGCCGAGCTTCGCCGAGAGGTACTGGATGAGCCAGGCCATCACGTTGCCGATCACGACGACCCACACGAGCAGGTACCCGTACTGGGCGCCCGCGGTCATGTTGCTCGCCACGTTGCCCGGGTCGAGGTAGGCCACGCCAGCGACGAGCGCCGGGCCGATCAGCCAGGCGAGGCGGGGCGTCGAGGTGGTGCGGCCGGCGGGCTGGGGGCTGCGCGTCATCGTCGCATCCGGGGTTTTCGGCATGCCGAAATCGTACACAGTTTTCGGTGCACCGAAAAGAGCTGGGCGGATGCCTCACGATGGATCCGCCGTAGCCTTGGTCCGTGCAGACCACACCCGACTCGGAGCCCGGCGCCGAGCCGCCGATGCACGGCGTCGGTCCGTGGCCGGGCGGCCCCAGCGAGTGGCCCGAAGACCCCCGCTACGACCCCGAGCTGCTCGCGGCCGGTGACACCCGCAACGTGATCGACCGCTACCGCTACTGGCGCATGGATGCCATCGTGGCCGACATCGACGAGCGGCGGCATCCGTTCCACGTGGCCATCGAGAACTGGCAGCACGACATGAACATCGGTTCGATCGTGCGCAGCGCCAACGCGTTCGCGGCCGACACCGTGCACATCATCGGCCGCCGTCGCTGGAACAAGCGCGGCGCCATGGTGACCGACCGGTACCAGCACGTCGACCACCACGACGACGTCGCCTCGTTCGTCGACTGGTCGCGGGCCGAGGGGCTGCCGATCATCGCGGTCGACAACGTGCCGGGGGCGGTGCCGATCGAGTCGTTCGCCTGGCCCGACCGCTGCGTGCTCCTGTTCGGCCAGGAGGGCCCCGGCCTCTCGCCCGAGGCGACCGCTGCCGCCGACGCCGTGGTCGAGATCACCCAGTTCGGCTCGACCCGTTCGATCAACGCGTCGGCCGCCGCCGCCGTGGCGATGCACTCCTGGGTGCTCGCCCACGCCGACCTGCCCGGCTGACCGGGCCTGCCCGCGCGCGCCGGCCCGGTGGAGCAGCGCGTCACTCGGTGGCGCAGCGCGTCAGTCGGTGCCGAGGTCGAACGCGGCCGCCTCGTTCGCGGCGTCGGTCGCCGCCTCGAGGTCGCGGTCGTGCACCTCGCCCGCCGGCTCGCCCACGATCGCGAGCGCCTCGCCCTCGGTGAGGTCGCCCACGAGCGACGCGGTCGCGCCGCCGACGATGCCGAGGTGCGCGTACTGCTCGAGGCGCTGGCGCGAGTCGGCGATGTCGAGGTTGCGCATGGTCAGCTGGCCGATGCGGTCCTCGGGGCCGAAGGCCTGGTCGCCGACGCGCTCCATCGAGAGCTTGTCGGGGTGGTACGACAGCGCGGGGCCCGAGGTGTCGAGGATCGTGTAGTCGTCGCCGCGACGCAGGCGCAGCGTGACCTCGCCGGTCACGGCCGAGCCGACCCAGCGCACGATCGACTCGCGCAGCATGAGCGACTGCGGGTCGAGCCAGCGGCCCTCGTACATGAGGCGCCCGAGGCGGCGGCCCTCGTTGTGGTAGTTCGCGACCGTGTCCTCGTTGTGGATCGCGTTCAGCAGCCGCTCGTAGGTGATGTGCAGCAGCGCCATGCCCGGCGCCTCGTAGATGCCGCGCGACTTCGCCTCGATGATGCGGTTCTCGATCTGGTCGCTCATGCCGAGCCCGTGCCGCCCGCCGATCGCGTTCGCCTCGAGCACGAGCGCCACCGGGTCGGAGTACTCGACGCCGTTCAGCGCCACCGGGCGGCCCTGCTCGAACCGCACGGTCACGTCTTCGGCGGCGATCTCGACGTCGTCGCGCCAGAACTGCACGCCCATGATCGGCTCGACGATGGTGACGCCCGCGTCGAGGTCCTCGAGCTTCTTCGCCTCGTGGGTCGCGCCCCAGATGTTCGCGTCGGTCGAGTAGGCCTTCTCGACCGATGCCCGGTAGGGCAGGTCGCGCGCCTGCAGCCACTCGCTCATCTCGGTGCGGCCGCCGAGCTCGGTCACGAAGTCGGCGTCGAGCCACGGCTTGTAGATGCGCAGGCGCGGGTTGGCCATGAGGCCGTAGCGGTAGAACCGCTCGATGTCGTTGCCCTTGTAGGTGGAGCCGTCGCCCCAGATGTCGACGCCGTCCTCCATCATGGCGCGAACGAGCAGCGTGCCCGTGACTGCGCGGCCGAGGGGCGTGGTGTTGAAGTAGGTCTTGCCGCCGGAGCGGATGTGGAAGGCGCCGCACTGCAGGGCGACGAGGCCCTCCTCGACGAGCGCCGCCTTGCAGTCGACGAGTCGCGAGATCTCGGCGCCGTACTCGATCGCGCGGCCGGGCACCGCCTCGACGTCGGGCTCGTCGGGCTGGCCGAGGTCGCCCGTGTAGGTGCAGGGCACCGCGCCCTTCTCGCGCATCCAGGCGACGGCCACCGAGGTGTCCAGACCGCCGGAGAAGGCGATGCCGACGCGCTCGCCGGAGGGCAGGGAAGTGAGGACCTTGGACATGGCCTCTAGCCTACTTCGGCGCGCGGATGCGGCCTGCATCGTGACATCGCCGCGGACCCGGGCGACGGATGCCTCCGAGCCCGGCCGCTCAGGGGCATCCGCTCGATTCGCCGACCGGTGGCTCAGCGGCATCCGTCACCGGGCACTGTGCAGCGGATGCCGCGGGGGCTAGCGTGGCCTCATGACCGAGATCACCGACGATCTGCCCGCCCGTCTGCTGCACGAGGAGCACTCCGGATGGCGCGCCATCCTCGACGGCCACGGCGGCGAGCACTACACCCGCGCGATGACGCGCGACGGCCTCATGATCGTCGAGGGCGCCGTGCTCGGCCGCGACGAGATGATGCAGGCGTTCGCCGGCACCGCGCCGTGGGAGCAGTACGAGATCCACGAGCCGGCGGTCGTGCGCCTCGGCGACCACGCCGGCGTGCTCGCGTACCGCGCGGTCGCCCGCCGCGGCGACGACGAGGTGCAGCTGCGCATGTCGACGACCTACCTCTACGAGGGCGGCGCCTGGCACGTCGCCGCGCACCAGCAGACGCCCGCCTGACGCCGGGCCTCCGGTCAGCCGATCAGGCTGGGCTGCAGGTCGCGCAGGGTGCGGAAGTGCGTCATGCGCGTCACGCCGCTCGCCGCGAGCACGAGTGCGCCGACGAGCCACAGCAGCAGCGTGCCGACGTCGCCCGCGAGCGCGTCGAGGCTGCCGCCGTACATCGCCTGCCGCAGCGCGTCGACCACGAAGCCCATCGGCAGCACGTGGTGCAGGGCCGCGAGCGGTTCGGGCAGCGTCTGCCACGGGAAGGTGCCGCCCGCGGTCACGAGCTGCAGCACCATCAGCACGAGGCCGAGGAACTGCCCGACCGACCCGAGCCAGACGTTCAGCGCGAGGATGATCGCGGTGAACGTCGCCGAGCCGAGCAGCATCACGCCGATCGTCAGCCACGGGTTCGCGATCGTGAAGCCGAGCGCCACGGCGAGCACGCCGTAGAGCGCCGTCATCTGCACCGCGCCGAGCAGCGCGGGCGTCAGCCAGCCGGCGAGCGTGACGCGGATCGGCGAGTGCAGCGCGGTGACCGCCCGCCGCGAGATGGGCTTCACGATGAGGAAGAGCGCATAGATGCCGATCCAGCCGGCGAGTGCGGCGAAGAACGGCGCGAGCCCGGCGCCGTAGGTGCCGGCGGCCGTGACCGCCTCGGTGTCGAGCGCGATGGGGTCGGCGATGGCGTCGGCCTGCGCCACGCGGGTGTCCGCGTCGGTGTCGGGGATGGCCGCGACCCCGTCGTCGAGGCCGCTCGCGAGCGTGCCCGCGCCGTCGGCGAGCTGCCCGAGGCCGTCGGTGAGCGTGCCGATGCCGTCGCGCAGCTCGGCCGCGCCGTCGGCCGCGGCGCCGGCGCCGTCGGCGAGGGCGCTGCTGCCGGCCGCGAGCTCGGCGGTGCCCGACGCGACCGCCGCGCTGCCCGCGGCGAGGGCGTCGATCTGCCCGACGACCTCCTGCACGCGGGCGTCGCCGGCGCGCAGGTCGTCGCCGAGCGGGTCGAGCGCCGCGAGCACGGCGTCGATCGTGGCCTGGTCGGTGCCGCGGTCGGCGAGCAGTTGCGCGATGTCGTCGCGCGCGTCCGGTAGGGCGGCGATGGCGGTGGACGACGCCGCGCCCACGCGGTCGGCGGATGCCGCGAGCTGCGCGTTCCCGTCGGCCACCCGCTGCGCGCCGTCGGCGGCCGTGGCCGCGCCCGCCGCCAGGTCGCCCGCCCCGTCGGCGAGCGTCGCGGTGCCGTCGGCGAGGGCGGATGCCCCGGAGCCCAGTTCGCCGGAGCCGCCGAGCGCCTGCATCGCTGCATCCGCCAGCTCGTGTGCGCCCTCGGCGGCGTCGAGGAGGTTCGTGCGGATCTCGACCAGCCCGTCGAGGAACCGCGTCGCCGCCGACCGGTTCACCTCCTCGACGATCTGCTGCTGGATGCGCGCGACCGCCTGCTCGCCGATGGTCGTGGCGAGGTAGCTGTTCGCGTCGTTCGTGATGAGGGCGACGTCGGCCTGCCGCGGGGCATCCGTGCTCGCCGACTCGAGCGCCGCGCTGAAGTCGACGGGGAACGCCACCACGAAGTCGAACTCCTGGTCGGCGAGGCCCTGCTCGGCCTCGGCGGCCGAGACCTCGTGCCAGTCGAACGCGCCGTCGTCGAGGATGTCGTCTGCGATCTCGCGGGCGTGCACCACCTCGGTGCCGTCATCGGTGATCGCGCCCTCGTCGGCGACGACGAGCGCGACCGGCACCTGGTCGAGCCGGGCGTACGGGTCCTGGTTCGCCCACAGGTAGAGGCCGCCGTAGAGGATCGGCACCGCCACGAGTGCGATGAGCGCGATGAGCGACATGCGGGTCGCGGTGAGGCGCCGCAGCTCGGCCGCGATCATCTGCGGGATCTTCATGCGCCGGCCTCCTCGTCGATGTCGCCGCCGGCGCCCTCGCGTCCGAGCCGGTCGAGCATCGCGTCTGCGGCGATGGCCGCCGCGGCCGCGTCGCCGGCGATCGCCAGCACCGCGTAGCCGCGCGCCGAGAACTCGCGCACGATCGCCCACCAGTCGAGCGGGTTGCCGCCGTGCCGGTCGGGCGCGGTGAGCACGATGCCCTCGACCCCGTCGCGCAGCACCGCGAGCTCGCAGAGCAGCCGCAGGCGCGCGGTCGGCGGCACCGTGCCGATCGCGCGGCGCGCGAGGTGCGCGACGCCGAACTGCGCGAGGGTGCGGTCGACGGATGCCGGGTGCGCGGCGATGCCCGCGAACATGAGCTCCTCGGCGACGACGCCGGCGACGGTCACGTCGGAGGCCGGGTCGCTCACGCCGGGTGCGTCGACGAGGGCGACCCGCGAACGGATGCCCGAGGCATCCGCCTCGCCGTCGAGCAGTACCCGCCCCGTGTCGGGTCGCATCCGCCCCGACGCGATCAGCCCGAGCACGGTGGGGCGCTGCTCGGTCTCGGCGCGCGCGAGCGTGACGGCGCCGGTCTGGAACGCGAGCCGGGTGCGGGGCAGGGCCGTGCCGCGCCGCCCCTTCGAGACGTCGAGGAGGTCGACCTTCATCGTGCCGGCGCCTCCGGGGACGCGTCGGCGCCGGGGGTTCCGGCCGCGCCGGGCGCGAGCGACGGGGTCGCGTCGATGAGGTCGGCCGACTCGCGCCAGGACAACCCGGCGGCGCCGAGCGCGGCGAGCATCACGAGGCGGTGCCCCTCGGCGTCGTCCATGCCGGTGCGGTTCGCCTCGGCGAGCACCGCGATCGCGGAGCGCTCGACGAGGTGCGCGACCGTCTCGGCGGGCAGGTCGGCGCGCAGCGTGCCGTTCGCGGCACCGCGGCGCACGAGCTGCTCGACCCGCGCCCGCAGCGGCGCGAGCGCTCCGGCGATGCGGTGCACGTACGGCTCGCGCAGGGCGAGCCCGGCGGCGAGGCGCACGTGGGCGACCGAGGCCCAGAGCCGTGCGGCGATCGTCGCGACGGCGATGCGCTCGTCGAGGTCGTCGCCGAGGTCGGCCGTGACGCCCACGAGGCGCAGCGCGCCCTCCTCGAGCGTGGCGGCGACGAGCTCGTCGCGCCCCTGGAAGTGCCCGTACACGGCGCGCCGCGAGAGGCCGGCGGCCTGGGCGATCTGCTCGAGCGACGCGTCGGGGTCGGTGGCGAGCGTCGTCGCCGCGGCGGTGAGCAGTGCGTCTCGGTTGGCGGCGGCGTCGGCGCGGGGGGCACGGGCGCGGGAGGTGGAGCGGGGCATCAGGCCAGACTAGAAAGTTGCACACTGATGTGCAAATTCACTCGGCGGATGCACAGGAACGCATGCCGGCCGCGGCGGGCGGTGCGCGATCCGGGGCCGGAATCGCGTGCCGCGATAGAGTGAAGTGTGAGCGCAGACGAGACGAACGGGCGTACCGAGCGGTACCTGCCCGACGAGACCGCCGTACGCGAGGCGCTCCAGGGGGGTGGCCGGTCCGAGGTGGCCGGCATCGTGGGGGCACATCCGCAATCGCCGCTCGCCTGGGCCGAGCTCGCCGACATCGCCGACTCCGAGGGGCGGGTGACCGACTCCTACGCGAGTGCGACGGTCGCCGTCGACCGGGCCCGCGAGGCCCTCCGTGAGGTCGGCTGGCAGCCGGGCGACGCCGTGCCGTGGGCGCACGAGCCGAACCGCGCCTACCTGCGCGCCCTCGACGCGAAGCGTCGCGCCGCGAACGTGCTCGGCATCGCGGCCGAGGCGGTCGCGGCCGCCGAGGAGCTCGCCGCCGCCGATGCCGACGCCCAGATGCGCATCGCCTCCGAGTTCACCCCGACCCAGGTCATCTCGCTCGACGAGGTGCAGGCCATGCTCGCCGAGCGTGCGGCCGCGCAGGTCGCCGAGGCGGAGGCCGCGATCGCCGCCGAGGACGCGGCGCTCGCCGCTGCCGCCGCGCAGGGCGACCAGCCCGTGCCCGCCGCAGAGGCGGGATACGGCGCACCCGTGTCCGCCGCCGATGCGGCATCGCCCGCGACGCCGGCGCTGCCGATGCCCGCCGTGCCGACCACCACGCCGGTCGCCGGCGTCCCGGTCGCGGAGGTCGCAGCGGCACCTGAGACCGGGGAGCCCGGCGAGTCCGAGCCCGCCGTGCCCGCACCCGTGCCCGCCAGCTGGGCGCTCGACGGCGCCCCGGCCCCGACGTTCACCGCCGACGCCACCGGCGCCGTGACCGAGGGGGAGTCGTCGGGCGAGCCCGCGCCGTCGGCGGAGGACGCACCCGAGGACGTCGACGCCGAGCAGGCCGACGCGGCCGACGAGGGCGACACCGCGTCGGAGCCATCCGACGACGAGCCCTCCGACTCCGAGGCATCCGCCGCCGCTCCCGACGAGGCCGACACGGTCTCGGTCGACGACCGCGACGGGGGGCGCTGACGTGCCGGCGATCATCCTGGTCGGTGCGCAGTGGGGTGACGAGGGCAAGGGCAAGGCGACCGACCTGCTCGGTCCGCGCGTCGACTACGTCGTCAAGTTCAACGGCGGCAACAACGCGGGGCACACCGTCGTCGTGGGCGACGAGAAGTACGCGCTGCACCTGCTGCCCTCGGGCATCCTGACCCCCGGCGTCACGCCGATCATCGCCAACGGCGTGGTCGTCGACATCGAGGTGCTCTTCGACGAGCTCACCGCGCTGTCGTCGCGCGGCGTCGACGTGTCGAAGCTGCGCATCAGCGCCAACGCGCACGTCATCACCCAGTACCACCGCACGCTCGACAAGGTCACCGAGCGGTTCCTCGGCAAGCGCCAGATCGGCACCACCGGTCGCGGCATCGGCCCCGCCTACGCCGACAAGATCAACCGCGTCGGCATCCGCATGCAGGACCTCTTCGACGAGAACATCCTCCGGCAGAAGGTCGAGGGCGCGCTCGAGCAGAAGAACCACCTGCTGCTGAAGATCTACAACCGGCGCGCGATCGGCGTCGACGAGATCGTCGACGACCTCCTCTCGTACGCCGACCGGCTGCGCCCCATGGTCACCGACACCGCGCTGCTGCTGCACGAGGCGCTCGACCGCGGCGACACCGTGCTCTTCGAGGGCGGCCAGGCGACCATGCTCGACGTCGACCACGGCACCTACCCGTTCGTCACGTCGTCGAACGCGACCTCGGGCGGTGCGATCACCGGCTCGGGCATCGCGCCGAACCGCATCGACCGCGTCATCGCCGTCGTGAAGGCCTACACGACCCGCGTCGGCGCCGGCCCGTTCCCGACCGAGCTGTTCGACGAGTCGGGCGAGTTCCTGCGCGCGAAGGGCTTCGAGTTCGGCACCACCACGGGGCGCCCGCGCCGCTGCGGCTGGTACGACGCCCCGATCGCGCGCTACACGGCCCGCATCAACGGCGTCACCGACTTCGTGCTGACCAAGCTCGACGTGCTCACCGGGCTCGAGACCATCCCCGTCTGCGTCGGGTACGACGTCGACGGCACGCGCTTCGACGAGATTCCCGTCAGCCAGTCGGACTTCCACCACGCGACGCCGATCTACGAGGAGTTCCCCGGCTGGTCGGAGGACATCACGGGCGCCCGCTCGTTCGACGACCTCCCGCAGGCCGCGCAGGACTACGTGCTCGCGATCGAGGCGATGAGCGGCGCGCGCATCTCGGCGATCGGCGTCGGGCCGGGCCGCGACGCGATCGTTGTGCGCCACGACCTCATCGACTGACCCGCGCGTCTCCCCTGGGCTGTCGCTTTTCAGGAAGCCGGCCCGATGCATGAATCAGTACCGGCACCCGCCAGGCCTCCTGAGAAGTGACGGATGCCCCTGAGCCGGCGTTCCTGAGAAGTGCCGCCCGTCACGGGCCGGCGATCAGCTCGCGCACCTCGCCCTCGTGCAGCGCGAGGTAGACGCGGTCGCGCAGCACGTTCGCCTCGGCGTCGGTGAGCGTGCGATCGAGCGGCCGCAGCACGAGGCGCACCAGCGCATTGCGGTCGCCGGGCCGGGTGCGCAGGCGCTGCCGGGCGGCGTCGGGCAGCTCCGAGGCATCCGTCACCGCCAGCACCTCGAGCGACTCGAGCACATCGGCCTCGGCGCCGAGCGCGTCGCGCGCCCGGTCGCCGAGCAGCTCGTCGTCGACGTCGCCAGCGACCACGAGCGAGAGGTCGCGGCGCACCGCGGGTTGCGACGACACGGGCCGCCACGGCTCGAGGTCGCGCATCTGGGCTGCGACGAGCGGGTGCGCCGAGCGCAGCATCCGGATGTCGGGGATGCCCTTCCGCAGCATCAGCGCGCGGTCGAGGCCCATGCCGAGCGCGACCCCGGTCCAGAGATGCGGGTCGAGGCCCGCGCGGCGGATCACCCCGCGGTCGATCGCGCCGCACTCGGCGAGCTCGACCCACTCGCCGTCGTGCCAGACGTCGACCTGCCGGCCGTCGCGGGTGTACGGATGCCTCGCCGGCACCTGCCGCCACCGCGCGCCCGGCAGCACGGCCTCGACGACCGCGCCCGCGAGCTCGTCGAGCGTCTCGCCCGCGAGGTAGCCGCGATCGGCGACCCGCCAGAGGTCGAGCTGATGCGGGGTGCCGACGTGCAGGCGGTCGACCGCGTCGCGGCGGTGGGTGACGCCCGGGAGGGCGTGCACCACGTCGTAGCCGTGCGGGGGATCGGCGGCGAGGTCGCGCAGGATCGCGGGCATGCCCGAGCTGGTGTGGCTGCGGAGCATCACGCCGGGAGCGACGTAGCGGCTGTACCGCGCTTCGCGGGTCACGTCGGCGGGGTCGTAGCCGAGCTGGTCGTAGTTGTCGGCGACCGTGACGAGCGGCGTCGAGCGGGTGAGCGCGACGGGTGCGCCCCAGAGGGCGCCGACGGCGTCGAGCACGGCGTCGAGCACGAGCTGCATGGCGTGCGGGCCCTGCGCGGGGTCGGCGAGGTCGCGCACGGCGAGCGCGTCGCGCAGCGCGTCGGCGGTGAGGAGGTGCCCGCTCGGAGCGGGCGCGATCAGGGTGGGTGAGGTGGGCATGGCGGAGTCCTTTGCGAGTCGGTGGTCGGTGCGGAGGGAGGATGCTCCCCCGTCCGGTCCGACTCACCGGGACGTCGCGGCAGGCCTAGCGTGCGCGCATCGACGATCGCCCCGGGCCGGTGGCCGGCCGGGGGCGCGGAAATCGCCGTGCGTACGCCATGCGCATGAGGATACCGCCGCCCCGCGGCATCCGTCACCCGCTGTGGGCCGGCGCTTTTCAGGAAGTGGTGGGCCGCGGTGGTGGGAATCGTCGCGAGCGATGCCCGGGATGCACGGATGCTGCGCCTGAGGCACCGCGCGCACAGGCCTGTGCACCGGCCCCGGCGCGGCCTCCTGAAACGTGACGACCCATCGCCCGGCGCCCGCCCGCTGCCGCCTTCGCCGCGGCGCGGTGCAGACTGGGCACGTGACCGCGACCATCCCCGAGCGCGTCGACCTGGTCGGCCGCAGCATCCGCCTGACCCCGCTCGCCGAGTCCGACCTCGACGAGCTGTACGACGCGATCGGCTCGGCGGAGGTGTTCGCCGGCGGCTACGGCGGCGGCCCGGCCGGGCTGCCCGCCGACGCGGCGGCGTTCCGCGAGTTCGCGCACCGCTGGTTCCACTGGGGCGACCACGGCATCGCGTACGCCATCCGGCTCGAGGGTGGGCCGGATGCCGGGCGCATCGTCGGCACCTCGACGCTCGGCGATCTCGAGCCGGTGAACGAGTCCGCGCACATCGGCTGGACCGCGTACGACCCGCGCGTCTGGGGCACGGTCGTGAACCCCGAGGCGAAGCTGCTGCTGCTCGGCACGGCGTTCGACCACGGGTTCGGCCGGGTGAAGCTGCAGGCGGATGCGGTCAACGAGCGCTCGCGCACCGCGATCCTGCGCCTCGGGGCGACGTTCGAGGGCGTGCTGCGGCGGGTGATGCCGAAGCCCGACGGCACGTGGCGCGACACGGCGGTGTACTCGGTGCTCGCCGACGAGTGGCCGGGCGTGCGTGCCGGCCTCGAGGCGCGCATCGCCGCCTGGGGCGACCGGCCGGTCGAGCTCGAGCGCGTCGGCGACCGCTGAGCCGGCACCGCGGCGCTCCCCGCGCGGAGGGGCGTCGCTTTTCAGGAAGCTGCCCGGGCCCGCGGCGCGAAGCGCCACGGATCCGGCAGGAAATGCACGGAACGTGCGCCGCAGGCATCCGCTTCGCACCATCGTGCACCGGCCGCTCAGCCGACTCCTGAAAAACGACCACCCCGCCCGCGAAGCACACCGCACCCGCGATGTCCACCCCCTCGCCACCCGGCGGAGGCCGACCTAGCGTCGACTGCGAGACGTGCGCCGTGGGGAATCAGGGCGGCGCCCGCCGAACAGGAAGGAGTCTCGATGGGAACGGACGACAAGGCCCAGCACAAGGCCGAGGAAGTGGTCGGCAAGGTCAAGGAGAAGGCCGGCGAGGCCACCGGCGACCGCGAGATGGAGGCCGAGGGCAAGGCCGACCAGACCAAGGCCAACCTCAAGCAGGCCGGCGACGACGTGAAGGACGCGTTCCGCTGAGCCGATGATCGAAGCGCCCCGCCCCGAGAGGGACGGGGCGCTTCCGCGTGCAGGGGAGCGGATGCCCGGAGCCGCCGCACGCTCGTCGCCGGTCGTGATCCCGTCGCACCGTCCGACTGGACGGCGCCAGCCGATGCGCTAACATACCGAGCGGTCGGTTTTTTGCGAGAGGAATCACGATGGGGCGATTCGACGGCAGGGTGGCGCTGGTCACCGCGGGCAGCAGGGGCATCGGCCTCGCGACGGCGAGGCGTCTCGTCGAGGAGGGGGCGCAGGTCGTGATCACGGCCCGCAAGCCCGAGGGGCTCGAGGCCGCGGCATCCGACCTCGGACCCGCCGTGAGCTGGGTCGCCGGCCGCGTCGACGACCCCGACCACCGTGCCGAGGTGTTCGCCCACGTGCGCGAACGCCACGGCGGGCTCGACGTGCTCGTGAACAACGCCGGCATCAACCCGATCTACGGCCCGGCGCTCGAGGCCGACGCGGCGGCGGTGCGCAAGATCCTCGACGTGAACGTCGTCAGCGCGCTCGGCTGGTCGCGCGACGCGGTGGCCGCGGGGCTCGCCGACCGCCGCGGCAGCATCGTGAACATGGGCTCGATCTCGGCGCTCACCGCGAGCCCCGGAATCGCGATGTACGGCGTCTCGAAGGCGGCGCTGCTCGGCCTCACCCGCCAGCTCGCCTGGGAGCTCGCCCCGGCCGTGCGGGTCAACGCCATCGCCCCGGCGGTCGTCAAGACCGACTTCGCCAAGGCCCTCTACGAGGGCCGCGAGGCGGAGGTCGCCGCGGAGTACCCGCTCGGTAGGCTCGGAGCGCCCGAGGACGTCGCCGCCGCGGTCGCCTTCCTCGCCTCGGGGGACGCGTCGTGGATCACCGGACAGACGATCGTCATCGACGGCGGCGGCTCGCTCGCGCCGGTGCTCTAGGAGGAGCTGTGAAGGACTTCAGCGTTCGCGACCAGGTGCAGCAGGCGGCCGTCGAGCTGTTCGCCGAGAAGGGCTACGCCAACACCTCGGTGCAGGAGGTCGTTGCCGCGGCCGGTGTCACCAAGGGCGCGATGTACCACTACTACCGCTCGAAGGACGACCTGCTCTTCGGCATCTACGAGCGGCTGCTCACGCTCCAGCAGGAGCACCTCGACGAGATCATCGGGCGGGGGATGCCCGTGGCCGAGACGCTCCGCGCGGCCTGCGTCGACGTCATCGAGACGTCGATCGAGTACCTCCCCGAGGGCACCGTGTTCTTCCGTTCGATGCACATGCTCACGCCCGAGCGGCACGACGAGGTCGTGAAGCGGCGGCGTCGCTACAACGACGACTTCGTCGCCCTGATCGAGCGCGGACAGGCCGAGGGCGTGTTCCGCACCGACATCCCGCGGGCCGTGCTCATGGCGCACTTCTTCTCCGACATCCACTACCTCTCGCAGTGGTACAACCCCTCCGGGCCCGAGTCGGGCACCGAGGTCGCCGAGCAGATCACCGAGCTGTTCCTCGACAGCCTCACGAAGGGGGCGGGCGCGTGAGCCGCGTCTGGCAGGTCGTGCGCCACGGCGACCCGAGCACGGCGCTCGAGCTCGGCGACCGCGAGGTGCCGACGCCCGGCCCCGGCGAGCTCGTCGTGCGCACCCGCGCGGTCGCCCTGAACTTCCCCGACGTGCTGCTCTGCCGCGGCGAGTACCAGGTGCGGCCCGAGCTGCCGTTCCCGCCGGGCATCGAGGCGTGCGGCGAGGTGGTCGCGCTGGGGGCGGATGCCGCTGAGTCGGGCGCCTTCGCCGTCGGCGACCGCGTCGTGGGCTCGCGCATCGGCACCCTCGCCGAGCACGCGGTGCTCGACGCCGCCGTGACCTTCCCGGCGCCCGAGGCGCTCTCCGACGCCGAGGCGTCGGGGCTGATCATCGCGTACCAGACCGCGTACGTGGCGCTGCACCGCAGGGCCCAGCTCCAGGCCGGCGAGACCGTGCTCGTGCACGCGGCCGCCGGCGGCGTCGGCACCGCGGCGGTGCAGCTCGCGAAGGCGGCCGGCGCCCGCGTGATCGGCGTCGTGAGCTCGCCCGCGAAGGCGGAGGTCGCCCGCGCGTGCGGCGCCGACGAGGTCGTCGATCGCACGAGCGAGGACGTCATCGCGCGGGTGAAGGAGCTCACGGGCCGCCACGGCGTCGACGTGGTGTTCGACCCGGTCGGCGGCGACGCGTTCGACCATTCGACCAAGGTCATCGCCTTCGAGGGTCGCATCGTCGTGGTCGGGTTCGCCGGCGGACGCATGCAGGAGGTCAAGCCGAACCACGCGCTGGTGAAGAACTACAGCGTGCTCGGCCTGCACTGGGCGCTGTACAACCAGTTCCGGCCCGACCTCGTGCGCGAGGCGCACGCAGAGCTCACGCGGCTGGCCGCCGAGGGGCTGCTGCGCCCGGTGATCGGCGAGCAGGTCGGGTTCGCGGATGCCCCCGAAGCGCTCGATCGACTCGCCGCCGGCGTCACGGTGGGCCGCAGCGTGGTGCTGGTCGACTGATGGGCCGCGTCGACGGGCGGGTCGCGATCGTCACCGGCGGTGCCCGCGGCCTCGGCGCCGCGTACGTGCGCGCGCTCTCGGCCGAGGGCGCGCGGGTCGTGGTGGCCGACGTGCTCGACGAGCCCGGTGCGGCGCTCGCCGCGGAGGTGCCCGGCGCGCGCTTCGCGCACCTCGACGTCACCGACCAGGAGGCGTGGGAGCGTGTCGTCGCCGACACGGTCGCCGTGGAGGGTCGCCTCGACGTGCTGGTGAACAACGCCGGCATCGCCGACCGCGGCAGCCTGCGCTCGTACACGCTCGAGCGCTGGCAGCGCATGATGGACGTCAACGTCACGAGCACCTTCCTCGGCCTGAAGGTGGTGTCGGCGGCCATGCGCGACGCCGGCAACGGCGGGTCGATCGTCAACATCTCGTCGGTCGAGGGGTTGCGGGGGAGCATCGCGCTGCACGGCTACGTGGCGAGCAAGTTCGCGGTGCGCGGGCTCACCAAGTCGGCCGCCCTGGAGCTCGCGCGCGACGGCATCCGCGTCAACTCGGTGCATCCGGGCTTCATCGACACCGCGATGACCGCCGACATGGACCCGGCCGAGGCAGGCATCCCGCTCGCCCGCGCCGCCGCGCCCGAGGAGGTGGCGAAGCTCATCGTGTTCCTCGCGAGCGACGAGTCGAGCTACTCCACGGGCGCCGAGTTCGTGGTCGACGGCGGCCTGACGGCCTCCCTCCCGCACCACTGACCCGCGATGGCCGGGGTCGATGGGGAGCGCTCTCCACGGAACATACCGCCCAGTCGGTTTCTCTGCTACAGTGGCCGCACCAACGACCTGCGACACGACGAGGTGCCCATGTCCGCCGACGCTCCACCCACCCCCGACGAGGGCGCGACCCCCGGGAAGACGCCCGGCAGCACCCCCCTGCGGCTCGACCACGTGACGGTCCGCTTCGGCGGCATCCTCGCCATCGACGACGCGTCGCTCACGGTCGGCGCGGGCGAGGTCGTCGGGCTCATCGGGCCGAACGGCGCCGGGAAGACGACCCTCTTCAACGTCGCCTGCGGCATCGTGCGCCCCCGCACCGGCACCGTCACGGTGATGGGCGCCGACCGCCCTCGCCCGCACCGCCTCACCGGCCTCGGCGTGGCCCGCACCCTGCAGGGGCTCGGGCTGTTCCCGGGGCTCACGGTGCGCCAGAACGTCATGGCCGGGCTCAGCCACGACGCTCCCGGCGCCGGCGCCGGCCTGGTCGGCGCCCCCGCGTCGAGCCGCTTCCTGCGCGAGGCATCCGCCCGGGCCGAGGCCGCGCTCGAGCGGGTCGGCCTCGCCGGTGCGGGCGAGCGGATGCCCGAGGCCCTGCCCTACCCCGAGCGCAAGCGCGTCGCCCTGGCCCGCGCCTTCGTCTCCGAGCCGCACCTGCTGCTGCTCGACGAACCCGCGGGCGGCCTCGGCGCCGCCGACATCGACGAGCTCGCCGCCCTCGTGCGCGACTTCGCCGGCGGCGAGCACGGCCGCTCGGTGCTGCTGGTCGAGCACCACGTCGACCTGGTCATGTCGCTCTGCGACCGCATCGCGGTGCTCGACTCGGGGCGCATGCTCGCGACGGGCACGCCCGACGAGATCCGCGACGACCAGGCGGTCGTCGACGCGTACCTCGGCGTCGACGTCGAGGGAGAGGATGCCGCGTGACCGACACGCTCACCGCCACCGCGCGCCCCGAAGCCGGGCCCGCGCCCCTGCTCGAGGTCAGCGGCCTCGTCGCCGGATACGGGCAGGGCGAGGTGCTCCACGGCGTCGACCTGGCCGTGCCGCAGGGCGCGGTCGTCGCCGTGGTCGGCGCGAACGGCGCCGGCAAGTCCACCCTGCTCCGCACCCTGTCGGGCCTGCTGCCCGCGCAGCAGGGCACCGTGCGCTTCGACGGGCACGACCTCGCGGGCGACCGCGTCGAAGACCGCATCCGCCGCGGCATCGTGCACGTGCCCGAGGGGCGGCACGCGGTCGCCGAGCTCACGGTCGACGAGAACCTCCGCCTCGGCGGGCTCTGGCGGCGCGACCGGCGCGAGCTGCGCGCCGACGTCGACGCCGCGTACGACCTCTTCCCCGCGCTCGCCGCGCGCCGCACCAGCCACGGCCACGCGCTCTCGGGCGGCGAGCGGCAGATGCTCGCGATCGCCCGCGCACTCGTCGCGCACCCCCGCCTGCTGCTGCTCGACGAGCCGTCGCTCGGCCTGGCCCCGCGCATCGTCGCCGAGATCCTCGGGGTGCTCGCGCACCTGCGCGCCGAGCGGGGCCTGTCGATCCTGCTGGTCGAGCAGAACGTGCGCAGCGCCCTCTCCGTCGCCGACACCGGGGTCGTGCTGAACCTCGGCTCGGTCGTGACCGCCCGCCCGTCCGCCGCGCTGCTCGACGACGAGCAGCTCCGACACGCCTACCTGGGGTTCTGAATGGACGACCCGATCCTGCTGCTCGCCGGCACCGGCCTCGCGCGCGGAGCGGTCTTCGCCGCGTTCGCGCTGGCGCTGGTGCTGATCTGGCGCGCGGCCCGCATCGCCAACTTCGCGCAGGGCGCGATGGCGACCGTCTCCTGCTACGTGGCCTTCCACGTCACCGGGCTGACGGGCAACTACTGGCTCGGCCTCGCCGCGGCCCTGGTCTCGGGCGCGGTGCTCGGCTGGGCCGTCGAGCGGGGCGTGATGCGGTTCGTCGACACGGGCAATCCGCTCGCCGCCGTCATCGTGGCGATCGGCCTGGTCATGGTGCTCACGTCGTCGCTCGCCATCGCGTTCGGCGCCGACTACCGGCCCATGCCGGCGCCGTTCCCGCGCGAACCGCTCCGCATCGGCGACGTCGCGGTGATCTCGCCGTACTCGCTGTTCGTGCTCGCCGTGGTCGGAGTGCTGATGCTCGGGCTGGCGCTGCTGTTCACCCGCACCGGCGTGGGGCTGGCGATGCGCGCCGCCGCGTTCGCCCCCGAGGTCTCGCGCCTGAACGGCGTGCGCGTCGACCGCATGCGCACCCTCGGCTGGACGCTCTCGGCCGCGGTCGGCGGCCTCGCCGCGCTGCTCGTGGTGCCCACGGAGCTCGGCCTCAACCCGCACGCGGCCGACCTGCTGTTCGTCTACGCGTTCACCGTCGCGATCGTCGGTGGGCTCGACTCCCCGGTCGGCGCGGTGGTGGCGGGCCTCGCGATCGGCGTGATCCTCACGTTCGTCACGGCGTTCGCCGGCGCCACGTTCGCGCCCATCGCGATCGTCGTGATCCTGCTCGTGGTGCTGCTGGTGCGACCGCAGGGACTGTTCGCCGCGAGGGAGGCGAGGGTCGCATGACCGCCACGACCGAACGAACGGCCGAGACGCACGCGTCCACGATGCAGCAGCGAGCGGATGCCCCGAGCCCGCGCCCGCGCTTCACCGCGACCGCCCGCGGGCGGTACGCCGTCGCCGCCGTCGGGCTGGTGCTCGCCGTCGGCGCGACGTTCCTGCTCGACCCGTACCGCAACTACCTCCTGTCGCTCGCGGCGGCCTACGTCTGCGCGACCGCGGGGCTGACCGTGCTGATCGGCCGCACCGGCCAGCTCTCGCTCGGGCACGCCGCGTTCATGGCGACCGGCGCCTACGGGTTCGCGCTCACCTCGAACGCGCTCGCCGAGGCGGGCGTGACCGGGCCGGTGCTGCTCGTGGCGCCGTTCCTCGTCGCGGTGGTCGTGGCGACCGCGTTCGGCACGCTCGTCGGCGTGGCCGGCGCGCGCCTGCACGGCCCGTACCTCGCGGGCCTCACGCTCGCGCTCGTGCTGGCGTTCCCGGCGGTGACGAGCACATTCTCCACCGTGCTCGGCGGCGACCAGGGGCTGTACGTGCGCACCGAGCGACGCCCCGACGCGCTCGCCACGGTGATCGCCAACGAGCAGTGGCAGGCGTGGGTCGCGCTCGCGGCCGCCGCGATCGTGCTCGTGCTGCTCGCGCAGCTCGTGCGCTCCCCCAGCGGCATCCGCATGCAGGCCGTGCGCGACGACACGGCAGCGGCCCGGCTCTCGGGCATCGACCCGTTCCGGGTGAAGGTGCAGGCCTTCGCGATCAGCGCAGGCGCGGCCGGCCTCGGCGGCGCGGTGCTCGCGTACGTGACCCAGGCCGCGAGCCCGGGCGCCTACGGCCTGGCGTTCTCGCTGTTCCTGCTGGTCGCGGTCGTCGTCGGCGGCACCGGCACGCTGGCCGGCGCCGTCTGGGGCGCGCTGCTGCTCGTGCTGCTTCCCGAGGGCATCGCCGCCCTCACGGAGGCCCTCCCGCTTCCCGACGACGCCGTGAGCCGGCTCGACGGGAACCTGGCGGTCCTGATCTTCGGCGCCCTGCTCGTCGTGATCATGATCGTCGCACCGCGCGGCATCCAGGGGGCGCTCGTCGCCCTGCGGGGTCGCATCCGCTCTCGCACCACCCGCACCACCACCTGAACACGCACCACCACCACAACCCCGTGTTGCCCACACCGAGAGAAAGGGTGTCGACGATGACACAGCACACCACCCGATGGATCGCCGCGCTCGGCGCCGCGGCCCTCGCCGTACCGGCGCTCGCCGCGTGCAGCACCCCCGGGGACGCCGCGCCCGGCGTCACCGAGGAGTCGATCGTGATCGGCACGCACCAGCCGCTCACCGGCCCCGCCGCCGCGGGCTACGCGTCGATCTCCGCCGCGACCCAGGCGTACTTCGACTACGTGAACGACAACGGCGGCATCAACGGCCGCACCATCGAGTACCTCGTGAAGGACGACGGCTACAACCCCGCCGAGACCCAGACCGTCGTGCGCGAGCTCGTGCTCGAAGACGAGGTCTTCGCGATCGTCGGCGGCCTCGGCACGCCCACGCACAGCGCGGTGCTCGACTTCCTGAACGACAACGAGGTGCCCGACCTCTTCGTGGCATCCGGCAGCCTCGCCTGGGACCAGCCCGACGCGTACCCGATGACCTTCGGCGTGAACACCGACTACACCCGCGAGGGCAAGATCCTCGGCGCGTACGCCGCGGAGGAGTTCGCCGACGGCACGTACTGCTTCCTCGGCCAGGACGACGACTTCGGCGAGGACTTCTCGGCGGGCGTGCTGCAGACCCTCGGCGCCGACTTCGCCGAGTCGCAGGTCTACACGGTCTCGAACCAGGACGTCGCGCCACAGGTCGTGGCGATGCAGTCGGCCGGATGCGACGTGGCGTTCCTCGCCTCCATCCCCGGGTTCACCGCGCTGACGATCGGCACGGCGGCGCAGCTCGGCTGGTTCCCGCAGTACATCACCGCCAACCCCGGCGCCGACTACCCGACCCTCGCCGAGTACCTCGGTGACGCGGCACCGCTGCTGCTCGAGGGCTTCATCTCGTCGAACTACCTCGGCGCCGCCGGCGACGACAGCGACGAGTGGGTGCAGCTGTTCCGCGACATCAACGACGAGTACGGCGACCCCGACGTCTTCGACGGCAACACCGTCTACGGCATGGCGATCGGCTACCTGACCGCCGAGGCGCTCGCCAAGGCCGGCGACAACCCCACCCGCGAGTCGCTGCTCGAGGTCGTCGCCTCGGGCGAGCTCGTCGGCAGCGGCGTCGTGCCCCTCGCCTTCGGCTCCGACAGCCACGCGGGCTACGCCGGCGCGCAGATCACGCAGGTCGTGAGCGGCGCGCAGGTGCCGATCGACGGCTCGCCGTTCGTGACCGACTCCGGCGACGGCCCGGTCGAGGTGTACGACGGCGGCTCGGCCCCGATCGAGAACGACGGCATCCCGGTCGGCTGACGCCGGCCGAGTCGAGCGGCGGATGCCCCGGGGCCGCGTGCGCCCCGGGGCATCCGCCTGCCCGCCTCCGTGGAGGGAGCAGATCGTCCACGGGCGGCCGCAACCACGGTCGCCCGCCGGAGACCGCTAGGGCCGGAACGGCTCCACGATGGACTTGATGGTCGCGGGGTCGACGGTCGACTCGAGCGCCGCCTGCACCTCGCCCAGGCCGAAGGTGCCCGTCACCATCGCATCGAGGTCGACCTGCCCCGATGCGACCAGGGAGATCGCGGTCGGCCAGGTGTTGGCGTAGCGGAAGACCCCCGTGACGACCAGCTCCCGGTTCTGGATCGTCGTGACGGGCAGCGCGATCTCGGGGAGGCCCATGCCGACGAGCACGACCCTGCCCGACGGCCGCACGGTCGAGATGCCCTCGCGCACGGCCGACTCCGCGCCGGATGCGTCGACGAACGCGTCGACCTGCGGCAGGTCCGTCCCCCGCGTCGCACGCGGGTCGATGACCTCGTGCGCGCCGAAGCGGAGTGCGCTCTCGCGGCGCGCCGCCGCCACGTCGGAGACGATGACCTCGGTCACGCCGTAGGCGCGCGCGACCTGCGCGAGTGCGATGCCGACCGGGCCCGCACCGGCGATGAGCACGCGTGAGCCCGGCGTGAACCCGGCCTTCCGGGCCGTGGCGATCGCGACCGACAGGGGCTCCATCAGTGCGGCCGCGTGGTCGGTCACCCCGTCGGGGATGCGATGCGCGAAGTGGCCCTGGATCGTGACGTACTCCTGGAAGGCGCCGTCCGTGCCGGGAACCGCGTAGAACCGCATGTGCGGATCGAGGTGGTAGTCGCCGCGGAGCGTCTCGGGCGACGAGGGCGACGGATGCTGCGGCTCGATCGAGACCCGTTCGCCGACGCGAGCGGGATCGATGTCGTCGCCTGCGGCGACGATCGTGCCGCCCGACTCGTGACCGAGCACGAGGGGCTCCGTCACCTGCCAGTCGCCCAGGTGGCCGTCGCGGTAGAAGTGCACGTCGGAGCCGCACACGCCGACCGCGGTGACCCGCACGAGCACCTCGTCGGGCTGCGGCCGGGGCACGGACCGGTCCCGGAGCTCGACGTGCCCCGGCCCGACCAGGACGCTCGCGCGCATCGACGCGGCGTTCACGAGGACGCCCGGAGGGTCTCGCGGGCGGCCGCGACGACCGCGTCGGTGGTGAGGCCGAACTGCTCGAACAGGGTGCGGGCGTCGGCGGAGGCGCCGAAGTGCTCGATCGAGACGCTGCGGCCGTGGTCGCCGACGTAGCGGCCCCAGGTGAGCGCGAGGCCCGCCTCGACGGACACGCGGGCGGTGACCGCCGCGGGCAGCACGTGCTCGCGGTAGTCGGCGTCCTGCTCCTCGAACCACTCGAGGCTCGGCGCCGAGACGACGCGGGCCTGGACGCCCTCGGCGGCCAGCGTCTGCCGTGCCGTGATGGCGAGCTGGAGCTCGGAGCCGGTGGCGATGAGGATCACGTCGGGGGTGCCGTTCGGCGCCTCGGCGATGACGTACGCGCCCTTGGCGACGCCTGCGGCGGAGGCGAGGGTGTCGCCGGTGGCGTCGCCGTCGCCGCGTGCGAACACGGGGATGTTCTGGCGGGTCAGGGCGATGCCCGCGGGCCCGCCGCGGCGCTTGAGCATCTCGAGCCAGGCGTGCGCGGTCTCGTTCGCGTCGCCCGGGCGCACGACGGTCATGTTCGGGATGGCGCGCAGTGACGCGAGCTGCTCGATCGGCTGGTGGGTGGGGCCGTCCTCGCCGAGCGCGACGGAGTCGTGGGTCCACACGTAGATCGAGGGGATGTCCATCAGTGCGGCCAGGCGCACCGAGGGGCGCATGTAGTCGCTGAAGATGAGGAACGTGCCGCCGAACGCGCGGGTGGGTCCGTGCAGCACGATGCCGTTGACGATCGCGGCCATGGCGTGCTCGCGGATGCCGAAGTGCAGCACCCGCCCGTACGGGTTGCCGGCGAACTCGTGGGTGGAGTGCTCGGTCGGGATGAACGAGGCGGCGCCGTTGATGGTGGTCAGGTTCGATTCGGCGAGGTCGGCTGATCCGCCCCACAGTTCGGGCAGCTGTGCGGCGAGGGCGTTGATGACCTTCCCGGACGCGGCACGCGTGGAGACGTCCGTGCCGGCTTCGAACACGGGCAGGGCGCCTTCGATGTCGTCGGGCAGGTCGCCGGCGCGGACGCGGTCCAGGAGCGCCTTGCGGTCGGGGTTCGCGGTCGCCCAGGCCTGGAACGCGAGTTCCCACTCGGCGCGCAGGACGGCGCCGCGGTCCACGGCCAGGCGGGTGTGCGCGATGACCTCGGGGGCGACGGCGAAGTGCTGCTCGGGGTCGAAGCCGAGCACCTCCTTGGTCGCGGCGAGTTCCTCGGCGCCGAGCGCGGAGCCGTGGATCTTGCCGGTGTTCTGCTTCTTCGGCGCCGGCCAGCCGATGATCGTCTTCAGCACGATGATCGAGGGCTTGCCGGTCTCGGCCTTCGCGGCCTCGATCGCGGCGTGCAGCTGGTGCACGTCCTCGACGTACTCCCCGGTCTGCTTCCAGTCGACGGTCTGCACGTGCCAGCCGTACGCGGCGTAGCGTGCGGCGACGTCCTCGGTGAACGCGATGTCGGTGTCGTCCTCGATCGAGATCTGGTTCGAGTCGTAGATCACGACCAGGTTGCCCAGCTGCTGGTGCCCGGCCAGGGAGGACGCCTCGCTGGTCACGCCCTCCTCGAGGTCGCCGTCGGAGGCGATCACGTAGACGTGGTGGTCGAACGGCGACTCGCCGGCCGGCGCGTCCGGGTCGAACAGGCCCCGCTCGAACCGGGCCGCGTACGCGAACCCCACGGCCGACGCCAGGCCCTGCCCGAGCGGACCGGTCGTGATCTCGACCCCGTCGGTGTGCCCGTACTCCGGGTGCCCGGGCGTCTTGGACCCCCAGGTGCGGAGCGACTCGAGGTCCTCCAGCTCGAGCCCGTACCCGCCGAGGTAGAGCTGGACGTACTGGGTCAGCGAGCTGTGACCGGCGGAGAGGATGAACCGGTCCCGGCCGAGCCAGTCCTGGTCGGACGGGTCACGACGCATGACCTTCTGGAAGAGCAGGTACGCCGCCGGCGCCAGGCTCATCGCGGTACCGGGGTGGCCGTTGCCGACCTTCTCCACCGCATCCGCCGCGAGGACACGAGCAGTGTCCACGGCGCGCCGATCGATCTCTTCCCATGTGAACGCGTCCAACGCATCTCCTTCGATCGTCCCTGATCGGCACGTCTGCGTGCCTCCATCAAAATGTTATAAACCGATGTTGCTTGTCACGTGAATCCGTGTCAAGATCACAAGCAACATAACACGGAGGGATTCCCTCCGCCCCTGTCGCAGGGGGAGAGAGCGCCGAGGCTCGGGAGCGTACCCGCGTCGACGGCGACCACGAGTACGGGAGCACAGATGCGCGCAATAGTCTTCACAGACGAGGGGGCACTCGCCCTCGAGAACCGGGATCGTCCGGAGCCCGGCTACAAAGAGATCCTCATCCAGACGGCGGCTGTGGGGATCTGCGGCACGGACACCCACGTCTTCGACGGCGAGTTCGAGGGGACCGTGTTCCCGCTCGTCCCCGGCCATGAGGCGACGGGCACCATCGTCGCGCTCGGCGAGGGCGTGAACTCCGGGGTCTTCGACTTCGCCGTCGGCGATCACGTCGCGGTGAACCCCAGCACCACGTGCGGTGAGTGCGAGTTCTGCCTGAACGGCCACCAGAACCTCTGCCGGTTCTGGAACGGCCTCGGCGTCGTCGCCTCCGACGGTGCATCCCAGGAGTACTTCACCGCGCCGGCAGGCAACGTCTACAAGCTCAAGCCCGAGACCGACCTCTACGAAGCCGCGCTCATCGAGCCGCTGGCCTGCGCCATCCGCGGGTGGGACGTGCTGCCCCGTCGCCTCGGAGATCACGTGCTCGTCTACGGCGCCGGCACCATGGGCCTGCTCATGGCGCAGCTCGCGACGAAGGCGGGTGCGGCGACGGTGACCATCGTCGACCTGAACGCCGAGCGGCTGAAGACGGCCGAGGAGTGCGGCATCGCACTCCGGTACACCTCGGCGGACGATGCCGACCGCGAGAAGTGGGACGTCGTGATCGACTGCACGGGCAACATCCGTGCGATCGAGGACGCCCTCACGCGCGTCAAGCCGGCCGGGTACTTCCAGGACTTCGGTGTCGCGCCCGCCGACAAGACCGCGCAGTTCTCGCCCTTCCGGGTCTACCGCGACGAGATCTCGATCGTCGGCACGATGGCCGTGCTGAACTCCTTCGGTCGCGCCGTCGAGCTGTTCGAGGCGGGGGCGATCAACGCCACGGCGATGATCAGCCACTCGTTCACCCTCGACGACTACGAGCAGGCCCTCGAGATGTTCCGCAAGGGCGAAGGGCGGAAGCTGCAGATCCGTCCGAACGACACGGCATCGCGGGTGCTCCTGTGAGTGCGGCGACGGATCAGACCGCGGGCACCCGCGGCAGCTCGTCGCGACGGGCGCTGTGGATCTGGATCGCCGTGGGCGCCGTGCTCCTGTTGGGCATCGTGCTCGGAACCCGTGTCGTGGCCGCGGACGACCCGCTGGCCCAGGGAGCGGTCGAGTTCGACGCGGCGACCTTCGGGGCCGACACGTTCCCCACCGTCCAGTCCGACGTCGTCGCCCAGGCCGTCGACGCCCAGGTGCTCGCCGAGGCGATCGCCGCCGACCCGGAGGCTGCTGCCGCCGAGTACGCGGTGCAGAGCTCGGGCGGGCCGGTGTACAGCGTCACGTTCACCGGCGTCGTCGGCGAGGGGCAGTCGGGCATCTACGCGGTCGACGTCGAGGGCGTGCCGGACGACCTCCTCATCCGCGTGCAGACCGGCCCGGCCATCAACGGCACCGAGCTGCGCGACGCCACCGGGGAGATCACGTTCGGGCAGTTCACGAACCAGATCGACTACCAGAACGCCGGCTCCGCGCTGAACGAGGAGATGAAGGCCAGCGTGCTCGCCGACATCGACGCGTCGGCCCTGACCGGCCAGACGATCACGGTCACCGGTGCGTTCACGCTCATCAACCCGGCGTCCTGGCTGGTCACCCCGGTGGAGGTGTCGGTCTCATGACTTCGGATGCCGCTTTCGACGACGTCGTGCTCGAAGCGCGCAACATCGTCAAGACCTACGGCGGAACGCGTGCGCTCAAGGGCGTGAACTTCGAGATCCGGCGGGGAACCGTCACCACGCTCTTCGGGGAGAACGGTGCGGGCAAGTCCACGCTCATGAAGATCCTCTCCGGGGTGGAGCAGCCGACGTCGGGTCAGATCATCCTCGACGGCGAGCCGGTGCACTTCGCCTCGACCAACGACGCGCGCGACCGGGGCATCTCGATCATCCACCAGGAGCTGAGCCTCGCACCGAACCTCTCGGTGCGCGACAACATCTTCATGGGTCGGGAGATCCACGGGCCGTTCGGCGTCGACTACGCCGAGGAGACCCGGCAGACGGAGGCGCTCCTCGACGAGATGCAGCTGCCCATCCCGCCCGACGCGCTGGTGCACGACCTCCGGGTGGGGCAGCAGCAGATCGTGGAGATCGCCCGCGCGCTGTCGGTCAACTCGCGGATCCTGATCATGGACGAGCCGACGTCGGCCCTCGCGGCCGCGGAGGTCCAGGTGCTCTTCGGCATCATCCGCGACCTGCTGGCACGCGGCGTGGCGATCGTCTACATCTCGCATCACCTCGAGGAGGCGCTCGAGGTCACGGACCACGCGGTCGTGCTCCGCGACGGGACGATGACGGCGCGCGACGAGCGCGCGAACATCGACCTCGAGTGGATCGTGCGGAACATGGTCGGCGAGAACTTCGACCTCGGCTCGCCTCCGACGGGCTACGAGTTCGGGGAGGAGATCCTGCAGGTCAAGGGCCTCACCGTCGTCGACGTGGAGAACCCCGAACGGGCCATCGTGAACCGGCTGGACCTGAACGTGCGCAGGGGTGAGATCGTCTGCATCTACGGCCTCATGGGGGCCGGCCGCACCGAGCTGCTCGAGGCGATCGCCGGCAAGGAGGCGGTCGCCGAGGGCGAGGTGCTCCTGGACGGCGCGTCACTGGCGCCCCTGTCGATCGCCGAGCGCATCGATGCCGGGGTCGGGCTCGTCCCCGAGGACCGCCAGCGCGACGGCCTGGTGCAGACCTTCGACGTCGGCACGAACCTCACCCTGGCGAGCCTCACGCGGAGCATCTCGCGCGGCGCACTGTCGCGCCGGCGCGAGAAGGAGCGGGCGCGCGAGCTCATCCAGACGGTGACCGTGAAGACCTCCGGGCCGGACCAGTCGATCGGCGCACTGTCGGGCGGCAACCAGCAGAAGGTCGTGATCGGCAAGATCATCGCCACCGAGCCGCGCGTGATGCTCCTCGACGAGCCGAGTCGCGGCATCGACGTGGGCGCGAAGGGCGAGGTGTTCCGCCTCCTCGCCGAGCGCGCCAAGGATGGCCTCGCGGTCATCTACTCCACCTCAGAGGTGGGCGAGTGCCTCAGCATCGCCCACCGGATCATCGTGATGCGTCGTGGCCGGATCTCGGCGGAGTTCGGTCCCGACGCCACGAAAGACATGATCATGGCCGCCTCCGGCGAGTCCGTGGCCGCATAGAGAGTCCAGAACGGATCGGACAATGACGACGACGACGACATCCACCATTCTCGCCAAGCGCAGGGAGTTCTCGCTGGCGAAGCTGCTGCTCGAGGGGCGCGCGTTCCTCGCGCTCATCCTCATCATCGTGGTGTTCTCCCTCCTCTCACCCAACTACCTCACGGTCGAGAACCTGCTGATCATGGCGTCGCACGTCGCCATCTACGCACTGCTCGGCATGGGGATGCTGATGGTGATCCTGAACGGGGGCATCGACCTCTCGGTCGGCTCGACCCTCGGCTTCTCCGCCGTCATCGGCGGGTTCCTGCTGCAGGGCGTGCCGATCAACATCTTCGGCGTGATCCTGTTCCCGAGCGTCCCGGTGGTCGTGATCCTCTCGGTGGGGGTCGGCGCGCTGGTCGGGCTGGTCAACGGCATCCTCGTTGCCCGCTTCAACGTCGCGCCCTTCGTCGCGACGCTCGGAATGCTCTACGTCGTGCGCGGCCTGGCCCTGCTCATGACCAACGGCCTGACGATCAACGACCTCGACGGCGATCCGGCGCTCGGCAACGCCGGGTTCGAGTGGCTCGGCTTCAACCGGGTCCTCGGCATCCCGATCGGCGTGATCATCATGGGCATCGTGGCCCTCGTGCTGGGCTACGTGCTCGGACGCACGCGCTTCGGTCGCTGGCTGTACGCGTCGGGCGGCAACGAGCGCGCCGCCGAGCTCTCCGGCGTGCCGGTCCGTCGCGTGAAGGTCTCGGTCTACGTCATCTCCGGCATGTGCGCGGCGATCGCGGGACTCATCCTCGCCTCGACGCTGACCAGCGCCAGCCCCACCGCGGGCAACACGTACGAGCTCACGGCGATCGCCGCCGTGGTCATCGGCGGTGCCGCGCTCTCGGGAGGCCGCGGAAACATCCGGGGCACCCTGCTCGGCGCCTTCGTCATCGGGTTCCTGGCCGACGGTCTCGTGATCGTCGGGGTCTCCGCCTACTGGCAGATGGTGTTCATGGGCGCGGTGATCGTGGTCGCGGTGCTGCTGAACACCCTCCAGTACGGCCGCCGGCGTCGCCCCGCGGCGCCCACGCCGCCCCCGCCGTCGGCGGGACCCGCGGCGCCCCCATCGTCAGGAGCGCCGCAGCCGGTCTCGGCCGGCCGCAGCTCCTGATGCACCATCCCGGCAGTGAGCGCTGCCGGGTCACCAAGAAAGGACGATCCATGTTTCGCAAGAAGGTCATCGCCGCCCTCGCTGCGGGCGCACTCGCAGTGGGTGTGAGCGCCTGCTCCACCGGAGAGTCGACCGACACGTCGGGCGCGGCCGAGGGCGACGCGGGCGGTCTCATCACGATCATCGTGAACGACCCCGCCAACCCCTACTGGAAGACGGAGGGCGACGTCGCCCAGGCCACCGCGGAGGAGCTCGGCTACGAGGCCACGGTCGGCGCCCACAACGGCGACACGAACACCGAGAACTCCCTGATCGACACCGCGATCTCCAACCAGTCGGTGGCGATCATCCTCGATCCCGCCAACGCCGACGGCTCCGTCGCCGCCGTGCAGAAGGCGACCGATGCCGGCATCCCGGTGTTCCTCGTCAACGCGGAGATCAACGAGTCCGGCATCGCGCTCGCGCAGCTCGTGTCGAACAACTCGCAGGGCGCGGCCATCGGCGCGCAGGAGTGGGTCGCGCAGATGGGCGAGGCGGGCAACTACGTCGAGCTGTTCGGCGCCCCCTCCGACAACAACGCGCAGACCCGCTCGAACGGGTTCTCGACCGTCATCTCGCAGTACCCCGAGCTCGTCGAGGTCGGCGAAGAGGTCGCCAACTGGGACCGCACCGAGGGTCGCAACAAGATGCAGGCCCTGATGCAGGCCAACTCCGACATCAACGGCGTCATCTCGGGCAACGACGAGATGGCACTCGGCGCCATCGCCGCGCTGAAGGAGGCCGGCCAGCTCGACGGCGTGATCGTGGGCGGCTTCGACGGCTCCCCCGACGCGGTCGACGCGGTCAAGGCGGGCGAGCTCGCCTACACCGTGCTGCAGCCGGTCGCCGTGTTCTCGGCGGAGGCCGTGCAGCTCGCCGACGAGTACATCCGCACGGGTGAGGCGCCCGAGACCGAGAAGCAGTCGTTCGACTGCATCCTCATCACGGTCGACAACGTCGACGGCATGACGGGTCCGTTCACCTACTCCGGCTGAGCCGGTCACGACCGGTCGCGCGCTCCCGCGCGGCCAGCGAGGGCGGATGCCCGCCTGCATCCGCCCTCGCACCCATCAACGAAAGACATCATGAGCTACGTCCTCAACTCTCCCGAAGACTTCGCCGACGAATCCGCAGACGGCTTCGTCGCCGCACATCGCTCGCTCGTCCGCCGGGTGAGCGGTGGCGTCGCGCGGCGCACCGCGACCCCTGCGGGACAGGTCGCCGTGGTGATCGGCGGCGGATCGGGCCACTACCCGGCGTTCGCGGGCCTCGTCGGCCCGGGCCTCGCCCACGCCGCCGCCATGGGCAACGTGTTCGCCTCGCCCAGCAGCCAGCAGATCTATTCCGTGGCGCGATCGGTGGCGACCGATGCCGGCGTCCTGCTGTCGTACGGCAACTACGCCGGGGACGTGCTGAACTTCGATCTCGCGCAGCAGCGCCTCATCGATGAGGGCATCCCCTGCCGTACGGTGCGGGTGACCGACGACATCTGCAGCGCCCCGGCGAGCGAGGCGCACCGGCGTCGCGGCATCGCCGGCGACCTGGCCGTCTTCCGCGTCGCGGGCTGGGCGGCCGCGCGGGGGCTCGCCCTCGACTGGGTGGCCGACGTCGCCGAACGCGCCAACGCGCGCACCCGCTCCATCGGCGTGGCCTTCTCCGGGTGCACCCTCCCGGGAGCGGATGCACCGTTGTTCACCGTTCCCGACGGCCAGATGGCCGTGGGCATGGGGATCCACGGCGAGCCGGGCCTCGAGCTCCGGCCGCTTGCGACGGCCGACGAGCTCGCGCGGCTGCTCGTCGACGCGCTGCTCGACGAGGTGCCCGACGGCGTCGAACGCGAGGGCGCACGCGTCGCGGTCATCGTCAACGGCCTCGGGTCGGTGAAGTCGGAGGAGCTGTTCGTGGTGTTCGGCGCGACCCAGCGCCTGCTCGAGTCGCACGGCATGGTCGTCGTCGAGCCCGAGGTCGGCGAGTACGCGACGAGCTTCGAGATGGCCGGGATCTCCCTCACGCTGATGTGGCTCGACGCCGACCTCGAGGCCGCCTGGACCTCGCCGACGTACACCCCCGCCTACCGGAAGGGGCGCGTCGACGATGACGCCGACGGCGAGGTCGTCGCCCAGGAGGACGACGAGTCCCTCTCCGGCGAGCTCCCGCCGGCCTCCGCGGAGTCCGTCGAGGCGGGCGCACGCGTCGCCGCCGCCATCGGGGCGATCCGCGCGGTGATCGATCGCGAGGCGGACGAACTGGGTCGGCTCGACGCGATCGCGGGAGACGGCGATCACGGCATCGGCATGCAGCGCGGTGCGCGCGCCGCCGACGCGGCCGCCCGACTCGCGTCGGAGCGCGGTGCCGGTGCGGGTTCCGTGCTGATCGCCGCGGGCGACGCCTGGGCCGACAAGGCAGGTGGCACCTCCGGCGCGCTGTGGGGTGCGGGCCTCCGTGCCGTGGGCACCACCATCGGCGACGACCAGGCGCCCGACGGTGCGACCGTCGCGGCCGGCGTCGAGGCCGCCCGCGCCGCCGTGCAGGACTTCGGCAAGGCCGAGGTCGGAGACAAGACGCTCGTCGACGCCCTCGTGCCGTTCGCGCGAGCGCTCGCCGAACGGGCGGGCGGCGGGGCGGGCCTCGCATCGGCCTGGCGGTCGGCCGCCGACGTCGCGACCGAGTCGGCTCGCGCCACCGCCGACCTGCTGCCCCGCATGGGGCGCGCCCGCCCGCACATGGAGAAGAGCCTCGGCACCCCGGACCCCGGGGCGATCTCGCTCGCCCTCGCGGTGACCGCGGTCGCCGAGACGCTCTCCACGCACTGAGCCCAGATCGAGAGGAACACCCATGACGGAGAAGTGGCGCATCGTCGTCGGCTGCGACGATGCCGGATTCGAGTACAAGGAGCGACTGAAGGCCGACCTCGAGGCGGACCCGCGTGTCGCATCCGTGGTCGATGTCGGGGTGGATGCGGACGGTCACACGCCGTACCCGAAGGTCGCCGTCGCGGCCGCGGAGCGCATCCGCGACGGCGAGGCCGACCGCGCCCTGCTCGTCTGCGGCACGGGTCTCGGGGTCGCCATCGCGGCGAACAAGGTCAGCGGCATCCGCGCCGTGACCGCGCACGACAGCTTCAGCGTCGAGCGCAGCGTGCTGAGCAACAACGCCCAGGTGCTCACGTTCGGCCAGCGCGTCGTCGGCATCGAGCTCGCTCGTCGACTCGCACGGGAGTGGCTCGGCTACACGTTCGACGCGACATCCGCCTCCGCGCAGAAGGTCGCGGCGATCGATGCGTACGAGCAGACCGGCAGCTGTGGATGAGCTCGGGAGCGTCAGCCCACCGGAGGGCGCTGGGCGCTCGTCCGTGCGCGTCCTGGGGGTGAGCCTCAAGCTGTACCTCGGTGTCGACGAGTCCCGGCAGTGGGCTGCGGAGGTCGCGCGAATCGCTCGCGCGCATCCCGCCGTGCGGTCGGGTGCCGTCGAGGTGTTCGTGCTGCCGTCGCTCCCGGCCGTGCCGGGCGTGCGGGACGCCCTGGCCGGCACGGCGGTGCGGTTCGGGGCGCAAGACCTGCACTGGGCCGACCGCGGCGCCTACACGGGAGCCGTGAGCGGCGCCGACCTGCGTGAGATCGGATGCACCCATGTCGAGGTGGCCCACTCGGAGCGGCGGTCGGTGTTCGGCGAGGACGGCGACGTGGCACGGGCGAAGCTGCAGGCGGCCCTGCGCAACCGCCTCACCCCCGTGCTGTGCGTCGGCGAGCCGGAGCGGCGCGAGCCGGCCGAGGCGGCCGCGCAGTGCCTCGAGCAGCTGCGGTCGCTGCTCGACGGCGCGGGCGACGACTCCGCCGACCTCATCGTCGCCTACGAGCCCGAATGGGCGATCGGGCAGCCAGAGCCGGCGTCCGCGGCCCACGTCCGCGCCGTCGTCGCGGCGCTGCGCGACGGCATGGCGCAGCACGGGGGGTCGGTGCGGTTGATCTACGGCGGAAGCGCGCAGGAGGGAACCCTCACCGAGCTCGCCGATGCGGTCGACGGCCTCTTCCTCGGCAGGTTCGCGCACGATCCGGCGTCGTTCGCTCGGATGCTGGACGAGGCCGCCGCGCTAGGTTGATATCGAGGAGGGACGATGAGCACGACCGCCGAAGGACTTGCCGATCCGTCACCGCGCCAGAACCGGCAGGCTGCTCGTCAGCAGGCCATCACCGAGGCGGTCATGGCGGCAGGAGTGGTGCGCATCGAGCAGCTCGCGGAGCAGTTCGACATCAGTGTCATGACGGTGCATCGCGACCTCGACGAGCTCCAGAGCAAGGGCATCCTGCGCAAGAGCCGTGGCGTCGCGACGGCGGTGGCGACCCCGATCGTCGAGTCGAGCGCCGTCTACCGGTCCAACCGCCAATCGGAGGAGAAGGAGTCGATCGCCCTCGCGGCCCTCGAGTTCATCGAACCCGGCCAGGCGATCATGCTCGACGACAGCACGACGGTGGGGCACCTCGTTCCGCACCTGCGCAACAAGCGGCCGCTGACGGTCATCACCAACACCCTCACGATCATGGACGAGCTGCGTGACGCGAACGACATCACGATGCTCGGCCTGGGCGGGCAGTACTACAACTGGTGCAACGCCTTCATGGGGCGCATGACGACGACGTCGATCCAGTCGATTCGAGCCGATGTCTTCCTCACGTCGACGGCGGCCGTGACCGACGACATCGCCTTCCACCAGTCCCTGGAGACGGTCGACGTCAAGCGTGCGATGTTCGACGTGGCGAGCACGAGGGTGCTGCTCGTCGACCACACGAAGTTCCAGAAGCGCGCCCTCCATGCGCTCTTCACGCTGAAGGACTTCGACGCGGTCGTGGTCGACTCAGCGATGCCGCGGGTCGAGGTCTCCCGGCTCCGCGACGCCGGCGTGAAGGTCGTCGTGGCCAAGCGGCAGCGCTGATCGCGTCGTCGGCGCCGCCGCACGCGCGAACCCGGATCCGGCAGGAGGGGGCCCGCCCGACCGATGACCGACTTCGTCTCCGCCACCGCAGACATCCGCGGCGACTACCGCTACTCGCTCACCCGGGTCTGGGATCCGACGCTACCGACGATCACGTTCGTGCTGCTCAACCCGAGCACCGCCGACGCAGAGCACCTGGACCCGACGCTGCGCCGATGCGTGGGCTTCGCGACGCGCGAGGGCTTCGGCGGCATGCTCATCGTCAACCTCTACGCGTTCCGCACGAAGTCGCCGAAGCTGATGCAGGCCGCGCCCGACCCGGTGGGCCCGGAGAACGACCGCGTGCTCGCCGGCGTCACCGGCACGGTCGTCGCAGGCTGGGGCAATCACGCCGACCCGGCGCGCGTCGCCGAGGCGGTGGCGCTCCTGCCGCCGCTTCTCGCGCTGGGTGTGAACAAGACCGGGCAGCCGACGCATCCGCTCTACGTGCCCGAGGATGCGCCGCTGATCGAGTGGCCGCCTAAGTGAGCAGCGCTCGCAGCGCAATGTGGTGTGCGGTGCGTCCTGGCAGCAGCACCCATGTCTGAAGGCGTCGATACAGTCTCCGCGTGTGGATTGCAGTGGCATCGACCCTTGCATTGGTCGGCGCGTCCTGGCAGGTGGGTTTGGCGTTCCTCGACGGCATCGAATCCATGGATGATTTTCTCGGCGCGAAGAATGCGCTCATGCGCGAGGAACGTGCCCGTATCCGCGCATCTGTTCCCCGCTGGAAGCTGATGAGGCGACGACAAGAACTCACCAAGGTCGAGTCTCTCGCGCAGGATGCAATGACTGAACGTGAGCTTCGACTCGAGCGCCGGTTCGATAGACAGGCGTACGCCTGGGGTTTCGTCGTTGCGGGAACGTTGTTCGCGACGATAGACGGATGGACCGACGTCTTCATGAGTCGTTGACCGTCGGCAGGTGCGCGTACCGCGGCGCTGAGTCAAGCCGGTGCCGAACTGACCGCAGGCCGGTGGATCGAACGATGCAGCCGCCCCCGCAAACTGCATGAATCGGCCGACGCTACCGAGGCCCGGCCCTCCGTAGCGTCACCCCCATGGAACTCGCACTGCTCGCCGGCACGGTCTCGACCGTGCTGTTCGCCACGGCGAACCTGCCGATGGTCGTCAAGGCGGTGCGGTCGCGCGACCTCGCGTCGTACAGCCTCCCGGCGCTCCTGCTGGGCAACGTCGGCAACCTGTTCCACACCGTCTACATCACCACGCTGCCGTTCGGGCCGGTCTGGGTGCTGCACGGCTTCTACCTGGTGACGATGCTGGCGATGCTCGTCATGTACCTGCGCTACCGGGTAGGCTCCCGGCATGTCCGACGCGAGCGTCCTGATCGACGCGGCGCGCACGGCCCACCGCGACGCGAACTGGCGCGACGCCCGGGCGAGCTTCCTCGCGGCGAGCGCGGAGGGTCCCCTTGCACCGGATGACCTGCGCGCCCTCGCCGCGAGCCAGTGGTGGCTGAGCGACGTCGACGGATGCCTCGTGTCGCTCGAGTCGGCATTCCGGGCGTTCCGCGCCGCGCGCGACGAACTCGGCTGCGCCGACACGGCCCTGCTGATCTCGTTGCTGCGACTCACGCGCGGCGAGCTCACGGTCGGCACCGCGTGGGCGCGGCGGGCCGAGCGCCTGCTCTCGGGGCATCCTGACCGCCTTGCACACGCCTACCTCGTGTACCTCGAGGCCGCCGGCGGCCTGGCTGCAGACGGGGAGGAGCTGTGGACCGCAGGCTCGGTCGCACGCCTGCGCGAGCTCGACGACGCCCTCGACGACCCGGCGGTCGGCGCGCTCGCCGCCGTGGTCGAGGGCATGCACGCGATGCGCTCCGGCGATGCGGCCGCCGGCTTCGACAAGCTCGACGAGGCGATGCTGGCGGTCGTCGGCGGCGACGTCGCGCCCGAGTGGGCGGGCGACATCCTCTGCATGACTATCCACGCCTGCCACGAGCTCGCCGACTACCGGCGCATGGCCGAGTGGACGCGCGCGACGGAGCAGTGGTGCGCCGCGTACGGGGCCGACGCGGTGTACGTCGGCGTGTGCCGCGTGCACCGGCTCGAGCTGCGCAGCACGGGCGGCGACTGGGCCGAGACCGAGTCCGAGCTCGAGCGCGCCTGCGCCGACCTGCAGTCCGCCGACCCGTGGGTCGCGGGCGAGGGCTGGTACCAGGTCGGCGAGATCCGGCGGTTGCGAGGCGAGGCCGCCGGCGCGCGCACGGCGTACGCGCAGGCCCGCGAGCTCGGCATCGACCCGGCCCCCGGGGAGGCGCTGCTGCACCTCGCCGACGGTGACGGCGACCGTGCGTGGGCGCTCCTCACCTCGGCCCTGATCGGTCGCGACCGCCTGGCGCGGGTGCGCCTGCTGCGCGCCGGCGTCGAGGTTGCGCTCGCCACCGGCCGCGACGCGAACGCACGCGAGATGCGCGACGAGCTCGCCGCCGCGGCAGACGACTTCGGCACCGACGGCTTCCGGGCCTGGGCGGAGCACAGTCGCGGCATGGTCGCCCTCGCCGACGGCGACGCGGCGACCGCAGTGGAGGCGTTCCACCGCGCGCTCGGCCTCTTCACCCGGCTCGGCATCCGCTGGGAGCAGGCGAGCATGCGGTCGTGGATCGCCGCGGGGCTCGAGGCGCAGGGCGACGCCGCTGCGGGTGCGCAGATGCGAGCGGATGCTGCTGAGGCATTCGACCGGCTCGGCGCACGCCCGGTCGTGGTGCAGGCCCGCACGGAGGCGCCCCGGTCGGGTCCGCTCACCGCGCGGGAGGCGGAGATCCTCGCGCTCGTCGCCGATGGGGCGTCGAACCGCGACGTCGCCGGCCGGCTGTTCATCAGCGAGAAGACCGTCGGCCGCCACCTGGCGAACATCTACCTGAAGCTCGGCGTCGGCTCCCGCACCGCGGCGGCGGCGTGGTGGCGCGACTCGGCGCACGGCTCGTAGCCCCGCGGGCCCACCGTGCATCACGGTATGCAGACCGCGGTCGCGAGATGCATGATTCGGCCGATGAGCCCCGCGGTGCCCCCTCCGTAGCTTCGGAGGTGCCGACGACACGTCGGCGCGCAGACACCGAGGGGACACATCATGACCATCACCACACCCGAGGCGCAGGCCGCGCCCGAACCCGCCGACATCGAGCGGGCACCCGACACCGACACCGTCGACGACGCTGCCGTCGACGCGTTCGCCGACCGCATGCTGACGTCGTTCCTCGGCGCCATCGAGACGATGTCGGTGCACCTGGGCAGCCGGCTGGGCTGGTACGACGCCCTCGCGGGCGCCGCCGCAATTACGACCGCCGAGCTCGCCGCACGCACCGATACCGATGCGCGGTACGCACGCGAGTGGCTCGAGCAGCAGGCGGCCGCCGGCATCCTCACCGTCGACGACGCCTCGGCAGACCCGGAGCGCCGCCGGTTCTCGCTCCCGGCCCACGCCGAGCCGGCGCTCACCGACCGCACGAACCTCGCCTACATGGCACCGCTCGCGCGCATGCTCGCCGCCGCGGGGCAGTCGATGCCCCACATCATCGACGCCTACCGCACCGGCGGCGGCGTGAGCTGGCAGCAGTTCGGCGCCGACGCCCGCGAGTCGCAGGCCGAGGCCAACCGCCCGTGGTTCGACGCCATGCCCGCGGTGCTGGCCGACGTGCCGCAGGTGCACGAGGCGCTGTCGCGGCCGGATGCCCGCATCGCCGACGTCGGCATGGGCCTCGGCTGGTCGTCGATCGCGCTGGCGTCGGCGTACCCGCAGCTGCGGGTCGAGGGCTTCGACGTCGACACCGCCTCGGTGGTCGCCGCGGGCGAGAACGCGCGGGCGGCGGGAGTCGCCGATCGCGTGCGGTTCCAGGAGACGGATGCCGCTGAGCTGGCCGAGCACGGACCGTTCGACGCGATCTTCGCCTTCGAGTGCATCCACGACCTGCCCCACCCGGTCGACGTGCTGCGCGCGATGCGCGACGCCGTGCGCCCGGGCGGAACGGTCGTGATCATGGACGAGGCGGTCGCCGACGCGTTCGCGCCGAACGCCGGCGACCTCGACCGGCTGATGTACGGCTACAGCCTGTTCGTCTGCCTGCCGGACGGCCGCTCGCACGGGTCGAGCGCCGCCACCGGCACCGTCATGCGGCCCGACACGCTGCGCGCCTACGCGCGCGAGGCCGGCTGGAGCGACGTGCGCGTGATCGTGCCCGAGTTCGGCTTCTGGCGCTTCTACGAGCTCATCTGACGGATGCCTCGCACAGCCCGCGGTCTCGGGGCATGATGGGCCCATGCCAGCCGCCCATCGCCCCGGACTGCGGGTCACCGCCGGGCTCACGATCCCCGAGTCGGAGCTGACCTGGCGCTTCTCGCGCTCCTCGGGCCCGGGCGGCCAGGGCGTGAACACCGCCGACTCCCGGGTGGAACTGGTGTGGGATGTCGCGGGCTCGACCGTGCTCTCGGTGCAGCAGCGCGAGCGCCTGCTCGACCGTATGAGCGGTCGGCTTGTGAACGGCGTGCTGACGATCGCCGCCTCCGAGCACCGCGCCCAGCTGCGCAACCGAGATGCCGCGCGGGCGCGACTCGCCGCTGTCGTCGGCGACGCCCTTCGCCCGCCGGCGCCGTCGCGTCGCCCGACGAAGCCGAGCCGCGGCTCGAAGGAGCGCCGCCTCAGTGAGAAGAAGCGTCGCACCGACGTCAAGCGCCTGCGTCGCCCGCCCGTCGACTGAGGCGCGCCCGCGACCGCTCGATCCGCTGCGCGCTCGCGCGAAGCGTGCCCAGGAGGCGCGCACTGCGCCCGGACGGCTCAGGGATCCAACTGCTGTTACCGGTAGAGAGCAGGGCGATCACTTCGCTGTGCCGCCCTGCTCTCTGACTGGATAGAAATGGAAGAGGATTCGCTCAACAAATAGAAGGGCAAACGACAACCCACCGCCGATCACGAGTGCTGCGAAGAACGCACGTCTGGACTCGTCCGATTGAGCGAAGGGGTCGCGAAGCAGAGCTTGCCCGCCCGGGAATCCGCCATCAACGGCCCATACGACTTCGTCGTCGGTGACGGTATCCGGTGCGGCATACTCGACCGTTCGGCTCCCAACATCGACTTGTGTGTCGACGACGGTGCTCGTAACCGTGACGGGGTTGACGGGCAGACACCCTTGCGTGAGTGCGAAGGTGGCCGCGACCTCGGATGGCTCGAGCTCGCACGATTCATCGAGCGGGGGACCCGGCGCCCAAGCGTTGGGGGCCAAAGCAATAGGAGGGAAAGCTACGAACTGGTCACCGTTCACTGTGAACGAAGGTGGCGTTGATATCGGCAGCCAGACCACGGCCACGCTTTGGCCGTCCTCGCGTGTGTTTGGCATGCGTCCGCTCACGACACTCACCCGGTTCCTGTCGTAGCCCTCAAGCTGGGCCACAGACTCGGCGACTACTTCTTGACCGAGGCTGTTCCCTAATTCCTGATCGAAGCTGAACATCATCGCAGGATTGCCAGCCTGCGATCCGCATTCGATGCCGTTGACCTTCAAGTGGAAATTGTCGTACTTGCAGTACAGAGACGGGTCTCGGTTCGGCGTAACGACGTAATCTCCGGACGCAACCACGTACCAATGATCGCTCGAGTGGGGAGTTTCGAATGTGATCCTTAGCTCCGCAATGCTGACGTCGGCTGAGCCGGTCGCCCAGAAAGCTACTTCGACGGTGGCTTGGACACCGGACACCCCGCTCTCATCAAAGGGTCCGCGATCATGTAGGAGCAAGATTCCGCCATCCGGTGCCCGGTCTCCGCTGAGGATGGTGAATCCGGGCCAGATTGCGAACCCAGCTACGCCGAGCAAGACCGCCGAGCTGGAGAGAATTGCCAGTATCCAACGCTGTTTAGTTGGACTTTCCCGCCTGTCCCGTGAAGGAGGTGGTGTGGAGTCGGGAGAGTCTGCCCTGCGCAAGGCTCGCGCCGCCATGAGCGCACCAAATCCGATTGAAAGTACGACGCCCACGATTCCCCATGATGAACGCCTCATACGCCGAGGCTAGTTGTAGTGGTGACCCGCCGCGAGAACCGGTCCGCCCATTCCCCGGCGAGGAGGTCGGAGGTGGCCGGGGGTCGACGCGACCGTACGGTAGCTCCGCACGGCGTGACTGCAAGGCTACGAAGGGTCTCCCTGAGGAGGTGGCGGCGGCGTCGAGCGTGAGCTCCGTACGCGCGTACACATCGATCCCCGCCTGCGCTTGCGGGCCAGCCCGTACAGTGTCACGGGCCTACGACGACGAGAAGTTCGCCCGGACCAGCTTCGGCGCCCCAAGAGCGGGCGCGGAACGTCCTCCGCGCCGAGGACACGGAGATCGACGTCAAGAGGCGCCGCGTCCGGTCCGACCGGGTCTCGTAGCCCGACGACCTCAAGCAGTCGTTCCTCGACACGCAATTGCCCGTCACGTGCAGCCGCACCCGCCCGAACTTTTCGGCGGCAGGCGTTCGAGATCGAGGGGTCCATACGTAGCCAGCGCGGCGCACCGATGCGGAACGCGCCGACCGCGATACTTGTGCCGTGGAGATTGCGGAGCTGGTGCTCGCCTACATCAAGGTTCTCGTCTGGCCTCTGGTAGTGGTACTGGCTCTGCTGCTGTTCCGTCGCCAGTTTGCGCGGATGTTCGGTCGTGTGATCGAGGCGCGCGGGTTCGGCGCAATGCTGAAGCTCACCGAGGACGTTGCTGAGGCTGCAGAAGTATCCGAGTCGTTGCCCGAACTCGCCGAGGCGCCCGAGCTTCCGTCCGAACCGGCAGGGTCGGGACCGCTCCCGGAAGATCAGGCTGGACGCATGCTCTTCGCATGGAACCGCCTCGAGTCGGCAGCAGTACTCACGGCCAGGCGGCTTGGATTGAGCCCGATGGCGAGTCTGAACCTCGGGGTGCTCGCCCGCGAGCTACAGGATCGAGACTTAGTTGGCGCCAAGACCGCCAATCTCATGCGTGATCTGCAGGGGGTTCGGAACAAGCTTGTGCACGCCTCCGTTGACCTTCACGTCGGCGAAGGTTTCGCGGATGACTTCGTTGACGCACTCGGCAACCTAGAACGGGTACTCCGCGCCATCAAGTGACGCGGGCACCAGGGCGTAACGCCACCCGAACTCCGACGGCCGCGGAGGGAAAGAGCGGGTTGAGCGCGCTGCTACCCGGTCAACTCCGATTTCGAAGCACTCGGAGGACGGACTCCGAACAACACCGTTTCCACGCCTACCGTCGTTCCGGGAAGGTGCGCGGCTATCGTGCGGCGGCATTGCACGCCCTCGCGATTTCGGACCGGGACTCTGCAGGCAGTGTTTGGTCCTCATCATCCGGCTGTAGCATTCGCGGAGTCGATCAGTGCGACAAGTTCGTTGACGCGCTCATCAAGATCGTGGAGCCAGGATTGTGGCGGGGAAGCGCACACCGCTCGCGCGACGGCAACTTTGTTGATCTCACGGCCAATGACACTCGCGTCGAGTGGGTTCTCGTAGCGAGTTGGTTCGTGGTCGACTGATGCCCTCGGATCAACTTGGAGCACTGCCTCAGATAGCGACTGCCACGGTACGTAGTTTTCAATCGTGTAGCCAGCCGTGATCCACGCGAGGCTAGTCTCTTCTTCGGATGTCTGAAGTTCGGTTCTGACTCGCTTCTTGGTCTCGTTGATGCGCGAGTGCGCACTCCTCTTGTCGCTGTCAATCACCACCGCCATGTATCTGTTGAGGCGGCGCAACGAGATGAAGTCCTCAACCGGGTCAACGTCACTTGCAGAGAGCGAGTTCAGGAGCTTGCCACCATAGAACATGACCGAGTAGTGAATGCCCTCGATGTATCTCCCGGGGGCACGCGTTTGAATCCAGTGGTTCAGGTAGATGCGGTCGGAGGGGCCCTCGACCCAAATGACTGCGTTCGCTTGCACAAGATCTGACGGACGATAGCCGAGATCAACGCACACACGCGACTGGGACGCTGCGTTACCTACGTTGGCAACCAGCGTTCTCCCGTCGAGCTTCTGGACATGGAAGATCGACCCGAGTGATGAGTCGAGCATGTGCGCCGAGTGAGTTGCGATGAAGTACTGGTTGGAGGTCCGGTTGCGCAGGTACTGCAATAACTTCCGTTGCAGCAAGGGATGCAGGTGGATTTCTGGCTCTTCGATGCAGAGAACCGAGTCTTGCACCACCGTCGCTGCCGCGGCGAGAATGACGACCTCGTGGATGCCCGTACCAAGATTCTCGATCGGAAGGGTCACGCCCGACTGCGTTACGTGGATCGTCTTCAGATCATGTGGAATATCTAGGGAGACGTCTGGGGTCTCAAGGACCGACCGGACGAATTCGTTGATCTTCTCGAACTCAACCCGCCTGTGTAGGTCCACGGTCGATGGGTTCTGCAGTTTGAGCAGCCGGGCCTTCAGGTTGAGTCCGTTGAGGTCTTGCGCACCCTCGTCCGAATCCTCGCTAATTGCGCGCAGTCCGGCCACGGTGTACGCGTCGGGGAGTGGCCTGTCCAGAAAGCGCCGAAGCATCGATGATGCGACGGTTTGGAAGTCCCCACCGCCAGGGCCGGAGGCGCCTAGGAGTGACTTGACCATCTGTGCCGAACGAATGCTCTCCCTGTCACCCGATTCAGGTTGAATGCCGGCTATGTAGTCCTTCGTAAACTTGAGATTTGAGTGCCGTGAGGGCCACCCCTCGACCTCGAACCAGACCGCGTCCTTGCCAACGCGATGGATGCGACTCGTCGGGGCAAACATAGAGGTGAGGTAGCGCGCGAGCTGTGAAGCAGAGCCAGGGTTGGACTCGGTGAGTAGCTCGATGGCCCATTGCCTGTCAAACGCGATTCCCGTGGTCAAGTTCTGTTCCGCTTCACCGCTTGGGCGATCAAAGAACGTGAGCTTTGGGGGCTTTCGCGCAAGCATGTGCTCGACCACTCGCAAGACATTCGACTTGCCCGCGTTGTTCTGCCCGACCAGTAGGTTGACCTTGTCCAGGGGTCCAATAGCGACCGGTGATCCGGTGCTAAAACTGCGGTATCCGCCAACTCCAATGCCACGAAGAGGATTCACCGCTCAACACTGTCAGGACACGGGAGCGGACCCCATGCTGACTCGCGCAAACACAGTCGATTGGCCAGCACTCGGGGCACCGATGAGGATCAACTCGCCGTCGCCACCGCCGCCGAGTACCGCGCCACCAACTCCCGCTTGAGCACCTTGCCGCTCGCGCCGAGCGGCAGCTCGGCGACGAAGTCGATGTGGCGGGGGTACTTGTAGGCGGCCATGCGCTCCTGCGCCCAGGCGATGAGCTCGGCCTCGGTGACGAGGGCGCCGGGCTCGAGCACGGCGGCGGCGTTGACCTCCTGGCCGCGGGTCTCATCTGAGAGGCCGAAGACGGCGATGTTGGCGATGGCGGGGTGCTGGATGAGCACGGCCTCGACCTCGCTCGGGTAGACGTTGTAGCCGTTGCGCACGATCATGTCCTTCTTGCGGTCGCAGATCGTGATGTAGTCGTCGTCGTCTTTCGTGCCGATGTCGCCGGTGCGGAACCAGCCGTCGGTGAACGCCGCCTCCGTGGCATCCGGCATCGCCAAATAGCCCGCGAACAGGGCGTGCCCGCGCACTACGATCTCGCCGGCCTCGCCGTGCGGCAGCAGCACGATTCGATCCTCAACGTCGGCGTCGGTGATCTCCACGTCGACGCCCCAGAGCGGGGTGCCCACGGTGCCGGGCCGGGTCGGCACGCCGACCGAGTTGAACGCCACCGTCGGCGACGTCTCGGTCAGCCCGTAGCCCTCGTGCACCTCGGCGCCGAAGGTGCGCTCGAACTCCTCGAGCACGCTCACCGGCAGCGCCGCCCCGCCCGACACCGCGAAGCGCAGCTGCGGATGCTCCGAATGCGACCTGGCCGCGTGCAGCAGCGCGATGTACATGGTCGGCACCGCCGTGAACAGCGTCGCCCCGTGGCGGGTCATGAGCGCGAGCGCCTCGTCGGGGTCGAACTTCGGCAGCAGGATGATCGCCGCGCCCTTGCGGAACGAGATGTTCAGCACCGCCATCTGCCCATACGTGTGGAACAGGGGCAGTCCGCCGAACACGACATCGTCGCTCCGCATGGGAAACGTGTCGATGAGGTTCGCGTTGACCTGCTCGATCATGCCGAGGTGCATGCCGACCGCGCCCTTCGGCTTGCCGGTCGTGCCGCTCGTGTAGAGCACCGTGGCGGCCTCCATCGGCGAGACCGACGCGTACCGCTCGATGGGCAGGGCGGCGGATGCCTCGTCCTCCAGCCGCGGCACCGCAACCTGGTCCTTCATGGCGTCGGGCAGCAGCACCGAGACCATCGGCACGCCCGCCCGTGCGGCGGCCGCCCCGGCCTCCTGCAGCATCGGCGCGGCGACGACCGCGAGCTTCGCGCCCGAGTCGCGCAGCACGTACTCGATCTCGTCGGCCTTGAAGAGCAGGTGCACCGGCACGACGACCGCGCCGAGCGAGAGCACCGCGTAGTAGACCCGCGCGAAGTCGGGCACGTTCGGCACGATCATCGCGACCCGGTCGCCCGGGCCGACGCCCCGGTCGCGCAGGGCGCCGGCGTAGGCGCGGGTTTGGTCCCAGAGCTCGCCGTACCTGACCTGCTCGTCGTTCCAGATGAGGGCCACGTTGTCGGGCTGCCGGTGCGCGGTCTCGGCGAGGATCGCCGCGATCGACATGGTCGCGCGGCCGTAGCCCTCGATGATGCGGTCGGTCATGTCAGGGTGCCTTTCGTCGTCGTTGACGGTGCGGGGTGGTCAGGCGGGCTCGCGCAGCTGCGCGCGCCCCAGGGAGTTCAGGTGCACCTCGTCGGGGCCGTCGGCGAGGCGCAGGGTTCGGGCGGCAGCGTACATCTCGGCGAGCGGGTGGTCACCCGAGACTCCACCGCCCCCGAAGAGCTGGATGCCGCGGTCGAGGATGCCCTGCACGGTGCCGGGCACGGCGATCTTGATCGACTGGATCTCGGTCATCGCCCGCCGGTTGCCGACGGTGTCCATGAGCCACGCGGTCTTCAGCACGAGCAGGCGCATCGCCTCGAGCTCGACCCGCGAGCGGGCGATCCACTCGCGCACGACGCCCTGCTCGGCGAGCGGCCGGCCGAACGCGACCCGCGACCCGGCGCGCTCGCGCATCAGCTCGATGGCGCGCTCGCCCATGCCGATCAGGCGCATGCAGTGGTGGATGCGGCCGGGCCCGAGCCGCGCCTGGGCCATCGCGAAGCCCTCGCCCTCACCGCCGAGCAGGTTCGCGACCGGCACGCGCACGTCGTGAAACGCGACCTCCGCGTGCCCGCCGTGGTCGCGGTCGTCGTAGCCGAACACGGTCAGCGGCCGCACGACCTCGACGCCCGGTGCGTCACGGGGCACGAGCACCATCGACTGCTGGCGATGGCGCGGGGCATCCGCATCGGTCTTGCCCATCACGATGAACAGCGTCGCATCGGGGTTCATCGCCCCGGTCGACCACCACTTGCGCCCGGTGATCACGAACTCGTCGCCGTCGCGGCGGATGCGGGTGGCGATGTTCGTCGCATCCGACGACGCGACCTCGGGCTCGGTCATGCAGAAGGCCGAGCGGATGCGCGCATCGAGCAGCGGGGCCAGCCACTCGTCGCGCTGCGCCGCCGTGCCGAAGTCGTTGAGCAGCTCCATGTTGCCCGTGTCGGGCGCCGCGCAGTTCATCGCGACCGGCGCGAGCTTCGGGCTGCGTCCGCTGAGCTCGGCGACGGGCGCGTAGTCGACGTTCGACAGCCCTGCGCTGCCGTCGTCGCGGGTGCCGGGCAGGAACAGGTTCCAGAGCCCGCGCTCGCGGGCGGCCCGCCGCAGGTCGTCGACGACCGGACGGAAGTTCCACTCGCCAGGCGTCGCCTCGAGCTGCTCCGCGAGCGCCGGCTCGGCGGGCAGCACCTCCTCGTCGAGGAACGCGCGGGTGCGATCGGCGACGTCGGTCGCGCGGGCGCTGGGTGCGAAGTCCATCAGCGCACCTCCCCGTCGAGCACGGCGAGTCCGTGGCGCGCGAGCGGCGCGACCAGCGCGCCGATGCCGTCGAACCCTTCGCCGAGCGTCTCGCCCGCCCGGTAGCGGTAGTGGATGCCCTCCAGGATGATCGCGAGCTTCAGCGCCGCGAACGCGAGGTACCACGACAGCGATGGCAGGCGGATGCCCCTGAGTTCGGCGTACCGCGCCGCGAGCTCGTCGAACTCCGGGTAGCCCGCGGCCGGATCGACCGCGCTGATGCCGAGGTCGCCGGCGCCGAACCCCACCTCGCCGAGGGTCCAGTAGAGCCCCAGCAGGCCGAGGTCGGCGAGCGAGTCGCCGATCGTCGCCATCTCCCAGTCGAGAATGGCGGCGACGTGCGCGTGACCTGTGCCGTCGCCGGCGACGAGCGCGTTGTCGAGCCGGAAGTCGCCGTGCAGCAGCGACACGTGCTCGGTCTGCGGGATGTCGGCGCGGATGCGCTCGAGCAGCAGGTCGAGCTCGGGCAGGTCGCGGCTGCGCGAGCCGTCGTACTGCTGGCCCCAGCGCCGCACCTGGCGCTCGAGGTAGCCGTCGGGGCGGCCGAAGTCGGCGAGGCCGACCTCGGCGGGATCGAGCGCGTGCAGCGCGGCGAGGCACTCGACGAGTCGCAGGCTGAGGCCGTGCAGCGTCGCGGGGTCGAAACCGGCGTTGTCGTCGGCGGTGCGGAGGGGGCGGCCCTCGACGAGTTCCATCAGGTAGAACTCGGTGCCGACGCCGGCCGCGCCCTCCTCGTCGTCGACGTAGGCGACCGCGCCGGGCACGGGCACATCGGTGCCGGCCAGCGCTGAGATGATGCGGAACTCGCGGCCCATGTCGTGCGCCGTGCGCAGCACGTGCCCGAGCGGCGGTCGGCGCAGCACCAGGGGGCGCGCGCCGCCGTCGATGCGGTAGGTGAGGTTCGACCGGCCGCCGGCGAGGAGCGTGGCGGTCAGGGGACCGGCGGGTGCGTCGGTGAGCAGTTCCGGGTGGTGCACGGCGAGCCACGCCTCGAGTCGCAGCGCATCCACGCCCGCCGGTGCGATGCCGCGCTCGGCGGTGGGCGCCAGTGCTTCGTCCACGTGTCTCGTCCTTCCGGCCGGGCCGCATCGTCGCGTGCATCCGCTGTCGAGAGACTAGCATACCGCCCGGTCGGTTTTATTGCGCGCGACGCCTGTGGGCGGTGCCGAACCCGCATGCTCAGGCGGAGCGGTCGGCGACGACGAGCTCGCGCTCCATCGCCGCCCGCAGCGGTGCCGGCACCGGCGTCGGTCGGCGCGACTCGCGGTCGACGAACACGTGCACGAAGCGTCCGGTCGCCAGTAGCTCGGCGTCGGATGTCCGGAAGATGCCGGTCTCCCACGTCACGCTCGACGTGCCCAGGCGTCCGATGCGCACGCCGACCTCGAGCACGTCGGGGTAGGCGCCCGACGCGTGGTAGTCGCACGACGAACTCACGACGAGTCCGATCGCCTCGCCCTGCTCGATGTCGAGCCCGCGCGCGATCATCCAGGCGTTCACGGCGCTGTCCATCGCCGCGTAGTAGACGACGTTGTTCACGTGGCCGTAGACGTCGTTGTCATTCCACCTCGTCGGGAACAACGCCAGGTGGCCGTAGTCGTCACGGCGAGGCATCCGCTCGCCTGTCGCCGTGCCGGCACGTGCCGGGCGCTCGCCGCTCATCGCCCGAGCACCAGCGCGAACGCGTCGCGCGCCTTGGCCGCGTCGGGCTCGTCGCCCGTGATGAGGTCGGCGTAGATGAACGACTCGGCGATGCGCGCGAGCAGGTAGGCGAGGTCGGCCGTCGGCAGCGGCGGGGTGTACGTGCCGCGCACGGCCTCCTCGTCGATCGCGGTCTCGATCACGACGCGGAGGCGCCGCTGGATCTCGCTGTCAGCGGTCGTCAGCAGCCGCAGCGCGCGGGCGGGCTCGCGGGTGAGGAAGGTGCGGAAGTAGTCGGCGTCGATCAGCGCGTCGACGAACGCGCTCAGCAGTTCGACGAGGCGCGCCGGGCCGTGCAGCTCGGGGTGGTCGGCGCGGTCGAGCGTGGGGATCGCGAGCGACCAGAGCACCTCGCTGAGCAGCGCGTCGCGGTTGCCGACCCATCGGAACAGCGACGTGCGGTCGACGCCGAGGTCGGCCGCGAGCGCGCCCATGTCGATGCGCGAACCGGCGATGAACTCGTGCCGCGCGGCGCGGAACGCCCGCAGCGCGTCGGCGTGCGGTTCGCCCGACATGCCGAGGCGATCGCTGAGTCGGGTCGGCACGGCGCGCACGGCCACGAGCCCGAGACGAGGGGCGGATGCCTCGTCGGCGGCCGGTTCCGCGGGTCGTGTGCCCGTGGCATCCGTCGTCGTCATGCCGTTCCTCTCGCCGGTGTCGAGGCCCACTGTAGCCCGACCGCTGGACAAGTGTGCAACAATCCGTAGAATGTTGCACGCCCCGCCCGGGGTTGCACCGACGACGCTGTCGAGAGGACGCCGACGATGACCGACCAGATGACCACGCTGACCGAGACCCCGCTGCTCGCCGCGGACTTCTACGGGTTCCAGTCGACGCTCACCCCCGAGGAGCAGGCGTCGCTCGGGCGCATCCGCGCCTTCCTCGAGGAGGAGCTGAAGCCCATCGCCGACGACTACTGGGATCGCGCCGAGACCGCCGTGCACTTGATTCCGCGGTTCGCCGAGCTCGGCATCTTCGGCGCAGCGTGGCCCGAGACCCGCCAGTTCGAGAACAGCGACCTCTACCGGGCCTGGATCGCGCTCGAGATCGCTCGCGTCGACCCGTCGACCTGCACCTTCGTGGGCGTGCACAACGGGCTCGGCATGACCTCGATCGCCGTCGGCGGCTCGGAAGAGCAGAAGGCCGAGTGGATGGGGCCGATGGCGCGCGGCGAGATCATCGGCGCGTTCGGGCTCACCGAGCCCGGCCACGGCTCCGACACCGCGCGCGGGCTCGAGACCACCGCCACCCGGAGCGGCGACGAGTGGGTGCTGAACGGCGCCAAGCGCTGGATCGGCAACGCCACCTTCGCCGACATGGTCATCATCTGGGCGCGCGACACCGCCGACGACCAGGTCAAGGGCTTCATCGTGCGCACGCCCGCCATCGGGTTCAGTGCGACCAAGATCGAGCGCAAGCAGTCGCTGCGCGGCGTGCAGAACGCCGACATCGTGCTCGAAGACGTCGTCGTGCCCGAGCGCGACCGCCTCCAGCGCATCGACTCCTTCCGCGACCTCGCCGTCGTGCTGCGGCTCACCCGCGCCGGCGTCGCCTGGCAGGCCATCGGCGTCGCCGTCGGCGCCTACGAGGCGGCGCTCGCCTACGCCAAGGAGCGCGTGCAGTTCGGCAAGCCGATCGCGTCGTACCAGCTCACCCAGGAGAAGCTCGCCACGGCGCTGTCGAACATCACCGCGTCGATCGCCATGTGCGTGCGCCTCGCCGAGATGGAGGGGCAGGGCGAGCAGTACGACGAGCACTCCGCCATGGCCAAGGCGTTCACGACCAAGCTCATGCGCGAGACCGTCGCGCTCTGCCGTGAGATCGCCGGCGGCAACGGCATCCAGCTCGACCACGGGCTCGCGCGGTTCTTCGCCGACGCCGAGGCCGTCTACACGTTCGAGGGCACGTACGACATGAACCAGCTCATCGTCGGACGCGCCATCACGGGCATCGCGGCGTTCCGCTGAGCGTGCATCCAGTGGCATCCGTCACCCTTGACCCAGACCCCGCAGGCGCGGTCGCCGGCCCGCGGGAACCCCGACCCGAAGGAGCATCCGCATGACCGAAGCAGTGATCGTCTCGACCGCCCGCTCGCCCATCGGGCGCGCCCGCAAGGGGTCGCTCGTGAGCATGCGCGGCGACGACATGGCCGTGCAGATGGTCGCCGCCGCCCTCGCGAAGGTGCCCGAGCTTGACCCGCGCGAGATCGACGACCTCATCATGGGCTGCGGGCAGCCCGGCGGCGAGCAGGGCATGAACATCGGGCGCGTGGTCGCGGTGCTGCTCGGCATGGACCACCTGCCCGGCACGACCGTGAACCGGTACTGCTCGTCGAGCCTGCAGTCGACGCGCATGGCGTTCCACGCGATCAAGGCCGGCGAGGGCGACGTGTTCATCTCGGCGGGCGTCGAGGCCGTGAGCCGCATGGGCATCGGGTCGTCGGACTGGATTCCGGGCGCCTCGCTCGAGAACCCCGTGTTCGGGGAGGCCGTGGCGCGGTCGGCGCGGTCTGCCGAGGGCGGGACGACGTGGCACGACCCGCGCGAGGACGACCTGCTGCCCGACGTGTACATCGCGATGGGGCAGACCGCCGAGAACGTCGCGCAGCTCACCGGGGTCTCGCGCCAGGAGCAGGACGAGTACGCGGCGCTCAGCCAGAACCGGGCCGAGCAGGCGATCGCCGACGGGTTCTATGCGACGGACATCACGCCGCTGACGCTGCCCGACGGATCGGTCGTATCTGCCGATGACGGGCCGCGACCGGGCGTGACCGTCGAGGCGCTCGCCGGGCTGCAGCCGGTGTTCCGGCCCGATGGCACGGTCACGGCAGGCAATGCCTGCCCGCTGAACGACGGGGCCGCGGCGCTTGTGGTGATGAGCGATGCGAAGGCCGCCCAGTTGGGGCTGACCCCGCTCGCCCGCATCGTGTCGACCGGGGTGACCGGGCTCTCGCCCGAGATCATGGGGCTCGGGCCCGTGGAAGCGAGCCGGCAGGCGCTGGGGCGTGCCGGGCTGACCATCGACGACATCGACCTCGTCGAGCTGAACGAGGCGTTCGCGGCGCAGGTCATCCCGTCGGCGCGCGAGCTCGGCATCTCGTGGGACAAGCTCAACGTGCACGGCGGGGCGATCGCGGTGGGGCATCCGTTCGGCATGACCGGCGCGCGCATCACCTCGACGCTGCTCAACGGGCTGCGGGCGCGCGACGCGCAGTTCGGGCTCGAGACCATGTGCGTCGGCGGCGGCCAGGGCATGGCGATGGTGGTCGAGCGCCTGAGCTGAGGGTCGCTGCCGACGCGTCCTGAGTGGTACCATATCTTGTACCACTGAGGAGGAGTCATGGCCATCACCACGAGCGAGGCGCGCCGCGATCTCTTCGGTCTGATCGAGCGCGTGAACCTCGATCACACCGAGGTCGAGATCACGTCGAAGCGCGGTTCCGCGGTGCTCATGTCCAAGGCGGAATACGACTCCCTGCTCGAGACCACCTACCTGCTCCGCTCCCCGGAGAACGCCCGACGCCTCATCCGGGCGATGGAGCAGGCGCGCGATGGCGAGGTCGCCGAGCACGGACTGCAGGAGCAGTGACGGCGCGGAAGCTCGCCTGGACCGCCGACGGCTGGGACGACTACCTCTACTGGCAGACGCAGGACCGCAAGACGCTCAAGCGCATCAACCTGCTCATCGAGGACATACTGCGGGATGACCCGTTCGAGGGCGTCGGCAAGCCCGAACCGCTCAAGCACGCGCTGGCCGGCGCCTGGTCGCGGCGCATCGACGAAGCGAACCGCCTCGTCTACACGGTCACCGAACAGTACGTGATCATCCTGCAGGCCCGCTACCACTACTGAGAGCGGTACGGCCTCGCGTCAGGCGCGGCCGAGGATGCGCGCGACGATGTGCTCGGGCGACTCGTCGGGGCCGATGCGCTGCTCCTCGACGAAGTCGAGCGGCTGCCAGCCGTGGTACCACTCGCGCATCTCGTCGACACTGAACTCATCGGCCAGCGGACGTGTCGCGTGCCGTCGCGCGGTCTCGTCGAAGTCGAGGTCGAACGCGAAGAAGCGGGCATCCGTGGCATGCGCCGCGATGCGCTCGATCATCTCGCCGTAGCGGTGCGTGCTCAGGATACCCTCGAGGATCACGTGGTCGCCGCGGCGGAGGCAGTGCACGGCGGCGAGCTCGAGCAGCTCGGCGTGCGCCATGTCGTCGTGGTCCGACTCGCGGTAGACCTCGCGGCGGAAGTGGTCCTGCCCGAGGTTCGCGGTCGGCCCCTCGAGTTCGGCCTGCAGCAGGCGCGCGACGGTGCTCTTCCCCGACCCTGAATTGCCGCGCAGCACGATCAGCACAGTGGGGAGACTAGCGCCGCTTGGCGCGGATGAGCGCTACTTGGTGGCGTTTGGGTGGTGCATGTGCACCCGCTACGGCCGGGTGACGGGTTCTGCTGCGGCTTCCCAGTCGACCGGGCCGCTCGTGAGTCCGCCCGCCACGGCGAGTGCGGTCTCGCGCCATGCCGTCAGCTCGGCGACCGCGAGATGGGCCTGGTTCGTAGCGAACGAGGCGCGCGCGGCGCGAACGAGGTCGTCTGCGCAGGTCGCCTGATCGGCGGGCTCGAGCGCGAGCATCCACGGCAGGCGGTCGGCCATGCGTTCCGCGAGGGTTCCCTCGTCGTCGATCGCGGCCCCGATGATCTGCGCAGCGAGTTGGAGCAGCGACTCGCGCGCGTCGGATTCGCGCTGTGACATCAGCACCAGGGACTCGCCGTCACGCCTGGTCACCCGAATGGGGTGCTCGACGGCTGCCGCGAACACCTTGCTCGAGTGGCGGCTCAGATCTGACGACTGGAACGACTCCGGCGGGGGCGCGGTCTGCATGCCACCATTCTATTCAGAACACGTTCTGAACTCAAGGGCGCGGCACGACGAGCGTCAGCCACTGCGCCGCCAGCGCGGGCGTCTCCGACTCCTCGATCTCGACGGTGAGGTCCTGCGTCACGCGGACCCCGGAGCGCCCCGGCGTGGCATCCGTCACCTGCCCCACGACCCGCACGCGCGAGCCGACCGTCACAGGTGCGAGGAACCGCACCCGGTCGAAGCCGTAGTTCACGCCCATCGCGACGCCACGCACGTCGAGCAGCGGCGAGGCGAGCGCCGACAGCAGCGACAGGGTGAGGAAGCCGTGCGCGATCGGCGCGCCGAACGGGCCGGCCTTCGCGCGCTCTACGTCGACGTGGATCCACTGGTGGTCCTCGGTCGCGCGGGCGAACTCGTCGATGCGGGCCTGGTCGATGGTGAACCACTCGCCCGGGCCGAGCGCGACCGGGCCGGCGGCGACGGCCTCGACGAGCGCGGCGGGGGAGTCGAACGTCGCGCTCACGAGGTCGGCCCGCCCGCCACGTAGAGCACCTGGCCCGAGCAGAACCCGGCCTCCTCGGAGCAGAAGTACGACGCCGCGGCGGCGATGTCGTCGGGCACGCCGGCACGTTGCACCGGGATCTGCTGCACGGTCGCGGCGACGAACTCGTCGAACGGCACCCCGATGCGCTCGGCGGTCGCGCGGGTCATGTCGGTCTGGATGAACCCCGGCGCGATGGCGTTCGCGGTCACGCCGTAGCGGCCCAGCTCGATCGCGAGCGTCTTCGTGAAGCCCTGCATGCCGGCCTTCGCGGCCGCGTAGTTCGCCTGCCCGCGGTTGCCGAGCGCCGACGTGCTCGACAGGTTCACGATGCGGCCCCAGCCGGCCTGCACCTGGTGCGCCTGCACCGCCCGGCTCATCAGGAACGCGCCGCGCAGGTGCACCTGCATCACGAGGTCCCAGTCGTCGTCGGTCATCTTGAAGAGCAGGTTGTCGCGCAGGATGCCCGCGTTGTTGACCAGGATCGTGGGCGCGCCGAGCTCGTCGGCGACGCGGGCGACGGCGGATGCCACGGCGTCGGAGTCGGACACGTCGGCGCCGATGCCGATCGCGCGGCCGCCCTCGGCGGTGATGGCGTCGACCGTCGCTGCGGTCGCGTCCTCCTGCAGGTCGATCACGGCGACGGCGTTGCCGTCTGCGGCGAGTCGGCGGGCGACGGCGGCGCCGATGCCGCGGGCGGCACCGGTGACGATGGCGATGCGTTCGGTCATGGGGTCCTCTCGGTGGTGGTGGGGTCAGCGGGTGGCGGTTCGGGGAAGGGGGAGTCAGGGGTGGATGAGCTGCCGGAGCACATGGCCGCCGGCGAGCGCGTCCATGGCCTCGTTGATGTCGGCGAGCGCGACCTCGCCCGAGACGAGCCGCTCGACGGGCAGGCGGCCGGCGCGCCAGAGGTCGACGTAGCGGGGGATGTCGCGCGACGGCACCGACGAACCGAGGTAGCTGCCGACGACCGTGCGCGCCTCGGCGGTGAACGTGAGCGGCGCGAGGGTCGCGGTGGCGTCGGGGCGGGGGAGGCCGACGGTGACGGTGGTGCCGCCCGGTGCGGTGGCGGCGAAGGCGGTCTCGAAGGCGCGCGGATGCCCGGCGGCCTCGATCACGGCAGGCGAGCGGATGCCTCGGGCGGCAAGCTCCTCGGGCGTGTACGTCTCGACCGCCCCGGCGTCCCGTGCGGCGTCGAGCTTGTCGGGCAGCGCGTCGACGCCGATCACGGGGTGCCCGAGCGCGACCGCGACGAGCAGCGCGGCCATGCCGACCCCGCCGAGCCCCACGACCATGACCGGCTCGCCGGCCGCGGGCCGCGCGGCGTTGAGCACGCCCCCGCCGCCGGTGAGCACCGCGCAGCCGAGCAGCGCCGCGACGTCGGGCGGCACGTCGGCGTCGACCGGCACGATCGATGCGCGGTCGACCACGGCGTGGGTGGCGAAGGCGGATGCCCCGAGGTGATGGTGCACGTCCTGCAGGCCGTTCGTGCCCGGTCGGTGCAGCCGACGCGCCCCGCCGAGCAGCGTGCCGGCCGCGTTCGCGGCGCTGCCGCGCTCGCAGGGGAGTCGCCCGTCGGTGCGGCAGCCCGCGCACGCGCCGCAGCGGGGGAGGAAGGTGAGCACGACGCGGTCGCCGGGAGCGAGGTCGTCGACGTCGGCGCCCGCGACCTCCACGATGCCGGATGCCTCGTGCCCGAGCACCATCGGCGTGGGCCGCACGCGGTTGCCGTCGACGACGGACAGGTCGGAGTGGCAGATGCCCGCGGCCTCGATGCGCACGCGCACCTCGGTCGGGCCGGGGTCGTCGAGGGTGACCTCCTGCACGGTGAGCGGCCGGCTGGCCGCGAACGGGCGGGCGCGCCCGCACTCCTCGAGCACGGCTGCCGTGATCTGCATCGGACCCTCCTCGGTCGTGGCCGACTCCTAACATACCGAACAGTCGGAATGTTCGCATGTCGACGTGCACTCCGTGCGTGAACGGCCATCAACAATCCGGCGACCGCCGTCGGTGCGGCCGCATATCCTTGACGGTGTGGATCGACAGCCCGAAGTCCCGCGCCGCCGCGACGTGCGCACGGGCGACGGCATGGCTCCGCGCGAGGAGCGGCTCCACATCGCCCGGCACGTCGCCGGAGACCCCCGCGACGCGCGGCACCGCGGCGAGCCCGACGTGCGGCGCGACGCCTCGTCCGATGCGCGCAGCTCGGAGGCATCCGAGACCTCCCGCCGGCGTGACGAGCGCACGCGACTCCGCCGCACGGTGATCCGCGATGCCGGCCAGCACGGCTACGAGGAGCGCCCCGCGCTGCCCACCGCCCCGCACCGCCCGCGCGGCCGGCGCGCCCGCCGCGACGACGCCGGCGACCCGACCGTCGAGCTCGGTTGAGCGGGCGCCGGGCGTCTCGACGCGCCGGCGCACCGGCCGGCGCGCCCGCCGACGCACCCGTCCGCACGCCCGCCGGCGCCCACGGCTGAGGTCGGCCGCGACCCGCGTCGTTCGTCCCCACCGCGTTCCTGCCGACGATCGGCGGATTCCGGACAGCGCACCCGCCGGCACGCCGGACGCGGGCCGCCCGCGAGTAGCGTCCAGATCGTGACACACGGCAGCACCGGGGCGATCGCCCCGACCCCCGGCGCGACGGCGGCACCCGCGTCCGCATCCGGCACGGCGACCGGCCCCGGCCGGGCATCCGTCGTGCTGCAGTTCCTCGGCATGGGCCTGTTCTGGGGGTCGAGCTTCCTCTTCATGAAGGTCGCCCTCGACGGCGTCTCGTTCTCGCAGGTCTCGTGGTCCAGGCTCGTGCTCGGCGGCGTCACGCTGGGCCTCATCGTGCTCGTCATGCGCCCGCGCGTCGGCACGGGGCCGGTGCTGCCGAGGGAGCCGATCGTGTGGCTGCACTTCACGGTGATCGCGATCACCTTCTGCGTCATCCCGCACACCCTGTACGCGTGGGCCGAGCAGTACGTGACCTCGAGCCTCGCGTCGATCTACAACGCGGCCACGCCCATCGCGACCGCCCTCATGGCGACGCTCGCGTTCCGCGTCGAGAAGCTGAGCGCGCTGCGCTGGGCGGGCGTCGCGGTCGGCATCGGCGGCGTGATCGTGATCATCGCCCCGTGGCAGGTGCGCCTCGGCGGGGAGCTCGCCGGGCAGCTCGCGTGCCTCGGCGCGGTCGTCTGCTACGGGTTCATCCTCGGCTACACCAAGAGGTTCCTGAGCTCGCGGCCCATCGCGCCCGCGACCTTCGCCTTCCTGAACATCGGCATCGCGGGGGTGATCATGGCGCTGCTCACCCCGGTCGTCGCCTGGCAGCCCGTGCAGCTCGACCTCCCGGTGGTGGCGAGCCTCGTCGCGCTCGGCGTGCTCGGCACCGGGCTCGCCTACGTCTGGCAGGTGAACGTGCTGCGCGCCTGGGGGCCGACGGGCATGTCGACCGTCACCTACGTGACCCCGGTCGTGGGCGTCGTGCTCGGCGTGCTGCTGCTGCACGAGCGATTCGGCTGGCACGAGCCGGTCGGCGCCGTGCTCGTGCTCGCGGGCATCCTGCTCGCGCAGGGCCGGGTCGACGCGCTGCTCGCGAAGCGCGCGGTCGCGCGGGGTGCCGCGCCAGCGTGAGGCGCGTGGCACCCGGCCGCTCGTCCCGGCCGGTGACCCGCGCCGCGACCGCCGTGCCCCCGACTCGCTAGGGTCGTTCACATGGCTGAGATCCGCCCCGACGACCAGGCTGCCGTGATGACGGAGCTGCTGGGCATCCGCTCGAGCATCGACAACATCGACGCGGCGCTGATCCACCTGCTCGCCGAGCGGTTCAAGTTCACGCAGAAGGTCGGCCGCCTGAAGGCCGAGCACGGCCTGCCCCCGTCGGACCCCGAGCGCGAGAAGCGCCAGATCGCGCGCCTGCGCGCGCTCGCCGTCGACGCGCACCTCGACCCCGCCTTCGCCGAGAAGTGGTTCAACTTCGTCGTCGCCGAGGTGATCCAGCACCACGAGCAGATCGCGGGCGAGGCGACGGATGCCTCGGGCGGGCCGACCGCATGAGCTGGTACCCCGTCGCGCTGCCGCGCCTCGACGGCCGCACCTACGTCGTCACCGGCGCGAACGCCGGCCTCGGGTTCTTCACCAGCGCCCGGCTCGCCGAGGCGGGTGCGCACGTGGTGCTGAGCGGACGCAGCCCCGACCGCCTCGCCGCGGCCGTCGCCGCGATCCGGAAGCGCGTGCCCGGGGCATCCGTCGACACGCTCGTCATCGACGTCTCGTCGCTGGAGTCCGTCGCCGCCGGAGCCTCCCAGCTGCTCGCCCGCGCCCGCATCGACGGGCTCGTGCTGAACGCCGGATCGGTGCATCCGTCGCGCACCCGCGAGGTGTCGGTCGACGGCCACGAGCTCGTGCTCGCCACCAACCACCTCGGCCACTTCGCCCTCGTCGCGCAGGTGCTGCCCGCGCTGCAGCGGGCGGATGCCGCGCGCATCGTCTGGCTCGGCTCGCTCGCCTCCCGCCTCAGCGGGTTCGACGTCGACGGGCTGCAGCTCGAGGAGGGCTACGACTTCTGGACCGCCTACGCGCACTCCAAGATCGCCGCGCAGTCGACCGGCTTCGAACTCGCCAGACGCCTCACCGCCGCCGACTCGACGGTGTCGAGCATCGTCGCGCACCCCGGCTACTCGATCAGCGGACGCACGCCGTTCGTGCACGGGGTCAACGAGCCCACGGGCATGACCCGGTTCGCCGACAACCTGCAGGCGCCGTTCACGCAGGGCAAGCACCGCGGTGCGGCGCCCGTGCTCGTCGCTGCGGCCTCGCCCGAGGCGCGCAACGGCGACTACTGGGGGCCGCGCGGGTGGACCAAGGGCGAGCCGACGCGCCAGCACCCGGCGCGCACGTCGACCGACCGCGCGCTCGCGACCAGGCTGTGGACGCTGTCGGAGCAGTGGACCGGCCAGACCCTGACGGTGGCCGCATGAGCGGGCCGCGATGACGGGCGAGTCGCTGGGCGGCCGGCTGTGGTCGGGGTTCCGCCGGCGCGCGGCCGAGGTGCTGGTGGTCGTCGGCGCCGTCGTGGTGGTGCTCGCGCTCGTGACCTCGCGGTTCGGGTTCATCCTCGTCGGGCTGATGGTCGTGGTGGTCGGCGCGGGCATCCGCGCGCGCACCACCCGCGGCCGCGAGCCCGACCCGGAGCCGAAGCGTCGTCGCCGTCGGGATGCGGCGAACGGGGGCGGCGCATGATCAGCCGCGAGCTCGGGCTCGCCCTGCGCGAGGCGGGGCTGGTGTGGCATCCGGCATCGGGCGACCGCTTCCAGCTCGACCTCACGAGCGACGTCGAGCCCGAGATCGAGGCCGACGTCTTCACCGTGAGCGACATGACGATCGAGCCGCACGACTACGCGACCGGCACGATCCTCGGCTTCAACGGCACGACCGAGTGGGCGCTCGACTCGGTCGACATGTCCGACGCGGTCTGGCTGCCGCGCGAGGACCAGCTGCGCGAGCTGCTGCGGAACACCTTCCGCTCGCTCCGCCGCCTCGAGGACGCCTTCGAGGTCGAGATCGAGCTCGGCGGGCAGCGCCTGCGCTTCGAGCACCCCGACCCCGCCGAGGCCTACGGCATGGCGCTGCTGGAGCTGGTCGGCCGCACGCGCTGACGGCCGGCCGTGGTCGGTCGGCGCGCGCGTGGCGGAGCGCCGAGTCGTCACGGACTGTCGGAATCCGGCGGCGGAGGCGACATCTCGTGGCGACTCGTGGCGACTCGATGCGAGCGGCGCGGGGCGCGGGGCGCGGGGGTGGGCCGGGCCCGGTCGTATCATCGGGCCATGTCGAATGCCGCGGACGCCGCGATCGTGCGGGCACGCGGTGCGCTCGTGGCCGCCCGGGCCGCGCTCGTCGAGGCCGACGCCCGCGATGAGGCGCTCGCGGAGTTCGAGCCGTCGCGTCGCGTGCTCGGGATCGCGCGGAAGCCGCGGATGCATCCGCTCGGCCGCGTCTGGCGCCTCGGCGTGCTGCTGCTCGGCACCGACGGCGCCCTGCACGCGACCGGTGACGTGACCCGCGCGACCCCGCCCGGTCGTGCGACCTACCAGGCGAACTCCGCCGAGGTGCGGCGCATCTACCGTGCAGCCGCGTTCGAGGGGCCGTTCGCGCGCGACGAGACGGTGAACTTCCACGCCCGCGAGATCGCGCTCGATCCCGACGCGCTCGCCGCCTCCGACGGCCCGCTGCTGCTGCGCGACGGCGACCTGCTCGTGCGCTGGAACCCGTCGATGGACGACGCCGTCATCGCCTTCGACCGCTACCTCGCCGACCGCGTGCAGCTCCTGGTCGAGCCGCCCGAGGGCGCCTGAGCGCGCGTTCCGCGTCGTCGGGCACGGCGGTGGGTTCGCCCGTGATGCCTACGCGCCGCGGAGCGCGAGCTCGGTGCTGACCCAGCGGGCGTAACGGTGCCACGGGTCGTCGCCGCTCGCGCGGAGCGCGGCGACGTGCGCGTCGAGCTCGGCGTTCGCCTCGAACCACTCGGTGCCCGGGATGCGGTGCGCGGCGAACTCCGCGTGCCGGCGCTGTTCGAGCGCCCGCCCGCCGCGCTCGAACGCGAGCACCTCGTCGTGGGGCAGCGCCGCGAATCGGCCGCGCGGATTCGCAGTCGTGCCGATCTTCACCCGGTCGTCGAACCGCAGGTAGTAGACGACGTCGACCCGCGGCGGCGCATCGCCGTCGGGCACCTCCCCCACGCGCCACTCGCACGCCGCGCACAGCCATCCCGACGGATACCGCACGCCCACCCGCCCACCGCATGCGCGGCACGGCGCCGGCAGCAGGTCGGTCTCGCCGACGCCCCGCGCGACCCAGTCGTACGCGGCGAGCAGGTGCGCGGTGCAGAGCGGCACCGGCGCACCGGGCTCGACCTCGCGCGCGCACGCGCCGCCCGAGGCATCCGCCCCGCAGCACCCGCCCGCGCCCTCGGTCATGCCCGCACCCTACGCTCGACCCCCGACCCCCGACCCCCGACCCCCGACCCCCGACGCGCGACCCCCGACGTGCGAGACGTGGGAGAACCCGTGCAGCGGGTACCGGCGGCGCGCCGTGTGGGCGAGTGCCTCCTCCGTTCGGCCCAGCCCGGGTAGGCGGGCCTGCGGAGGGCGAAACGGAGGAGATTCGGCGGTGCGGGGGCGGCGGGGGCGGCGTGTCGGCGAAGTCGTCCTCCGTTCGGCCGAGCCCGGGTAGTGGGGGCGGGCCTGCGGACCGCGGACTGCAATCTGCGAAACGGAGGAGATTCGGCGGTGCGGGGGCGGCGGGCGCGGCGTGTCGGCGAATTCGTCCTCCGCTCGGCCCGCCGGCGCTCAGAACCCGAACGGCGTGATCGCGGCGAGCGTGCCGTCGCGGAACCCCTCGAGCACGGCGCGCTCGTGGTGCACGACGAGGTCGGGCAGCGCGTCGAGGGCGAACCACTCGAGCGCGTCGGCCGTCGACTCCTGCAGCGCGGGCTCGCCCGACCAGCGGCGGCAGGCGAACGCGAAGTCGACGCGCTGGTCGGCGGGCCGCTCGGATCCGGCCCGGCGGTGCAGGGTCGTCAACGGCAGCAGGTCGGATGCCGCGATGCCGACGCCGATCTCCTCGGCCGCCTCGCGCGCCGCCGCGGTCGCCGCCGACTCCCCCGGGTCGACATGCCCCGCGGCGGAGGCACCCCACCAGCCGTCGTAGAACCCGGTGCCGGCGCGCCGCTGCAGCAGCACGCGCTCACCGCCGCCGTCACCGGAAGCCGCGAGCAGGAACACGTACGCCGCCGGCACGAGCGCGAACCGCCCGTGCGCCGCCGCGTACTCGGCCGTGTACCCGCGCGGCCCGCCGTCGGGTTCCGCGGGCATCATCGCCTCAGTACCCGACGACCGGGCCGAACGCATCTGACAGCGGCGCGCGGTGCGTGCCGCGCAGGTCGTCGATCGACACGGTGAACGCGTCCTGCACCTCGAGCGAGCCGGAGGCGGCATCCGTCACGCCGATGCGGGCGACCGGGTAGTCGCGGCCCTCGCACAGCCCGCGGAACTTCACGTCGTCCTCCCGCGGCACGGTCACGATCACGCGGCCCTGCGACTCCGAGAAGAGGGCGGATGCCACGTCGACGCCGTCGCGGTCGAGCACCTCGCCGAGCACCACGCGGGCGCCGACGCCGAAGCGCAGCACGCCCTCCGCGAGCGCGGCCGCGAGGCCGCCGTCGGAGAGGTCGTGCGCCGAATCGATGAGGCCCTCGAGCGAGGCTGCGCGCAGCAGCTCCGCGAGGCGCTGCTCGCCGGCCAGGTCGACCACGGGCGGCACGCCGCCGAGGTGGTCGTGCACGACGCCGGCCCAGGCCGAGCCGTCGAGCTCCTCGCGCGTGATGCCGAGCAGGTAGATGTTGTGGCCGTCGTCCTGCCAGCCCGACGGGATGCGACGGGCGACGTCGTCGATCACGCCGAGCACGGCGACGACCGGCGTCGGGTGGATCGGCACGTCGCCGGTCTGGTTGTAGAACGAGACGTTGCCGCCGGTGACGGGGATGGCCAGCTCGAGGCATCCGTCGGCCAGTCCCTCGACCGCCTTCGAGAACTGCCACATGACCTCGGGGTTCTCGGGCGAGCCGAAGTTCAGGCAGTCGGAGACGGCCGCGGGCACGGCGCCGGTCGCGGCGACGTTGCGGTACGCCTCGGCGAGGGCGAGCTGTGCGCCCGCGTACGGGTCGAGCTGGCAGTAGCGGCCGTTGGCGTCGGTCGCGACCGAGACGCCGAGGCCCGACTCCTCGTCGACGCGGATCATGCCGGCGTCGTCGGGGGAGGCCAGCGCGGTGTTGCCGAGCACGTAGTGGTCGTACTGGCTGGTCACCCACGATGCGTCGGCGAGGTTCGGCGAGCCGAGCAGCTGCAGGAACTGGGCGCGCAGCTCGTCGGGCGTGGTCGGCCGGGGCAGCGCGGTCGCCGAATCGGCGTTCAGCTTCTTCAGCCACTTGGGCTTGCGCACCGGACGGTCGTAGACCGGGCCGTCGACGGCGACCGTGCGGGGGTCGACGTTCACGATCTCCTCGCCGCGCCAGGTGATCGACAGGCGCCCGGTGTCGGTCACCTCGCCGAGTACGCTGGTCTCGACGTCCCACTTGCCGACGACCTCGAGGAAGCCCTCGAGCTTCTCGGGGCGCACGATGGCCATCATGCGCTCCTGGCTCTCGGACATGAGGATCTCCTCGGCCGTGAGCGTCGGGTCGCGCAGCAGCACCTCGTCGAGCACGATCGACATGCCGCCGTCGCCGTTGGAGGCGAGCTCCGAGGTGGCGCACGAGATTCCGGCCGCGCCGAGGTCCTGGATGCCCTCGACCAGGTCGCCCGCGAACAGCTCGAGGCAGCACTCGATGAGCACCTTCTCGGCGAACGGGTCGCCCACCTGCACCGCGGGGCGCTTGGTCGGGCCGCCCTCGGCGAAGGTGTCGGATGCGAGGATCGACGCGCCGCCGATGCCGTCGCCGCCCGTGCGGGCGCCGAACAGCACGACCTTGTTGCCCGCGCCCTTGGCGTTGGCCAGGTGCAGGTCCTCGTGGCGGAGCACGCCGACCGCGAGCGCGTTGACGAGCGGGTTGGCCTGGTACACCGGGTCGAACCAGGTCTCACCGCCGATGTTCGGCAGGCCGAGGCAGTTGCCGTAGAACGAGATGCCGCTCACCACGCCGTGCACGACGCGGGCGGTGTCGGGGTCGTCGATCTTTCCGAAGCGCAGCGCGTCCATCACGGCGACCGGGCGCGCGCCCATCGAGATGATGTCGCGCACGATGCCGCCGACGCCGGTCGCGGCGCCCTGGAACGGCTCGATGTAGCTCGGGTGGTTGTGCGACTCGATCTTGAACGTGACCGCCCAGCCCTCGCCGATGTCGACGACGCCGGCGTTCTCGCCCATGCCGACCATGAGGTCCTTGCGCATCTCGTCGGTGACCTTCTGGCCGAACTGGCGCAGGTACTTCTTCGACGACTTGTACGAGCAGTGCTCGCTCCACATCACGGAGTACATCGCGAGCTCACCCGAGGTGGGGCGCCGACCGAGGATCTCGCGGATCTGGTCGTACTCGTCGGGCTTCAGCCCGAGCGCCGCGTAGGGCTGCTCCTTGTCGGGAGTGGCGGCAGCGTGCTCGACGGTGTCGAGGGTGGCCGTGGTGGAGACGGTATCGGTCACGTGGGAGACTCCCGGAACGAGCGGATGCCGGTGGCGGATGCCGCGCCGGACGCTGACGCGTCGATCCTACCGCCGCCCACCCCGAAGCCCGTTGCCGGGCGCCTCACGGCCCGCTCACAATCGGCGTGCAGCGGGCGTTCAGCGGCTCGTCGTAGCGTGGGCACCAGCATGGCGGCGGTGGCCCATCGGCCCCGCCGTTCGTCGTGTCCGCAGGGTGCGGGCGCGGGCGTCCGCAGGATGCGGGCCGGAGCCGACCGGAGGAGGAGGCGACATGGAGTGGTTCGAGGCGGTGTTCGCCGAGTTCGCGTGGCGATCCTGGTACGGACTCGTCATCGCCGTGGCGATCGCGATCGGTGCGAGCTTCCTGTTCAACCAGCTCGTGCGCGCGGTCATCCGCGTCGTCGCGAACCGCGACGACTGGCCCGCGATGCTCGCCCGGCGCCTCGACCGGCCGCTGCAGGTCACCGTGTTCCTCGTCGGCGGGTTCGTCGCGCTGGCCGTGACCATGCCCGAGCGCGAGTGGCGCGCGGCCGCCGAGCACGGCCTGAAGATCGCGCTCATCGCGAGCGTCGCCTGGCTGCTCGGCTCGCTCGTCATGTTCGCCGCCGACCTGTCGACCGCGCGCTACCCGCGCGACATGGACAACCGCCACGTGCGCCGCCTGCACACGCAGCTCCAGGTGTTCCAGCGCGTCGCGATCGTGATCATCGCGGTGGTCGCCGTCGGCGCCATCCTGCTCACCTTCCCCGACGTGCAGACCATCGGCGCCTCGATGCTCGCGTCGGCGGGCCTGGCCTCGATCGTCGCCGGCCTCGCGCTGCAGTCGGTGCTCGCGAACCTGTTCGCGGGCATGCAGCTCGCCGTGACGGGCGCGATCCACGTCGACGACATCGTCGTGGTCGAGGACGAGTGGGGCCGCATCAAGCGCATCACCCTGAGCTACGTCGTCGTCGAGGTGTGGGACTCGCGCACGCTCGTGCTGCCCTGCACCTACTTCACCACCCAGCCGTTCGAGAACTGGACCAAGGAGGGCAACGAGCTGCTCGGCACGGTCGACTTCGATCTCGACTGGCGCGTGTCCACCACCCGCATGCGCGAGCGCCTCGAGCAGATCACCGCGCACTCCGACCTCTGGGACGGCCGCACCGCCATTCTCCAGGTGCTCGACGCGGTCGGCGGGTACGTCCGCATCCGCTGCGTCATCAGCGCCGAGGACGCCGCGAAGCTCTACGACCTGCGCTGCCTCGTGCGCGAGAAGCTCGTGCTCTGGGTGCAGGCCGAGAACGCCGCCGCCCTGCCCGTGCAGCGCTTCGAGTACGTCGACCCCGAGGCCCCCGCGCCGCTCGTGCTCACCGAGCCGATCGCGATGGTCGACAAGGCGGTGGATGCCGCCGAGGGGATGTTCTCCGGCAGCCCCGAAGCCGAGGAGCGGGCGGCCCTCTTCACGCAGACGCTCGACGTCGATGCGGTCGAGCGCGAGCTGGCCCACGAGCTCGGGTACTCGGGCGTCGATCGCGAGCGCGAGCTGGTCGCGTCGACCGGGGCGATCCACCGCATCGCGGGGCGCGGCGGCGAGGGCGCCGACTTCGGGTCCGCCGACGGCGGCTCCGGCGGCGACGGCGGTCGCTGACGCGAGTGGCCGCAGGGGTGAGCGGATGCCCGGCTGGCGCGAGCGGCCGTGCGCAGCCGAGCGGATGCCCCGCTGGCGCGCAGCGCGTCCGGGCGCGGGCTGAAGCCGACCGCTAGGAGCGGCCCCCGGGCGGGCCGATCACGAGCAGCGCGCTGAACACCACCGCGACGCCGACGACGCCCAGCACCACGGTCACGACCGGGCGCGCGAGCGCGAGGCGCAGCATCCGCTCGACCCATCGCTGGTCGCGCGGGTCGTCGCCGGCCTCGCGTCGCCAGTCGCCGTCGAGCCGGCCCGTGCGGTCGGCCCACACGTCGAACGGGATCGTCGCGTACGGCACCACGGCCGACACGAGCCCGATGAGCGTCACGCCGGCGTGCCAGCGCTGGTTGACGGCGACCACCACGACGGCGACCGCGTAGGCGAGGAACACGAAGCCGTGCAGCCCGCCGCCGACCGAGATGCCGAGACGGGTGCCGTCGAAGCCGTAGGCGATGACCATGCCGGCGATCAGCAGGGTCCAGGTGATCGCCTCGGCGATCGCGAGCGTGCGGAAGAGGATGCGCGGGGACACGGTGCTCCAGGGGTCGGGGTCCCTCCATCCTCGCAGCCCGCGCCCCGTGGCCGAGACCCGTCAGAAAGCTGCGTTCCGGAGGCCCAGAACGCAGGAAATCGACGGGTCTCGACGACGGGCGGCGCCCACAGGGGGATTCGGGGCCCGGCGCGGGGTTCCCTAGGCTGGGACGGCACCCGACGCACCCGACGGAAGGACCGCATGGACGACCTCACCGAAACGGACGAGTTCACCACCCTGGCCGAACTCGATGGATGGACGCACCTCTGGGCGTTCCTCATCGCCCTCGGCATCTCGCTGCTCTTCGGCGTCATCGTGATCGTGATCGCACGGGTGATCCTCGCGCTGATCCGCCGCAAGAAGGACTGGCCGGAGGCGCTGCGCAAGCGGGCCGAGTGGCCGTTCCGCGTCACCATCCTGCTGATGTCGCTCATCGTCGCGTTCGTGTTCTTCCCGATCGACGAGTGGGTCTCCGAGATCATCCACTGGCTCGGCATCGGGCTCATCGCGTCGGGCGCCTGGCTCGCCTGCCAGATCTTCCTGTTCATGGTCGACACGGGCGTGAAGCGCTACCGCATCCAGGAGACCGACACGGTGCAGGCCGCCCGCATCCGCACCCAGCTGCAGATCGTGCGTCGCCTCGTGGTGGCCGTGATCGTGGTCGTCGCGGTCGGCTCGATCCTCGTGACGTTCCCGTCGGTGCGCGCGGTCGGCGCGAGCGTGCTCGCCTCCGCCGGCATCGCGTCCATCGTTGCCGGCCTCGCCGCGCAGACCGTGCTCGGCAACGTGTTCGCGGGCGTGCAGCTCGCCTTCAGCGACGCGATCCGCGTGGGCGACGTCGTCGTGGTCGAGGGCGAGTGGGGCCGCATCAACCAGATCACGCTGAGCTACGTGGTCGTCGACATCTGGGACCAGCGCTCCCTCGTGCTGCCCTGCACGTACTTCACGAGCCAGCCGTTCGAGAACTGGACGAAGACGGGCAAGGCCCTGCTCGGCACGGTCGAGTTCGACCTCGACTGGCGCGTCTCGACGACGGGCATGCGGAAGCAGCTCGACGAGGTGCTCGCCGAGACCGACCTCTGGGACGGCGTCGCCTCCGGCATCCAGGTGACGGATGCCACGGGTGGCTACATGCGCGTGCGCGTGCTCGTCAGCGCCGAGGACTCGGCCAAGATGTGGGACCTCCGCTGCCTCATCCGCGAGGAGCTCTCGGAGTGGATGCGCGACGAGGACCGCGACGCCCTGCCGCTGCAGCGCGTGCTGGTCGGCAACACGGATGCCGTCGAAGCCGGCGATGCCCCCGCGGAGCGTGCGCAGCGGGTGCCGCAGGACCGCACCGGGCTCTTCACGGGAACGCCCGAGGCGCAGGCGCGCGCCGAGGCGTTCACCTCGAAGATCGAGATCGTCGACCCCGAGCGGGTGCGCGTCATCGACCCGGATGCCCCGAAGGGCGGCGACCCGACCGGCTCGGAGCATCGCGACGGCGACGCCGACGGGGAGGGCGAGGGCTCGCGCTGAGCCCCGCCCTGCGGCCCGACGGGCTCAGCCGAGCAGCTTCGCCTTCGCGGCCGCGAACTCCGCGTCGCTGAGGATGCCGGCGGCCTTCATGTTCGCGAGCTTCTCGAGCTCGGCCATGAGGTCGCCGCCTCCGCCGGCGGGCGCGGCGGGTGCCGCGGGCGCGGCCTGCTGCGCCTGCAGTGCGTTCAGCTGCGCCTGCATCTCGGCGACCTGCGCCTGCGACTGCTGCTGCTGTTGGGCCGCCATCTGCTTCTCGGCCGCCTGCTGCTGCTGCGCGTTCCACCGGTTCGCCTGCCGGTGCTGCACGCCGCCGGCGACGGCGCTCGCCGTGCCCGCGACGACGGCCGTGCGCGCCATGGTCCCGATCAGTCCGGGACGTCCGATCCTGCCTCGCATGGTCTTCCCCCTGCTCTCCTGTCCGCCGCGGCGGACGCTCAGCCCTCGTCGGGCACGGTCGCGAGGATCTCGTCGACGACGGGACCCGGGATGCGCACGGTGTCGACGAGCGACCCGCCCGCGGCGGTGATCGCGTCGCGCAGCGGCTTCACCCAGACGTGCTCGAAGGCGAGGATCGCGGCGGCGGTGCCGGGCGCGATGCCCGCGGTGAGCGTCTCGACGTCCTCGTCGGAGACGAGCCCCTCGACGCGGTCGATCACGCCCGCGAGCGCGCTCACGTCGTCGTCGGCCTCGGCGATCTCGAGCAGGTCGATGGTGCCGTCCTCGTCCTTCCGGGCGACGAGCCCGTCGACGATGCTGATGGTGCCCGCGGCGACCAGCCGCTCGAGCTCGGGGAGTATCGCGCCGGTGAACTCCCCCGTGAACTCGATGACGACGATCTCGATCGGCCCTGAACCCATGACGTCCCCCTCGGTGTCGATGCCCCGCTGCCGAGCCTATTGAGGGGCGGGGGTGCGGGCAAGGGGCGAACGGCCCGGTGCCGGCGGCGGTCGCGGCGGGGTGCGGGCAGCGGGCGCCGGGCGACGGATGCCTCGCGGCGACGTGCAGCGCCGGCCCGGGGCATCCGCTCAGTCGTCGAAGTCGACCGAGGTGCCCTCGACGAGGCGCACGTCGATGTGCGAGGTGTCGATGCCGGCGTCGTCGAACGCCTCCTGCAGGTCGTCGGTGTCGGGTGCGGGCGACGGGCCCTCGACCTGCGCGACGAGCGTGTCGTTGTGCCAGGTGACCGACGTGACGATCCAGCCGGACGGGTGCGCCCACTGCTGCAGCTCGTGCTGCACCTGGCTGGCGAGCAGGTTGTCCTGCAGCTTCACGAGCCCCGACAGGGTGAGGATCACGAGGATGGCGGCGCCCATGGTCGAGAGCACGATGATCGTGCTGCGGCGGCTGCGCGAGCGCACCGCGTCGACGCGCCGGTTCTCGCCGACGCGGCTGCGGCCGTAGATCGACATGACGAGCATGCCCGTGCCGATCATGGCCGACACGTTGGTGAGGAAGAGCACGAACGAGCCGAACGCGTCGTTCCACGACGCCGACTCGAGCGTGACCCCGACGACCGACAGCGGCGGCACGAGCGAGATGGCGATCGCCACGCCCGGCAGCGTGTCGGAGATGTCGCGGCGCACCAGCGCGATCGACCCGACGGCGCCGGTCGCGAGCGCGGCGAGCAGGTCGACCAGCCCGGGCGATGACCGTGCCGCGACCTGCGCGTTGTTGGTCGCGTCGATGTCGTAGACCATCACCAGCCCGAGCAGGTACCCGATGCCGACCGCGACGATCCCCCCGCCGACGAGCAGCAGCATGGAGCGCCGCAGGTTCAGCCGGTCGCCGAGCACGCTCGCGAGCATGACCCCCTGGATGGGCAGCATGAGCGGGGCGACGATCATCGCACCGATCACGGTCGCGGTCGAGTCCGCGACGATGCCCGCGGCCGAGATGACCGACGACAGCACGAGCAGGATCCAGTACCGGCTGACCTTGCGCTGCCGCTCGGGCCCGGAGAAGAAGACGGCGTCGCGCATCTCGCCGAGCTCGTTCAGCTCGGACCGCGTTCGTTCCCCAGACGCCATCGGATGCCCCCAATGGCCCCGATGCTACTGCGGCGCGCGCCGCGGAGGCCAGCGTGCCGGGCGCCCGACCGGGCGGGTTCCGCCCGCCGCCCCACCGGCTCGGCCCGCAGTGCGGACCGCGCCGCTAGCCTGTGCGCATGGACGACATCCGTGCACGCCTCGAGTCCCGCATCGCCCTCGTGCCCGACTTCCCGCAGCCCGGCATCATGTTCCGCGACCTCACGCCGGTGTTCGCCGACGCCGACCTGTTCCGCGGCATGGTCGACGCGCTCGTCGCACCGTTCGCGGGCAGCTACGACGTGTTCGCGGGCATCGAGGCGCGCGGGTTCCTGCTCGCGGGCGCCGCGTCGATGCGCACGGATGCGGGTGTGCTGGCCGTGCGCAAGGCCGGCAAGCTGCCCCGGGCGACCATCGCCGAGTCGTACGCGCTGGAGTACGGCGAGGCCCGGCTCGAGGTGCACGCCGACGACCTGCCGCCGGGCACGCGCGTGCTGGTGCTGGACGACGTGCTCGCGACCGGCGGCACCGCGGCGGCGACCTGCACGCTCGTCGAGCGCGCCGGCTGGGAGGTCGCGGGCGTGGCGGTCGTGCTCGAGCTGGAGGTGCTCGGCGGCCGCGCAGCGCTGGAGGGACGTGAGGTCTTCAGCCTGCTGCAGGCCTAGCGGCGTCCGCCGCCGGCGCCCTACTCCCGGCCCTCTTCGAGCGGGATGAGCATGGTGCGGAACTCGCCCGGCGTCGCGTGGAGCTCCCAGATGCGGTCCGCCACGTCGTCGATGCCGTTCGGCAGCCGGAGCTTCGGGATCGCGCCGGGGATCACCAGCTGCACCACGCGCACGCCCTCGTCGGCGAGCGCGTCGTGCAGCATCTCGCCGTAGGCGCTCTCGGCGGGGAACGCGACCGACGTGCCCGAGAAGCCGGGACGTGCCTTGACCGAGGTGCCGCCGTTGATGAGGATGATCGTTCCGTCGCCCGCTTCGCGCATGGCGGGCAGCACGGCGCGCGCGGCGGCGATGAGGCCGAGGGCCGAGAAGCTGAGAGCCTCGAGGGCGAGCTCGGGCGTGAGGTCGAGCACCGGCTCGAGGTAGCTGCGCGACGGCAGCGGGCTGTACTGCAGGGCGCTGACGGGGCCGAGCTCGTCGGCGGCCCGCGCGAGTGCGGCGGTGAGCTGGTCGGGCTCGCGCACGTCGGCGGCGTAGCCGCGGGCCGTCACCCCGGCGTCGCCGAGCTCGGCGGCGAGCGCGTCGAGCTTCGCCTGGTCGCGCGAGATCAGCGCGACCTGGAACCCCTCGCGTCCGAACCTGCGGGCGACGGCGGCGCCGAGCCCCGGCCCGGCTCCGACGATGGCGATGGTGGGCATCTGCGACCTCCTCGTGGGCGTGGACCGTCCCGACGATACCCGCCGTCGGGCGAGCGCGCGCAGACCCGGGGCCGGACCTCAGGCGACCGGCTGCTCGTGCACATCGGTCTCGAGCGTCGTGCCGTTCAGGTCGAGGTAGAGGCGTCGCTCGGTGACCGAGACGGTGAGCTCGTTGCGGCGCTCGAGGTGCGCGGTGGCCGCGTCGAGGAACCCGGGGTCGAACGAGTACAGCGCGAGCTCGTCGGCGCGGTGGATGCGCTTGCCCGCCCACTGTGCGGCGACCTTCGCGGGGTCGCGGTGGGTGTAGACGACCGTGCGCGCGGCCTGGCGGCTGCCGGCGTGCAGGCGCTCGGCGTCGGGGGCGCCGACCTCGATCCAGGCGGTGAGCGCCCCGGTCGCGTCGCGCGCGAGCACTGCCGGCAGGTCGACGGCCGAGACGCCGTCGCTGAACGCGATGCCCTCGACGTACTCGAGGCAGTAGGCGAGCACGCGCGTGAGCATGAACGCGTCGGTCTCCGAGGGGTGGCGGGCGACGCGCAGCGAGAGCTCCTCGTAGACGCCGCGGTCGACGTCGGCGAGGTGCACGGTGAAGGTGTGGATCGTCGCGCCGGTGGCCATGGACGACGAGCCTACGCGTCCGCCGGTGCGGGGGAGGACAGGGCCTCGTCGATCGCCCGGCGGGCCCGTGCGAAGCCCTCGCGCTCGACCGCGTCGTAGTCCTCGGCGTCGACGGATGCCGCGAGCCGGTCGGCCTGCGCACGCACCGCCTCCCCGTCGGCGCCCGGGCCGGTGTGCAGGGCGACATCGTGCAGCAGCTGGAACAGGCGCGCGGCGACGACCGGGTCGCTCGCACCGTACCGGCGAGGCTGCTGCACGGCGACCTCGAGCAGGTCGGCGAAGTCGTGCGAGCCCTGGACCACGCGGGCCACGCCGTCGTCGTCGGTGAGCGCTTCGGGCTCGGGGTCGAGCGAAGCGATGCGGCAGAGCAGCGCGGAGGTGTGGCTGAGCGCGTGCACCGCGGTGGTCGGGTCGTTCACGCCCGGTGAGAGGGCGCGCACCGCGATGTCGGTCAGCTGTCGGAGTCCGAACCCGACGTCCTGCGCCGCGGTGCGCTCGTAGCCGGTCGAGTGCGCATCGGTGACGGCGTCGGCGATCTCGGACGGGTCGCGCTCGGGGGCATCCGCTCGCCCCTCGCCCGCGGGGCCGCCGCCGGCGCGCGGCCACCAGTCGGCCAGCGGCGTGCCCGCGATGACGCTCGAGCCGATCGCGCGCCGCTCGAGGATGACGATGTCGTACGTCGCCGCCGTCTCGAGCAGCGCGTGCCGGTCGATGCCGGTGAGGAAGCCCGACCGGCGGGCCGCCACCGTGTGCGCCGAATCGGGACGCTCCGGCGCACGGTCGACGCCGTCGAGCGCCGTCTCGGCGACCAGCTCGATGGTGCGCGCCGTCTCGCGGTGCACGTCGCGCAGGATGGTCTCCACCCGCAGCTGGGCGGCGAGGTGCGCGAGGAAGAAGACCAGCACGACGACGCTCGCGAACGTGAGCAGGCTCGCCAGGGTCACCGCGATGCGCGGGATGAACGGGTCGCCGTCGGCGTCGTCGACCGTGCGCAGCACGGTGAGCGCGTAGGCGAAGGTCGCGAGGAAGAGCGCGAGGGTGCCGTGCACCATGCGGTCCTGCGCGAACAGGCGCAGCACGCGCGGCGACGCCTGGCTGCTCGCGAGCTGCAGTGCGACGACGGTCAGCGAGAAGGTGAGCGAGGTCGCGGTGATGAGCGAGCCCGCGATGGCCGAGAGCACCGCGCGGGCCGAGTCGGTGCCGCCGCCGAACAGCATCGACTCGAGGCCGGCCGGGAGCTGCGCGTCGACCTGGCGGTCGATCACCGGGATCGCGAGGCCCGCGATGACCGCCGCGACGACGGCGACGGTGGGCACCGGCCAGAGCCTGGTGCCGAACGCGTCCGCGAACGCGGCCCACCTGCGGAGCATGCGCCCCCTGCCGGCATCCGTTCGGCTCGCTGCGACCACGGCACCCCCTCGTGTCGGTGGTGCCGATGCTACCTGCAGGCCGGGCCGGATCAGATGCGGGTGAGCGCGCGTGCGATGACGCTGGAGAAGAAGCGCAGCCCGTCGATGCCCGAGCGCATGGCGTCGGGGGTGTCTGGGCCGAAGCCCGGCTCGACCGCGTGCTCGGGGTGCGGCATGAGGCCGACCACGTTGCCGCGGGCGTTGGTGACGCCGGCGATGTCGTTGAGCGAGCCGTTCGGGTTCACGCCCTGGTAGCGGAAGACCACGCGGCCCTCCTCCTCGAGGCGCTGCAGCGTGTCGGCGTCGGCGATGAACCCGCCCTCGCCGTTCTTCAGCGGAATGGTGATGCGCTCGCCGAGGTCGAACTCGCCGGTCCAGTCGGTGGCGGTCGTCTCGACCGACAGCACCTGGTCGCGGCAGACGAAGGTGCCGTGGTCGTTGCGGATCAGGCCGCCCTCGAGCAGGCGCGCCTCGGTGAGCATCTGGAAGCCGTTGCAGATGCCGAGCACGGGCATGCCGTGATTCGCGGCGTCGATGACCTCGGCCATGATCGGCGAGAGGCTCGCGATCGACCCGCACCGCAGGTAGTCGCCGTAGCTGAAGCCGCCGGGCAGCACCAGCGCGTCGACGTCCTCGAGGTCGTGCGACCCGTGCCAGAGCGCGACCGGCTCGGCGCCGGCCAGGCGCACCGCGCGCTGCGCGTCGCGGTCGTCGAGCGACCCGGGGAAGGTGATGACGCCGATGCGCATGGTCAGTGCGTCTCGCCCGCGGGAGCGTCGTAGCCCACGCCGTCGTGCGCCTCGGGCGCGGTCGCGGCGGCCTCGGCGACCTCCGCGTCGGTGAGCGACACGTCGACGGTCTCGCTGTCGGTGTCGTCGGCCGGCGGGGTGGTCACCTCGTCGTCGCCCCAGTGGATCGCGACGACGTCCTCGATGACGCCGTTGGAGAGGATGTCGGCCGCGATCTGCTCGATGTCGGCGCGCACGGCGTCGTCGACCGGGCCGTCCACGGTGAGTTCGAAGCGCTTGCCGATGCGCACGCCGGAGACCGCGTCGTGGCCCGTGCGGGACAGCGCGCCGGCGACGGCCTTCCCCTGGGGGTCGAGCAGCTCGGCCTTGGGCATCACGTCGACGACGATGGTGGGCACCGGGGTTCTCCGTCCGATGGGTGATGGGATGCCCCTGAAGTCTACCGGCGTGCGCGTCAGGAGTCGGTCCCGGTGCTCCCCTCGCTGCCGGGGCCGAAGTCGTCGCGGTCGCCGCGCTCGCCGGGGCCGCCCGGGAAGTCGCGGTCGCCGGGCCCGTTCACGTTGAACGCGGGGCGCGGGTCGAACACCCCGGCCGTCGCGAAGCCCGACGCGAAGCCGATGCCGAACAGCAGCACGGCGGCGACGGCCGCGGCCGTGACGAGGAACCAGAGGCGGCGGTACCACGGGGTGGCGGGCGCTGCCGGTGCGACCGCCGTCGTCGGTGCGGCGGGCGCGGAGCCCGGCGCCGCAGCGGTGTACGGCCGCGGCGCGGGCTGCGCGGCGGCGGGAGCGGCCGCAGCGGGGGCAGCGGCAGCGGGCTGCGGCACGGTGGGCGTCGCGTCCTCGGTCGAGGGGGCGGCGGATGCGGCCGGCGCGCCGGTCTCGGCGGCGGTCGCCTCGGGGGCATCCGCTGCCGTCGTCTCGGTGTGCTCGGCGGGCTCGGCGGGCGCGGCGTCGTCGCCGGCGGGCTCTGGGTCGGGTCGATCGTTCTGCATGCCGACATGGTGGGCCACGCCGCTATGGGGACCCTCGGGCGGGGCTATGGATTCGCCCAGACGTGCCGCACGGGCAGCGCGGCCGGCCTGCCGCCGGGCCTCGGGCCAGCCCTGCCACGGGGCCTCGGGCCAGCCCGGCCAGCCCAGCCTCCCGGCCTCAGGCCAGCCCGGCCTGGCGCGCGATGATGCCGCGCAGCGCGTCGCGCACCGCGGCCATGCCGTGGAACGTCTCCTCGAAGCTCGTCGACAGCGGCGACAGGCCGACGCGCAGCCCGCCCGGGTCGCGGTAGTCGGGCAGCACGTCGCGCTCCCAGAGCGTCGCGACCACCTCGCGCATGGCGGGGTGCGACAGCGTGACGTGCCCGCCCCGCTCGCCGGGGGCGCGGGGCGACGCCACCTCGACGCCGTGCGGCGCGAGCCACTCGTCGCTCAGCGCGATCGCGAACTCGGTCAGCGCGACCGACTTCGCGCGCACCGCGGGCATTCCGGCCTCGGCGATCATCTCGATCGTGTCCTGCATGGCGAGCATGCCGACGATCGGCGGGGTGCCGCTGATGAAGCGGCGCATGCCCGGGGCCGGCACGTACTCCGGACCCATCGCGAACACGTCGGCGGTGCCCATCCAGCCCTGGATCGGCTGCGCGAGCGCCGCCTGCAGGTCCTCGCGCACGTACGCGAACGCGGGGGAGCCCGGCCCGCCGTTCAGGTACTTGTACGTGCACCCGACGGCCAGGTCGAACCCGTGGGCGTCCGCCTCGACCGGCACCGACCCGGCCGAGTGGCAGAGGTCCCAGAGCACGAGCGCACCGGCGTCGTGCGCGATGCGGGTCAGCTCGGGGGCATCCGCCAGATGACCCGAACGGTAGGCGACCTGGCTCAGCACGACGAGGGCGGTCTCGGGGCCGACGGCGTCGCGCAGCTGGGTGGCGGTCACGCCCGAGTCGCGCGCGACCTCGATCCAGCGCAGGCGCGCGCCGCGCTCGCGGGCGATGCCCTCGAGCAGGTAGCGGTCGGTGGGGAAGTCGTCGCTGCCGACCACGATCTCGGTGCGACGCGGGTCGCGCGCGAGCTGCGCGTCGACCGCCGCCCGGGCGAGCTTGTACAACAGCACCGTCGTGGAGTCGCCGATGACGGTCTGCCCCGGGGCCGCGCCGATGACGTGCCGGCCGATGTCGTCGCCGATGCGGAACGGCAGCTCCATCCACTCCTCGTCCCACCCGCGGATGAGACGCTCGCCCCAGGCCTCGCGCAGGAAGCGCTCGACCCGCTCGATCGCCGACACCGGCGGGCGCCCGAGCGAGTTGCCGTCGAAGTAGACGAGCGGGGTGTCGGCGCCGTGGAAGCGCGCGCGGTGGTGGGCGAGGCCGTCGGCACGGTCCTGTCGGCGTGCCCAGGCGAGGTGGCGGTCGAGCGTCATGGCCTCCATTCTCGGTGACGCGCCGCGGGGCCCGGCGTCAGACGTGCTGTGCGAAGGCCTCGGCGGGCACGACGTGCGCACCGGCGAGCCAGTCGGGGACGTCGGCGGCGCTCGCCGGGGGCGGGCCGGGGATCCAGGTGGCGACGCCGGCCGGCGGGCCGACCGGCCAGCACGCGGTCATCGCCGCGAGCACCTCGGCCGGCGCGAGTCCCGCGTCGAGCAGCCCCCGCACCTCGCGCGGGTTCACCCCCGACGGCAGGTCGCCGTTGCCGAGGTCGGTGCCCGACAGCACCGTGCCGCCCGCCGCGTGGAAGCGCGCGAGGTTGTCGAGCGCGACCGCGTGGTCGGCGCCGCGCCCGCCCCGGTCGTGGATGTCGAGCGTCGAGATCCAGCGCTGCCCGGCGGCGACGGCCCGCGCGATGAGCGCGTCGTCGAGCCGCTCGGTCCACGGCGTGTGCGCGACGGCGTCGACGCCCGCGTCGATCGCCCGCTCGGCCATGCCGGCGCCCTGCACGTGCGCGACCACGGGCAGGCCCGCCGTACGCGCGGCCGCCACGACTTCGGCGAGCCCGTCGGCGTCGAAGACGGGGCCGTCGTCGACGTGCAGCGTGACCTTGACGACGGATGCCCCGAACGCGTGCTGCTCCTCGACCGCGGCCTCGGCGGGGGTGCGGCCCGCCTGGTGGTGCTCGAGGCGGCCGGTCGGCACGGCGCGCACCGAGGCATCCGGTGCCCAGTCGCGATCGGTCGGGTAGCCGCCGGGGGCGGTGAGGAACGCGCCCGCGTAGGCGATCTGCGGCGAGTGGTGTGCGTCGGCCAGGCGCGAGAGCACGGCCGGGTCGCCGCCCAGGTCGAGCACCGCCGCGACGCCGCCGGAGACGATCGCCCGTGCCTCCACGAGCCCGAGGTGCACGTGGTGGTCGCAGAGCGGGGGAAGCGCGACGCCGTCCTCGCCCGTGACGCCGTGGCGCACGTGGCGGGCGAGCGGGCCGAGCAGCGGATCGACGTCGGTCACGGTGCCTCCTCGGTGCGGGTGACGGCGCCCTCGGCGGTGCGGGCGCCGGTGCGGGCGGCCGGGCGGATGCCCCCGGGCGCGCGTGTCCCGGCTGGTCGGCGTGTCGCGCAGCCGGGCATCCGTCACGCCCCGATCTCGGTGCGCACGGCGTACAGCTCGGGGAAGAACGTGAGTTGGAGCGCCTTCTGCAGGAACGGGGCGCCGCTCGAGCCGCCGGTGCCGGTCTTCATGCCGATGATGCGCTCGACCGTCTTCAGGTGGCGGAAGCGCCAGAACTGGAAGTTGTCCTCGAGGTCGACGAGTTCCTCGCAGGTCTCGTACGCCGACCAGTGGTGCTCGGTGTCGGCGTAGATCGCGGTGAACATCGACACCAGCTCGGGCTGGAACGTCCACGCCCGCGTCACGTCGCGGTCGAGCACGGCCTCCGGCACCGGGTAGCCGGCGCGGGCCAGGAGGCGGAGGAACTCGTCGTACAGGCTGGGGCTCTCGAGGGCCTCGCGCAGCAGCGCGGTGGCGGCCGGGTCGTTCTCGAAGACCGTGAGCATCTTCGCGTTCTTGTTGCCGAGCACGAACTCGACCGCCCGGTACTGGTACGACTGGAAGCCGCTCGCGTTGCCGAGGAAGTCGCGGAACTGGCTGTACTCGGTCGGCGTGAGCGTCGCGAGCACCGACCACTGCTCGGTGAGCGTGCGCTGGATGTGCTTGACCCGTGCGATGCACTTCAGCGCCGGGGCGAGCTCGTCGTGGCGGAGCAGGTCTCGCGCGGTGCGCAGCTCGTGCAGCATGAGCTTCAGCCAGAGCTCGGTGGTCTGGTGCTGGATGATGAACAGCAGCTCGTCGTGGTGTTCGGGCCGGCTGACCGGATGCTGCGCCGAGAGCACCTGCTCGAGCTCGAGGTAGCCGCCGTAGCTCATGCGCTCGCTGAAGTCGGTCACGACCGTGTCCTCGATCGTGCGCGTGTTCTGCTCGACGCCGGTGCGTTCCCCGTCGCGTTCCTCGTCAGCGCTCACGCGGCCAGCCTAGCGACGCGTGCGGTCCCGCGGAGGGAGCCGGGTGGCGGGCAGGTGGCCCGGCCCGCCGCCCGGGTCGTGTCAGTCCTCGAATACCCAGTTCTTCGAGGAGGCCCCGCCGGTGCCGTTCTCGCCGCAGCTGAGCAGCGGACGCTGGAACGCGACCTCGATCGGCTGGCCGACCTCCTTGCCGCGCGGGTTGACCTTCTGGAACGTGACGGTGGTGGCGCCGTGCGGGCGCGCCGTCGGTCGAGCTCGACCCAGGCGCCCTGCGTGAACGCGCCCGGGTCGGCCTCGAGGGTGCGGACCATCTCGAACGCGGCGTCGTCCTCGTTCCAGCCGAGGCCCCACGTGTTGATGTTCCAGGCGCCCGCGAAGATGCCGCCGTGGTCGACGTCGATCTTCCATGAGTAGCCCTCGTCGGCGTAGTTGACGACGATGACCTGCATCCACGGGGCGTCGTGGAAGTTGTGGCAGCCGGCGCGCAGCGAGACGTTGAAGTCGATGTCGTCGTCGATGGTGATGCGCTGGCTCTGCCCGAGCGTGCCGCTGGCGTTCGCGTCGGGGTGCAGGGGCGGGGCGGCCTGCGCGGGGGTGGTCGCGCCCAGGGTCAGCGCGGCGACGGCCGCGAACCCGAGCGCGGCCTTGGTGAGCGTGTGCATGGTTCTCCTTCGACTCGGTGCGGGCGATCGCCGTGCGAGCCGTGACGGTGCGAGGGCAATCCCGAGCAGTCTGTGGGATTCTGCGTCCGCTTGCCAGCACCAGTTCGGGTCCCACCCGTTCGGGCCCCACCCGCTTGGGCCGCACTCGTTCGGGGGTCATCCGTGTTGCACTGCGGGCGAGCGGATGCCTCGAGCCGGCCCCACCCGGAGGTGGCCGTCCCGCGTCGCTGTCGACGGGTCGGCATATGCTCGGCGCATGGGGGAGCAGTTCGGGTTCCGCGCCGAGGTCTGGCAGTGGCAGGCGCGCGTCGAGGAGGGCTGGTACTTCGTGACCCTGCCGGCCGATCGGTCAGAGGAGATCGCCGACCGCCCGCGTCCGCCGCGCGGGTTCGGGTCGGTCAAGGTGCGGGTGCGCGTGGGCGGGTCCGACTGGACGACGTCGATCTTCCCCGACGCGAAGGAGGGTGCTTACGTGCTGCCGCTCAAGAAGGCGGTGCGCAAGGCCGAGGGCATCGAGCTCGGCGACGAGGTCGAGGTCGTGCTCGAGACGCTGGAGTAGCGCGACGCTGCGGTCAGCGGGCGGCACGCACCTGCACGACGTTGTCCCACGGGTCGTCGAACTCGAGGCTGCGGCCGTCGTCGCGGGCCGCGAGGCCGAAGTGCGACATCCGCTCCCCCAGCTCACCGAGGTCGTCGGCGCCGGGCACCACGATCTCGACGCGCCCGAGCCCGAGCGCGAGCTGGCGGCGCCCGGCCCCCGCCGACTGCCAGGTGTTCATCGCCATGTGGTGGTGGTACCCGCCGGCCGACACGAACAGCGCCTGCGGCCCGTACGTCGCCGTGGTCTCGAAGCCGAGCTGGTCGACGTAGAACGCCCGCGCGCTCGCGATGTCGCCGACGGACAGGTGCACGTGCCCGACCACGGCGTCGCCGAGGCGCGGCTGCGAGGCATCCGTCGTCATGCCCTGCTCGGTCAGGTGCTCCTGCAGGAAGCGGTTCGGGTCGAGGAAGATCGTGGCCATCTCGACGCTGCCGTGCGTCCACGACCACTCGGTGCGGTCGCGGTCCCAGTACAGCTCGACGCCGTTGCCCTCGGGGTCGTCGAAGTAGAAGGCCTGGCTCACCAGGTGGTCGCTGCTGCCGGTGAACGTGCCGGGGTAGCGGGTCGCGACCGAGTAGACGGCCGCGGCCAGCGCCGCCTGGTCGTCGAAGAGCACGGCGGTGTGGAAGAGGCCGGCGCTGCGCGGGCTCGCGTGCTTCAGCTCGGGGGCGTGCTGGAGGATCACGACCGGCGTCGCACCGCGGCCGAGCACCGCGACCGGCCCGTCGTGGCTCAGCAGGTCGAGCGTGACGCCGTCGCGGTAGTAGCGGATCATCGCGTCGAGGTCGGCCACGCGCAGGGTGACGGCGCCCATGCCGGTGTCGGGGGCGAGCAGGCCGGATGCTCCGGAATTAGTTGAAGTCACAAGTAAATTGAACCACACGAGTGGCGGGCGTATTCCCCGCGCGCGGCGAACCGCTCAGGCCGGCGTGCCGGTGAGGCGCTCGATCAGCGCGCGGTAGCGCTGCGCCGTGCGCTCGACGATCTCGGTCGGCAGCGTCGGCGGGTGCGAGACGGCGTCCTGGTCCCAGTTCGCGGCCAGCCAGTCGCGCACGATCTGCTTGTCGAAGCTCGCCATGCGCAGCTCCGGCGTGGAACCGGTCGCGTACGCCTCGGCATCCCAGTAGCGGCTGGAGTCGCTGGTCAGCACCTCGTCGGCGAGGGTCACGATGCCGGTCTCGCGGTCGGCGCCGAACTCGAACTTCGTGTCGGCGAGGATGACGCCGCGCGCCTCGGCGATCTCCGACGCCCGGGCGAACACGTCGAGCGAGATCGCCCGCAGCTGCTCCGCGGCCACCTCGCCGACGAGCTCGACGGTGCGCTCGTACGTGATGTTCTCGTCGTGCTGGCCCATCGGGGCCTTCCACGCCGGCGTGTAGATCGGCACCGGCAGCCGGTCGCCGTTCTCGAGGCCCTCGGGCAGCGGGATGCCGCACACGGTGCCCTCGGCCCGGTACTCCTTCCAGCCCGATCCCGTCAGGTAGCCGCGCACCACGCACTCCACCGGGAACATGTCCAGCGGCCGCACCAGCATCGACCGGGCGGCGACGGCCGGGGGCACCGGCGGCACCTCGAACCGGTCGTCCTCGGCGTAGGCGAGGTGGTTCGGCACGTCGGCGAGCTGGGCGAACCACCAGTTCGACAGCGTCGTGAGCAGCGCGCCCTTCTCGGGGATGCCGGGCTCCAGCACGTGGTCGAACGCGCTCACCCGGTCGCTCGCGACGACCAGCGCGACGGGGGCCGTCGCCATGGGGTCGCCCGTCCAGGTGTCGTCGTCGGTCATCGACACGGTCGGCACGTAGAGGTCGCGCACCTTGCCCGAGTAGACGTGGGTCCAGCCGGCGGAGGCGAGGTCGTTGCTCACGTCTCCAGTGTAGGTCGGCGGATGCCCCGAGCCGAGGCCCGCGCGGCGGGCGCCGCACCTCGGGTGGACGCGGATGCGGAGTCGCCCGGCGACGCGCCGGGTGGGGCGGCCGCCGCCCGGCGTGGCGCGTTCGAAGTCCGCATCCGCGAACGCGAGGCGTCGCGGGCGGCGCGGGTCGGCGGGCGGCGCGGGCCGGCGGCGGGGGTCGGCGGGCGGCGGGGGTCGGCGGGCGGCGGGGGTCGGCGGGCGGCGCGGGTCGGCGGGCGGCGCGGGTCAGCCGACGACGCGGGCCGCGATGTCGGTGCGGAACTGGCCGCCCTCGAGGCGGATGCGCCCCATCGCGTCGTAGGCGCGGGCGCGCGCCGTGGCGAAGTCGTCGCCGGTCGCGACCACGTTCAGCACGCGGCCGCCGGTCGCGACGAGCGGCGCAGCGGCGTCGGAGCGGTCGGCATCGGCGGCCACCGCCGTCGCGGCGTGCAGCAGGTGCACCCCGGGCACGGCCGCCGCATCGGCGAGGCCCTCCAGCGGGCGACCGGTGACGGGCTGCTCGGGGTACCCCTCGCTCGCGAGCACGACGGTGACCGCCGCATCCGGCCGGAACTCCGGGCGCTCGAGCGAGCCGAGCCCACCGGTCGCGGCCGCCATGAGCAGGCCCGAGAGCGGGGTCGCGAGGCGCGGCAGCACCACCTGGGTCTCGGGGTCGCCGAAGCGCGCGTTGAACTCGATCACGCGGATGCCGCGCTCGGTGAGGATGAGGCCGCAGTAGAGGAGGCCGATGAACGGGGTGCCGTCGGCGTCGAGCTGCCGCACGGTGGGCAGCGCGATGGTCTCGATCACCTCGTCGACGAACGCGTCCTCGCTGCCGAACCGCTCGTCGAGCCACGGCAGCGGCGAGTAGGCGCCCATGCCGCCGGTGTTCGGGCCGGCGTCGCCGTCGCCGAGGCGCTTGTAGTCCTGCGCGGGCGAGAGGGGCAGCACGTTCGTGCCGTCGGCGAGGAGGAAGAGGGAGACCTCCTGGCCGTCGAGGAACTCCTCGACGAGCACCCCGCCGTGCTGCAGCCAGTAGGTCGCGTGGGCGAGCGCCGCGTCGCGGTCGTGCGTGACGAGCACGCCCTTGCCCGCGGCGAGGCCGTCGGCCTTCACCACGTAGGGCGCGCCGAACTCGTCGAGCACGCGCTCCGCGTCATCGGTGCTCTGCAGTCGCTCCGCTCGGCCCGTGGGCACGCCCGCGGCGTCCATGACCCGCTTCGCGAACGCCTTCGAGCCCTCGAGCTCGGCGGCGGCGCGGCCGGGGCCGAAGACCGGGATGCCGCGGGTGCGGACCGCGTCGGCGACGCCCGCGACGAGCGGCGCCTCGGGGCCGACGACCACGAGGTCGATGTCGTTGTCGAACGCGAAGTCGGCCACGATGACCGGGTCGTTCGCGTCGAGCGCGATGGTCGTGACGGTGCCCGCCTCGGGGTCGCCGCCGGATGCCGCGATGCCGGCGTTGCCGGGCGCCGCGATGATCTCGTGACCGGCCCGCTCGGCGAGCAGTGCGGTGATGATGGCGTGCTCCCGCGCGCCCGAGCCGAGGACCAGGATTCTCACCGTCACAGGCTACCCGACCGCCCCGGCGCGTGAACGGCCGCGAAACCCGGCGCCGATGGGCGGCATTCGCGCGCCCCGGTGCGAGGATGGGCGCATGGCACGCGCGCGCATCAACGACGAGGACGGCTGGGCGGCGCTCCGCGCGGCGATCGGCGCCGAGAACGCGGCCGACCACGCGGGGAACCCCGACGCGGCGGTGGTCAACCCCGACGCGGGCGCCGCCTCCGTGGCATCCGTCGACCGCCCCACCCTGTCGCTCGCCGTGCACTTCAGCCTGCAGCTGCTCGCCGAGAAGGCACCCGGCAACACCCTCGAGGTGCGCGTGCCGCCGTTCGCGGTGATCCAGTGCGTCGAGGGGCCCAGGCACACGCGCGGCACCCCGCCGAACGTGATCGAGACGGACGCCGCGACCTGGCTCGGCCTCGCGAGCGGCAGCCTGTCGTGGGAGGCCGCGCTCGCGTCGGGCGCCGTGCAGGCGTCGGGCACCCGCGCCGACCTCACCGGCCTGCTGCCGCTCGTCTGAGCGGCGCGAGCCGGCTCACAGCCTCGGCTGCGACAATGGAGGGGTGAACGAGATCCCCGTGCCCGACGAGCACGCCGACGTCAGCCGCGACCCGGTGACGGTGCGCCGCGCCCCGCGCTACCCGCGGTTCCTCGCCCTCGGCGGCGCCGTCGGTGCGCTGATCGCCCTGATCCTCACGTTCGCCTTCCCGGCGGTCGCGGAGTACGACCGGGGCCAGGTCTTCGGGTTCCTGCTGCTCATCCTCGGGTCGCTGGGCGTCGCGCTGGGCGCGCTGCTCGCGCTCGTGCTCGACCGGGTCATGGCGGGGCACGCGGCGACCGTCGTCGCCGAGCACGAGCAGGTGCACCAGATGACCGACAGCATCGAGCGCGCCGTGCTCGAGGCCGAGCTCGCCGAGGCGGAGCAGGACGACGTCGACGGCGCGACCCGCTGAGCACAGCCGCCCGCCGGCTGATCCGCCGGACTCGGGCGACGCGCTCGCCCGGAGGCATCCGGCCCGCTAGGAGAGCTGGGTGCGCTCCACCCAGTCGAGGTACTCCTCGGTGACCGTGCCGGTCACGTACTCGCCCGTGAAGCACGACAGGTCGAGCTGCCCGATGTCGGTGCCCTCGGTGATCGCGGCCTGGAGGTCGGCGACCTCCTGGTAGATCATGTGGTCGGCGCCCAGCTCGGCGGCGATCTCGGGGATCTTCCTGCCGTGCGCGATCAGCTCGGCGCGCGTCGGCATGTTGATGCCGTACACGTGCGGGTACCGCACGGGCGGGGCCGCCGACGTGAAGGTGACCTTGTTGGCGCCGGCGGCACGCGCCATCTCGACGATCTCCTTCGAGGTCGTGCCGCGCACGATCGAGTCGTCGACGATGAGGATGTTCTTGCCCTTGAACTCCGAGCCCATGGCGTTGAGCTTCTGGCGCACGCTCTTCTTGCGCTGCGCCTGCCCGGGCATGATGAACGTGCGGCCCACGTAGCGGTTCTTGTAGAAGCCCTCGCGGTACTCGACGCCGAGCTTCTGGGCGACCTGCATGGCGGCCGGGCGCGACGAGTCGGGGATGGGCATGACCACGTCGATGTCGCCCATCGGCGTGTAGCGCGCGATGGTGTCGGCGAGGCGGTTGCCCATGCGCAGGCGCGCCTCGTAGACCGAGATGCCGTTCATGATCGAGTCGGGCCGGGCGAGGTAGACGTACTCGAACGAGCACGGCACGAGCCGCGGGTCGTCGGCGCACTGGCGGGAGTACATCTCGCCCTGCATCGTGATGAACACGGCCTCACCGGGGGCGATCTCGCGCACGATCTCGTAGTCGCCGTTCTCCAGCACCAGGGACTCGGATGCCACGATCCACTCGTCGCCCACGAGGCCGGCGGTGCGGCGGCCGAGCACGAGGGGCCGGATGCCGTACGGGTCGCGGAACGCCAGGAGGCCGTGGCCGGCGATCATCGCGATCGCGGCGTAGGAGCCCTCGACGCGCTGGTGCACGTTGCGGACGGCGTTGAAGACCTGGTCGGGGTCGAGGTCGAGCGAGCCGCGCACCTCGCCCTGCAGCTCGGTGGCGAGCACGTTCAGGAGCATCTCGGTGTCGCTGGCCGAGTTCATGTGCCGCCGGTCCTTGTGGAACAGGTCGTCGGCGAGCTCGCGCGTGTTCGTCAGGTTGCCGTTGTGGATCAGGATGATGCCGTACGGCGCGTTCACGTAGAACGGCTGCGCCTCGCGCTCGTTGGCGGCGTCGCCCTTGGTCGCGTAGCGCACGTGCCCGAGGCCCATCGTGCCGAGCAGCGCGCGCATGTCACGCGTGCGGAACGCCTCGCGCACCTGCCCGCGGCCCTTGTGGATGTGGAACTGGCTGCCGTCGGCGGTGGCGATGCCGGTGGAGTCCTGCCCGCGGTGCTGCAGGAGGAGGAGGCTGTCGTAGATCTGCTGGTTGACCGGCTCGGCTGAGACGATTCCGACGATGCCGCACATGCGTGGCGTGTCTCCAGGGGTGTGGGAGGTGCGAGTGCCCGGATCGGACAGGGCAATCCTCGCACACCGTCGGTGGGTGAAGTCTGGGTGGCCGACGGACGGCCGACGGGTGGCCGGCGGGTGCGCGGCGGCCCGCACCGCGGCTACCGCGCGTAGCGCTCCACGAAGGTCCGCAGCATGCGGCTCGGCTCCGACACGGGCGCCCGTCGCACCGACGCGAGGGTGAGCTCGATCTCGTGGTCCTCGAAGTAGCCGTAGCCCGCGTAGGAGCGGATGCGCACCTCGATGCCGGGGAGGTCGAGCTCGGGGTGGAACTGGGTGGCGTAGACGTTCGCGCCGACCCGGAAGGCCTGCACGGGGCAGGCGGGCGAGGAGGCGAGCAGCGTCGCCGAGGCGGGCAGCACGCGCGCGGCCTCCTTGTGCCCCACGAAGGCGTTGAACGTCTCGGGCATGCCGTCGAAGATCGGGTCGGATGCCCCGGGGCCGGTGAGGCTCACGGGCACGACGCCGATCTTCTCGGCGTGGACCCGGTCGATCACGGCGCCCTGGTGCGCCCCGAGGGTGCCGACCCCGTAGCAGGCGCCGAGGAAGGGGAAGTCGCGTGCGACGACCTCGTCGAGCAGCGTCGCGAACTCGGCCTCGACGCGATGCTGCACGGCCGACTTGCGCTCGGGCGGGTCGGAGGCGTTGAACGGGCCGCCGCCGACGATGATGCCGGAAATCGCGTCGAGGTCGATCGGCGGCATGGGCTCCGCCTCGAGGCGCACGCGCACGAGGTCGCGCTCCTCGAGTCCGGTGCCGCGCAGGAAGAGGGCGTACTCCTCGTCGGCGGGCACGTCCTCGGCGCGCGTCGCGAGGAGGACGAACGGCTTCACGGGGCCACGATAGCCCGGACGCGCGGCCCCGGCGTCAGTATTGCGACGGACCCGACAGCACGGCGATCGTGCACCGCGACACGCAGACGAGCCGGTCCTGCTCGTCGGTGATGCGGATGTCCCAGACCTGGGTCGTGCGGCCGCGCGTGATCGGCCGCGCCTCGCCGTGCACCCAGCCGCCCGCGACGGGGCGCGTGTGGTTCGCGTTGATCTCCATGCCGACGCAGTAGTGGCGCTCCGGGTCGACCGTGAACGACGAGCCCCAGCTCGCGAGGGTCTCGGCGAGCAGCACGGATGCGCCGCCGTGCAGCACCCCGCCGGGTTGGCGGGTGCGTCCGTCCACGGGCATCCGCCCCAGGATCGAGTCGTCGGTGAACCCGGTGATCTCGATGCCGAGCGCGCGGATCGCGGTGTCGTCGCAGCGGGAGTCGACCCATTCGGCCGAGGGGTGTTCGCCGGCGAACCAGATGCTCATGCGGTCGAGTCTGCCACGGCGGGCAGGGGCGGGCGGATGCCCCGGGGCGCCGCCTCAGGCGAGCTCGGCGATGATCGGGTGCAGCGCCTCGTCGAAGGCCGCCGCATCGGAGCGCAACGTGTCGGTGACCGCGACCGTGAGCGAGCCGATCCACCAGATGCCGCGCTCCGCGAGCGGCAGGACCTCGACGTTCAGCTCGAACGAGTGGGCCCGCCGGCCCACCTCGCGCTCGTGCTCGGCGATGGTGCCGGCGTAGGCGCGGTAGGCGTCGCCGCGATGGGTCGACGACGCCGACCGGTAGGCCTCGTGCGACCATTCGGCCCACGACAGGGCCGCGTCGGCGTGCGGCACGATCGCGGCGGCGAGGGCCTCGGCGCCCGACGTGGGCAGCGCGACCTCGGTGCCGTACGCCTCGACCAGTTCGAGCGGCACGGCCGACGGGTGCGCCTCGGGCTCGACCGTCATCATCCACCACGCGCGCCACTCGCGCTCGAGCTCGTCCTGCGCGTCGACGGCGCGGTCGGCGGGCGTGACGGTGCCGAGGTCGCGCAGGCGCGGCAACTCGGTCGGCGAGGCGATGCCGAGCACCTCGCGCAGGTAGAGGGCGAGCAGGACCGAGCGAGACGCGTTCTCGCGAATCACCCATGACGGCGTGCCCCCGCTCGGCATGTGACAAGTGTAGGGCGGCGGATGCCCCGCAGGCGCGTGAATCCGCAGGTGGGGACGGAAGTCCCGGTGCCGGCCGGGCGCCTCACCAGGTGGCGAGCACGCCCTCGACCTCCTCCACGTCGTCGTCGGGGAGCGCGTAGGCCACCGCCTCGGGCACGGTCAGCTCGCGCCCGCGCCGCTCCCCCGCCGCGACGGCCTCGGGCTCCGCCGCGCGGATCGCGTCGAGCGAGACCGTGTGCACCGTGAACGCCTCGACGTCGAACACGCCGATGCGGGAGCGGATGGCGGCCGCCGCGGCCGCGAGCGTGCCGGCGCGCACGGCCTCGCCGCGCAGCGCCGCGACCCCGCAGAGGCCCTCGAGACCGTACGCGACGCCCTCGTCGAAGTGGAGGCGCACCGAGACGTGCAGGGTGCGGAGGAAGGCGTCCTCCGCGGCATCCGCATCGCCCGTCGCGAGGAGCAGGCGCCCGCGGTGATTGCCGCTCACCGACAGCGTGAACAGGTCGGCGCCGGCCTCCGCGAGCGCGGTCGCCCGCTCGAAGTGGGCCACGGCGGCGTCGGTGTCGCGACGCAGCCAGGCGAGCCGGCCGAGCGACACCTCGGTGATGGCCTCGGCCCAGCCGTTGCCGAGCTCGTGCATGCGCGCGGCGGCGTCGCGCAGCTCGCCTTCCGCGACCGCGACGTCGGGGCGGGGCAGCTGCAGTCGCGCGGTCGCGCGCGCGGCGAGCGACATCGCGGCCGCGTCGTCGTCCCCCGACTCGCGGAAGAGCTCCACGCACTCGCCGAGCCCCTCGACGACCTGCTCGGACGGCTGCTGCCACATCTCGCACCACAGCACGAAGAAGCGCGCGGCCGCGCGCGTGTGCGCGGAGATCGGCGCGTCCTTGCCGAGCAGCTCGAGCATCCACACCTGCACCTCGTTGAAGAAGCCGGCGATCCACCAGTAGATGAGCAGGCTCCAGGCGAAGTCGCCGGCGTCGTCGAGCCGGTCGGTGTAGATGAGGTGGCGCACCGCGGCGCGCAGGTTCGACAGCTCGAGCCCGAGCAGGGCGACGGCGTCGGCCTGCCCGTCGCCGCGCAGGCCCGGCGCGATGCGGGCGACGAGCGCGCGGTAGTAGTCGGCGTGCGCGGCGCGCATGGCACGGGTGTCGCCCTGCTCGCGCAGCCGGTCGAGCGCGTACTCGCGCACGATCGCCAGCAGCGAGTAGGCCGACCGCCCGCCGATTTCCACCTCCTTCACGAGCGTGCCGTCGACGAGCGCCGCCATCGCGTCGAGGGCGCGGCCGTCCCACTCCCGGCCCGCACCGATCGCCTCGACGGCGTCGAGCGTGAACCGGGTGGCGAACACCCCGAGGTCGTAGAGGAGCGCGCGCTGCTCCGGCGGCAGCAGGCTGACGCTCCAGTCGATGGCCGAGCGCATGGTGCGGTGGCGTTCGGGCAGGTCGCGCATCGGTGCCGACAGCAGCGGCAGCGCCTGCCCCAGCCGTTCGGCGATGCCGTGCGGGCCGATCATCCGGATCTTGGCGGCGGCCAGCTCGATGGCGAGCGGCAGGCCCTCGAGGCGCCGGCAGATCTCGGCGACGTCGTCGGCGTTCTCCGCGGTGAGCTCGAAGTCCTGCCTCGCGGCGCGGGCGCGGTCGATGAACAACGCGACGGCGGGGGAGCGGGTGGCGCGGTCGAGCGACGCCGGCACTCCCTCGGGCGGCGCCCGGAGCGCCGGTACGTCGAACACGCGCTCGCCGCGGACGCGGAGCACCACGCGGCTGGTCACGAGGAACGCGACCGACGGGGCCGCGGCGGTGAGGCGCACGAGCAGCGGCGCGGCGTCGACGATCTGCTCGAAGTTGTCCAGCACGACGAGCACGCGGCGGCCCTCGAGCGCGCGCACCAGCCGCTCGTCGAGCGCGGCCTCGCCGTTGTCGCGGATGCCGAGCGCGTACGAGATCGTCGGCACGAGCAGCCCCGGTTCCAGCACGCCCTCGAGGGGCACGAAGTACACCCCGTCGCGGAAGAGGTCGTCGCAGGCGTGCGCCACCTCGATCGAGAGCCGGCTCTTGCCGACGCCGCCCGGGCCGATGAGGCTGACGATGCGCCCCTCCTCCGCGGCCAGCATCGCGCGGAGCGCCGCGACCTCGTGCTCGCGCCCGATCGTCGGCGTGTAGGGGGTCGGGAGTCCCGGCACGGGCGGGATCACGACGTCGATCGCGTCGTCGGGCGACGGTCGGGACTGCAGGAAGCGTTCGGCGAGGAGCGTCGCCAGGTCGTGGGCGACCTGCTCCTCGAGCTGCTCCGCGCCCTCGTACGAGACGTACGCGGCGCTGTCGTCCTGCTTGATGCGCGCGATGAGCGCCTGCAGCCGCTCCTCGCGGTTCGCCCCCGCGCGCACGTAGATGAGCTTGGGCATGCCGGCCGGCGCCTGCCGGTACTCGTCCTCCAGGCCCGAGACCTCCTCGCCCGGTGCGACCCAGCCGTAGCTCTCGGCGTAGATGCCGACGAAGATGTCGCTCTGGGCGAGGTACGAGCGGTAGAGCTCGCGGGGCGGATGCGGCCGAGCGCCGAGCTCGAACATGACGGGCGCGAGCTGGAGGCGCTCGATGGCGCGCCGGGCCGCACGTCGCTCGGGCTGCAGTTCGCGCAGCGTCGAGCTCACGAAGACGCGGATCCGCTGATCCGGCGTGCGGATCACCGGCGAGGTGGCCATGTGCTCATCATGGACCTCCCGGAGCGCGCGGGCATGACCCTCGAACGGGGGAGGCCGGCCGCCGGTACCCTTGAGGCGTGACCTCCAACGCCTCCTACGCCGCCGCGGGCGTCGACACCGCCGCGGGCGACCTCGCCGTCGAGCTCATGAAGGAGTCGGTGGCGCGCACGCACGGCCCCAACGTGATCGGCGGCGTCGGCGGCTTCGCCGGCATGTTCGACCTCTCCTTCGCCAAGGACTACGAGCGTCCGCTGCTCGCGACCTCGACCGACGGCGTGGGCACCAAGATCGCGATCGCCCAGGCGCTCGACCGGCACGACACGATCGGCCAGGACCTCGTGGCGATGGTCGTCGACGACATCGTCGTGGTGGGCGCGACCCCCCTGTTCATGACCGACTACATCGCGTGCGGCCGGGTCGTGCCCGAGCGCATCGCCGCGATCGTCACCGGCATCGCGAACGCGTGCGCCGAGACCGGCACCGCGCTGGTGGGCGGCGAGACCGCCGAGCACCCCGGACTCATGGCGCCCGACGACTACGACGTGGCCGGTGCCGCGGTCGGCGTGGTCGAGGCCGACCGCATGCTCGGCGCCGAGCGCGTCGTCGACGGCGACGCCGTGATCGCGATCGCCTCGAGCGGCGTGCACTCCAACGGGTTCTCGCTCGTGCGGCACATCCTCGACCGCCGCGGCATCGCGTACACCGACCACGCCGCGGAGCTCGGCACCAGCTGGGGCGAGGCACTGCTCGAGCCCACCCGCCTCTACACCGGCCCGCTCGTCTCGCTGCTCGCCGACGAGCGCGTCGGCGGCGCGGTGCACTCCCTCTCGCACGTCACGGGCGGCGGCATCGCCGCGAACCTCGCCCGCGTGCTGCCACGCGGCTCGTGGGTCGAGCTCGATCGCTCGACCTGGTCGCCGCAGCCGGTGTTCCGCGTGCTGAGCGACCTCGCCGGCGATCCGCTGGAGGCGGCGGAGGGCACCTGGAACCTCGGCGTCGGCTTCTTCGCGGTGGTCGCCGCGGATGCCGCAGACGACGTGGTCGCCGAGCTCGACCGCCTCGGCCTGCCGGCCTGGCGTGCCGGCACCGTGTCGACGGCCGCGCGCGACCTCGACGGGTTCGAGCAGGGCGCCAAGGGCGTCGACGGCGGTGCCGTGCGTCTCGTGGGCGGCTACGCCGCCTGAGTCGATGGGGTGGGGGCGCTCAGGCCCGCTTCTGCTCGTCCGACGCGTAGTCGTCGTCGGCGTACTCCGACCACTTCGACGCCTCTTCGGCGTAGTGGTCGTCGTGCCCGCTCGTGAGCTCGCGCTCGAGCGCATCGTAGTCGGTCTCCGGGCTGAAGTACTTCAGCTCCCGAGCCACCTTCGTGTGCTTGGCTTTCTGACGGCCGCGCCCCATGCGTGACCCCCTAACGACGTCGGGCCGGTGCGAACATGAGCCTCGCCCGGCGCTCACTGATATGAACAGAATCCCGGATGTCAGTTTAGCACCGTGGCGGGTGGGCCCCGCCCATGTAGTCACAGCGGGGAATCCATTCTGCGCGCGCACAGCGGAGCATGTTGAGATGGTCGGGTGGAGCATGCTGCGGAGGCCGTGAAGGTCGTGGTGATCGGCGCCGGCCAGGCCGGTCTGTCGGTCGCGTACTACCTCCGCCGGTTCCAGCTCGTCGCCGGTGAGGACTTCCTGATCCTCGATCGCACCGAGGGTCCGGGCGGCGCGTGGGCCCACCGCTGGGACTCGATGAAGCTCGGCACCGCGCACCGGGTGCACGACCTGCCGGGCATGGAGCAGGTGGGCGTGAGCTTCGACACCGCCGACCGGTCGCTGCCCGCGAAGGAGGTCGTCGCCGACTACTACGGCCGCTACGAGCGGCACTTCGAGCTGGACGTGCGGCGCCCCGTCAACGTGCGCAGCGTCGTGAACCACGGGGTCGAGCTCGAGGTGCGCTACGACGACCTGCGCGCACAGGACGAGGAGCGGCCGGCGCCGCGCGGGCTGTTCGGCCGCTGGAGCCGGCGGGCGGAGGACCAGGCGGCGGCCGCCGCCGCCCCGACGCGCGAGGTGATCACCCGGTTCCTGGTCAACGCCAGCGGCACGTGGGGTGCGCCGTTCGTGCCCTACTACCCCGGCATGAACGACTTCGCCGGACGCCACGTGCACACGTCCGACTTCCGCTCGGCGGAGGACTTCCGCGACCAGCACGTCGTGGTCGTCGGCGGCGGCACGTCGGCGATCGGGTTCATGCTCGAACTGGAATCCGTCGCCGCCGGGCTCACCTGGGTGTCGCGCCGGCCGATCGACTGGATCGATTCCGAGGACCTCGACCTCGAGGGGGCATCCGCCGCCGTCGCCATGCAGGACGAGGCCGCGCGCTCGGGTCGCGCCCTCCCGTCGATCGTGAGCGGCACGGGCGTGGCCAGGAGCCGCCGCATCGTGGCCGGCATCGATCGCGGCCTGCTCGTCGCGAAGCCGATGTTCGATCGCATCGAGCGCGCCGGGGTGCGCTGGGACGACGGCGACTTCGCGTTCGCCGACACCATCATCTGGGCGACCGGCTTCCGGCCCGAGCTGCGGCACCTCGCGCCGCTGAAGCTCCGCGAGAAGGCGGGCGGCGTCGCCGTCGGCCAGGGCGCGTCGTGGGCCGACCCGCGCGTGTTCCTCGCGGGCTACGGGCCGCAGGCCTCCACGATCGGGGCGAACCGCGCCGGGCGCATGATCGCGCGGCAGATCATGGCCATGCTCTGAGACGCGGCGAGCGGATGCCGCGTGCCCGCGTCCGCACCGCGCGAGCGGTTCAGGCGAGCATCCCGAGCCAGAACCCGACGGCCGCCGCCGCCACCGAGAGCAGCAGCATGCCGAATCCGCTCGCGAGTCCCGCGGTGATCCGCCGCTCGAGCAGCAGCCGGACCGTCTCGGCGCTGGCGGTGCTGAAGGTCGTGTAGCCGCCGAGGAAGCCCGTGCCGACCACCAGGTGCGCCCCGGCCGGGAGCAGCCCGGCGTCGGCGATGCCGACGGCGAACCCGAGCAGGAGCGAACCGCTGACGTTCACGATCGTCGTGGCCCACGGGAACGCGGACACGATGCGGCTGCGCAGCACGCCGTCGAGCACGAGGCGGCAGGCGGCGCCGATGCCGCCCGCGACGGCGATGCCGAGGAAGAGCAGCGGGGTCACGCGGCCTCCGCCCCGGGCGTGCGCCGTCGTATCAGCGCGCTCGCCGCGACGATGCCCGCGAACGTGGCCGCGGCGCCGAGCACGACCGTGCCGAGGGCGTTCAGCAGCGCGAGCCCGGGCGCTCCCTGCCCGAGGAGCTCGACCGTGCCGACCGCGAACGCGCTGTAGGTCGTGAAGCCGCCGAGCACGCCCGTGCCGAACGCGAGCCGGAACGCGCGGCGGCGACCCGCGTCGGGGCCCAGCCGCAGCAGCGCCTCGAGCAGCAGGCCGAGCGCGAACGCGCCGAGCACGTTGACGACGAGGAGCGTCAGCGGGAAGGCGCCCGCATCGGGGAAGGCGAGCGTCGCGCCCTCGCGGGCGGCCGTGCCGACGGCGCCGCCGGCGGCGACGAGCGCGACGGCGGCGGGACGGAGGTGGACCGGGCGATGCGTCACGGCTCGTCCCACGGCAGCGACTCGTCGTCGGAGACGGGCTGCAGCGGGACCACGACCACCGGGCGGGCCTGCCGGTGGGAGAGCTGTGCGGCGATCGAGCCGCTGAGGAACTCGGCGAGGCCGGCGAGCACGCCCCGCTCGCGCGTGCCGACCACGATCAGCTCCGCGTGCACCTCGTCGGCGAGCCGCTCCAGCTCGCGCGAGGCGTTGCCCGCGAGCAGGTGGACGCGCCAGTCGACGCCGAGGCCGGCGAGCTCGCGCTCGAGGTACTGCTCGATCGCGGCGGCGGTCTCCTCGGCGGCGTCGGTGACCCCGTCCGGATCGATCGGCACGGCGAGGATCGACCCGTCGATGTTGGTGGAGATGGCGTAGCTCGAGACGTCGACGTACGCGCATTCGAGCGGCACGCCGAAGGTGGCGGCGAGCCGGGCGGCGTAGCGCACGACGGCGGAGGGCTGGCCGGGCACGATGCCGGCGACCACGGGACGGACGGGCGTGTCGGGCATGGGAACCTCCTCGCGGGCCTCGATGCCACCCTACGCCCGGCGCGGCGGGCGCCGCGGGGCGACGCGCTCCCCGAACGGGCGGGGGCTCAGCGCCCGCGCAGCTCGTCGAGCAGGTCGGCGCGCACCGCGTCCAGGCGCGACCGCAGGAGGTCCACGGCCTCGGGGGCGACCTGCCCGCGGCGTGCGTGCGTGCGCAGGTCGGTGCGCACCCGCTGGCGGAAGGCGTTGATGACGAGGTCCGCCTCGTGCACGGCCCGGCCGTCGGCGTCGGCCCGCGGCTCGGGCGCGGGCTCGGGCGGCACCGAGGTGGCCTCGGTCGCGGCGCGCCTGGCCTCGCGGGCGGCGCTCGCGAGGTCGGCGCGCATGCTGCGCAGCGCCTCGTTGACGTTCACGCGCACCTCGTCGGCGAGCCGGCGCACCGAGTCGGTGACCTCGGCCTCGATCGACTCGAGCTCGTGCTCGCGCTCGGCGAGCTCGGCGCGACCGGCGTCGGTGATCTCGTAGACCGTCTTGCGGCCGTCGGCGGACTTCACCACCAGCCCCTCCGCCTCGAGCTTGGCCAGGCGCGGGTAGATCGTGCCGGCGCTCGGGCTGTAGGTGCCGCCGAAGCGGTCGGACAGCGCCTGGATCAGCTCGTACCCGTGTCGGGGCTGCTCGGCGAGCAGGCTCAGCAGGTAGAGGCGGAGGCTGCCGTGCGAGAAGACGGGCGGGGTCATGCGGTCGCCGCCGTCTCGGCGTCGGTGCCGCCGTCGGACGGCGCCGACGAGCCGTCGGCATCGTGCGCCTGCCCGGAGTCGGCCGGCCGGCGCCGCATCACCGACACGTTGCCCGAGACCGAGTTCGCCCCGAAGTCGGTCCACGAGCCGGAGAGTTCGCCGACGACGCGCTCGAACCCCTTGCCCAGGGTGCCCTTGATGGACGTGTCGTCGATGAAGATGGTGCCGCTGACCGTGTTCACGCGGAACCGCGCGCTCGAGCCCGCGTCGAGCCGCACCGTCAGGTCGCCCGAGATGGTGTTCGTGTCGATGCGGCTGGGGACGCCCGCGACGTCGAGGATGACGTCGCCCGAGACGGTGTCGCTGTCGAAGCGGGTCACCGTGCCGCTGGCGGCGATGTCGCCCGAGACGGAGTGCGCGGCGATGCGGCCCTCGTGCGACCCGACCGAGATCTCGCCGGTGACGCTGTTCAGCTCGAGGTCGCCGACGTGCCGGTCGACCGTGAGGTCGCCGTTCACGGTGCTGAGCTTCGCGTCGCCGAGGAACCCGGTGATGAGGGCGTCGGCGGAGACGACGCCGAGCTTCAGCGCGATCTCGCGCGGCGCGAGGATCGAGACGTCGGCGCGCATGTTGCCGCGGAAGCCCTTGAACGCGTCCATGAAGTTGTCCCAGCGGAGCTGGGCGTGGTCGACCTCGACGGCGTCGCCGTCGATCTCGACCCGCAGGTCGCGCCCGTGCACGGAGGAGACCTCGATGCGCAGGCCCGGCTCGTCATGGGCGAGCACCGTGACGCTGCCGCCGACGAGCCCGACCTTGAGCGATCGTGCGAGCTCGATGTCGATGACCCGGGTCTGCCCGGGTGCGATGATCCACTTCTCCAGCGCCATGATCGAAGGTCCTCCTGCTGCGTGGCATCCGCCGGGTGGGGATGCGCCCTGATCGCGATATATCGCGTCTGACGAGATTCAAGATATATCGCGTTTGCGCGGGACGCAAGGCGGTGTGCGAATTCGTGCTTGACCTTGACGTTGCGTCAACTTCTATCGTGGAGCCATCGCCCGCACCGACGACGGGCGGCACCGACCGCCGCACGGCGCGACCGGAGGAGGGACGACGATGGACTGGTCGATCCAGGAGATCGCGCGGCTCACCGGCACCACGAGCCGCACGCTGCGCCACTACGACGAGATCGGCCTGCTGCCGCCCAGCCGCGTGGCCGCGAACGGCTACCGCCACTACGACCGGGCCGCGCTCGTGCGCCTGCAGCGCATCCTGCTGCTGCGCGAGCTCGGCCTCGGGCTGCCGGCGATCGCGGAGGCGCTCGGCAACGAGCCCCGCGAGGTGCACGCGCTGCACGGCCACCTCGAGTGGCTGCGGCGCGAACAGGAACGGCTCGCGAGGCAGGCCGCCTCGGTCGAGCGCACCATCGAGGCGCTGGAAGGAGGTGAGCACCTCATGGCAGAGCAGATGTTCGAGGGCTTCGACCACACCGAGTACCAGGAGGAGGTCGAGCAGCGCTGGGGCGCCGACGCGTACGCGACGTCGGATGCCTGGTGGCGCGGCAAGAGCGCCGGCGAGCAGGACGCCTGGAAGGCGGAGACGGCCGCGTTGGGCCGTGACTGGGCGGATGCCGCGGAACGCGGCCTCGCACCCGACGGCGACGAGGCCCAGGCCCTGGCTGCGCGGCACGCCGCGTGGCTCGGCTCGATTCCCGGCACGCCCGGCTCCGAGCGCGGGCGACCCGTGAAGGAGTACGTGCTGGGGCTCGGCGAGATGTACGTCGCCGACCCGCGGTTCGCGCGCAACTACGGCGGACCGCGCGGCGCGGAGTTCGTGCGCGACGCGCTGGCGGTCTACGCCGAGCGCAACCTCTAGGACGACGGATGCCTCGGGACCCGCGTGGTCCCGAGGCATCCGCTCGTCTCGGTCAGGTGTCGAGGGTCGGCACCCGGCGGTAGCCGTCGCGGAGCCAGTCGACGACGGTCCAGGCGGCACCGGCCACGGCGATCGCCGCGAGGGCGGCCATGAATGCGATCATGTCTCCTCCTCCTCTCAGGTGCGGGGCGCCGTCGGCGTCGCGATGGTCAGGGCCGGAACCGGTGCGGTCGGGGGAGCGTCGCCCGCCGGGGCATCCGCCCGGCCGGCGACCGGCACCGTGAAGAACGGGATGGTGCGCCCGCAGATCGGACCGATCAACAGGGCGAACGCGACCGTGCCGATGCCGACCTGCCCGCCGAGCAGCCACCCGACGGCGAGCACGGTGGCCTCGATGCCCGTGCGGACCAGCCAGAGCGGCAGCCCGGTGCGCGCGTGCAGGCCGGTCATCAGTCCGTCGCGCGGGCCGGGGCCGAAGCGCGCGCCCACGTAGAGGCCGGTCGCGATGCCGAGGAGCAGGATGCCGGCGGGCAGGAGCACCGCGCGCAGCCCGGGGTCGAGGCCTGCGGGCACGAGCTGGAGGCCGATGTCGGCGAACGGGCCGACCAGGAGCGCGTTCGCGACGGTGCCGAGGCCCGGGCGCTGGCGGATGGGGATCCACAGCAGCAGCACCACGCCGCTCGTGAGCACGGTGACCAGTCCGAACCCGAGCCCCGTGACGCGGCTGAGCCCCTGCGTCAGGACGTCCCAGGGTGCGACGCCGTAGCCGGCGCGCACGATGAGCGCGATGGCGAACCCGTAGAGGAACAGGCCGACGAGGAGCTGGAGCAGACGACGAGGCATGACACCCATCCAATTCCTCGATTGGACTGTTGCCAAGATGCCAATCGCGGTAAAGTGGCCGCATGAATGAGGCCACCCTGGGACCACGCGCGCTCATCGGACTGCTCGGCGACTGGCGCGGCGATGGCGCGACGTACGAGGACCTGGCCTCCCGCATCCGCCTCCTCGTGATCGACGGGCGCATCGCCGTGGGCACCCGCCTGCCCGCCGAGCGCGAGCTCGCGGCGCGGCTCGGCCTCAGTCGCACCACCATCGCGGCCGCCTACGCGCGACTGCGCGAGTCGGAGCACCTCGAGTCGGTGCGCGGCTCGGGCAGCATCACCCGGCTGCCGGCCGGCAACATCACGCCGCTGCACTCGACCGGCGCCGCCTGCATCGACTTCACCAAGGCGGCGCTGCCCGCGCTGCCGTGGCTGGGCGAGGCCGCGCGCGCGGCGGCCGAGCGACTGCCGGCCTACCTCGGCGACCCCGGCTACGACCCGATCGGGCTGCCCGAGCTGCGCGAGGCGATCGCCGCGCGGTACACCGCACGGGGGCTGGCGACCGATCCCGACGAGATCCTGGTCACCATCGGGGCGCAGCACGCGATCTCGCTCCTCTCGCGCACCCTCCTCGGGCGCGGCGACCGCGCGCTGGTCGAGTCGCCCACGTACCCCCACGCGTACGAGGCGCTGCGCGGTGCCGGCGCCCGGCTCGTCGCCGTGCCGGTCGGGGGCGCCGGGCCCGAGAGTGCGCTCGCCGGGGTCGGCGACGGCGAGGGCGGCGACGGCGAGCGCGGCGACGGCGCGGCCATCGCCGAGGCGATCCGCCACGCGAGCCCGTCGGTCGCCTACCTCCTGCCCGACTTCCACAACCCCACGGGGCGCTCGCTCGGCGAGCGCGACCGCGAGCTCGTCGCCCACGCGGCATCGGCCCAGGGCACCGTGCTCATCGCCGACGAGACCACCGCCGAGCTCGACATCGATCGCCCGTTCGCGACCCGTCCCCTCGCGGCGCACGGCCCTGCGGTCATGATCGGCTCCGTCGGCAAGACGGTCTGGGGCGGCATCCGCCTCGGCTGGATCCGCGCCGACCGGGGGCTCATCCGACGGCTGCTCGCGCAGCGCGCCCCGAACGACCTCGGCACGCCCATCCTCGAGCAGCTGCTCGTGGCCGAGCTGCTGCCGCGCATGGACGACATCCTCGAGCTGCGCCGCGCCCAGCTCGGCGAGCGACGCGCGCACCTCGAGCGCGCCATCGCCGAGCGCTTCCCCGAGTGGCACGTGCCGCACGTGCACGGCGGGCTGGCGCTGTGGGTGCACCTCGGCGCCCCGGTCAGCTCGCAGCTCGCGCTCGCCGCGCGCAGCCACGACCTCATGATCACGGCCGGCCCGCGGTTCGGCATCGACGGGGCCTTCGAGCGTAGCCTGCGCATCCCGCTCGGCTACGGCGAGGCCGAGACCGAGCGGGCGCTCGACGCGCTGCAGGCCGCGTGGCGGACCATGGGCGGTGCGCCGCTCGCCGACGCCGACGTGCTGTCGGCCGTCGTCTGAACGATTGCTGCGACTTCGGAATGCACTCACTGCAAATATGGTTGGCTGGAGCATGGCCATCGACGACATCCCGATCACGACCATCGACGGCGCCGAGACGAGCCTCGCCGAGTACGACGGCAAGGTGAAGCTGATCGTCAACGTCGCCTCGCGCTGCGGGCTCTCGCCCCAGTACGAGAAGCTCGAGCAGCTGCAGAAGGAGTACGGCGAGCGCGGCTTCACGGTGCTGGGCTTCCCGAGCAACCAGTTCCTGCAGGAGCTCGGCTCGAACGAGGCGATCTCGGAGTACTGCTCCACGACCTGGGGCATCACCTTCCCGATCTTCGATCGCGTGCGGGTGAACGGCCGCAACGAGCATCCGCTCTACACCGAGCTGAAGAAGACGCCCGACGCCAAGGGCAAGGCCGGCAAGGTCATCTGGAACTTCGAGAAGTTCCTCGTGACCCCCGACGGGCAGGTGCTGCGGTTCCGCCCGACGACGGAGCCCGACGCCCCGGAGGTCGTGGCCGCGATCGAAGGCGCGCTGCCCGCCTGAGCGGCCGCACCGTCCGTTCACCGAGCGGACACCGCCGGGTCATCGCCGCATCACGCCGCGTTGCGACCGCGGCGGAACGGTGGGGAGGTCAGCGGGGCGTGACGCCTCGACCCCACCTTCGAAGGAGACGCGATGACGCGCGCGCGCCGATTGACCGGACTCGCCCTCGCCACCACCGCCCTGCTCGCCTGCGGAGCCGCCGCCCCGGCGCTCGCGCAGCCGAACGGGCCCAAGTACGGCACGCCCGCCACGGCGTTCCACCGCACGGCGACCTACCCCGTGTACCTCAACGCCCCGGCGGGCGTCGACCCGGCCGATGAGACGGTCGCGGAGATCTCGGCGATCAGCCCCGATGGGAACACCGTCATCTACACGGATGCCGCGGGCGAGCGCATCGGCTTCGTCGACGTGACCGACCCGGCGAACCCGGTCGGCGCGGGCACGCTGGCGCTCGACGCGATCACGGATGCCCCGGTGGCGTCGCCGACCTCGGTCGCGGCCCACGGCGAGCTGGTGCTGGTCGTCGTCGACACCACCGACTACGACGCCGACACGCTGGACTCGAAGCCGCGCTCGGGCGAGCTCGTCGCGGTCGACGCGACCACGCACGAGGTCGTCGCGACCTTCGACCTCGCAGGCCAGCCCGACTCGATCGCCGTGAGCGGCGACGGTGCCTACGCGGCGATCGCCATGGAGAACCAGCGCAACGAGGACTTCCCCGTCGACGGTGGCGCGGGCGACGAGGGCGACCTGCCCCAGGCCCCCGCCGGCTTCGTGCAGGTGATCACGTTCGGGGCCACGCCCGAGGACGCGGGCACCTGGAGCATCGACCCGGTTTCGCTCGTCGACGACGCGGCCGCGCCGCTGCTCGAGGCCGCCGGCATCGACACCCCCGAGGACCCGGAGCCCGAGTACGTCGCGATCAACGACGCGAACCAGCTCGCCGTGTCGCTGCAGGAGAACAACGGCCTCGTCACCATCGACCTCGCGACACGCACCGTGACGGGCGCGTTCTCGCTCGGCTCGCCCGTCATCCCGAACGTCGACACCGACGACGACGGCGCGATCTCGCTCACCGACACCATCGAGGTGCCGCGCGAGCCCGACGCCATCGCCTGGATCGGCGACGGGTACGTCGCGACCGCCAACGAGGGCGACTGGAAGGGCGGCAGCCGCGGCTGGTCGATCTTCGACGCCGCCACCGGCGAGGTCGTGTGGGATGCCGGCGACTCGTTCGAGCACCTCGCGATCGCGCACGGCCTCTACAACGACGGCCGCGCCGACAACAAGGGCGCAGAGCCCGAGGGCCTCGCGGTCGCCCGGTTCGACGGCGTGCCCACCGCATTCGTCGCCTCCGAGCGGTCGAACTTCGTCGCCGTCTACGACGTGAGCGACCCGACCGCGCCGGTCTTCCAGCAGCTGCTGTTCGCCACCAACGGGCCGGAGGGCATCCTGCCGGTGCCGAGCCGCGACCTGCTGGTCGTCTCGAGCGAGGTGGACGAGGCCGACGCGGGCGTTCGGGCGTCCGTGAACCTCTACCAGGTGCAGCAGGGGCAGCCGTCGCAGCCGAGCATCGTCTCGGCCGACATCGACGGGCTGCCGATCGGCTGGTCCGCGCTCGGAGCGCTCTCGGCCGACCCGAGCGACGCTGGGCTCGTCTACGCCGCGAGCGACAACGCGCTCGCCCCGAGCACGGTGTTCACGGTCGACGTCTCCGACAGGAAGGGCCAGGCGGTCATCACCGAGGCGCTCGTCGTGACCGAGGGCGGCGAGCCCGCGGAGTTCGACGTCGAGGGCCTGCAGGCGCTCGCCGACGGCGGCTTCTGGCTCGCGGTCGAGGGCTCGAGCGGCCCGGCGAACGCGCTGGTGCGCATCGACGCCGCGGGCGAGGTCGTCGAGACCGTGCCGCTGCCTGCCGAGGTCGCCGCCCACGTGCGCAACTGGGGCTTCGAGGGCGTGACCATCACGGGCGAGGGCACCGGCGACGAGGCGCTCTGGGTCGCCATCCAGCGCCCGCTCTGGGTCGACCCGTCGGTCGGCGCCGGCAGCCTCGAGCTGCTCGAGGGCGACGTCGCGCGCATCGGACGCTATGACGTGGCATCCGGCACCTGGGCGTTCTTCGGCGTCGAGCTCGAGTCGACCGAGGTCGACGGCGACTGGATCGGCCTCTCGGAGATCACCGCGATCGACGACGACACGCTCGCCCTCATCGAGCGCGACAAGCTGAACGGCCCGGATGCCGCGCTGAAGACCGTCATCACCGTCGAGATCCCCGACGAGCTGCCGGGCGCCGACGAGCTGCCGATCCTCGAGAAGTCGCTCGCGATCGACGCGCTGCCCGCGCTGCAGGCCGGCAACGGCTGGACCCAGGAGAAGCTCGAGGGCTTCACCATCGGGATCGACCGGCAGGTCTACGCGGTCACCGACAACGACGGCGTCGACGACGCCACCGGCGAGACCGTGTTCCTGCGGCTCGGCGACGCCAAGAAGGTGATCCCCGCGTTCCGCTGAACCCGGGGCGATGACGGCCGGCGCCGGCCGGGCGGTGCTGCGGCATCGCCCGGCCGGCGCCGTCGGTCGGGTCATTCCGCAGGCTCACAGCTTCCCGTTACTTCTTGCACTCACTGCAATGCGAGAATCGTTGGCATGCATCTCCTCGCGCAGGCCAGCCTGAAGAACCGCGCCCTCATCGCGCTCGTCACGATCGTGGTCGCGATCTTCGGCGGGGTCTCGCTCACGCTGCTCAAGCAGGAGCTCATCCCCTCGATCGCGTTCCCGCAGCTGTCGATCGTCACGACCTACCCGGGCGCCGCCCCCGAGGTCGTCGAGAACGACGTCTCGACGCCCATCGAGAACTCCATCCGCGGCATCGCCGGCCTCGAGTCGACGAGCTCCACGAGCTCCACGAACGTCTCGGTCGTCACCGCGACCTTCGACTACGAGACCGACCTCGCGACCGCCGAGCAGAAGATGACGACGGCGATCAACCGCATCTCGTCGCAGCTGCCCGACGACGTCGACCCGCGCGTGGTCGCCTTCAGCTTCGACGACTTCCCCGTGGTCGCGATCGCGGTCAGCGGCACGGACGACACCTCGGCCCTCTCCGATGCGCTGAACCGCACCACGATCGGCGAGCTCAACGACATCGACGGCGTGCGCGAGGCCACCGTCATCGGCGAGATCGGCCAGCGCGTCACCATCGTGCCCGACGACGAGGAGCTCGCCGCGCTCGGCCTCACCTCGCAGGCGATCACCGGCGCGCTCCAGCAGAACGGCGTGCTCATCCCCGCCGGGGAGATCACCGAGGACGGCATCTCGTACTCCGTGCAGTCCGGCCAGCGCCTCACCTCGGTCGACGACATCGCCGACCTGCCGCTGCTCGGCGCGACCGAGCAGGTCGCGGCTCCGTCCACCGACGCGGGCGCGGGTGCGGTCCCGGGCACGGGCACGGATGCCGGTGCGGGCGCCGACCTCGGCGCCGCGACCGACACCGGGCTCGGCGCCGCGACGGGCACCGTCACCGTGCCGGTCTCGCCCGCGCCGACGATCGGCGACGTGGCATCCGTCGAGCTCGTCGACAACCCCGAGGCCTCGATCTCGCGCGTGAACGGCGAGCCCGCGCTCACGCTCTCGATCACCAAGCTGCCCGCCGCGAACACCGTCGAGGTCTCGACCGCCGTGCAGGACGCGATGGGCGACCTGCAGGCGAACATCGCCTCGCAGTTCCCTGGCGCCGAGTTCACGGTCGTGTTCGACCAGGCCCCGTTCATCCAGGAGTCGATCGAGACGCTCGCGGTCGAGGGCATGCTCGGCCTCGTGATGGCGGTGCTCGTCATCCTGCTGTTCCTGCTGTCGGTGCGCGCCACCCTCGTCACGGCGATCTCGATCCCGACGTCGGTGCTCATCACCTTCATCGGCCTATGGGCGACCGACTACAGCCTGAACATCCTCACGCTCGGCGCGCTCACGATCTCGATCGGCCGTGTCGTCGACGACTCCATCGTGGTGATCGAGAACATCAAGCGACACCTCGTCGAGGGCGCCGAGAAGCTCCCGACGATCGTCAAGGCGGTGCGCGAGGTCGCCGGCGCCATCACGGCGTCGACCGTCACCACCATCGCGGTCTTCCTGCCGATCGCGCTGGTCGGCGGCTCGACCGGCGAGCTGTTCCGGCCGTTCGCGCTCACCGTCGCGATCGCGCTCGGCGCGTCGCTGTTCGTGTCGCTCACGATCGTGCCGGTGCTCGCGTACTGGTTCATCAAGCCGGCCCGGCGCACCCGCAAGGACGGGACTCCGTCGACCGAGGCGCTCGCCGAGGAGACCGGCGAGGACGAGCTCGAGCACCCCGGGCGCCTGCAGAAGGGCTACCTGCCGATCATCGGCTGGACGCTCCGGCACGGCTGGCTCACGCTCATCGCGGCCGCGCTCGTGCTCGTCGGCACGTTCGCGCTGTACCCGCTGATGCCGACCAACTTCATCGGCGCGACCGGGCAGAACACCTTCCAGGTCACGCAGGAGCTGCCCGCGGGCACCTCGCTCGAGCAGATGGACGAGGCGTCGACCGAGGTCGAGCAGACGCTGCGCGACACCGAGGGCATCGAGATCGTGCAGACCTCCATCGGGGGCGGCACCGACCTCCAGATCGGCCTCGGCGGCGGCGCGTCCAGCACCATCACCTACGCCGTCACGACCGACGAGTCGGCCGACCAGGAGGCGCTGCAGGCCGAGGTGCGCGAGGAGCTCGACGCACTCGACGACGTGGGCCAGCTCACCCTGGCCGCCCAGCAGGGCGGGTTCTCCAGCGACATCCTCGTCGACGTCACCGCCGGCAACGACGCGGACCTCCGCGAGGCGTCCGACGCCGTCGTCGAGGCGCTCGACGGGCTCGACGAGATCGTCGAGGTGACGTCGAACCTCTCGGAGACCCGGCCGTACATCGGCGTCGTCGTCGACCGCGAGGCGGCGGCCGACGCCGGGTACTCGGAGGTCGCGCTGAGCTCGCTCGTGGCATCCGCCATGCAGCCCCAGGCCGCGGGCAGCGTGCAGATCGACGAGGACCTCCTGACGATCTACATCGCCAGCGACGACCCGCCCGCGACGGTCGAGGAGCTCCGCGCGCTGCCCGTGCCGACGCCGGCCGGCACGGTCGAGCTCGACGAGCTCGCCGACGTCGACGAGACCGACGGCCCCGCGTCGATCACGACCGTGCAGGGCCTGCGCAGCGCGACGATCACGGCCGCGCCCGATCAGTCGGACGTGGGCGCCGCGTCGCTCGCCGTGTCGAACGCGCTCGAGTCGGCCGACCTGCCCGAGGGCACCAACGCCACCATCGGCGGCGTGTCGAGCGACCAGGAGGAGGCCTTCATGCAGCTCGGCCTCGCGCTGCTGGCCGCCATCCTGATCGTGTACATCGTCATGGTCGCGACGTTCCGGTCGCTGCTGCAGCCGCTGCTGCTGCTCGTCTCGGTGCCGTTCGCGGCGACCGGCGCGATCCTGCTGCAGCTCGCGGTCGGCATTCCGTTCGGCGTCTCGTCGCTGATCGGCGTGCTCATGCTCGTCGGCATCGTGGTGACGAACGCGATCGTGCTCATCGACCTCGTGAACCAGTACCGAGATCGCGGTCGCGACGTGCGGGATGCGCTGCTGCACGGTGCGTCCCGCCGTCTGCGGCCGATCCTCATGACGGCGCTGGCGACGATCTTCGCGCTCATCCCGATGGCGAGCGGCATCACCGGCACCGGCGGCTTCATCTCGCAGCCGCTCGCGATCGTCGTGATCGGCGGCCTGCTGTCGTCGACCGTGCTGACGCTCATCGTGCTGCCCGTGCTGTACTCGGTCGTCGAGGGCGGCCGCGAGAAGCGCCGCGCGAAGCGCGAGCTGAAGCGCGCGCAGCGCCGGGCCGACGAGGAGGCCGCCGCCGCGGCGACGCCCGCCGAGTAGCGGCCGCCCGGGGCATCCGCTTCGGGGGCGCTGCCCGCCGCTCGGCCCGCTCCGCCGCCCGATCACGCACCCGTCGCCGCTGGTGCGCGAACCGTGGTCTCCCATTCGGATGACCACGTTTCGCGCACCGGCGCCGAGCCCCGGCGGGGCCGCTGGTGCGTGAAGCGTGATGAGCGGGACCGTTGGCCACGCTGTGCGCACCAGCGGCGGGCGGGAGCCGGCGCGGGGCGGGGCGGTGGTGGTGTGGGGGAGAATCGTCGTGTCGAGTGGGAGGGGTTGCACGATGGAGCGCACCGGGACGGACGTCGACGCGTACCTGGCGTCGCTCGAGGGCGAGCGCGGCGACGCGATGCGGGTGCTCGACGCGCGCATCGCGGCCGAGCTCGCGGGGCTCGAGCGCGTGCTCTGGGAGGGCGGGTTCTGGGGTGGCACCGAGCAGCGCATCATCGGATACGGCGCCATCATGCAGCCGCGTCCGCGCGGCGCCGACGTGGAGTGGTTCCTCGTCGGGCTCGCCGCACAGCAGCGGCATGTGAGCGTCTACGTCAACGCCGTCGAGGACGGCGCCTACCTCGTGCAGTCGTGGGCCGACCGCCTCGGCCGGGTGAAGGTCGGCTCGGCCGCGGTGAACGTCACGCGGCTCGACGACCTCGACCTCGACGCGCTCGCGGCGCTGGTGCGACGTGCGCACGAGCTCACCCCGGACGCGCGATGACCACCGTCGTGCCGGGGCGCACCGATGACGCGTCGAACCGGCGCCGGCACCCGCGGCGCCGGGTCGCGGGCGTGCTGCTCGCCGGGGCATCCGTCGCCCTGCTGGCCGGGTGCGCGATCGGCGACGTCGGGCTGCCGGGCGAGGGCGAGACGTGCGTGTCGTGGGTGGACTTCGGCACGCCCGAGCAGGCGGCGGGAGACGCCGACGTCGTCGTGCTCGCCACGGTCGCGGGCCGCGACGGCACCGAGCGACTGTTCGGCATCTCCGCGTCGGCGTGGACGGTGGAGGTCGACGAGCTCGTGAAGGGCCCCGACACCGGCGACGACGTGCGGCGGGTCGTGTCGACGCCGGTCACCTGCACCGGCGGCGACGCCTACCCCGACGGCGACCCGCTCGACGTCGACGGGCAGGTCTACCTGTTCCTCACGCTCGACGGCGGGGTGCTGCGCACCCTCACGCCCACGCAGGGCGTCGTCGCGCCGGGTCCGGCCGGCGGTATCCCGGCGCGCTGGCCCGCGGGCTGAGCGCACCGGGACGGGCCGGGCGTCAACTGACGCGGGCGGGCTCGCGCTCGTCGCTGCGAGCGGGCCGGCCGCCCTCGCGATCGAGCACCGCGCGCGTCGACACCTCCGGTCGCAGGTCGAGGCGGCGCAGCAACTGCGCGTTGACCGCGACCACCACGGCCGACGCCGACATGAGGATCGCGCCGACCGACATGGGCAGCACGAACCCGATCGGCGCGAGCACGCCCGCCGCGAGCGGCACCGACACCAGGTTGTAGCCGGCCGCCCACCACAGGTTCTGCTGCATCTTGCGGTACGAGGCCCGCGAGAGCTCGATCACCGACAGCACCGAGCGCGGGTCGGAGGACGCCAGCACGACGCCCGCCGAGGCGATCGCCACGTCGGTGCCGGCGCCGATCGCGAGCCCGACGTCGGCCTGCGCGAGCGCCGGTGCGTCGTTCACGCCGTCGCCGACCATCGCGACGCGCCGGCCCTCATGCTGCAGCTGCGACACCCGGTCGGCCTTGTCCTCGGGCCGCACCCGGGCGAACACGCGGTCGATGCCGAGGTCGTCGGCCACCGCCTGCGCCACCGGCTCGGCGTCGCCCGTGATCATGACCACGCCGATGCCCAGCGCGTGCAGCGCGTCGATCGCCTCGCGCGACTCCTCGCGCACCTCGTCGGCGAGGGCCAGCGCGCCGGCCACCTCGCCGTCGAGCACGACGTGCAGCACGGTCGCGCCGCGCTCGGCCCAGCCCTCCGAGGCGGGAAGCGGGGGCAGCCCCTCCTCGTCGAGCAGCGCCGGGCCGCCGACGCGCACGATGCGGCCCTCGACGCTCGCCCGCACGCCGACGGCGGGCGCCGACGAGAAGTCGGTCGCGCGCGGCACGTCGAGCCCGTGCTCCTCGGCGTGCGCCACGATGGCGCGGGCCAGCGGATGCTCCGAGTCGGCCTCCGCCGCGGCCGCGAGCGCCAGCACCTCGTCGGCGTCGTGGCCGTCCGCGGCCTCGGCATCCGTCACCGTCGGCTCGCCCTTGGTCAGGGTGCCCGTCTTGTCGAAGAGCACGGTGTCGATCGTGCGCATCTGCTCGAGCGCCATGCGGTCGGTCACCAGCACGCCGCCCTTCGCCGCGCGCTCGGTCGCGATCGACACGACGAGCGGGATGGCCAGGCCCAGGGCGTGCGGGCAGGCGATCACGAGCACCGTGATGGTGCGCACGACGGCGTCGTCGGGGCTGCCGACGAGGGTCCAGGCGATGGCCGTCAGCACCGCGGCGCCGAGCGCGAACCAGAACAGCCAGCCCGCCGCCCGGTCGGCCAGGCGCTGGGCGCGCGAGCTCGAGCCCTGCGCGTCGGACACGAGGCGCTGGATGCCCGCGAGCGCCGTGTCGTCGCCGACGGCGGTGACCCGCACCCGGATCGCCGTGTCGGTCGCGACCGTGCCGGCGACCACGCGATCGCCGGGCGCACGCGAGACCGTGCGGGACTCGCCCGTGATCATCGACTCGTCCATCTCGGCGGTGCCCTCGGTGACGTCGCCGTCGGCGGGGACCCTGCCTCCCGGCCGCACGACGACCACGTCGCCGACCGCCAGGTCGGACGGCGACACCGTCTCGGTGCCGTCGTCGGTCACGCGCTCGGCCTCGTCGGGCAGGAGCTTCGCGAGCTCGTCGAGCGCGGACGACGCCTGCATGATCGAGCGCATCTCGACCCAGTGGCCGAGCAGCATGATCACGATCAGCAGTGCGAGCTCCCACCAGAACTCGAGCTGGTGGTCGAGGATGCCGAGGCTCGCGCCGAGCGACGCGAAGTACGCGACGGTGATGGCCAGGCCGATGAGGAGCATCATGCCCGGCGACTTCGCGCGGATCTCGCTCACGGCGCCGGTCAGGAACGGCCAGCCGCCCCAGAGGTACATGACGGTGCCGAGCAGCGGGACGACCCAGGCGATCGGGCCGGAGTCGGGCACCTCGTAGCCGAGCAGCATCGCGAACATGGGGCTCAGTGCGACCGTCGGCACCGCCAGCACGAGCATGATCCAGAACAGGCGGCGGAACCGGGCGACGTGGTCGCCGTGGCCCGCGTGCCCGCTGTGGCCGCCGTGCGTGTCGTGGCCCGCGTGCTCGTGCCCGTGGTGCTCGTGCCCGTGGTGCTCGTGCTGCTCGTGCTCGTGCTCGTGCATGTCGTGTCCCGCGTGCTCGTGCATGTCGTGGGCCTCGTGCCCGTGGTGCCCGGTGCCGGCCTGCGGCTCGTGTGCGTTCGCCATCATCGCTCCCTGTTCGCCAAGCTATACCCCTAGGGGGTATTCGTCAACGTCAACGCGGACACCCTCCGGGTTGTTCCCGCACGGTCTCGACGCGCCATCCGATCGGCTCCCATCACTGCCATGCTCCCGCGCCGCCGGGCTCCTGCATAGGCTCGGACCATGCCCATCCCCGACTTCATCGTCGACCTGCGCCGCTCGATCGGCACCGCCCCGCTCTGGCTGTCGGGCGTGACCGCCGTGATCCTCCGCGACGACGAGGTGCTGCTCGGCCGCCGCAGCGACAACGGCCGGCTCGCACCCATCTCCGGGATCATCGAGCCGGGCGAGGAGCCCGCCATCACGGCGGTGCGCGAGGCGCTCGAGGAGGCGAACGTGCACATCGAGGTCGAGCGCCTCGCCTGGGTGCACACGACGCCCGAGATCACGTATCCGAACGGCGACCGCACCGCGTACCTCGACCTGACGTTCCGCTGCCGCTACGTCTCGGGCGATCCGTACCCGGCCGACGGCGAGGCATCCGAGGTGTTCTGGTACCCGCTCGCCCGGCTCGACGAGCTCGACGACATGCCCGACGACCAGAAGCAGCGCGTGCGCGCCGCCGCCGCCGACGAGGTCGCCGCGCGATTCGAGGCCTGACCCCGCACCCGAGACGTGGGCGGTGCAGGCGGATGCCCCGGGGCATCCGCACCCGTTGTGCTCGCCCCGTTGCGCGCCGCAGGATGGAACCGTGGCGAGCGACGACCGGACCGAGCAGCGCACCGACCGGACCGAGCAGCGCACCGACCGACCGATCGCCGATCCGAGCATCGCCCACGCCGACGAGGTCGCCGAGGCGCTCGGCGTCGACCCCGCGGTCGGGCTCTCCGCCCGCGAGGCGGCCCGGCGGCTGGATGCCGACGGACCGAACGAGCTGCGCGAGTCGCGGCCGACACCGCTCTGGCGCCGCATCCTCGCCCAGTTCCAGGACCCGCTGATCTACCTGCTGCTCGGCGCGCTCGTGGTGGCCCTGTTCGCCTGGGCGCTCGAGGGCGCCGAGGGGCTGCCGATCGACGTGCTCGTGATCGGCTCGATCGTGATCGTCAACGCGATCATCGGCGTCGTGCAGGAGGCCCGCGCCGACGAGGCGGTCGCGGCGCTCTCGCGCATGACCGAGGCGAACTCGCTCGTGCTCCGCGACGGCGAGCGCGCCGCGGTGCCCAGCCGCGAGCTGGTGCGCGGCGATGTGCTGGTGCTCGGCGAGGGCGACCAGGTCGGCGCCGACGCCCGGCTGCTCGAGTCGAGCGGGCTCCGCGTCTCGGAGGCATCCCTCACCGGCGAGAGCCAGCCGGTCGACAAGCACCCGCGTGCGCTCGCCGAGCCCGCCGAGCCGGGCGACCGCACCGACATGGTCTTCAAGGGCACGGCGGTCAACCGCGGCACCGGCCGCGCCGTGGTCACCGCGACCGGCATGGCCACGCAGGTGGGCTCCATCGCCACCCTGCTCGAGCAGACCCGAGAGGAGCAGACCCCGCTGCAGCGCGAGATCGGGCGTGTCGGGCGCGTGCTCGGCATCGTCGTGATCGCCATCGCGATCGTGGTCATGGCGACCATCATCATCGTCGAGGGCGTGACGCAGCCGGCCGACCTCGTCACGGTGCTGCTGCTCGGCGTCTCGCTCGCGGTGGCGGCGGTGCCCGAGGGGCTGCCGGCCATCATGTCGGTCGTGCTCGCGCTGGGTGTGCAGCGCATGGCGAAGCGCAACGCCGTCGTGCGACAGCTCTCGAGCGTCGAGACGCTGGGCGCGGCATCCGCCATCTGCTCCGACAAGACCGGCACGCTCACGACCAACGAGATGACCGTGCAGCGCATCGTCACCGCCTCGGGCGAGGTCGAGCTCGCGGGCGTCGGCTACGCGCCGGAGGGCGAAGCCACCTCGGGCGGGGCGCCGCTCGGCGAGGGTGCGCTGCGCGAGGAGGCGCAGGTCGTGCTCGCGGCGGGCTCGCTCGCGAACGACGCGGGGCTGAGCGAACAGGACGGCCGCTGGAGCATCCAGGGCGACCCGACCGACGCGGCCTTCCTCGTCGCCGCGCGCAAGCTCGCGGGCACGGTCGAGCGTGCCGGCAGGTTCGAGCGGTTCGGGTCGGTGCCGTTCGACGCCGACCGCATGATGATGTCGACCGCGAACCGCCACCTCGACGAGGGGCTCGCCGTGCTCTTCAGCAAGGGCGCGCCCGACGTGCTGCTCGAGCGCTGCACCGCGATCCGCGTGGGCGACGACGCGGTGCCGCTCACCGAGGAGCGTCGCGCGAAGGCGCTCGCCGACGTGCACGCCCTCACCCGGCAGGCGTACCGCACGCTCGGCGTCGCGTACCGCGAACAGCCCGACGACCTGCCCACCGAGACGGATGCCACCGAGCTCGACGACTCGGTCGAGCACGACCTGGTCTACGTCGGCGTCGTGGGCATCATCGACCCGCCCCGGCCCGAGGCGAAGCCGGCGATCGCGGAGGCGCATCGCGCGGGCATCCGGGTACTCATGATCACCGGCGACCACCCCGAGACCGCGGCGCGCATCGCGACCGACCTCGGCATCGTGGAGCCGGGCGCCGAGGCGGTGGCCGGCCGCGACCTCGCCGCGCTCGACGACGAGGCGCTGCGGCGCACCGTGCACGAGCACTCGGTGTACGCGCGCGTCGCGCCCGAGCACAAGCTGCGCATCGTCGACGCACTGCAGGCCGACGGCCAGGTCATCGCGATGACCGGCGACGGCGTGAACGACGCGCCCGCGCTGAAGTCGGCCGACATCGGCGTCGCCATGGGCGTCACGGGCACCGAGGTGACCAAGCAGGCGGCGAAGATGATCCTCGGCGACGACGACTTCGCCACGATCGTCGCGGCCGTGCGCGAGGGGCGGGTGATCTTCGACAACATCAAGAAGTTCCTGCGCTACCTGCTGTTCTCGAACATGGGCGAGGTCATGACCGTGTTCTTCGGGGTCGTGCTCGCCGGGGTGCTCGGGCTCTCGGGGGCGAGCGACGAGGCGGTGGTGGCGCCGCTGCTCGCGACGCAGATCCTCTGGATGAACCTCATCACCGACTCCGGACCCGCGCTCGCGATGGGCGTCGACCCCGAGATCGACGACGTGATGGCACGGAAGCCGCGCGGGGTCGATGACCGCGCGATCGACGGCCGCATGTGGGTCGGCATCTTCGTCACCGGTGCGGTGATGGCCGTCGCGGCGCTCGGCGTGATGGACCTGTTCCTCCCCGGCGGGCTCATTCCGGGCGGCACCGACACGATCGAGGTCGCGCGGACGGCCGCGTTCACGACGCTCGTCTTCGCCGGGCTGCTCACGGCGTTCAACGCGCGCTCCGAGACGCACAGCGCGTTCTTCCGGCCGTTCAGCAACCGCTGGCTGCTTGGGGCCGTCGCGCTGAGCGTCGCGTTGCAGGTCGCGGTGGTCGAGGTGCCGTTCTTGCAGGTCGCGTTCGGCACCGCGCACCTGTCGGCCGAGCACTGGCTCGCGTGCGTGGTCGCGGCGACCCTCGTGCTCTGGGCGTCGGAGCTGCAGAAGCTCGTGCTGCGGGCTCGCGATCGGGCGCGGCTCGCGGCCTGAGGCGTCGCGCCGGGGGTGGGGCGAGCGGATGCCTCGGGGCGGACGCCCGGCTCGCCCGGCGAGGACCGTGCTGGCGCGGCATCCGCACACCTGCTCTGATGGGGGCATGGAGATCCTCATCCTGGGCGGCACCGCCTGGCTCGGGCGGACGATCGCGGCAACGGCGCTGGAGCGCGGGCACGCGGTGACCTGCCTGGCGCGCGGCGAGGCGGGGGCGGCAGTCCCCGGCGCCGCGCTGGTCGCCGCCGACCGCAGCGAGCCGGGCGCGTACGACGAGATCGCCGGGCGCGACTGGGACGCCGTGCTCGAGGTGTCGTGGCAGCCCGGGTTCGTGCGCGACGCGGTGCGTGCGATCGGGCCGCGGGCGCGGCACTGGACCTACGTGTCCTCGGGCAGCGTCTACGCACGCGAGGACGTGGCCGGCGAGGACGAGCGTGCAGAGGTGCACGCGCCGCACGAGGGTGACACCGCCGACCGCGCGGCGTACGGGGCGGCGAAGGTCGCGTGCGAGCTGGCGACCGCCGAGGTGGTCGGCGACCGGGTGCACCTGTCGCGGCCGGGCATCATCGGCGGGCGGGGCGACCACACCGGGCGATCCGGGTACTGGGTGCGGCGCGCCGCCCGCGACCCCGAGGGCCCACTGCTCGTGCCCGACACGCCCGCTGCCGCGACCCAGGTGATCGACGTGGGCGACCTCGTCGCCTGGCTGCTCGACGCGGCCGAGCAGGGCATCGTCGGCACCTTCAACGCCGACGGCCCGATCGTGCCGTTCGCGCACTGGGTGGAGGACTCGCGAGAGGTCGGCGGGCACGTCGGCGAGGTGGTGCGGGTCTCATCGGAGTGGCTGGTGGAGCAGGAGGTGGGCCCGCTCGAGCTGCCGTTCTGGCTGCCGGGCGACGAGTACGTCGGGTTCTTCTCGCGGTCGACCGTCGCGGCCGAGGCGGCGGGCCTGCGCACCCGTCCGCCGCGCGAGCTGCTCGCCGACGTGCTCGCGTGGGAGCGCACGGAGGGCCTGCACGCCGCTCGCCCGGCGGGCATGCCCGCCGAGCGCGAGCGCGAGCTGCTCGGGAGGATCGCATGACCGCTGCCGCACTCTCGCAGGACGCGCTCTGGCCTCGCGCGGGCGGCTGGCCGGGGCCGGATGCCACGGGGCCCGGGGATCGGTTCGACCTCGCGCTCCTCGGCGTCCCCGCCTTCCGCACCTCGCTGTCGCCCACGCGCGCCGACACGACGCCCGCGGCCGTGCGCGAGGCGCTGCGGCGGTACAGCCCGGCGCTCGTGCCCGACCGGCGGCACGAGGGGTCGGCGGCCGAGGCCGAGCATCGCGCGACGCGGTCCGGGGTGCACGTGCACGGGCACGGGGGCGCGCACCGGCCCGAGGCATCCGCCCCGCTCGACCTGGGCGGGATGCGCTGCGTCGACCTCGGCGACATCGAGGAACCCGACGGCGAGGCGGGTGAGGCCGCCACGGTCGCCGCGGTCGCGGCGGCGCTGCGCCGGTCGTCGACGCTGGTGGCACTCGGCGGCGACAACTCGGTCACGTACGCGACGGCGCTCGGGGCGTGGGGTGACCAGCTCGGCCGGGCGGGACTCGTCACGATCGACGCGCACTACGACCTGCGCGACGGCGTGTCGAACGGGTCGCCCGTGCGGCGGCTCGTGGAGGCCGGGCTCGACCCGACGCGCATCGTGCAGATCGGCATCGCCGACTTCGCGAACTCGGTGGCCTATGCGCGGCGGGCGGCCGACCTCGGCATCACGGTCATCCACCGCGACGAGTTGCACGGCCGGCGGCCGGCCGACGTCATGGCCGAGGCGCTCGCGATCGCCGGCGCCGGCGGCGGGCCGGTGCACCTCGACGTCGACGTCGACGCGTGCGACCGGGCGGTCGCGCCGGCGTGCCCGGCGTCGGTGCCGGGCGGGCTGCAGGCGTGGGAGCTGCGGGCGCTCGTTCGGGCGGCGGCTTCCGACGCCCGGGTGCGCTCGGCGGACCTCGTCGAGATCGATGCGACGACGGATGCCCCGGACGGACGCACGGTGCGCCTCGCCGCGCTGTGCGTGCTCGAGTGGCTCGCCGGGGTCGCCCTGCGGTCGGCGTGACGAGCGCGGCCGCGGCGTCGCGGAGTCGTGCTCGCCGTGGAAGGATCGACCTCGGGGTGCTGCGGTCGAGCCCGTGGCCCGCGAGCGAGGGGAGTCGGCCATGAAGACGCTCATCCTGGTGCGGCACGCGAAGTCCGACTGGGGCGACGCACGCCTCGACGACCACGAGCGTCCGCTGAACGATCGGGGCCGGCGGGATGCCCCCGAGATGGGCCGGAGGCTCGCCGAACGCGGGGTCGTGCCCGATGCGATCCGGTCGAGCACCGCGGTGCGGGCGCGCACGACCGCGGCCGCGCTGGCCGAGGTGCTCGGCGTGGGCGCGGACCGCCTGGTGCTGGAGGAGCGGCTCTACGGGGCATCCGCCGCCGTGCTCAGGCTCGTCGCCGAGGAGTTCGACGAGTCGGTGAGTACGGGCATGATCGTGGCCCACGATCCCGGTATGTCCGACCTGGCATACGCACTGTCGGGTTCGATCGGCCGCATGCCGACCTGCGCGGTCGCCGAGTTCGACTTCGACGTGGCGCACTGGGCCGAGACGGTCGCGGCGGTGCCGGTCGACGTGCGCCTCGACACCCCGAAGGGCTGAGCCGCTAGGCCAGTGAGCCGTCCTTCCAGACGCGCCGCACGAGGGGCACGCCCGGGCGGTACGCCAGGTGCACGTGGCTCGGCGCGGCGAGCTCGACGAGGTCGGCCCGGGCCCCCGCACGGATGACACCGACATCGTCGCGGCGCAGCGCGGCGGCACCGCCCGCGGTCGACGCGTGCACGGCCTCGCCCGGGGTCATGCCCATCTCGCGCACTGCGACCGCGATGCAGAACGGCATCGAGCTGGTGAAGCTCGACCCCGGGTTGCAGTCGCTCGCGAGGGCCACGCGCGCGCCCGTGTCGATGAGGCGCCGCGCGTCGGGGTACGGCTGCCGGGTCGAGAACTCGACGCCGGGCAGCAGGGTGGCCACGGTGTCGGATGCCGCGAGGGCGGCCACGTCCGCATCGGACAGGTAGGTGCAGTGGTCGACGGATGCCGCGCCGAGCTCGGTCGCGAGCCGCACGCCCTCGCCCGGGCCGAGCTGGTTGCCGTGCACGCGCACGCCGAGCCCGCGGGCCGCGCCCGCCTCCAGCACGCGCCGCGACTGCTCGGGCGTGAACGCCCCGCGCTCGCAGAACGCGTCGATCCAGCGCGCGTGGGGTGCGCAGGCGTCGAGCATCTCGCCGACGACGAGGTCGACGTAGTCGTCGGGGCGGTCGGCGTACTCGGCGGGCACCACGTGCGCGCCCAGGAACGTGACCTCCGGCGTGACCTCCGCGGCGAGACGGGCGAGCCGTTCCTCGTCGGCGACGGTCAGCCCGTAGCCCGTCTTCACCTCGAACGTCGTGGTGCCCTGGGCGCGCAGCTCGGCGACGAACCCGGCGAGCCGTGCGCGCAGCGCGTCGTCGCTCGCGGCGCGCGTCGCCGCGACGGTCGAGCGGATGCCCCCCGCCTCGTACGCACGCCCGGCCATGCGGGCCGCGAACTCGTCGGCCCGGTCGCCGCCGAACACGAGGTGCGTGTGCGCGTCGACGAACCCCGGCAGGAGGCATCCGCCCGCCAGGTCGACCACCTCGACGGGGTCGTCCCAGAGCTCGCGGTGCTCCTCGCCCTCCTCGTGATCGTCGCGCCCGGGATGCCGGGAGATGCGCTCGCGCGCGTGCGTGTCGGCGCCGACCCAGGCGATGCGGTCGCCGTCGACGAGCACCGCGGCATCGCGCACGATGCCGAGTGGCCCGCCCTCGCGGCCCGGCGCCGGGTCGTTGGTGACCAGCTCCCCGATGCCGACCAGCAGCATGCGATCGCGGCTCATCGCCGCCCCCTCCCCGCCCTCGCGGTGCCGAGACCCGTCAAGAAAGTGCGGAATGCGGGCCCAGAGCGCAGGAAATCGACGGGTCTAGGTGGCACGCTGCGCGAGACCCGTCGAAATGGTGCGGAATGGGGGCTGAGAGCGCAGGGAATTGACGGGTCTGGGAAGAGGGCGGGCACGGCCACGGGGATCACGCGTCCAGCATGGGGACGCGCAGGCCGCGCTCGCGCGCGACCTCGACGGCGCGGTCGTAGCCGGCGTCGACGTGGCGCATCACGCCCGTGCCGGGGTCGTTGACGAGCACCCGTGCGATCTTCTCGGCGGCGAGGTCGGTGCCGTCGGCGACCACGACCTGCCCGGCGTGGATCGACCGGCCGATGCCGACGCCGCCACCGTGGTGGATCGACACCCAGGTCGCGCCCGACGCGGTGTTCAGGAGGGCGTTCAGCAGCGGCCAGTCGGCGATCGCGTCGGAGCCGTCGGCCATCGCCTCCGTCTCGCGGTAGGGCGAGGCGACCGACCCCGAGTCGAGGTGGTCGCGGCCGATCACGACCGGCGCCGACAGCTCGCCGGAGGCGACCATCTCGTTGAACTTCAGCCCCGCGAGGTGCCGCTCCTGGTAGCCCAGCCAGCAGATGCGCGCGGGGAGCCCCTCGAAGTGCACCTGCTCGCCGGCGTGCTCGATCCATCGGCGCAGGTGCGCGTCGTGGGGGAACAGCTCGAGGATCGCGCGGTCGGTCGCGGCGATGTCGGCCGGGTCGCCCGAGAGCGCCGCCCAGCGGAACGGCCCCTTGCCCTCGGCGAACAGCGGCCGGATGTAGGCGGGCACGAAGCCGGGGAAGGCGAACGCCCGGTCGTACCCGCCGAGCTCCGCCTCCCGGCGGATCGAGTTGCCGTAGTCGAACACCTCGGCGCCGGCGTCCTGAAAACCGACCATCGCGGCCACGTGCTTCGCCATCGAGGCGCGCGCCCGCTCGGTGAAGCCCTCGGGGTCGGATGCCGCGAGCTCGTGCCACTCCTCGACCGACACGCCCTCCGGCAGGTACGAGAGGGGGTCGTGCGCACTGGTCTGGTCGGTCACGATGTCGATCGGCACGCCCTCGGCGAGCAGCTCGTCGAACACGGTCGCCGCGTTGCCGACGACGCCCACCGACAGCGCCTCGCCCGCGGCCTTCGCGTCGAGCACGCGCGCGACCGCGGCGTCGAGCGACGGCGCGACCTCGTGCAGGTACCCGTGCTCGACCCGGCGGCGCAGGCGCGTCTCGTCGACGTCGACGATGAGCACGGCGCCGCCGTTCATGGTGACCGCCAGCGGCTGCGCGCCGCCCATGCCGCCGCACCCGGCGGTGAGGGTGAGGGTGTGCGCCAGCGAGGCATCCGTCACGTGCACCGACGCGTCGAGCCCCTCGGCGAGAGCCCGGCGGGCGGCGATCGAGCGGGCGACGGCGCCGAACGTCTCGTAGGTGCCCTGCAGGATGCCCTGCGTGCCGATGTAGATCCACGAGCCGGCGGTCATCTGCCCGTACATCGTGAGCCCGAGCTGCTCGAGGCGGCGGAACTCGGGCCACGTCGCCCAGTCGCCCACGAGGTTCGAGTTCGCGATGAGCACGCGCGGTGCCCACTCGTGCGTGCGGAACACGCCCACGGGCTTGCCCGACTGCACGAGCAGCGTCTCGTCGTCGGCGAGGTCGCGGAGCGTGTCGACGATCGCGTCGAACGCCGCCCAGCTGCGCGCGGCCCGGCCCGTGCCGCCGTAGACGACCAGGTCGTCGGGGCGCTCGGCGACCTCGGGGTCGAGGTTGTTCATGAGCATGCGCAGCGGCGCCTCGGTCTGCCAGCTGCGCGCGGTGCGCTCGGTGCCGCGCGCGGCGCGCACGGTGCGCGGCCCGTGGGCCGGGGCGGCACCGGATGCCTCGTGACGGTCGGATGCGGCGGGGGCGGCGTCGCCCGCGGGTGCCTCGGAGACGGCGTGATCGGTCATGATCCGATCCCACACCGGGCACCCCGGCCCGACAAGGCGGATGCCCCGTCAGTCGTCCGGGATCCCGGACGCACGGCCTCAGCCCCCGAGGTTCCCGAGGAAGGCCGAGCCGAGCAGCACGCCGCGCGCCTCCATGAACGGCACCGCGTCGATCGCCGTGTTCTCGAGGCGCACCTCGTAGTGCAGGTGGCATCCGGTGGAGGCGCCCGTGCTGCCGACCGCGGCGATCGTCTGGCCCGCGTCGACCTCGTCGCCGGGCTGCACCAGGGTCGAGCCGGTCGCGAGGTGCGCGTACCCCGTCGAGACGCCGTCGCCGTGCTGAATCAGGACCCAGTTGCCATACGTGCCGTTCGGGCCGACCTGCACCACGATGCCGTCCGTCGCGGCGAACACCGGGCTGCCGCACGCGTTGGCGAGGTCGGTGCCGCGGTGGAAGTCCTGCACGCTCGGCAGCGGCTTGTTCGGCCGGTGACCGAAGCCGTCGGTGATGTAGCCGCCGGCCGGGGCCGACCAACCCTGGTCGCTCAGCTGCCCGGAGTCGGTGGGGAGGTTCTCGAACGCGTACGCGGTCGTCGCGCCGGCCAGCACCACCTCGTTCTCGGCCTCGTCCATGGCCTCGCGGGCGGCGTCGACCGCGTCCTCAGCGGCCGCCACCGCGTCCTGCGCGTCTGCGACGGCCTGGCGCAGCTGGATGACACCGACGGCGCTGACGGCGTCGCGCGCGGCATCCGCCCGCTCCTGCGCCCGGTCTGCCGCGGCACGCGTCGAGGCGGCGAGCTCCGACAGCCCCTCGATGTCGGCGGAGAGGTCGGAGACGCGGTCGAGCGACGCGAGCCCGCCGAGCAGGTCGGACTCGGTGTCGAACAGCACGTCGAGCGTGCCGGCCTGGGTGTCGAGGCTGCCGCGCACCGCGCGCAGGTACATGCCCGCGACCTCGTCGGCGACCTGCGCCGCGGCGTCCGCCTCGTTCTGCAGCTGCAGCGCGACGGCCTCGGCGCGGTCCTGCTCGACGAGGCCGGCGGCCAGCGCGTCACGTGCGTCGGCGAGGGCCTGGCGTGCGTCGACGAGGCGCTCCTGCGCGGCGAGCAGTGCGGGCGACGGTCCCGACGTGGCGGCCGTCACCGCGCCGCCGAACAGCAGCGGGGTCGTGAAGTACGACCCGTAGGTCGCGTACGTGTACGAGTAGGGCGTGGCGGTCGGACTCGGCGACGGCGACGAGGTGGGGCTCGGGGTCGCCGTCTTGGTCGGGGTGGGCGTCGGCGTGGACGTGCCGGTCGGCGTCGAGGTGGGCGTCGGCGTGCCCGTCGGCTCCGGGGTGGACGTGGGCTCCGGGGTGGACGTGGGCTCCGGCGTCGTCGTCGGTTCCGGCTCCGTGGTCGGGGTGGGGGTGCCGGTCGGTTCCGGCTCCGCCGTCGCGGTCGGCGAGGGTTCGGTGGTCGGCGTCGGCGTGCTCGTCGGCTCGGGCGCCGTGGTCTCGGCCGTGGCGGTCTCGGTGGGGGTCGGCGTGGGCGTCGGAGTCGACTCCGCCTGGGTGGACTCCGTCTGGGTGGTCTCGGTGCCCGTGGCGTCCTCGGCCGCCGCGATCGGAGCGCCGACGAGCACGAGTGCGGCGACCGCCAGGCCGGCCGTGACGGGCAGCGCCTTCCGGCCAGCCCTCAGCCGGCGGGATGCGTCGCCTTCATCGAGTGCCACGGTGCACGTCCACCTATCCGTCGATTCGGGGAACCGATGCTCGCCAGTCTCCCACCCGTCGCGTGGGGACACAATGGGGGAGTCCGCCGAACGGAACGCGGGTCCGGCGGCAGCGCGGCGGGCACGGCCCGGGCACCGCCGCTGCCGCAGCCTGGCTCAGTCGAGCGCGCCGACCGCCCCGGCGGCGGCCCGCCCGACCGCACCGTCGGCCACGAGCCGCACGACCGCCTCGATCTCGGGGGCGAGGTGCCGGTCGGGTCCGGGCGCTGGCACGACGCCCGCGACGAGGTCGACGACCGCGCCGGTGCCGGCGCCGGGCCGCAGCGGGGCGCGCAGCGTGATGCCGCGGGCGGCCGTCATGACCTCGATCGCGAGCACGCGCGAGAGCCCGTCGAGCGCGCGCCGCAGCTTGCGCGCGGCCGCCCAGCCCATCGACACGTGGTCCTCCTGCATCGCCGACGACGGGATCGAGTCGACCGACGCGGGCACCGCGAGGCGCTTCAGCTCCGACACGATGCCCGCAGCCGTGTACTGGGCGATCATGAGCCCCGAGTCGACGCCCACCTCGTGCGCGAGGAAGGGCGGCAGCCCGTGGTTGCGCGCCCGGTCGAGGAACCGGTCGGTGCGCCGTTCGCTCATCGACGCGACATCGGCGACGGCGATCGCGAGGAAGTCGAGCACGTAGGCGACGGGCGCCCCGTGGAAGTTGCCGTTGGACTCGACCCGCCCGTCGGGTGTCAGCACCGGGTTGTCGATCGCGCTCGCGAGCTCGGCGGCGGCGACGGATGCCGCGTGCGCGAGCGTGTCGCGGGCCGCACCGTGCACCTGGGGGGCGCACCGCAGCGAGTAGGCGTCCTGCACGCGCGTGCACTCGGGGCCGCGGTGGCTCGCGACGATGGGGGAGCCGGCGAGCAGCGCCCGCAGGTTCGCGGCGGATGCGGCCTGGCCGGCCTGCGGGCGCAGGCGCTGGAGGTCGTCGGCGAAGACGGCGTCGGTGCCGAGCAGCCCCTCGACGCTCATGGCCGCGGCGACGTCGGCGGTGACGAGCAGGGCGCGCAGGTCGTGGATCGCGAGCGCGAGCATGCCGAGCATGCCGTCGGTGCCGTTGATGAGGGCGAGGCCCTCCTTCTCGCGCAGCACGAGCGGGGCGATGCCGGCGGCCTCGAGGGCGGATGCGGCGGGGACGCGTGCGCCGGAGGCATCCGTCACCTCGCCCTCGCCGAGCGTCGCGAGCGCCACGTGCGACAGGGGTGCCAGGTCGCCCGAGCACCCGAGCGACCCGAACTCGTGCACGACGGGCGTGAGCCGTGCGTTCAGGAGCGCCGCGTAGGTCTCGCACACGACGGCGCGCACGCCGGTGCGGGCGGTCATGAGCGTCGACAGGCGCAGCACGGTCAGGGCGCGCACGACCTCGCGCTCGACCTCGGGGCCGGAGCCCGCCGCGTGCGAGCGCACGAGGCTCGCCTGCAGCTGGGCGCGGCGATCACCCGCGATGAACGTGGTCGCGAGCGCGCCGAACCCCGTCGAGATGCCGTAGTGCGGCTCGGGGTCGGCGGCGAGGCCGTCGACGAGTGCGCGGCTCGCCGCCACCTCGGCGAGTGCGGCGGGGTCGAGCGTCACGCGGGCGTCGTGGCGGGCGACCGCGACGACCTCGTCGATCGTGAGCGGGCCGGTGCCGACGACGACCTCGGCGGGCGGGGCGGCGGCCGCGTCGGGGGCCGGGTGGGCGGATGCCGCCGGGTCGGCGGCGACCGCGGCGGTCGGAGTGGTGCGCATGCTCCGATCCAACCTCGCCGGGAGGCATCCGTCAGCGCCCCTGGAGTAGCCTCAGTCTGTGATCCCGGACGACCCCCGTGGGCCGAAGGTGCCGGCGGCGGATGCCACGCTGCGCATCCTGTCGCACCTGGCGACGCTGCGCGGGCCGGCGCCCGCCGCGGCCATCGCGTCGGCGCTCGACCTGCCGCGCTCGAGCGTCTACCACCTGCTCGCGACCCTCGTCGAGCACGGCTACGTCGTGCACCTGCCCGAGGCGCGCCGCTACGGCCTCGGCGTCGCCGCATTCGAGCTGAGCTCGGGCTTCAGCCGGCAGCAGCCGCTCGCCCGGCTCGGTGCGCCGCTCGTCGCCGGGCTCGTCGACGCCGCCGGCGAGAGCGGTCACCTCGCGGTGCTGCACGGCCGCGACGTGCTCTACCTCGTCGAGGAGCGCGCGCCGCGCCGCCCGTCGCTCGTCTCCGACGTGGGCGTGCGGCTGCCCGCCCACCTCACGGCGACCGGCCGGGCGATGCTCGCCGCGCTCCCCTCGGCGCAGGTGCGGGCGCTGTACCCCGACGCGGCCGCCTTCGCGCCGGGCGCCGCCGGCGACGAGGCATCCGCCCCCTGGGGCCTGCGCCGCCTGCGCGGGGTGCTGGCGACCGTGCGCGAGCAGGGCTACGCCGCCGAGGACGGCGAGGTCACGGCGGGTCTCGGCTCGGTCGGCGTCGCGGTGCTCGACCACCTCGGCTGGCCGGCGGCGGCCGTCGCGGTCACCTTCCCGGCCGACCGGGTCGACGCGGCGCGGCGCAGCGAGCTCGTCGCCGAGGTCGATCGCGCGGCGACCGAGCTGTCGCGGCGCATCCGGGGCATCGGGCACCGGGCGGCGCCGCGCGACGCCGACGCCGACGCCGACGCGACCTGAGCGCGGCGGGTTCGACGCGCGGCCGGGCGTCGGCTCGTCGGTCAGGTCGCCCGCTGCAGCCACGGGTGCAGCGCCCGCGTGACCCAGGGCAGCACGAAGTAGGTCATGAGCGGCGTCAGCACGAGGGTGAGCGCCAGCGAGTGCAGCCAGATCGGCAGCGCGTCCCAGCCGGGGATGCCGGCCACGAGGTAGGCGAACACGACGTTCACGGGGAAGAAGCCGAGCCAGATGGTGACGGCCTGCTTCCACCGCGGCGGCGCGGCCGGCACGGTCTCGACGCGTCCCGTGTCGCCGTCGACCGGCGTCGACCCCGTCGTCGGCTCGTCGAACCAGCCCTCGATGCCGGTACGGCGCGTGCTGCGCTCCGAGCGGATGAGCCCCTCCCCGGTCGAGAGCCACCACGCGCGCTCCGACGACTGCTCCCACGCGTCGAGCGTCCGCTCGCTCGTGAACCGGTAGAGCATGTGCCACACCTGCGAGTCCTCGCCGGCGCGGATCCAGCCCGAGCCGAGGAAGCCCGGGTAGCGGTTGGCGAGGTTCACGCCCGCCTGCACCCAGGCGGTCACCTCGGGGATGCGGTCGGGGTCGACCTCGCGTCGGATCGAGACGGTGACGGGAGCGGTGGCCATGCCTCCATTGCACCGCACCCACGTGTCGGGCGCGTGTCGGGCGGGTGCGCGCCTACCCGACGCCGCCGGATGCGAGCCAGAGGCCGAGCCCGAAGACGCCGGCGTTCACGACGATGCCGACGAGGGGGAGCCAGCGGGCGCCGCGTCGGCGGAGCATCCGCACCGCAGTCCAGATCACGACCACGAGCGCGACGAGCCACGGGCCGAAGATCGCCAGCAGCGACGCCCACCCGATCAGCTGCCGGTCGCACGCCGCCTCGGTGACGCAGTCCTCGGTGAACGACGGCAGGAACAGGCCGAGCACGCTCAGGCCGGCGGTGACCAGGAGGAACAGCACGAGCAGGAGCAGCGTCGCGATGACGCGGCCCGCGCCGGGGCGCCCGCCCGACGCATCCGTCGTCGTGGTGTCCTCGGTCGTCGACTCCGCCATGTGCGCCCCTCCGGCCGCGATCGGATGCCGCGTGCCGGCGCCACTGTAGTGGTGGGAGTGCCCGCCGGTCCGTGTTCTTCCACAGGTGTCGGATTTCAGTCGGCCGCGGCGTCCTTCGCGGCCTCCTGGGCGGCGAGCTCGGCGCGTCGACGCGCCGCCTTCGCGCTGCGCGCCGACGCGAGCCGGAACTCGATCGCGCGGGCCACGTCGTCGCGCACCTGCTGCGCGGTCTTCTCGATGCCCGACCGGTCGCGCAGCGGCAGCTGCACGGCGACCTCGGACTCCACGCCCATCTGCAGCTCGCGCGCCCGCTCGAGCTCGGTGTCGAGCTCGGCGCCGACGAGCACGGCGAGGTTCGAGATCCACATCCAGAGCAGGAAGACGATCACGCCGCCGAGCACGCCGTAGGTGGCGTCGTAGTTGGCGAAGTTCGACACGTAGATGCCGAAGCCGAACGACGCGAGCCCCCAGGCCGCGATCGCGAGGAACGCCCCCACGCTCAGGATGCGGAACCGCTGCCGCACGTTCGGGGTGGCGTAGTAGAGGATCGCGATCGCGATCACCGCGATCACCGCGAGGGCCGGAAGCTTCACGGCGTTCCAGATCGCGACCGATGCCTCCGACATGCCGACCACCGCGCCGAGCGACTCGGCGATCGGGCCGGAGATCACCAGCAGCAGGCCCGCGCTCGCGGCCAGCACCACGACGACGACCGTCACCAGCAGCATCTGCGGGCGGAGCTTCCAGAACGCGCGCCCCTCCTCGACGCCGAGGATGCGGTTCATGCTGCGGCCGAACGCGCCGACGTACCCCGATGCCGACCAGAGCGCGCCGACGAGGCCGACGACGAACGTCCAGCCGGCCGCCGGGGACGCGGTGAGGCCCTCGATCGGGCCGCGCACCGCGTCGATGATGCCGGCGCCGCCGAGCTCCTCGACCAGGTCGAACGCGGCGTCGGTGGTCTCGTCGGCCTGGCCGACGATGCCGAGCAGCGACACGATCGCGAGCAGGCCCGGGAAGAGCGCGAGCACGGCGAAGTAGGTCATGCCCGCGGCGAGGTCGGTGCAGCGGTCGCGCGAGAACTGCCGCACGGTGCGCCCGAGCGCCAGCTTCCACGCCGGCCAGGTCAGCCGGCGCGGCCCGCCGCGGGAGCCGAGCACCGCGGCCGCCGCGTCGGCCTGTGCGCGGTCGCGCCCCTGCACGAGGGCGTCGACCACGTCCTGGGTGGTGGCGGATGCCTCCTCCGCGGACGCGCCCTCGGCGGCATCCGCTCGCTGCCTGCGTCGACCGAACATGCTCGCTCCCTCCCGGGCACCCCGCCGGGCGGCCCGCGAACCACGTCCTCTCGAGCGTAGGCGAGGGTGCCGATGCCCGCAGGGGGTTGCGCCGAGGCGGCCCGGCCGTCAGTAGTCGACCGGATCGCGCGAGATCGGGCAGGTCATGCAGTGCCCGCCGCCGCGACCGCGGCCGAGCTCGGCGCCGACGATCTCGATCACCTCGACGCCCTCGTTGCGCAGCAGCTCGTTCGTGTAGGTGTTGCGGTCGTAGGTGAACACGACGCCGGGCTCGACCGCGACGGCGTTGTTGCCGCTGTCCCACTGCTGGCGCTCCCCCGCGTACCAGCCGCCGCCGGGTTCGACCGCGCGCAGCTTCGGCAGCCCGAGCGAGGAGGCGACGACGTCGATGAACGGCGCGCGCTCCTCGGTCACCTCGAGCCCACCGGCATCCGCGGGCCTGAGGGAGAAGGTGTGGATGCCGTCGACGATGTCGGGGTAGTACGTGACCAGGTCGCGGTCGGCGAACGTGAACACGGTGTCGAGGTGCATGGCCGCGCGCAGCTTCGGCATGCCGGCGACGACCACCCGTTCGGCCGCACCGGCCGCGAACAGCCGCTCGGCGACCGCGGTGATCGCCTGCCGCGACGTGCGCTCGCTCATGCCGATGAGCACCACGCCGTTGCCGACGGGCATCACGTCGCCGCCCTCGAGGGTCGCGCGGCCCCAGTCGGTCTCGGCGTCGCCCCACCAGATGGTGTTGCCCGTGTACCCGGGGTGGAACTGGTAGATCGCCTGCATGAGCAGCGTCTCGCCGTGGCGCGCGGGCCAGTAGAGCGGGTTGAGGGTGAGGCCGCCGTAGATCCAGCACGTGGTGTCGCGCGTGTAGATCGTGTTCGGCAGCGGCGCCATGAGGTACTCGGTGAGGCCGGCCGACTCGCGCACCAGTGCGAGCTCGGGGGAGCGGAACGCGTCGGGCAGGTCGCGGGTGGAGAGGCCGCCGATGAGGTACTCGGTGAGCACCGGGTCGGCGAGCGTGTCGAGGAACGCGCGGGTATCGGCGACGAGGCCCGAGCCGACCTCGGCGGTCGTGATCTTGCGGTCGAGCAGCCAGTCGCGGGCGCCCGGCACGCCGAGCGTCTCGGTGAGCAGGTCGTGCAGCTCGATCACCTCGACGCCGCGCGCCTCGAGCTTGTCGACGAAGTCGGCGTGGTCGCGCTGGGCGTTCTGCACCCAGAGCACGTCGTCGAAGAGCAGTGCGTCGCTGTTGCTCGGGGTGAGGCGTTCGTGCCCGAGCCCGGGCCGGCAGACGAGCACCTTGTGGAGCCGTCCGACCTCGGAGTGTACTCCGTACGACGTGTCCGACATGCTGCGTCCCCTCCCGGAGCCGTGCGGGCGCGAACTCCGTCTCGGCGCCGTCGCGATCTCGGGCGGTGTCTCGTGTCTAGCGCATGTGGCGTGCCGTGCTCAAGGACCTCGCCGTGCCGCGCGGAACGTGCAGCACCGCGCGACGCGTCGTGGCGCTGTACGCATCCGCGGCGGAACGCGCCGCTGCGCAGGTGCGCGGGAGGGCGGGCGGATGCCCCGGGGCGGCGCGTCAGCGCGGGCAGTGCACCATCGTCCTGGGGCCGGAGCGGTCGATGCGGTGACCGCTCATGGCGGCGCCGCAGAGCGGGCACGGACGCTCGGCGCTGGGCGGCGGCGGCTCCGTCTCGTACGGACCGACGGATGCCGGCCCGGCGACGCGCACCAGCCAGCGGTTGAACCACCAGTACCAGCCGCCGGCCGCGCGGACGCGTTCGCGGAGTGGGGGTCGCGTCGGGTCCGAGTTCTTGAGGGTCACAATGATGAGTGTACGAACTAATAGCGGTACGATCAATCCGTGACCGACCGGCCCGCGCCCGACGACCTGCTGAAGCTCGACAACCAGGTCTGCTTCGCGCTCGTCACCGCGGCGCGCAACGTCGTCTCGATCTACCGCCCGGTGCTCGCCCCGCTCGGGCTCACGCACCCGCAGTACCTGGTCATGCTCGCGCTCTGGGAGCGCTCGCCGCGCTCCCTCACCGAACTCGCGGGCGAACTGGCGATGGAGCCGCCGACGCTCTCCCCGCTCGTGAAGCGCCTCGAGTCGCAGGGGCTCGTCGAGCGCCGCCGCCGTGCCAGCGACGAGCGCGTGCTCGACATCTCGCTCACCGCCGACGGCGTCGCGCTCCGCGAGCGTGCCGAACGCGTGCCCGAGCAGATCATGGAGCGCACGGGGATGAGCGTCGACGACCTCACCGCGCTGCGCGATGCGCTGGCCCCGTTCGCGGGTCGCCAGCACTGACCTCGCGCACGAGCGCGAAGGCGCGGTCGGCGAGGGCGGTCGCGTCGGCGTCGGCGGCGGTGGCGTCGGTGTCGGTGTCCGCGGCGGCGTCCTCCGCGTCCGTCGCGGCGGCGCCGGGCCGCACCCTCCCCGCCCCGTCCGCCTCGACCGGGCCGAACCGCTCGAGCTCCCACGCGTCGCGTGCGAGGTCGAGCCGGCCGCGCAGCGCGCCGGCCGCGGCGACCAGGCGCGCGGCGTGCGCCGGTTCCCGGTCCGCGAGCACCAGCGCGACCGTCTCGGCGGCCTCGGCGACGCCACCGAGCGACTCCGACTGGCGGGCCTCCGACGCCGACCGTGCGGCCTCGTCGAGCGCGTCGTCCGCGTCGCCGCCTGCGGCGAGGACCACCGCGGCGATGCGATGCGCCGTCATGCGCTGACGGAGCGGCACCGTGCCGCGATCGGCGTCGGCGAGCACGCCCGCGATGACCCGCCGCGCGGTCTCCAGGTCGCCGGACTCGGCGGCGACGAGCGCGCGCTCGACCCGCGCGAGCGTGGCATGGAAGACCGAGCCGACGCGCTCGAACGACGGGATCGTCGCATCGAGCTCGGCGGCGGCGAGGGCGTGGTCGCCGCGCAGGCGCGCGAGCAGCCCCTCGACGAAGCGGGCCCAGTGCGCTTCCGGGCCCGTGGGCACGGCCTCCGCCGCGGCCATCGCCGAGCGCGACTCGTGCGGCCGGCCCGCGTAGACCAGCACCACGGCGAGGTTGATCGACGTCATCGCGAACGCGGTCGGGTCCCGGTCGACCAGCAGGGCGAGCGCCCGATCGAGGTGCTCCCGCGCGGCGCGGTTGTCGCCGCGCTGCGCATGCGTGGAGCCGATCAGGTTCAGGGCGGCGGCCCGCGCGAGGGCGTCGTCGCGACGATCCGCCAGCGCGAGGGACGCGCCGGCGAGCGCGATCGTGTCGCCGTACGTGCCGCGGTGCCCGGCGAGCCACGCCTCCTGGAGGAGCAGTGCGCCGCGCCGCCGGTCATCGAGGCCCGCGGGCGCGCGGACCGCGCGGAGCATCCGCCGGCCCTCGTCGTACAGCCCGAACTCCTGCCAGTACCGGCCGAGCCCGAGCGCGGCGTCTGCCGCCAGGTCGTGCTCGCCCCGGCGCGCGAGGCTCTCGACCGCGACCAGGAGGTTGGGGCGGTCGGCACGGATGCGGGTGCGCCATGCGACCTGCTCGAAGCGACGGTGTCCCGCACCCGCCCCGGTGGCGAGCGCCGCGAACCAGTCGTCGCGTCGTGCGACGACCGCGTCGCGCTCGCCGGAGTCGGCCGCCAGGCGGGCGGCGAACTGGCGCACCGGCTCGAGCAGGCGGTACCGGGTCGTCGGGCCGCGCACCACCAGCACGAGGGACTTCTCGACGAGGCCGGCCATCGCCGGCTCGGTCGCGTCGGGGGCCCGGCCGAGCAGCGCGGCGGCGGCGTCGAGCCCGAACGGGCTTCGGAGCGCGCCGAGGGCGCGGAGGAGCCGCTGCTCGTCGGCCTCGAGCAGCGCGAAGCTCCAGTCGAGCGCGGCGCCGAGGGTGCGGTGGCGCGGCAGGGCGGTGCGCGATCCGACGCCGAGCGCGGTGAAGAGGTCGTCGAGGCGGGCGGCGAGCTCGGTCACGTCGAGGGTGCGCAGGCGCACCGCGGCGAGCTCGATCGCGAGCGGGATGCCGTCGAGCGCCCGCGTGATGCGCGTGATGCCCGGGGCGTTGTCGGCGGTCAGCACGAAGCCCGGCACGGCGCTCCGGCTGCGCTCGACGAAGAGGGCGACCGCGGGGACGTCGGCGATCCGCGCCACGGGGTCGTCCGGCGCGTCCGCGCCGCCGGCCGATGCACCGGCGCCCGGAGCGGAGGTCGCGACCGGGTCGCTCGCCGGCATTCGCTCGGGCACCGCGAGCGAGGGCACGGTGAACACCTGCTCGCCCGGCACCCGCAGCGCCTCGCGGCTGGTCGCGAGCACGCGCAGGCCGGCGCAGTCGCGCAGCAGGGCCTGCGCGTGCGACGCGGCCGCCTCCACGACGTGCTCGCAGTTGTCGAGCACGAGCAGCGCGGCCCGGTCGCCGAGCACGCGATGCAGCGCCCCGGCCGGATCCTCGTGCGCCCACGGGCCGAGCCCCAGCGCACGCGTCATGATGCCCGCGACGTCGGCCGGTCCGTCGGCGGCGACGAGGTCGACGAACCAGACCCGGTCTGCGAACGCCTGACGCGCACGGGCGCCGGCCTCGGTGGCCAGGCGCGTCTTGCCGCATCCGCCCGGCCCCACCAGCGTCACCAGGCGCCGACCGCGGAGGAGGTCGGACAGGGCGTCGAGCTCGCGCTCGCGGCCGATGAACGCGTCGACCGGCGCGGGCAGGGCGTGCGGCGGGTCGGGATGCGCGTCGGGAGCGACCTCGCCGCGCAGCTCGGCCTCGAGCGCGAGCAGCTCGGGGCCGGGCGCGAGCCCGCCGTCGCCCAGGGCGGCGCGGGCGCGACCCACCATGCGGAGGGCGTCGACCGCGCCCCGGGCCCGCCGGGCCGCTCGTGCCGCCGCCACCCAGAGCCCCTCGTGCAGCCGGTCGTCGCGGAGCACCGCCTGCAGCACGGCCGGCGGCTCGTCGGCGCGTCCCGCCTCGGTCGCGAGCTCGGCCCAGCGCACGAGGGCCTCGCGCCGCAGCTCCTGCAGGTGGTCGCGCGCGTCGAGCGCGAAGTCGGCGTAGGGGAATGCGGCGAGCGGGGCGTCGGTCCAGAGGGCGAGGGCGCGCTCCAGCGTCGCCAGCGCGCCGTCGGCGTCGGTCGCACCGAGTCCGGCGGCCGCGAGGTCCTCGAAGCACGCGAGGTCGACCGACTCGCGCGGGACCTCGAGGGCGTATCCGCCGGCGCGCGTCGCGACGACGTCGCGCATCCCGGCGGCGGTGAGCGCGGCGCGCAGCCGCGAGACCGCGACGCGCAGGGCGTGCTCGGCCTCGCCCGGGGCATCCGCGCCCCACAGCTCATCGACGAGGCGATCGACGCCCACGGCCGCGCCGGGCCGCAGCGCGAGCATCGCGAGGATCGCCGCCGAGCGCCCGGCTCCCAGCGCGGTGCCGGCCCCGTCACCGACGGCGACCGCTCCGAACAGGCGCACCAGCATCGGGGCGACTGTACCGCGCGGCGGCGGCCCGCGACCCGGGTGTGACCCCGATGTGAACTCCACCCGGCATCGTGCCGTGCACGCGGATCGACCGCGCGGTCGCGGCAGGCGATCGCAGGAGAGGACAGGGAAGATGGACGACTTCGACGGACGGGTCGCGCTGGTCACCGGCGCATCCCGCGGACTGGGGCGGCACCTCGCACGCGAGCTGGCGGCCGCCGGATGCAGCGTGGCCGTCACCGCCCGCACGGTGGCGCCGCTCGACGAGCTCGCCGAGGAGATCGCGGCGACCACCGGCCGCCGCGCGATCGCGGTGCCGGGCGACGTCACCGACCCGAGCGATCGCGCGGGCATCGTCGACCGGGTGTCGACGCTCCTCGGCCCGGTCGACGTGCTCGTGAACAACGCCGGCCTCGCCCGCGCGAGCGGGTACGGCGACGCCGATCCCACGCGCATCCTCGACACCAACCTCGTGGCGCCCATGGAGCTCACACGCCTCGTGCTCGGCGGCATGCGCGAGCGCGGCTTCGGGCGCGTGCTCAACGTCGCGTCGCTCGCCGGGCTCGCCGGCCTGCCCTTCCTCGTCGACTACTCGGCGTCGAAGGCCGGGCTGGTCGCGTTCTCGCGGGCGCTGCGCGCCGAGCTCGCCGGCACGGGCGTGTCGAGCACGGTCGTCTCGCCCGGCTTCATCGGCGACGAGGGCATGTACCCCGCCTACGAGACGCCCGTGCCCTGGTACCTCGGCACGAACGCGTCGGCGACGATCGCCCGTCAGGCCGTGAGGGCGCTGCGCCGCGACCGCGCCGAGGTCGTGCTGAACCGCCTGCCGATGCGGCCGCTCGTCGCCGTCGGCGCGGTCTCCGACGGCGCGATGCGCACCATGACGCGCACGCTCGGCGCCGACGACTACCTGCGCGGGCTCGCCGAGAAGCGCCTGCCGATGTCGGATGCGCGCGAGCTGCTGATCTGACCGAGACGTCCCGGGGTCAGGGGTGCTTCCGGGACCGGCGGCGGATGCACGCGACCCGACACGACGCGCAATCGTGAGGCGTGCATCCGCCGTCATCCGCGCCGGTGGCGGCCCGCGAGGCGCAGGGGCGTGCGCCCGGGTCAGCCCTCGGCGGGGGAGTCCGTCGCCTGCGGGGCATCCGTCGCCGGCGCCGCCGCGGCATCGGCCTCGGGCGCCGCGAGCTGCTCGACCGGGAGCTGCTCCGCCCAGCCCAGGTGCGCGTGCAGGAAGGTCGCGACGCGCTCGCGCAGCCCCGCGTCGAGGATGCCGATGGAGTGCTCCTCGCCGGCGACGACCACGAACTCGACCGGCACGCCGGCCTCCTCGAGCGTGCGGGCGAAGCGGTCGGCCTGGGCCAGGGGGATGATCTCGTCGTCGGCGTGCGCGATGAGCACGGGCGGGTCGGACGCGTCGACGTGCGTGGTGGGCGACGCGAGGTCGGCCTGCGGGCACTCGGAGGCGCGCTCGCAACCCAGGTAGTCGGAGACGATGCCGTGCAGCCACGGCGTCGCCTGGTCGGCGCCGAGGGACACCGCGTCCAGGGTGATCGGCCCGCTGAGCTCGACCACGGCCCCGACGCGCGAACCGGTGTCGAGCGGGCCGTCGCCGACCGTGCCGAGCAGCGCCGCGAGGTTGCCGCCCGCCGAGCCGCCGAACGCGCCGACGCGGGCGGGGTCGATGCCGTAGGCGGCGACCTGTTCGGGCTCGCGCAGCCACGAGACCGCGAGCGCGACGTCGTCGATCGCGGCCGGATAGGTCACGTCGGGCACCAGGCGGTAGTTGACGGATGCGGCCACGAAGCCCTGCGACGCGAGCCATTCGCAGACCAGCCGCCAGTCGTCGCTCGCCTTGTCGCCGCGCGCCCAGCTCCCGCCGTGGATGGCGAGCACCGCCGGACGCACCGCCGCGCTGCCGGCGGGGGCGCAGACGTCGAGCGTCAGCAGCGTGCCGTCGGGTCGCGCGCCGTACTCGAGGTCCTCGTCGATCGTGATGCCGGTCGTCGGCGCCGTGAAGGTGCGGATGCCGACGACGGCGTCGCCCGGGAGCTCGCTGACGTCGTTCGGCCCGGCGGGATCGATGGCGCGCAGCCCCAGGTGGAACCCGCTGAGTGCGGCGACCGCGGCGATCGCCGACCCGGCCGCTACCGCGACGAGGAGCGCGCGGAGGCTTCGGCGGCGTCCGGCCGGCCGGCGCCCGTCGGGTGCGGCGCCCCGGCCCGAGCCGCCGTCGGTCGCACGGGTGCTGGGCATCGGGGCTCCGGGGGAATCGGGTGGGGTGATGCTACCCGAGGCGGGCTCCCGCGCCGAATCCCGCCCGCCCGAGGACCCGCCCGGGCGAATCGGAGGACTCGATCGGCGACACGCCGTGCGCGGGGCGCGCGCGACCCCATATCTCCTTCAGTTCGCCCCCGGTGCCGGTGCCGGTGCCGGTGCCGGTGCCGGTGCCGGTGCGGGTGCGGGTGCAGGGCGGGGCGGACGCGGATGCGACGGACGACGCACCATACGCCGCTCCGTGCGCGGATGGCGAGTGGCATCCGCCGTCGGCCTCTCCCGGCACGGCCCGAGTCCCGCGTCGGAGGTTGCCCACACCGTGGTGTAACCGATTCCGCGGGAGGTATGGTGTTGCGATGGCGACGATCTACGAGGTGGCGGCAGCGGCCGGGGTGTCGACGGCGACCGTCTCCCGGTTCTTCAACGGCGCCAAGGTCTCGCCCGACACGGCGCAGCGCGTGCAGGACGCCGCCGATCGGCTGCGGTTCGTTCCCAGCCGCACGGCCCGGCGACTGCGTCGTCAGACCTCGGAGCTCATCGCGCTCGTCATCCCCGACATCGAGAACCCGTTCTTCACCGCACTCGCCCGCGGCGTGGAGGACCACGCGCAGCGCGCGGGCTACTCCATCGTGCTCTGCAACACCGACGACGATCCCGAGAAGGAGACGCGGTACCTCGACATCGCGAACTCGGAGGACATGGCGGGGGTGATCCTCGCGCCGTCGTCGGTCGACGGCGACATCCGGCACCTGACCGATCGCGGTCGACCGGTCGTCGCGGTCGACCGCAGGACCGGGCTCAACATCGACGCGGTCATGGTCGACAATCGCGCCATCGGCGCGGAGATCACCCGTCACCTCTTCGATCGCGGACGTCGACGGGTGGCCTGCATCGCGGGACCCCCCGAGATGGAATGGACTGAGGACCGGGCGCTCGGCTGGCGCGACGTGGTGCTCGCCCGGGGTGGCGACGCCGAGATCCGCGACCTGCTGGTGCACGGCGACTACCGCGTGCAGGGTGGACGCGAGGCGATGCGCGCGCTGCTCGCCCTCGCCGATCCCCCCGACGCGGTGGTGACCACCAACAACTCCATGGGCGTCGGCGCGCTCCAGGCGCTCGCCGAACAGGACGACGCCGGGGCTGCCATCGACGTCGCCGTCATCGGCGAGCTGCCGTATCCGCCCGCGATGGCGGGCGAACTCACGCAGGTGCGGCTTCCCGCCAGGCACCTGGGCACCACCGCGGCCGACATGCTGCTGGACCGCATCGGCGGAGACGACCAGCCCCCGCGCACCGTCGTGCTCCGTGGGGAGCTCCTCCCTACACCCGCCGTCCCCGCCGCCTTGTAACCGATTTACATTGGATTTCCGGTGATCTTGCGCGCCCAGATCGCGATGTAATCGAATACTTGACGAAACCGATTACATGCGCTCTACTGTGTGTACCCGATTCTCAATGGAGAGGAAACCAACCGAAATGAAGCGCACCGAGAGACGCGCTGCCACAGCGCTGACCGCACTCGTCACGGCCTCCCTCGCCCTCACGGGCTGCTCGTCCTCGGGGGCGGGCGGCGACGCGAGCGACGGCGGAACGCTCAACGTCGTGTTCTGGAACTACGGACCGTCGGCGGAGCAGACCAACCAGGCGACCGCCGACGCCTTCGAGGCCGAGCACGACGGCGTCGAGATCACCCTCACCCCGGTCGCGGGTGAGAACTGGGGCAACTACTACGCCAACGTCGCCACCATGATCGCGGGCGGCGAGCGGCCCGACCTCATGGTGATCTCCACGGAGGGCGCGCAGTTCGTGCACGCGAACGACCTCGTGACGCCCATCAACGACTACCTCGAGAACGACCCGGAGGCCGCGGAACTCCGCGACGACATCGCGCCGGGCCTCATCGACGGGTTCACCGTCGACGGCGACATCATCGGCATCCCGCAGTCGTGGAACGACATGGTGGTCTGGTACAACACCGACGTCTTCGCCGAGGCCGGCATCCAGCCGCCGTCCGCCGACTGGACGTGGGACGAGTTCCGGGAGACCGCCGCCGCACTGAGCGCGGACACCGACGGCGACGGGGCGAACGACCGGTACGGCTTCACCTGGGCGAGCAACGAGATCTTCCCCGGCATCATGCCGTGGGTCGCGAACTCGGGCGGCAACCTCACCTCCGACGACGTCTGCGAGGTGACCGTCGACACCCCGGAGGTGACCACGGCGGTCACGTTCCTGAACGACCTCATCGAGGACGGGATCGCTCCCGCCCCGATGCCGATGAGCGACGTGTTCACCAGGTTCCAGAACGGCACGGTCGCCATGTTCGGCGCGGGCCGCTGGCCCAACGGCTCGTTCGGACCCGCCGGCTTCACCGCCGCGGACATCCAGCTCTATCCGACCGGCGACACCTACCGCACGGTCGTGGGCGGCGCCACGTATCCGATCCTGAGCTCGTCGGAGAACCCCGACCTCGCGTGGGAGTTCCAGAAGTTCACGATCAGCGACATGATGCAGGAGCTCTACGTCGGCACGGCCGAGGAACCCGGCAACCAGATCCCGTCGCGCCGGTCCATCGCTGCGCAGATGGGCGAAGGCGGGGTCCCGCCGGCGAACACCGACCTGTTCTACTCGAGCATCGACGACCACGACGCGCTCGTGCCGTACCCCGCACCCGCGAAGTACAGCGAGTTCGAGTCGACCGTGCTGCGCAGCCTGCAGCTGATCTTCGCCGGCGACGTCACCGTCGACGAGGGTCTCGCCACCATGCAGGGCGAGCTCGAGCCCATCGTGACGTGCGAGTGAGATGACGACCGACACCCTCATCCGGGTGGGGGGTGGGACCGACACGGCTCCCGCCCCCGCATCGTCGGAGACACCGCCCCGCCCCCGCAGGCGCCGCAGCGGGCAGGGATGGGCCGCACTGGCCTTCCTCACCCCGTCCCTGCTCGCCTTCCTGCTGTTCGTGCTCGCTCCCGCCCTGGGCGTGGTCGGGCTGAGCTTCTACGACTGGAACCTCCTGAGCGACGGCCGGTTCGTCGGCCTCGACAACTTCCAGCGCCTCGCGAGCGACGAGCGGCTCCTCGCCGTCTACGGATCGACGACCTACATGGCCGTCGCCATCCTCGCCGCCAACGTCGTCATCGGCCTGCTGCTCGCGGTGCTGCTGGAGATGCGGATGCCGCGCTGGCTGCGCGGGTTCTTCCGGCTGTCGTTCCTGTTCCCGTTCGTGGTCTCCTCGACGGCGGTCGCCCTGATCTGGCGCTTCCTGCTCAACAAGGACCTCGGGCTGGTCAACTACTGGCTCGGCGAACTCGGCATCGATCGCATCGACTGGCTCGGCTCCAGCACCTGGGCGCCGGTGTCGATCATCATCGTGTCGTCGTGGAAGACGCTCGGGTTCTCGATCCTCGTCTACATCGCCGGGCTGCAGTCGATCCCGAACGAGATCCGCGAGGCGGCGATCGTCGACGGCGCGAACGCCTGGCAGCGCTTCTTCCGGGTCACGCTGCCGCTGCTCTCGCCCACGGTGTTCTTCCTCGTCGTGATCAACACGATCAACGCGTTCCAGCTGTTCGCCGAGCCCGAGGTGCTCACCGGCGGCGGCCCGGGCGATGCGAGCCGCACGATCGTGCAGTACATCTACGACCTCGCCTTCGGCAGCTTCGACCTCGGCTACGCCTCCACGGTCGGCATCACGCTGCTCGTCATCCTCGTCGTGCTGACGGGGCTCCAGTTCCGCATCTCCCGCCGATGGACGTACTACGAATGAGCACCGTCATCCGCCCCCGCCCCGTCGCCGACCTCGCCCAGCGCATCCTCGCGTTCGCGGTGCTCGGCGTCGCCGCCCTCGCGATCATCGCCCCGTTCCTCTGGATCTTCCGCGGCGCGATCTCGCCCACCGACGCCGAGCTGTACGAGCTGCCGCCGTCGCCCTTCCCGTCCGATCCCACCCTCGAGAACTTCGCGAAGGTATTCCAGCAGGTGCCCTACCTGCGGTTCATCATCAACTCGCTCATCGTGGCCACCTCGATCACGGCGGCGCAGCTGCTCACCTGCTCGACCGCGGCCTACGCGTTCGCACGCATGGAGTTCCGCGGCAAGGGGTTCGCCTTCGCGCTCGTCATCGGATCGCTCATGATCCCGGTGCAGGTGACGATCGTGCCGCTGTTCCTCGTGCTCTCGAAGATCGGCCTGACGAACACCCTGTGGGCGCTCATCCTTCCCGGCGTGTTCAGCGCCTTCGGCATCTTCCTGCTCCGCCAGCACTTCCTGAGCCTGCCGCGCGAGCTCGAGGAGGCGGCGCGCATCGACGGCGCCGGGCATGCGCGCACGTTCTTCCAGGTCATCCTGCCGCTGTCGGGACCAGCGCTGGCGACGCTCGCGATCATCTGCTTCACGTACTGGTGGAACGACCTGCTGCTGCCGCTCGTGATGATCCGCGACACCGAGCTGCAGACGCTCCCGGTGGGGCTCGTGCTGCTCGCCGGAAGGTTCTCGACGGGCTCGCTCGGCATGATCGCCGCCGGCATCGCGCTCGCGGTCGTGCCCGTCCTGATCGTCTTCATCGTCGCGCAGCGATGGATCGTGCAGTCGATCGCGTCGAGCGGACTGAAGCTGTGACCGCCGCGACGCACGAGGTCCGCCTCGGCGGGGCACTGCGCCGGGCCGCCGTGCTCACCTGGTCGGAGCTGCCCGCAGCCTGCCTCGCGGCCGCGATCGTCGCGGCCGCCTGGGTCCCGCTGGTCGTGGCCGTCGCGACCGGTGCCACCGCGCTGGTGCCCGCGACCGTGGCCCTCGCCGCGGTCGGCGCCTCCGCGATGTCGTCCGTGGCCGGCTCGATGGCCCGCGGCGAGCCGCTGCGGGTGCGGATGCTCCGTCGCATCGACCCCGTCTGGGTGGCGGTCGCCACCATCGTCGGCGCGACGATGTTCGGCGTCGCCGTCGCGGGCGGCGCCGCCGGGCAGGTGTTCGCGGCCGTGCTCGGGGCGATCGCCGGACTCGTCCTCCCGCTCGCAGCCGCGTACGGCGGCCTGCGGGAGCGACGCGGGCTCTCCGCGCTGCGCGGCGGGGCCGTGATCGCGCTCGTCCGGCCGTCGGCGGCGCTCTGCGTGCTCGCCGTCGGCGTACTGGCCGCGTTCGCGGTCGTGGCCAGCGCGGGGGTGCTGGTGCTCGTGCTCGCGCCGGTCCACGCGCTCTACACGGCCCTCCTGGCCGCCGACGTCGTGGCGCTCGTCAACGACGAGGCCGACGCATGAGCCCGTCGGCCGGCAGCGCCGGCCCGATCGTCGCGGGTGCCGACTCCCCGCCGGCCGAACCGATGTCGCAGCCCTCACCGACCCCACAGACTGGAGAACCGCGCATGCTGCGCAGCGACCCCCTCGCCCGTCCGGCCGTTCGACCCGACACCGGGTGGTGGCGCACCTCGCGGCGGCGCGTCTTCTACGACGCGCACACGCCCGACTGGACCGACCCCCACCAGCTCGGCAGCGTGGCCGACCGGTCGTTCCCGCTACTGAGCGAGGTCGACCCCGAGGGTGACCTCGAGCTGATGTCGCAGGCCGGCGTCGACTCGGTCGTGCTCTTCGCGAAGTGCCAGTACGGCAACGCGTACTACCCGTCGCGCATCGGCCGGGTGCACGCGGCCCTCAACGGGCGCGACCTGTTCGGCGAGCAGCTCGCCGCGGCGCACGCCCGCGGCATCCGCGTGATCGCCTACTACTCGAACATGTGGGACGTGGCCGCCGCCGGGGAGCACCCCGAATGGGCGCTCGAACCGCTGCCGAGCCGTGGCAGCACCGGGCGCTGGCCCTCTCTCTGCCTGCTGAGCGGGTACCGGCAGCGGGCGCTCGACCAGGTGCGCGAGATCGCCGAGCGCTACCCGATCGACGGGCTGTGGAGCGACATCCTCACCGCGGGCCCCTGCGTCTGCGAGCGCTGTCGCTCCGCGTTCCGTGGGCAGTACGGTCGCGACATGCCCGCCGATCGCGACGACGACGGGTGGCTGGACCTCATCCACTTCTGGCAGGGCGTGCTGGGCGACTACCTCGACGAGCAGCGGGCCGTGCTGAAGGCCGCACGTCCCGAGGCCGCGCTGATCCCGAACTACTACGCCACCACGTTCGTGGACGCGGTCACGGGGCTGACGACCGATCACCTGGCCGCCGCCGACATCGGCTCGAGCGAGGGGTACACCGACTGGCACGGCCTCGGGTTCCCCAGCTACGCCGCCGCGTACATCCGCGCCGGGGTGCAGGAGCGACCCGCCGAGGTGCTGGTCAGCCGGTTCGTGCACACGTGGGACTTCACGCTGCGCTCGACCGCCCAACTCCGGTTCGAGTCGTTCGCGGCGGCAGCCCACGGCGTCGCCGTGTCGGTGGACGACCAGCCGTACGCGACGGGCGCGATCGAGCCCGAGGTGTACCGCCGGCTGGAGCCCGTCTTCGGGCGCATCGCCGAGCGCGAGCCGTGGCTCGGAGGCACGCCCGTGCGCCACGCGGCGCTCTACGCGAGCCAGCGCGCGCGGGAGCTCGAGTCGCTGCTCGGCGCCCCGGAGAACCCGACCAACGGCGAGCAGTCCGCGCAGTTCCCGCAGAGCGAGCCGCGGTCGGCGCCGTCCGACCTCGTCGCAGCCCTCACGGGCACCTACCGCGCGCTCCGGAGCGCGCACCTGCCGGTCGCGTTCCTCGACGAGCGCCCCTCGTCGATCGCCACCCTCGACGAGTACGCGGTGCTGGTGCTGCCCGATGCGCTCTGCCTCGACGATGCCGAGATCGCGGCGGTGCGCGCCTTCGTCGCCGCCGGCGGCGGACTGGTCGTGACGGGACCGGCCGGCGTGCGCGATGCGCGGGGCGTCGAGACGGCGGCCCCGCCCGCGCTGACCGACCTGCTCGGGGTGCGGTTCGACGGCCTGGGCGAATACACGTACCCGTACCTGCGGCCGACCGAGCCGCTCGGGGCGTGGCCCGTGCCGCACTACGGGCGGATGCCCCGGCTGGAGGTGTGCGCCGACGACGTGCGCGTACTGGCCACGCGGGTCGACCCGGTGCTCGAGACCGACGACCGCTCGTTCTGGCACAACAACCAGCCGGCGCCCGGGGCCGACAGTGGCGAGCCCGTCATCGTGGAGCGCGAGTTCGGCGCCGGACGCGTGATCGTGTCGGCCGCGCGCCTGGGCAACAACCTCGCGCGCCTGGGAAACGGCGCCTACGGTCGCCTCCTCGCCGACCTGGTCGAGCGGGCAGCTCCCCGCCCGGTGCCGGTGCTCCCTGCGCCGGGCGCGGCGGGCACCGAGGTGGTGCTCTCCGAGCTGCCGGGTCGACTCGTGGCGCACCTGGTCACGGGGCACCCGGTGGTCTCGCTCGACGTGCACGGCGCACCCCAACCGGCGGCGATCGAGGACGTCGCGTCCATCGCCGGGCTGCGGCTGAGCGCGCCTCCCGGAGCGCGTGCCGCGTCCCGCATCGTCGACGGGGCGGAGGTGCCCCTGGCGATCGTCGACGGCGGAGTCGTCCTCGAGTCCGCAGACGACTGGGAGACCGTGGTGTTCGACCTGGGCGAGCAGGCGTGAGCGGCCGCCGGGCGGACCGCGGGTGAATGGCGGTCGGATGCCGCGGGCGACACGCCGCGCGACGAGACTCCGCACGGCGTGTCGCGCCGGGGCATCCGACCGCCCGCACTCGGGCGCGCTCGCGGCGACCGCGATGCGGCATCCTCCCAGCCGGGGGCGCTAGCATTGCGGCGTCGGTCTGGGACACCGCGCACGTCGCGCGGATGGGTTTGTGAGTCCCGTGGGCCGGAACCCCACCGAGGTGGTGGGGTGCATCACCGTATGTGACGGCCCCGGTCGAGGACAGCCCGGGTTCTGAAGCCGACGCGCGCCCGCTCGGCGGCTTCCGCATGTACACGAGTACAACCCAGGAAGCATCGCCATGCCCAAGAACAAGAAGCCCGCCGGCGGACGACCGGCCCGCAACTTCGACCCCGCGTACGCGAAGACCTCGCGCACGAAGAACGGTCGACCGGATGCCTCGGCCGGCCGCAAGCCCGGCTCGCGCAGCCCGGGCCACCGCGGCTACCGCCCCGAGGAGGCGGCCGAGCCCAAGCAGCGCTGGAGTCGCGAGGAGCGCGAGGCGACCGGTCGGTCGGCGCACCGTTCGAGTGCGTCGCGCGACGAGCGCGCGCAGCGCCGCGACCGTGACGACCGTCCGCGTCGTGACGACCGCGACCGACGCGATGGCGGACGCGGCTACGACCGCGACGACCGCCCCCGTCGCGACGACCGCGACTCGCGTGGCGGCTCGCGTGGCTACGACCGCACGCGCCGCGACGACCGCGACCGCCGCGACGGCGGCCGCCGGTACGACCGTGACGAGCGTCCGCGTCGTGACGACCGCGACCTGCGCAGCGGCGCACGCCGGAGCGACGGCGACGACCGCAGCAGGCGCGTCGCCGGCCGCGGCTACGACCACGACGATGCCCGCCGTCGCGACCGCGATCGGGGCGAGCGTCCCCGCCGGGACCACGACGACCGTCGGGTCGCCGGACGCGGGTACGACCGCGACGACCGCCGTGACCGCGGATACGACCGGGACGTCCGCGCCCCGCGCCGGGACGACCGCGCCCCGCGCCGGGACGACCGCGCCCCGCGCCGGGACGACCGCGCCCCCCGCCGTGACGACCGCGACCAGCGCGGCGGCTCCCGCGGCGCCGACCGCCCGGGCTTCCGCGAGTCCGAGCGCCGCCCGTCGACGTACTTCCCCGCGAAGGACGACCGCGCCGCGTACACGCCCGAGGACGACGTCGTGCTCGAGCGCCTCGAGGCCGAGGCGATCTCGGCGGAGGCCGTCGAGGGCGTGACGTTCGCCGACCTCGGCCTCGGCGGCAACATCGTGCGCGCCCTGGGCGACCTCGGCGCGGAGCATCCGTTCCCCATCCAGGCAGCGACGATCCCGGTCGTGCTGGAGGGCCGCGACGTGCTCGGCCGGGGCCGCACCGGCTCCGGCAAGACGATCGCCTTCGGCGCCCCGACCGTGGAGCGCCTCATGCAGATGTGGGCGAGCTCGGGCAAGACCGGCGAGAAGCGCAAGCTCGGCCGTGCACCGCGCGCCCTGATCCTCGCGCCCACCCGCGAGCTCGCACTGCAGATCGACCGCACCGTGCAGCCGATCGCGCAGAGCGTGGGCCTGTTCACCACGCAGATCTACGGCGGCGTGCCGCAGGGGCGCCAGGTCGGTGCGCTGCAGCGCGGCGTCGACATCGTGATCGGCACCCCGGGTCGCATCGAGGACCTCGTCGAGCAACGCCGCCTCGACCTGAGCGAGGTCGAGATCACCGTGCTCGACGAGGCCGACCACATGTGCGACCTCGGGTTCCTCGAGCCGGTGCAGCGCATCATCCGCCGCACCCGTGCGGGCGGCCAGAAGCTGCTCTTCTCGGCGACCCTCGACACGGGCGTCGCCGCGCTCGTCGGCGAGTTCCTCGTCGACCCCGCGGTGCACGAGGTCGCGGGGGAAACCCAGGCGTCGGGCACCATCGAGCACCGCGTGCTCGTGATCCGCAACGACCAGAAGCGCGACATCGTCGCCCAGCTGGCCCGCCACCGGGGCAAGACGCTCGTCTTCTCGCGCACCCGCGCGTTCGCCGAGGATCTCGTCGAGCATCTCGAGGACCGCGGCGTGTTCGCCGTCGCGCTGCACGGCGACCTCAACCAGGCCCGCCGCACGCGCAACCTGCAGCAGCTCACGAGCGGCAAGGTCGACGTGCTGGTCGCGACCGACGTCGCGGCCCGCGGCATCCACGTCGACGACATCGACCTGGTGATCCAGGCGGATGCCCCGGACGAGTACAAGACCTACCTGCACCGCTCGGGCCGCACCGGCCGTGCCGGCAAGCGTGGAGTCGTGGTCACGCTCATTCCGCGCGGGCGCCACCGTCGCATGACCGAGCTGCTCGGCCGCGCCGAGATCGAGGCGGAGTTCGACGAGTTCGAGCGCGGCGACGAGTTCACGCTCGCCGCCGCCGACGAGGACGCACCGCCCGCCGAGTAGTTCCGGCTCGCGTGCGGCCGGTCTCAGGGGCCGGCCGCGCGCTCCGGCGACTTCGCCGACGCGCGCCCGCGCTCGACACCCAGCGGATCACCGGGCTCGCCCCGCTCGTCGGGGCCGCGCACGCGCGGCAGTCGGCCCCACCGGAGGGCTCACCCGTGAACTGGGGTGTTGCCGCACTCGCGTGCGCAGGACTAACGTGCGGCGTGGGTTCGCTTGTCGCGGGTCCCTGCGGGTGACCGACACGAGTTGCCGATCTGACGCAGTCGACGCACCACACTCCGGGGTCGCCCCGGGTCGCTCGATCGCACTCGTCCAATGGAGGACCGATGTCCCGCCATCGTCCAGCCGGTGCCCCCGCCGCCGTCGCCATCGTCATCTCGACCGTCATCGCGATCGGTCTGATCGCCAGCCCCGCGCTCGGCGCCCCGCCCGAGGGGAAGGGAGGCGGCAAGGGCAAGAACAAGCCCACCCCGACCGCCACGGAGACCACGCCTCCGCCGACGGAGACGACCCCGCCGCCCACCGAGACCACGCCTCCTCCCACCGAGACGACGCCTCCGCCGACGGAGACCACGCCTCCTCCCACCGAGACGACCCCGCCGCCCGACCCCACCGACCCGCCGCCCACACCCGACCCGTCCGCCCTCCCGGCGATCATGGCCGGCGTCGGCGACTCGATCACCGTCGCCTACGACGCCGACGGCAGCGGCTCGTTCCCCCAGTACAGCTGGTCGACCGGATCGTCGTCCACGGTGCAGTCGCACGCGACCCGACTGGTCGCCGCCGGGGCATCCGGGCTGGTGACCTACAACGACGCCGTGGTCGGCGCGCAGGCCGCAGACCTCGCACCGCAGGTGAACGCCGCGATCAGCCAGGGGGCCGACTACCTCACGGTGCAGATCGGTGCGAATGACGCCTGCACCGGCACCGTCGGGGAGATGACGTCGGTCGGCGCGTTCTCGTCGAGCGTCGCCGGTGCCCTCGGAACGTTCGCCGATGCACGTCCCGATGCGGAGATCCTGCTCACGAGCATCCCGAACCTGAAGCGCATGTGGGCGCTCAGCAAGGACAACGGGTGGGCCCGCTTCATCTGGTCCATCGGCGACGTGTGCCAGTCGATGCTCGAGAACCCGACCAGCACGACGACCGCGAGCGAGGAGCGGCGCGATACCGTGCAGGCGCGCGTCGACGCGTTCAACGGCGAGCTCGCAGTGATCTGCGCGGCGCTCGAGAACTGCTCGTTCGATGACTACCGGGTCGCGGACTTCGAGTTCACGTCGTCGCACATCTCGACGTTCGACTACTTCCATCCGAGCGTCGCAGGGCAGGCCAAGCTCGCGGAGATCACCTGGCCGTACTCGCCCTACGCGGGGTAGCCGGCGCCACTTCCCTCCCCCCCGGGTAGGGTGGTCGCTTCTCAGGAACCGGCCCGGCGGCCGCGCACGGATCGTGCGGACCGGGCCGGTACCCGTGCAGTTCCGTCCGGATCACACGACAGTCGCGCACGATCTCGCCGCCGCCCGCCGCCCGCCGAGGGCTCCTGAAAAGCGAGGACCCAGCGGGGCGGGTCAGTCGTCGATGAGGCGCTTGCCGAGGTCGATCGTGTCGTCGACGCGGTAGCCGAGGCGCTCGTAGAAGGCGACCGCCTCGGTGTCGTCGGGGCGGAACGGCCGGATCTCCATCCCCACACCATGGCAGACCCGCCCCGCCCGAACGCGAGAACGGTCACTTCTCAGGAGGTGGCGCGACCACCACGCACGAGATGTGCGCATCCGGCTGCTCGGCGGCCGAATCCGGCCGGAGCACGTTCCCGCTGCGCCGATTCGCGCCACCGCAGGAGGGCGCTTCCTGAAAAGCGACCTCCAACGACGGTCAGCGCCAGCCGAGCGCCGGCGCGACGTGCGTCAGCACCGACTCGAGCACGTGCGCGTTGTAGTCGACGCCGAGCTGGGTCGGCACGGTGAGCAGCAGCGTGTCGGCCGCCGCGATCGCCTCGTCGGCGCGCAGCTGCTCGATCAGCCGGTCGGGCTCGTCGGAGTAGCTGCGCCCGAACACCGCGCGGTAGCCGTCGATCGCGCCGAACTGGTCGCTCGTCTCGCCGCCGCCCACGAAGTAGGCGCGGTCGCGGTCGTCGACGATCGGGAAGATCGACCGGCTCACCGAGACGCGCGGCTCGCGCTCGTGGCCCGCCTCGGTCCATGCAGCCCGGTACTTCTCGATCTGCTTCCGCTGCTGCACGTGCAGCGGCTCGCCCGACTCGTCCTCCTTGAGCGTCGAGCTCATGAGGTGCATGCCGCGCTCGGCGGCCCAGACGGCCGTGGCATCCGACCCGGCGCCCCACCAGATGCGGTCGCGCAGCCCGGGCGACTGCGGCTCGATCGGCAGCGGGCCCGGGTACGGGTTGGCGAACATCGGCCGGGGGTTGGGCTCGGCGAAGCGCGCACCCTCGATGACCTTGAGGAACACCTCGGTCTGCTCGCGCGCCACGTCGGACATCGTCTTGCCCTCGGGCGCCTCGTAGCCGAAGTAGCGGTACCCGTCGATGACCTGCTCGGGCGACCCGCGGCTCACGCCGAGCTGCAGCCGCCCGCCCGAGATGAGGTCGGCCGCGCCGGCGTCCTCGGCCATGTAGAGCGGGTTCTCGTAGCGCATGTCGATCACGCCCGTGCCGATCTCGATGCGGCTCGTGCGCGCGCCGATCGCCGCGAGCAGCGGGAACGGGCTCGCGAGCTGCCGGGCGAAGTGGTGCACGCGGAAGTACGCGCCGTCGGCGCCGAGCTCCTCCGCCGCGACCGCGAGGTCGATCGACTGCAGCAGGGCGTCGCCGCCCGAGCGCGTGGCCGACTGCGGCGAGGGCTGCCAGTGTCCGAACGAGAGGAATCCGATGTGCTTCACACCAGAAGACAAGCACACGACGGATGCTCCGCATTCCCGACCGCCCTTGACCTCCCCGCGACGGCACGGCCAGTGTGGGGGGCATGACGAGCACCGGCGCCACACCCGCAGCCCGCCCCGTGCCGAAGCGCGGCGCCGCCTACTGGATCTGCTTCGCGGTCATCCTGCTCAGCTCGGCGATCAGCACCTGGGGCTCGGTGGACCTGGTGATCGCGGGCGGCCTCGAGGACGCGACCGCGCTCTTCCTCGCGTCGCGCAGCATCGCCATCCTGGTCGTCGCGCTCGTCGTCCCGCTCTTCCCGGCCGACGCGGCGCTGCTCGCGCTCGCGGTCGTCACGGTGATCGTCCAGGGCATCGACACGTTCATCGGCGCCGTGCAGGGCGACGTGCTCATCACCGTGGGCGCCGCCATGCTCTGCCTCCTGAGCATCGTCACGGCCACGTTCCTCGCCCGCACCGACCGTGTGCGCGGCGCCGCCTGAGCGAGCCCCCCGCGGAGGAGCGCAGGGCTACCCGCGCAGTGCCAGCGCGAACGGCAGCACGGCGCCCGCCCCGGCGCGCCGCAGCTCCCGCGCGGCCACGGTCAGGGTCCAGCGGCTGTCGGCGAGGTCGTCGACCAGCAGCACGGGCCCGTCGGGCAGGTCGAGGGCGGATGCCTCGAAGCGCCCCCACACGCCCGCCAGCCGGTACGCGCTGTTGCCGCCGGCATCGCCGGTCGGGCCGCCGTCGACCAGCCCGAGCGCGCCGAGGTAGGGGAGCCGGCCGACCTCGGCCAGGCCGCGCGCGAGCGACTCGACGAGCAGCGGCCGGCGGCGGGCGGGCATCGACACGACCGCGACCGGGCGCTCCGCCCACGGCCAGTCGGCGAGCACGCGCACGACCGCGTCGCGCAGGGCGCCCGACACCGGGGCATCCGCCGCCGACTCGGCGAAGACCTCGCGCAGCGGACCGCCCCAGCCGAGGTCGGTGAGGCGGGCCAGGGCGCGGCCCTCCGCCATGCGCTCGTCGGGCGCGATGCGGCCCTTCACCGGTACGCCCAGGCGGTCGGCGCCGGTCGGCCACTGCGCGCGCGGCTCGATCGGCACGCCCACGCGGTCGAGCGAGGCCGCGGCCGTGTCGGCGGCAGAGTCGTCGATGTCGGTCGGGAACCACGGTGACGTGCAGGTGTCGCACCGCCCGCAGGGCGCCGCGGTGTCGTCGTCGAGCGCGCGTTGCAGGAACTCCATGCGGCAGCCGTCGGTGCGCTCGTAGTCGATCATGTGCTGCTGCTCGGCGCGGCGCTCGGCGGCAATGCGGTCGTACCGGTCGGCGTCGTACACCCACGGCTGCCCGGTCGACACCCAGCCGCCGCGCACGCGCCGCACCGCGCCGTCGACGTCGAGCACCTTCAGCAGCAGCTCGAGCGGCGAGCGGCGGATGTCGACGATCGACTCGAGCGCCGGCGTCGACAGCGGCTCGTCGGGGGAGAGCGCCGCGATGACCCGCGACGCGCGCTCCTCGGTCGGCATCGACGCGGTGGCGAAGTGGTGCCAGATGTCGGGGTCCTCGTGGCCGGGCAGCAGCAGCACGTCGGCGTTGTCGGTCGCGCGGCCGGCGCGGCCCACCTGCTGGTAGTACGCCACCGGCGACGACGGCGCGCCCAGGTGCACGACGAACCCCAGGTCGGGCTTGTCGAAGCCCATGCCGAGCGCCGAGGTCGCGACGAGCGCCTTGACCCGGTTCTCCTTCAGCAGCCGCTCCGACTCCTCGCGCTCGGCCGGGTCCGTCTGCCCCGTGTAGGCGCGCACCTCGTGCCCGGCGTCGCGCAGCATCCGTGCCGTGTCGTTCGCGGCGCTCACCGTGAGGGCGTAGACGATGCCCGAGCCGGGCAGGTCGTCGAGGTGGCTGAGCAGCCAGCCCAGCCGGCCGCGCGCTTCGGGCAGCCGCAGCACCCCGAGGCGCAAGGATGCCCGCGCCAGCGGCCCGCGGATCGTCACGACCTCCACCGAGCGCCCGTCGGCGGCGTGCTCCAGCTGCTCCGCGACATCGGTCACCACCCGGCTGTTCGCGGTCGCCGTGGTCGCGAGCACGGGCACGTCGTCGGGCAGCTGCGCGATGAGCTCGGCGAGACGCCGGTAGTCGGGCCGGAAGTCGTGGCCCCAGTCGCTGATGCAGTGCGCCTCGTCGACGACGAGCATGCCCATGCGGCGCACGAGCACCGGCAGGCGCTCGTCGCGGAACGACGGGTTGTTCAGCCGCTCGGGGGAGACCAGCAGCACGTCGACCTCGTCGCGGTCGAGGGCCGCGAGCACGTCGCCCCATTCGTGCGCGTTGGTCGAGTTGATCGCGACGGCCCGCACCCCCGCCCGTTCGGCGGCGGCGATCTGGTCGCGCATGAGGGCGAGCAGCGGGGAGACCAGCACCGTGGGACCTGCGCCCTGGCGACGGCGCAGCAGGGTCGCCACGAAGTACACGGCCGACTTGCCCCACCCCGTGCGCTGCACGACGAGCGCGCGCCGGCGGTCGTCGACCAGGGTCGAGATCGCCTCGAACTGGCCGTCGTGGAAGTCGGCGTCGTCGCGCCCGACGAGGGTGCGCAGGATGTCGCGGGCGGCGTCGCGGGTCGTGGTGGCGGTCGTCACCCCTCCACCCTCTCGCACCCGGCCGACACGCGCGCCCGCGGCCGGGCGAATCAGCGCAGCACGGGCGTCAGGTCGGGCACGGTCCAGGCGCCCGCGAAGTACTCCGGACGCGGCTGGTACAGGCGCACGATGAAGTTCCACCCCTCGGGCGTCGGGATCGCGTTCGGCAGGTCGCGCACCGCGTCGTCGGGCACGAAGTGCACCGTGATCGCGCCGTCGTCGTCGGGCACGCCGGTGACGCTGTTCACCGTGTACCGGCCGCTCGCGTTCGGCTCGAAGAACCCCTTCGCGTCGTACACCGAGATCGACCAGAACGCGTCGACCGGCACGTCGGCCATGCGCAGGGCGAACGTGCCGGTGCCCTCATCGGGCGTGACGCCGACGTACGACGCCTCCGTCGACGGCAGCCCGCCCCATCCGGCCGCGGTGCCGATGAGGTGCCGCACGGGGTCGACCTCGTCGGGGCGGCCGAACGTGCGCTCGAACCCGCCGATGCCGGCCGCGAGCTGCAGCAGCGCGTTCCGCGTCGCATCGAGCGACGCGGTGTCGAAGTCCGGGTCGGGGAAGGGCGCGTCGGATGCCGCCTCGAGCGCGACCCCGTCCTGCAGCGCCGCGACCGCGGCGACGTCGTCGGGGTCGTTCGGGTCGACCAGGATCCGCAGCGCGACGAAGCAGTGCGGCGAGCCGGCGACCTCGGCGTCGATGTGGTGCGAACCCGCGCCGTGGAACACGACCGGGATGTAGTGCCCCTCGTTCACGACCATCGCCGAGACGTAGCGACCGCCCGCGTCGGGGAGCGTCAGCGTCGCACCGGCCGAGACGTCGACGATCGCGAAGCTGTAGAGCGTGTCGCGATTCATCCGGATCACGGTCTGCTGGTCGATCGGCGCGGGCTCCCGATGGTGCAGCAGCCGGTTGACGCCACCGGCGTCGCGCTGCAGGTCGTGGAACATGCGCGCGGTCTCGGCGACCGCGAAGTTGTCGACGTTGACATGGGTGCCCATCGCGTCTCCCCCCTCGGAGCGTGGATGCCCCTCACGGTACTCCCGGGCGGAGTGGCTGTCAGTGGGCCGTTGGGCCCCTCGCGGGCAGGCGACAGGGCGGCCAGGCGGCAGGTGGCAGGCGTCAGGCGTCGCCGCGGTCGTCGCCGGCACGTTCCCGCTCGCGCTCGCGCCGCGCGATGTCCTCGGCCAGCTCGTCGTCGATGAGCAGGTCGCGCCGCACGTGGTCGGTGCGGTAGGCGGCGCGGCCGAGCATGTGGGCCGTCATCGGCTGGGTCAGCAGCTGGAACGTGAGGATCAGCACGATCGTCGTGAGCACGCCCCAGCTCGGCACCTCGAGCAGGATCGCCGTGAGCACCGCGACGAGGCCGAGCACCTGCGGCTTCGTGCCGGCGTGCAGCCGCGAGAGCACGTCGGGGAACCGCACGATGCCGACGCCCGCAGCGAGGGAGAGGAAGGCGCCGAGCACGATCAGCGCGCCGACGATGGCATCGCGCACCGAGAAGTCCTCGGGCAGCAGCGGCATCGCCTCGGCGGGCAGGAGCAGGGCGGCGAATGCGGCGGATGCGGCGGTCACGAGTCGTCCTCCTTCGCCATGAACCGCGCGATGGCGATCGACCCGAGCACGGCGAACATCGCCAGCACGAGCAGCACCACGAGCGTGTCGGTGTGGCGGTTCACGGCCATCTCGGCGCCGAGCGCGCACATCGAGATCGCCAGCAGCACGTCGGCGGCGAGGGCACGGTCGAGGATCGACGGCCCGCGGATGATCCGCCACACCGCGCAGATCGCGCCGATGCCGAACATGACGGCGGCGAGGACGATCACCGCCAGGGTCAGGATGCTCATCGGTCCTCCTCCCCCGGGTCCGGGTGGTGCTCGCCGTCGCGCCGGGCGAGGTCCGACCGCGACACCGCGTCGCTCGACAGCCCGGTGAGCCCGTCGGGCGCGCCGCCGTGGGCGCCGCCGCCCCGCTGCATCCGCCTCGCCCGTCGCTCCGCACGCACCGACTCGGCCTCCTCGTGCGTGCCGACGGCGAGCACGATGCGCTCCTCGGTGCCGAGCACGTGGCGGCGGGTGCGCTCGACGTCGACCTCGGTGCGGGTGCCGAGCGCATGCAGGTAGAGCACGGCCCGTTCCCGGTCGACGTCGACGACGACGGTGCCCGGCACGACCGTGATGGCCTCCGCGGTGAGCGTCATCACCAGGTCGGAGTGCGTGTGCAGCTGCACCGCGATGATCGCGTTCACGGGCCGGTAGCGCGGGTTCACCGCCGCGAAGGCGACCTCGATCGACGCGGTGACGACGTCGACGATCATGCGCAGGCCGAGCAGCAGCCCGCGCCACGGGTTGAACCGGCCCGACAGCAGCACGGGCGGCAGGTAGAGCACGCGGGTCACGAGCACGGCCAGCACGACGCCGGTCACGACCGACATGACCGTCACCTCGTCCCAGAGGAACAGCCACAGGGCGATCAGCAGCACCAGCAGCGGCAGCTGGCGCCAGAGCGAGCGCCAGGGCGAGATGTCGCGCGAGGGGCTCATCGGATGCCCCCGGGGAAGACCAGGTTCACGTAGATCGATGGGTCGAGCAGGTTCGCGGCGGCGCGGCCGGTGAGCTCGAACAGGGGGCCGGCGAGCACCGTGAGCAGCAGCGTCACGAGCACGAGGCCGACGGTCGCGGCGAGCATCAGGGTCGGCGCGGTGCGCGTCTCGGTGACGGTCGCCCCCTCGGGCGCCTCCTGCATCGACTCGACGAGGAACGACTCGTAGCCCTCGAGCTCGTCGCGCCCGCGCCAGAACCCGAGGTTCCAGAACCGGGAGAGCGCGTACAGCGTCAGCAGGGAGGTGAGCGCCCCGGCGCCGATCACGGTCCAGATGAGCCAGGGCGCCGGCCCGGATGCATCCGCCGCCAGCTCCCCGCCCGCGAGGAACAGGCCGACCTTGCCGATGAAGCCGGAGAACGGCGGGATGCCGCCGAGGTTCAGCGCAGGGATGAAGAACAGGATCGCCACGAACGGCGATGCCGCGAGCAGGCCGGCGAGCCGGCTGACCGAGGTCGCCCCGCCGACCCGCTCGATGAGCCCGGTCGTGAGGAACAGCGCGGTCTGCACCGTGATGTGGTGCACCACGTAGTAGATGGTCGCGGCGATGCCGAGCTCGGTCGCGAGGCCGATGCCCATGAGCATGTAGCCGATGTGGGAGACGAGCGTGAACGACAGCAGCCGCTTGATGTCGGCCTGGGCGAGTGCGCCGAGGATGCCGACGAGCATCGTCAGCCCGCCGAGCACGAGGTACATCGTCGTCAGGTCGTTCTCGGCGAAGATCGTCATCTCCGAGCGGATGAGCGCGTAGACGCCGACCTTCGTGAGCAGGCCAGCGAACACGGCGGTGACCGGTGCGGGCGCGGTCGGGTACGAGTCGGGCAGCCAGAACGAGAGCGGGAAGACCGCGGCCTTGATGCCGAACGCGATGATCAGCGCGAGGTGCAGCAGCAGCTGGATGTCCTGCGGCAGGTCGGCGATGCGCACCGACAGCTGGGCGAGGTTCGCGGTGCCGGTCGCGCCGTAGATCAGCGCGATCGCGCTGAGGAAGAACAGCGACGAGACGAGGCTCACCACGATGTAGGTCACGCCCGCGCGGATGCGCTCGCCGGTGCCGCCCAGCGTCAGCAGCACGTAGCTCGCCGACAGCAGGATCTCGAAGCCCACGTAGAGGTTGAACAGGTCGCCCGCGATGAACGCGTTGCAGATGCCCGCCGCGAGGATCAGGTACGTCGGGTAGAAGATCGAGACCGGCGTCTCGCGGTGCCGGTCGGCGACGCCCTGCCCGACGGAGTAGACGAGCACGCCGAGCAGCATGAGCGCCGAGATGATGAGCATGATCGCCGAGAGCCGGTCGACGACGAGGGTGATGCCGAAGGGCGCGTCCCAGTCGCCGATGTACACGACGAGTCCGCGGGTGCGGTCGACCGCCACCAGCAGCACGGTCGCGATGATCGCGACGGCGGCGAGCACGGAGACGCTCAGCCAGAGCTGCAGTCGCCGGCGCCGGCCGAGCACGAGGGTCGCGGCCGCGCCGAGCAGCGGCAGCAGCACGACGAGGGGCACGAGGGCGGTCATCGGTCGTCACCTCCCCGGTCGGAGCGGCGGCCGGAGGGCGAGCGGTCGGATGCCCGGGCGCGACGCTCCTCGAACTCCTCGTCGCTCTCGTCGAGGATCCGCATGATCGCGGTGTCGTCGAGCAGTGAGCTGCGCGCCACGTCGGCGGCGCCCTCGCTCGAGGCGACCTCGTCCTGCTCGTCGTCGACCAGGTCGCCGCGGTCGCCGAGCTGCGCCAGCCACCACGACCGGTAGATGAGGGCGAGCATGAACGCCGTGATGCCGAGGTTGATGACGATCGCGGTGAGCATGAACACCTGCGGCAGCGGGTCGCTGATCGCCTCGGGGTCGACGCCGTCGTCGAGCACCGGCGCGAGGCCCGGTGCGCCGCTCATCAGGTACATCAGCAGGTTCACGGCGTTGCCGACGAGGAGGAACCCGATGAGCACGCGCGTGAGGCTGCGCTCGAGCATCACGTAGATGCCGGCGCCGAACATGACGGCGACGAGCACGACGAGGGTGAGGGATGCGGTCATCGGCCGTCCTCCCCGCGGGTGGCGGGTGCGCCCATCGGGGCACCCTCCTCGTCGTCGATCGTGGTGGTCGAGCCCACGGCGACGGGGCCCGTCTCCGGCTCGGTGGGCCCGGCGGCGGAGTCCATGCCCTCCTCGCGATGGCGGTCGACCTCCGCGCCGAGCGAGCGCAGGATGTCGAGCACGAGCGCCACCACCACGAGGTAGACGCCGATGTCGAACAACGTCGAGGTGCCGAAGGAGATCTCGCCGAGCACGGGCACGTGCCACTCGAACCAGGTCGACTCGAACACGGTCGAGCCGAACAGCAGGGGCGCGGTCGCCGTGCCGGCCGCGAGCAGCAGGCCGAATCCGAGCAGCTTGCCCGCGTCGACCGGCACGGCCTCGCCGAGCTCGTAGCGGCCCGCGGCGAGGTAGCGCGCGACGAGCGCGAGGCCCGCGAGCAGCCCGCCGGCGAAGCCGCCGCCGGGGGCGTTGTGGCCCGCGAACAGCAGGTACACCGACACGACGATCGCCGGGTGGAAGAGCAGCCGCACGAGCACCTCGATGAGGATCGAGCGGTTGCCCGGTGCGAGCGTGCGCCCGGCCAGCAGCCAGGCCTGGCGGTTCGTCGGCCGGCCGTCGGGGTCGGGCTCCGCATGCTCGGGCTCGACGACGGGCCGCACGCGCTCGCGACGGCCCGCCGACGAGTCCAGCCGGGGCGCGGCGCCCGTGCGCCCGGTGACGAAGATGAGGCTCGCGACGCCGGTGGCGACCGCGACGAGCACCGAGATCTCGCCGAGGGTGTCCCACGCGCGGATGTCGACGAGCATGACGTTCACGATGTTCTTCCCGTGCGCCTCGAGGGCGAGCTCGGGCAGGCCGCCCGAGATCGACGGCTCGATGCGCGCGCCGAGCGCGATGAGGCCGACCGCCCCCATGGTCGCGCCCGCGAGCACCCCGATGATCGCGCGGAAGCGTCGCCGCACGGGCGGGTTGTGCTGCGCGATCTGCTTCGGCAGCCGGCGCAGCACGAGCACGAACGCCACCAGGGTGAGCGACTCGACGAGCGCCTGGGTGAGCGCGAGGTCGGGCGCCCCCGACATGCCGAAGAGCATCACGAGGCCGTACCCGGTGACGCCGACGAGCAGGATCGCGGTCACCCGGTGGCTCGCGACCGCGGCGGCGATCGCGGCGACCGCCATCACGCCCGCGATGAACGGCTGGGCGGGGAAGTCCCAGGCGCGCCACTGGTCGGGCCACGAGCCGTTCAGCAGCATCCCGGTGCCGAGGCCGAGCACGAGCACCATGACGATGACGCCGACGTACCCGGGCAGCCCGCGGCGCTGGATGAACAGGGTGACGCCCGCCGCGAAGCGATCGGTGCCGCGCACGATCGACAGGTACTCGCGCGACGCGTCGAACCATTCGGGGGTCGCGGCCTGGAACCGCGCGACGGGGCGTCGCAGCCAGACCAGCAGGGCGCCGACGCCGAACACCAGCGCCGAGATCGCCAGCGGCGGCCCGAAGCCGTGCCAGATCGCGAGGTGGTACTCCTGCGGCCCGGGCAGCTCGTCGGCGTACCCCGTGAGCAGCGGCTCGATCCACCCGATCGCGAACGCGGCGACCACGCTCGCGGTCGCCAGCACGACGGGGGAGGCGACGATGCCCGCGCCCTCCGCGTGCAGGGGCGTGTCGGGCTTCCCGGGTCGGCGCCAGAACGCGCCCCAGAAGAACCGCACCGTGTAGGCGACCGTGAGGATCGAGCCGACGAGCACCCCGACGAGCGCGAGCCACGCCCACGCCTCGCCCGCGGCGGCGCCCTCGAGGAACGCCTCGAACACCCCCTCCTTCGCGACGAACCCGACGAGCGGCGGCACGCCGGCCATGGACGCGGCCGCGAGCCCGGCGAACGTCGCGAGCACGGGCATCCGCCTGCCCACGCCCGACAGCTCGCGCCAGTCGCGGGTTCCGGCCGCGTGGTCGACGATGCCCACGACGAGGAACAGCGTCGACTTGAACAGCGCGTGCGCGAGCAGCAGCGCGACCCCCGCCAGCGCCGCGTCGCGCGTGCCGAAGCCGACGACCACGATCATGAAGCCGAGCTGGCTGACCGTGCCGTACGCGAGCAGCAGCTTCAGGTCGTACTGCCGCAGCGCGCGCCAGCCGCCGACCAGCATGGTGAGCACGCCGATGCCGACGACGAGCGGATGCCACACCGACAGGTCGGCGTACGCGGGCGCCAGGCGCGCCACGAGGTAGACGCCCGCCTTCACCATGGCCGCCGCGTGCAGGTAGGCGCTCACCGGCGTCGGCGCCGCCATCGCGGCGGGGAGCCAGAAGTGGAACGGCACCAGCGCGCTCTTCGAGATCGCGCCGACCAGCACCAGCGCGACGCCCCATTCGGCGGCGGCGCCGGTGACGGGGGTCTCGACGAGCGTCGCGAGCGACGTGGTCTCGCCCGCGACGGCGAGCAGCACCAGGCCGACGAGCATGACCAGCCCGCCGAACGTCGTGACCGTGAGCGCCTGCAGCGCCGCCCCGCGGCTCTCGCGGCGGCCCGTGTAGTGGCCGATCAGGAGGTACGAGAGCACGCTCGTCGCCTCCCAGAAGATGAACAGGGCGAAGACGTCGTCGGCGGTCACGAGGCCGAACATGACGCCGGCGAACAGCAGCAGGAGCGCGGCGAACCGCCCGAGCGACGGCTCGTCGTCGCGGAAGTACCAGGTGCAGTAGAGCAGCACGATTGCGCCCACGCCGGTCACCACGAGCGCGAGCAGCATCGAGAGCGCGTCGAGCCGGAAGCCGAGCTCGATGCCGAGCTGCGGGATCCACCGCAGCTGCTCGACCTCGGCAGCGCCCTCGCCGACCACCGTGGGCAGGAGCGTGCAGAGCCAGGCGAAGACGGCGGCGGGCAGGATCGCGATGATGGGGAAGACGCGACGGCCGAGGAGGCGGGTGGCGAACGGCGTCAGCAGCGACACGAGCGCGAAGAGCCCGAGGCTGACGAGCATCTGGCCTCCCCCCGGTCGCGGGCATCCAGCCTACCGGGCGGGCTCGGAGCGGGGTCGGTGCATTCGGCCAGCCGCATGCGCTACGGCCCGTCGGGGTCGCGACGGCCCGTGCGGCCTCGCGTGCCCGTGCGATCTCGACGGGTCGGCGCGGATGCGAGCATGGGGGCATGGACGTCCTGATCACGCCCGAGTCGCTCGCCGACGCGCTCGCCGGTGCCGCGCCGCCCGTGGTGCTCGACGTGCGCTGGAGCCTGGCCGAGCCCGACGGCCGGCCGGCGTACCGCGCGGGCCACGTGCCCGGCGCGGTGTTCGTCGACCTCGAGACCGAGCTCGCCCGTGCCGACCATGCGCCCGCCGACGGTCGCCACCCGCTGCCGGACGAGGACGCGTTCACGGCGTCGATGCGGCGCTGGGGCATCCGGCCGGGTGCGGCGGTGGTGGCCTACGACGACCTCGGCGGACAGTCCGCCGCGCGCGCCTGGTGGCTGCTGCGGCACGCGGGGGTGGCGGACGTGCGCCTGCTCGACGGCGGCCTCGCCGCCTGGACCGGGGCCGGGCTGCCACTGGAGCACGGCTGGGCCGAACCCGTGCCGGGCGACGCGACCGCGCGGTTCGGTCACCTGCCGGTCGTCGACATCGACGGGGCCGAGCGGATGCCCCGGGGCGGCGTGCTCCTCGACGCGCGAGCCGCCGAGCGCTACCGCGGTGAGGTGGAGCCCGTCGATCCGCTGGCGGGACACATTCCCGGCGCGGCATCCGCCCCCACCGCCGGGAACCTCGACGCCGACGGCCGCTTCCTGCCGGCCGCCGCGCTGCGCGACCGCTATGCGGCGCTCGGGGTCGAGCCCGGGCGCCCGGTGGCGGCGTACTGCGGCTCGGGCGTCACCGCGTCGCACGTGGTCGCGGCGCTCGCGATCGCCGGGTTCGACGCCGCCCTCTACCCCGGCTCATGGAGCCAGTGGGCGAACACGCCCGGCCGGCCCGTGGCGACCCGCGACGGCACCGGCGACCGGGCCTGAGGACTACCGGGGACGACGCCCCACGCCGATGAGGGTGCCGGCGTCGAGTCGGTCGATCCCGCGCTCGGCGAGCAGGTCGAGGTAGGCGGTGCGCACCTCATCGACCTTCCGGGGACCGAGGTCGCCGAACAGCGCCCGCATGCCGGTGCCGCGGGCGAGGCCCCAGGCGAGCTCGGGCGTGACCTCGAGGGTGCGCGGCACGGCGTCCGCGCGCACCTGCTCGAGGCCCAGGCCCCCCATCCACACCGCCAGGGCCCCGGGGTTGGACGCGGAGCGCATGACGGGCGAGACCTCGGTCGGGTCGACGTCGTCGAGCTGCGGCCGCAGCGGGCGCAGCGCGTCGACGAGCGCGACCGCGAGCGGCTCGATCGCGCCGGGCGCCCAGATCGTGAACGCGACCCGCCCGCCCGGCCGCGCGAGCCCGACCAGGTGCTCCGCCCCGGCGCGCGGGTCGTCGAAGAAGAACACGCCGAGCACGCACTGCACGAGGTCGTAGTCGCCCTCGGACCACTCGAGCGCGTCGCCCACGTGCGCGTGCAGCTGCGGCAGCGCCGACCCGGCGCGCTCGCGCAGCCGGTCGATCATCGCCTGCATGCGATCGACGGCGTCGACCCGGCCCTCCTCGCCGACGAGCTCGGCGGTCGGGATCGCGGAGGCCCCGTCGCCGCAGCACGCGTCGAGCACGCGCTCGCCCGGCTGCGGCCGCGACCGTGCGATCGTCGCGGCCGAGACCGGCTCCCACAGCTGTGCCCCGAGCACCCCGAAGTCGGCCGCCGCATCGGCGAACGCATCGGCGTACGCGGGCGTCGTCGCCACTTCCCCCATGCGCCCATTCTCACCCCGGGCGCACCGATTCAGGCAATTGAAAGCGTGAAGGGCCAGACTGGACGCACACCCACGACGAAACGAGACGCACCTCCATGCATCGCACCCTGCGCCGTGCCGCGCCCATCGCACTGCTCTCCGCATCCGCCCTGCTGCTCGCCGGGTGCGCCTCGACCCCGGACGAGCCCGACGCCACGACCGAGGCGGGCGCCTGCCTCGAGGTCGCCTCCGGCGCCGAGAGCGACTCGGTCGAGGTCTCGGGCGACTTCGGCGTGGAGCCGACCGCCACGTTCGACGTGCCGCTCGAGGCCGACGACCTGCAGCGCACCGTCGTCACGGAGGGCGACGGCGACGCCACGGAGGCCGGGGACGCCGTGACCGCGCAGATCAGCGTGTTCTCGGGCACCACCGGCGACCTCGCGTTCTCGCAGGAGGCCACGCTCACCGTCGCCGACGAGACCATCTTCCCGGCGTTCCTCGCCGGCATCGACTGCCTGCCCGTCGGCACCCGCACCGTGACCATCGCGCCGGCCGCCGAGCTGTTCGGCGACGAGGGCAACGCCGACATCGGCATCGCCGGCGGCGAGACCGTGGTCATCGTGTCCGACCTGGTCGACCGCATCGAGCCGGCCGTGCCGCAGGACTGGACCGAGGACGTGCCCGACGTCACCTTCGACGACGCCGGCCTGCCGACCGTCACGCTGCCCGACACCGACCCGTCCGACGACCTGCTCGTCGCCGTGCTCGAGGAGGGCGACGGTGCGGAGGTCGCCGGGGGCGACACCGTCACCGTGCAGTACCAGGGCATCAGCTGGGACACGGGCGAGATCTTCGACCAGAGCTACGGCGGCGACCCGATCAGCTTCAGCACCGCGGGCGTCATCGAGGGCTTCGGCGCGGCGCTCGTCGGCCAGACCGTCGGCACGCAGCTGATCGTCTCGATCCCGCCGCGCTACGCGTACGGCGAGGAGGGCGCGGGCCAGGAGCTCTCCGGCCAGACCCTCGTGTTCCTCATCGAGATCGAGGACACCGCGGCCGCCGCGGGCTGACCCGACGGCACATGCGCGAGAGCCGCCCATCCCGCAGGGGGTGGGCGGCTCTTCGCGTCGGGGTGTCGCGTGGGCGAGTCCGGCCGGGTCAGGCGGTGGCGTCCACGGACGCCTCGACCGGCGTGCGCTGCGGCGCGGGCCGCGCGAGTCCGCGCACGACGCCGGTGCGCTCGAGTCGGCCGGCGATGAGGCGCCCGAGCCAGGTGCCGGCGACGGCGCTCGCCACGAGCAGGGCGACGAAGACGACCTGCACCGCCGGCGCGAAGTCGATCACGCCGAGGCTGCGCAGCGACACCGTCGAGTAGAGCGCGGCGAACGCGCCCGCCCCGACGTAGAAGACCCACGGCCGCCAGTAGCGGTACAGGCTGAGCAGGAACGGGATCTCGAGCGCGACGCCGATCATGACGCACGTCACCACGGCCGAGAACCCGTACGGCGTGAACGGCACGTTGACGAGTCCCGCGATGAGCGCGGTGAGCACGCCCACGCCCGGGCGCCGCAGCAGCGCGAGCGCGATCACGAACGGCAGCAGGTAGAGGCCGACGCCGGCGGCGTACGCGAGCGGCACCACCTTCGCGAGCGCGGCGGCGGCGTTGTTCACCGGGATGAGCAGCAGGCCGCCGGCGGCGCCGATCGCGGCGCAGGTCATCAGCAGTCGGGTCGTGAAGCGCATGGGTCTCCTCGGGGGAATCGGGTCGGGGACGGGGACGGGGTCGGCGGTCGGACGGGCGGTGCGCCTCAGGCGGTGATCTCGGATCGGCTCGGCGTGAGCGTGCCGAGCCCCGACGAGATGCCCCACCAGTACAGGGCGACGGCGACCGCCCAGAACGCGAGCACGAACACGGTGTCGCGGGCGCGCCACGGCACGAGGTGGCGCTCGGTGCGGGTCGCGTGGGCGCCGAAGGCGCGGGCGTCCATGGCAAGGGCGACGCGCTCGGCGTGGCGGATGGCGCTCGCCAGCAGGGGCACGGCGTAGCCGACCGTGCGGCGCACGGCCGCGACCGGCCCGCGGCCGGCATCCGTGCCGCGCACCCGATGGGCCTGCCGGATCACCTCGAGCTCGTGCCCGAACCGCGGCACGAACCGGAAGGCCGCGAGCGCCGTGTAGCCGATGCGGTAGGGCACGCGCAGCTGCTGCACCATCGCACGCACGAGCTCGGGCCCGGTGGTCGTGAGGCCCGAGAGCAGTGCGAGCGCGAGCAGGCCCGCGATGCGCAGCGCCGTGGCGAGGCCGACCAGGTAGGCGGCGAGCGTGAACCGCCAGTCGCCGATCTCGAGCAGCACGACGGATGCCGCGGGCGAGGCCTGGTCCACCCGCGACGCGTCCACCCAGAGCCCGAAGCTCACACCCATGAGGGCGATCACGACGGGCAGGCCGACGAGCAGCGCGGCGACGAGGCGCCCGCCGAGGCGCGCGCCCACGAGCAGCAGCAGCACGACGAGCGCGATGAACGCGAGCGGAATGGCGATGCCGCGCGTGAAGATCAGCAGCAGCATCACGGGCAGCGGGGCGGCGACCTTCGCGAGCGGGTTCAGGTGGTGCAGGAACCGCCACGGGGGTGCGGGCGGCGGCGGCGCGAACGGGTCGAGGCGCACGCCCTCGCCGCGCCCGCGCCGGCCGGCGGTCGCGGTGCCGAGGCCGTCGTCGTGGCCCGGGGCCGCGCCCGGTGCGGCGGTGGCGCTCATCGCGTCGCCCCCGGTACCGCCACCGGGAGCTGGGCGATGCGGCTCACGCCGTGCCACTCCGGGTGTCGGGTCAGCGCCCGCGTCGCCCGAGCGAGCGGGGGGTGCCGCAGGCCGGCCTCGTCGATGAGGGGCCCCGCGAGCACGTCGCCCGTCGGTCCGTGCCCGATCACGCGGCCGTCGCGCATGACGGCGACGCGGGTGGCGTAGTCGGCGACGAGCTGCAGGTCGTGGGTGACGACGATCACGGTCGTGCCGGCGGCGTTCAGGTCGGCGAGCATGCCGAGCAGCTCGGCCGCCCGCTCGCGGTCCTGCCCGAAGGTCGGCTCGTCGAGCGCGAGCACCGGTGCGCCCGCGATGAGCGCGGTGCCCACCGAGAGGCGGCGCTTCTGCCCGCCGGAGAGCAGGAACGGATGCTGGTCGCGGAGGTCCGACAGGCCGAACCGCGCGAGCATCTCGTCGACCCGAGGCGCCCGCTCCGCCTCTGGCACGCCCTGCACGCGCAGGCCGTGGTCGAGCTCGTCTGCGACCGTGTGGGCGAGGAACTGGTGCTCGGGGTTCTGGAACACGAAGCCGATGCTGCGGGCGAGGGTGCGCGCGTCGGTGCGCGCCGGGTCGAGGCCGAGCACGTCGACGGCGCCCGCCGGCGGCACGACGACGCCCGCCAGCGCCTGCAGCAGCGACGTCTTGCCGGCGCCGTTCGTGCCGACGATCGCGAGGAACTCGCCGCGTTCGACGTCGAGCGACACGTCGCGCACGACCACCGGGCCGCGCCTGCCGCCGCGACGCACGTCGAGCCCGCGGGCGCGGATCGCCGGCCCCGGGGAGCCGGCGCGCAGGCGCACCTGCGGGCGCGGGTCGAGTGCGGAGGCGCGCACCGGCGCGGCATCCGTCATCGGCGCGGGCAGCTCGGGCACCGCGTCCAGCGCCGCGGCCAGCTCGGTCGGAGTGAGCGGCAGCGGGTCGATCGCCACGCCCGCGTCGACGAGGCGCAGCGCGGCGAGGGTCGACACCGGCAGCCACACGCCGTGGTCGAGCAGCTCCCGGGCGCGTCCGGCGAGCACCGTGCGCGCCGGGCCGTCGACCACGACGTGCCCCGCGCCGTCGAGCACCACGACCCGGTCGACCAGGTCGATGGCCTGGTCGAGGTTGTGCTCCACGAGCACGATCGCGTGGCGGTCGTCGCGGGCGAGCTCGCGCAGCACGGCGTACACCTCGTCGATGCCCGCCGGGTCGAGGTTCGCGGTCGGCTCGTCGAGCACGAGCACCGGGCTCGCCATCGCGAGCGCGCAGGCGATCGCGAGGCGCTGCCGTCCGCCGCCGGAGAGCCGGTCGGGGTTCTCGCTGCGGCGCTCCCAGAGCCCCACGCGACGCAGCGCCCGCTCGCCGCGGGCGAGCACCTCGTCGGCGGGGAGCAGCTGGTTCTCCGGACCGAAGCAGACCTCGTCGAGCAGCGTGCCGGTCACGACCTGGGCGTCGGGGTCCTGGAAGACCATCGCGACGTGCGCGCTGAGCTCGCCCACCGGATGCTCCGCCGTGTCGAGCCCCGCCACGCGCACCGTGCCCTCGAGGGTCGCCGGCACGGCGTGCGGCACGAGCCCGTCGAGCGCGAGGGCGAGCGTCGACTTGCCGCATCCGCTCGGCCCCAGCAGCAGCACGACCTCGCCCGGCGAGACGTCGAACGAGACGTGCTCCGGGGTGGGACGCGCGGCGCCGTCGTGCCGGATGGACACGCGGTCGAGGTGCAGCAGGGGCGTCTGTGTCATGGGCTCGCGTCGGTGGGGAGTGGGTTGCAGCTTAGGACAGCCTAACCTCGCTCGGCGGTGAACCCAACGGTGGATGCCCCCGACCGCGCACTCAGCGGGTGCACGGATGCCGCACAGCGGGAATGCACGTTCGCGACGCAGTGTTGTACCAGTGCTACGCGTGGAATCACCCGAGATCCGCGTAGTGAAGGGAGGGCACCATGGGCAAGACCTATGTCGAGTTCGAAGACGACCACGGCGTCACCCTGCGGTACCGCAAGCACGCGAACGGCCGCGGCCTCGTCGCTGCCGGCGCGAAGGTGGATGCGACGGCGTACGTGCACCCCACGGCATACGTCGACCCGGGCGCGAAGGTGCTGCGGAACGCCTCGATCGGTCCGGGCAGCTGGATCGACCACGACGCCGTCGTGGGCGAGCGCGTCAACATCGGCGCGAACGTGCACATCGGCCGCCGCACCGTCGTCGGCCACGGCGTCGACGTGGGAGCGCACGCGAAGGTGGGCGCCGACGTCAAGATCGCCAACGGTGCGCGCATCGACCGCGACGTGGTGGTGCCCGACGGCACGTCCGTCGACACCGCCGCGTGGGCGCGCGCGCACGGGCTGGCCGCCTGAGCGGCGCGACGCGAGCCTGACGGGCCCGGCGACCTGAGGGTCGCCGGGCCCCGTCGCGTCGGCGGGCCGGGCGCCTCGAACGGCGGCCCGGCTCGGTGCTGGGCCGGTCGTGCTGGGCCGGTCGTGCTGGGCCGGTCGTGCTGGGCCGGTCGTGCTCGGCGCTCAGCCGGTGGCGCTCAGCCGGCCGCGCTCAGCCGGTCGTGCTCGGCCCGATCGGCGGCAGCTCGAAGTCGCCGATACCCAGCACCTCGACGCGCACGGGGCCGCCCTTGGCCACGCCCTGCGGCGTCGGGATCTCGTGCGTGCGCAGCGTCAGGTCGGCCGTGCACGCGTCCCCGCCCGAGCGCTCGACCTCGATCTCGATGATCGACGGATCGGGCACGTCGATGCCGGTCGGCACGTACGGGCACGACGAGCTGCCGGGGATGGTCAGCGCGAGCCGCGCGCCGTCGTCGACCCAGGCGACGCCGGGCTCGAACTGCCCGGCAGGCGCGTCGGACGCCGCGGGCGTCGCGACCGCGTCCTCGGCCGGGCCGTCGTAGGTGCGCACGGCGACGGAGTGCGGGTCGCACGCGGTGAGCACCGCGACCAGCACGGCGGCGGCTGCGGCGGCCGCGGTCGGCCTGCCGGCCCGGTGGCGGCCCGCTCGTGCTCCCCGCATGTGCGATCCCCTCGCCTCGCTCGCCTTGCGTTCGATCGTACTGTCCCCGCCCCCGCCGGGGCGGTCGCTTCTCAGGAACCTCGGGGGTGCGGATGGCGGGGTGTGCAGCACATCGACGGTTCTGCGCACGGATGCTGCGTCAGCGGCCGCTGTCCGCAGCATCTCGCCGCCGGCCCGCCGGGCGTTCCTGAACAGCGACCGGCCCGCCGGCCGCGTTCGGCTCGGCGACCGGCCCCACGCGACGGTGCGACCCGGCGACGCGCCGGCGGGCGCGGGGCGGCTCGCCCCGCTCACGCGGGAGCGCCGAGCAGCTCGCCCGCGAGCAGCTCCAGGGTGCGTTCGCGGCCCGGCGCGGCATCCGCCGGCTCGTCGTCGTAGGCACCCGCCACCGGGGAGACCATCACCTCGTCGACGCCGTACCTCGCCGCCAGCCGTCGCACCTCGGCCGCCGCGTTCGCGGCCGCGCCGATCACCCAGCGCCGGCGCATGCCCGCGACGACCTCGTCGGTCATCGCGTCGCTCGCCGCGGCCGCCGCCTGCTCCACCGTCTCGAGCGCCTGCAGCGGCCGCCCCGTGCGGATGCGCGCCATGCCGCGCAGCTGCGGGAGCGCCCGCGCCATGGCCTCCTCGTCGGTCGAGGCCACCGCGGCGTTCAGCGTCAGGAAGGTGCGCGGCTCCGGGTGCGCCGCGCTGGGCCGGTACCCCGACCGGTACAGCTCGAGCGCCGCCTCGATGCCGTCGCCGGCGAAGTGGTACGCGAAGACGTAGGGGAGCCCGTGCTCGGCAGCGAGGCGCGCCGAGTAGTCGCTCGAGCCGAGCAGCCAGATCACGGGGGTTCCGGATGCCTCCGGCGTCGCGTGCACCGCGTACTCGCGTCCGCTCGACAGTCGCAGCGACGCGCCGTCGGGCTGCAGCAGCGCGGCGATGTCGGCCACGTGGTCGGGGAAGCGGTCGACATCGCTCGTCGTACCCGACATCCGCAGCAGCTGCGTGATGACCCCGTCGCTGCCCGGCGCACGCCCGAGGCCCAGGTCGATGCGCCCGGGGGCGAGCGCCTCGAGCGCCGCGAACTGCTCGGCGACGACGAGCGGCGCGTGGTTCGGGAGCATGACCCCGCCCGATCCGACGCGGATGCGCGCGGTGCGCGCGGCCGCCGCGGCGATGAGCACCGGAGGGGTGGTCGAGGCGACCGCGGGCATGTTGTGGTGCTCGGCGAACCAGTAGCGGGTGTAGCCGAGCCGGTCGGCGAGGGTCGCCAGGCCCATCGACGCGGTCACGGCCTGCGCACTGGTCTGGCCGGATCGCACCGGCACGAGGTCGAGTACGGAGAGGTTCAGCGGTGCATCCATCGCACGGCCCAACGCGGTCCGGGCGGGGCGTATTCCAGCCGTCCGCGCGCCCGGCGCCCGCGCACGGCGCCGGGTGCGCCCGCGCTCGGTGCCTTCCCTGATGCCGCCGACCGCCCGCGGGTGTGTGATGAGCGATGCGTGAGCAGCGCAGTCCGCTGCACCTGACATCGGATGCCCCGGGGGATCGCTTCCGCCACCGATCCCACGCGTCCCGCGTCGAAAGGACCACCCCTGTGAACACCCCCGTGCCCGGATCGCCGGCGACCGCGGCGCGCGGCGCGCAGCGCGACCACCGCGCCGAGCGCCTCGTCGACCTCGGGACCCGTCTGACCGGCACCCTCGCGGTGCCCGGCGATCCCGACTGGGATGCGGCGCGCCAGGCCTGGAACCTCGCCGCCGACCTGCATCCGGCAGCCGTCGTGCGCCCGTCCGTCGTCGCCGACGTCGTGTCCGTCGTCGACACGGCCCGCGAGCTCGGGCTGCGCGTGGCCCCGCAGTCGACGGGGCACAACGCGGGTCCGCTCGCCGAGCGCGACGACCTCGGCGACACGATCGTGGTGCGCACGTCGTCGCTCGACGACGTGCAGGTCGACCCGGTCGCCCGCGTCGCCCGGGTCGGCGGCGGCGCGACCTGGGGGAAGGTCGTGGCCGCAGCGGCCGAGCACGGACTCGCGGGGCTCGCCGGGTCGTCCCACGACGTGGGCGTGGTCGGGTACTCCCTCGGCGGCGGCGTGAGCTGGTTCGCGCGTTCGCACGGGCTCGCGGCGAACCACGTGCTCGCGGTCGAGCTGGTCACGCCCGACGGCGAGTTCCGCCGCGTGGACGCGGAGTCCGATCCGGAGCTGTTCTGGGCGCTGCGCGGCAGCGGCGGCGGCGGACTCGGCGTCGTCACCGCGCTCGAGTGCCGGCTCTTCCCGGTGACCGACGTGTTCGCGGGCATGCTGCTCTGGCCGGCGGACCGCGCCTCCGAGGTGTTCGCGGCATGGCGCGACCTGACGGCCGAGGCGCCGACGTCGGCGTCGACCGCGTGCCGCCTGATGCACTTCCCCGAGATGCCCGAGCTGCCGCCGTTCCTGTCGGGTCGATCGGTGGTCGTCGTCGACGGCGTCGTGCAGGAGCCCGCCGAGGCCGCGGCGCCGCTGCTCGACGGCCTGCGCGCCCTCGCCCCGGAGATCGACACGTTCGCGACGACACCCGTGCCCGAGCTGCTGCACCTGCACATGGACCCGCCCGGGCCGACGCCGGGGACCTCCGACGGCATCCTGCTGACCGAACTGCCCGACGCGGCGCTCGCCGAGGCGCTCGACGCGCTCGGCGATCGCGACCGCACGCGGCTCATGATCATCGAGCTGCGGCACGTGGGCGGCGCCATGCGCCCCGAGGCGGCGGCCGCCGTGGCCGATGGACCCACCGGGGTCGTCGCGGGGTTCGATGCCGAGTTCGTGTGCTTCGCCAACGGCCTGCCGTTCCCCGACGGGCCGGCGCCCGTGCGCGCGGCGCTCGATGCGCTGTTCGCACGCCTCGCGCCGTGGCGCGGTGAACTCGACTACCTCAACTTCGCCGAGACGAACCGCGCGCCCGAGCAGTTCTGGGGCGATGCGGCCGGACGCCTCGCGGCGGTGCGCGACCGCGTCGACGCCGGCGGCGTGATGCGCGCGGGGCACGAGATCGGCTGAGCCGGAGGCATCCGCTCGGCCCGAGCCCTCGTGGGGGGTGCGGTCAGCCCGTCGGCTCGGAGAGCAGGTGGAACACCGGCTCGCTGTCGAGCTCGGCCGGGCGCAGGCGATCGGGATGCGGCTCCTCGATGGGGACGCGGAGGTCGCCGCCGGAGGAGCGGATGATCACGGCGGTGGCGCGGGGGCTCTCGAACCAGTCGTCGACCGAGACGCGGGTGAGCACGCGCACGCGGTGGCCGGACGCGCGCTGCTCGCGCAGGGTGATCTCGAGCGCACCGGCGGACTCGGTCTCGTCGGCCACGAACGCGAACTCCCAGCCATCGGTCGGGCACACGCCCGATCCGGTCACGTGCACGAGTCGGCGCTCGCCGGTGTAGACGGCGTACGCGGCGAAGTCGGCCGCGTCGTACGTGCAGCGCTTGCGGAAGACCACCATGTACCGGACGGTAAGGCCCGGGCGGGGTGGGATGCATCAGGGCGGCCCCCGACCTTGGCCTCCGGGTGGCACCGGCGTGCGCGGCGACGTGCGTAGGCTCGACCCCATGCGATTCGGGATGTTCGTTCCTCAGGGCTGGCGGCACGATCTGGTCGGCATCGAGCCGGCTCGGCAGTGGGAGGTGATGCAGGGCCTCGCACGGTACGCCGACGGCGGCGCGTGGGAGTCGATCTGGGTCTACGACCACTTCCACACCGTGCCCGTGCCGAGCGCCGAGGCGACGCACGAGGCGTGGACGCTCATGTCGGCCTTCGCCGCGGTCACCGACCGGGTGCGCCTCGGCCAGATGTGCACCTGCATGGGCTACCGCAACCCGGTGTACCTCGCGAAGGTCGCCGCCACGGTCGACATCGTGTCGGGCGGCCGCACCGAGATGGGCATCGGTGCCGGGTGGTACGAGCACGAGTGGGAGGCGTACGGCTACGGGTTCCCGCCGGTGCGCGAACGGCTCGGGATGCTGCGCGAGGGCGTCGAGCTCATGCGCCAGGCGTGGACGACGGGCGAGGCCAGCCTCGACGGCGAGTACTACCGGGTGTCGGGCGCCCTGGTGCATCCGCAGCCCCTGCAGCCCGGCGGCATCCCGCTCTGGATCGCGGGCGGCGGCGAGAAGGTGACGCTCCGCATCGCGGCGCGGTACGCGCAGTACACGAACTTCGGCAACGGCGACCCCGACGACTTCGGCCGCCGCAGCGAGGTGTTGCGCGCGCACGCCGAGGCGGTCGGCACCGACTTCGACGCCATCGTGCGCAGCACGAACTACAACACCGTCATCGGCGAGACCGAGGCGGAGGTCGCCGAGCGGCTGGCGGCGATCGAGGCGCGTGCGGCGTCGGCGATGCCCGCGGACGCGGTCGAGCGGTACATGGCCGCCTACCGCGGCGAGCACGCGTTCGGAGTGGGCACGGTCGAGCAGTGGGTCGAGCGCCTGCACGACATGCGCGAGCGCGGCCTCGGGTACTCGATCCACTACTTCCCGGAGGCGGCCCACGACCGGTCGGGGCTGGAGCTGTTCGAGCGCGAGGTCATCCCCGCGCTCGCCTGACCTGCACTCGCCTGACCCGGGGGTGCCGGGGCCGGGCGGATGCTACGCCGCGGACGCCTCGTCGAGCGACTCGAGCTTCGCGGTGAGGTCGGCGTCGGTCGGCTCGACGACGTGCGTGCCGTCGGGGAAGACGATGACGGGGATGCTGGTGCGGCCGCTGATCGCCTTCGCGCGCTCGGCGCCGTCGTACTGCTCCTCGAGGTCGACGTAGTCGTAGTCGACGTCGAGGCGGTCGAGCAGCGCCTTGGAGCGGCGGCAGTCGCCGCACCATTCGGCGCCGTACATGGTCACGCGGGCAGGCTGAAGCTGTGGTGCAGGGGAAGTCACATCAGGAGACTACGCCGACGAGTTGTGAGGTATTCCCAGCTTCGCTCGGTGCGGGCTCGCGGCCGACCAATCGGATGAACCCGCTGAGCTGGGTCAGCCCGTCGGGCGTGAACGGCAGGTAGTCGAGCAGCCCGGGCGAGTACAGCAGGTAGGCGGCGACCTTCGCGCGCGAGACGGCGACGTTCAGGCGGTTCTTCAAGAGCAGGAAGTCGATGCCGCGCGGCACCTCCGCGGCGCTCGACGCGGCGAGCGAGACGATCGCGACGACCGCCTCCTGGCCCTGGAACTTGTCGACCGTGCCGACGGGCACATCGGTGAAGCCGGCGTCGTCGAGTCGCTCGCGCACGAGGGCGAGCTGCGCGTTGTAGGGCGTCACGACGATCAGGTCGGCCTGCTCGAGCGGCCGGGGCGCCGCGGCGGCGGGGGCGGTGCCGTCGTGCGCGTCGGTGTACGCCCGCCCGAGCAGCGATGCGACGATCGCGACGACTTCGGCCGCCTCCTGCGGCGACTCGGTGGCGTTGCCGGCGTGCGCGATCGGCACGGGGTGCAGGCCGGGCTCGACCCCGCCGAGGGTGCGCAGCGCAGCGACCGGGTGCGAGTGCAGCGCCCCCTCGTACGACAGGCGGGAGACGGATGCGGCGACGTCGGGGTGCATGCGCCGGCTCTCGGCGAGGAACGTGCCGAACTCGGCGGGCAGCACGTCGTGCCCGTCGGCGACCCAGCCGAGTGCGGAGCCGTCGACCGGCTCGGGGTGGATGCCCTGGCTCACCTGCGGCAGCTGCTGCGGGTCGCCGAGCAGCAGGAGGTTGCGGGCCGCGACGCCGACCGCGATGGTCGACGCGAGCGAGAACTGCCCGGCCTCGTCGATGACGAGCAGGTCGAGGCTGCGGCGGTCGAAGCGGCCCAGGTTGGCGAAGTCCCAGGCGGTGCCGCCGACGACGTAGCCGGATGCCGCGTGGGCGCGGGTGTACTCGCCGACCCCGTTCTTGGCGATGGCGGTGAACGCCGGCTCCGGGGCAGCCGGGTCCTTCGGCGCCTTGGCGACCAGGTCGGCGTCGAGCCCGGCGTCGACGACGCGGTCGAGCAGGTGCTCGACGACCGCGTGCGACTGCGCGACGACGCCGATGCGCCAGCGGTGCTCGGCGACGAGGCGGGCGATGACGTGCGAGCCGACGTAGGTCTTGCCGGTGCCGGGCGGGCCCTGCACGGCCAGGTACGACTCGTCGAGGTCGAGCAGGGCGTCGGTGACGGATGCGACCGGGTCGGCGCCCGTCGGCAGGCCGCCGCTGCGCGTGCGCGGCGGCACGCGCCGGAGGATGTCGGCCGCCGGATTGCGCGGCCAGTCGGGCAGGGTGCGCACGAGGTCGCGCGCCCATTCGGCGATCGCGCCCTTCTGCGCGCCCGCGTTCGGCGGCGGGCTCGGGGCGAGGGCGCTCGGGAGCAGGCGCCACGGCTCGGCGTCGTCGCGCAGGATCTCCTCGATCACCACGCCGTCGTCGCGCACCTCGAGCACGTTGACGGTGAGCGGTACGCGCGTCGTCGGGCGTGCCCCGGGCAGGCCGAACGGAGCGGGCGGCTCGTAGAGCGCGAAGGGCTTCGCGCCGGTGGAGAACCGGCTGCCGGGGGCGATGCGCCCGCGCAGCAGCACGTGGCGACGCGGCTTGCGCTGGCGCGAGTCGTCCTCCATGAACCAGTCGCGCAGCACCGCCGACGCGGCGGGCTCGACGACGAGCACGTCGCGCGTGTCCTCCCACTCGTCGATCGGCTGCTCGAGGCGGAAGAAGTGCGCCCACCAGAAGCTCTTCTGCTCGCGCTCGTGGTAGTCGATCGCCGCGGCGGCGAGTGCGAGCGCGGTGCGCTCGGGGTCGCGGTCGCGTGCGAGCGGGTCGCCGGCGCGGTCGAGCAGTTCGGCCGCGAGCGGCGACGACTCGACCGTGGCGTCGGTCGCGTCGGGCAGCGGTGCGGGCGCGACACCCTCGTCGCGGGCGCGCTCGAGCAGCCAGTCGCGCAGGCGCAACGTCGAGACGCAGTCGTAGCGGTTGTAGTCGGCGAGGTCGTCCAGCACGACCTGCGCCGCCTCGGCGTCGCCCGTGGCGAGCAGCTCGCGCGCCCGCACGTACTCGAGGATCGAGTCGCCGCCCGACTTCACCTCGGCCTCGCGCAGCTCGTCGCCCATGTACAGCGGCTCGAGCTTCTTGATCGAATACGACCGGCTGCCGACGCGCACGCCCCGCTTGACGATGGGGTAGAGGTCGACGAACACGCCCTCGCGCAGCAGCTGGTCGACCGCGGCCTCGCCGACGCCGTGGCGCGCCGCCATGGCGAGCAGGTGCGTGCGCTCGTAGCTCGCGTAGTGGTAGATGTGCAGCCCGGGGTGGCGACGACGGCGCTCGGCGACGAACGCGAGGAACGCCTCGAGCGCCCGGCGCTCCTCGGCGAAGGTGTGCGCCCAGATCGGCGTGAACTGCTCGCCCGTGTCGACCATGCCGAACAGGTAGTCGATGCCCCACCACGACCCCTCGCCCTCGGAGTAGAGCGGGTCGCCCTCGAAGTCGAAGAAGAGGTCGCCCGGGTCGGGCTCGGGAATGGCCGCGAGCGCCGACGCGTCGCGCACGTGGAACGGCGGCGGCGCGGGCGGTGCGTCGGGGTCGGGCACGGATGCCCCGGAGTCGACGCCGCCCTCGGAGCCCGCCGCCTCGGCGCCACCTGCACCGGCATCCGCCTCGGCCTCGAGCTGCAGCCGCGCCTGCTCGCGCAGCCCGTCGAGCACCGACGGGCCGATGCCCTCGACCTCGCCGTGCGAGGCGGCCAGGTCGTCGATGGTGCGGATGCCCGCTGCCGCCAGCCGCGCGCGCTGGCCGACGCGCATGCCCGCGACGAGCAGCACGTCGCGGTGCGCCTGAACCTCGAGGTCGCAGGTGGGGCAGCGTCCGTCGAGGGCGTAGCGCTCGTCGCCCCAGGCGACCGGTTCGGTGTCGGCGAGGCGTTCGTCGATCACCTGGCGCAGGCGCGCGAGGCGGAGGCGGTACGCGGGCATGAGGTCGTCGATGCGGTGGCTCGAGACCGTGCCGTCGCCGAGCAGCAGCTCGGCGGTGTCGGCGCGCGGCACGCCTAGCCGGTCGAGCTGCTCGGCGTAGGCGGCGAGCTGCAGCAGCGCGGTGACCTTGGCGCGGCGGGCGAGCTTGGTGTCCTGCACGAGGTAGCGGCCGTCGGCGTCGCGCACGATGAAGTCGGCGAACCCGATGAAGTCGTCGGTCGCGAAGGTGGCCTGGAACACCACGTCGGCACCGCGCGCGAACGCGTCGTTGGTGGCATCCACAGCCGCCTGCACCTGGTCGGCGTCGCGCGTGTCGGGGCGGGCGATCTGGGCGACGCCGTCGCCGAACTCGGCGACGTACTCGGCCAGCCGGCGGTCTTCATGCGCATCGCCGAGGCGCGCCGAGCGCTCGAGCATCGCGTCCTCGGGGTCGGGCACGGGTGCGCAGCGGCCGAGCTTCGCGTCGAGCGCGCGCAGGAACGCGAACTCGCACTCCGACGCCTTCTTGAGATCGCTGGCGCTCGTGACGACCCGGCCGTCTCGTACGAACATGCCGCTCCTCGCCTGCCGGGCTCGGGTGGCCCGACACCCTCACGGTAGCGGCGACGGGCGACACCGGCAGCGCCGGCGCGGCGCTCGAGGCGGCTGTGACGCCGCGTCAGGTGGAGTTGCCCGGAGCCAGACACTCGTACGAGCCGGATGCGTCCCTGCGCATGCGCGCCACGACCGACGTGCTGCCGCCGAGTTGAAGTCCGCTGATGGCGGTGAGGGTGAAGGTGATCTGCGCCTCGGTGTCGTCGGGCAACGGCGAGTAGACGTCGCCGCTGTGGCTCCTCGGCGCACCGGCACCGGTCAAGACGTAGGGTGTCTGCGTCGGGTCATGGGGGATTCCGGTCAGGCTGCCGAAGAGGCTTCCCGGGACATCGGAGGTCACCGAGAACGCGAGCTGGGCGCCGACCGGTATCGGCTGCTGTGAGCTGAATCGATAGTCGAGGTGGAAGCCCGTGTTGCAGAACACCGACAACTGGAACTCGACGGTCGGGAGCTCGGCCGACGCAGCGACCGCGGGCGCGGTTGCCGCGACGGCGATCGCGGGGACCGACCATGCGGCCGACCGCGTCAGTGCGCGGCGGGTGAGGCCCGTCGTCTCGTCGGTGCTGCGTGGTGCGTCTGCTGCGTCGTGCATGCGTGGCTCCTCCGTCTGAGGCGTCGTGTGCCCGTCGAACCTGCGCATCGGGCATCCGTGCCGCGGCGCTCCGCCCAGAGTAGGGGAGCACGCCCGCCGAGCACCAGTGTTCCGGCCGATCGGGTCCGCTCGCTACGGAGCCGAGGTCAGACCCGGGTGCACCGGTAGACGTGGCTGAGGCCCTCGCGGCGCATCGTGAGGGCCGACGTGGTGTCGCCGGCGAGCACCAGGCCGTCGAGTCCCTCGACGAAGATCGAGACGGTGCCGGTGCCGTGGTTGCCGAGGCTGAACGAGATGTCGATGACCCCGTCGAAGTCGGCGCCCGTGCCCGTGACGATGTACGGCCCGTTGCCCGTTCCCGCGTGCGTGAACTGCGGCGTCGCCGAGAAGGAGCCGCTGCCCGTGTGGCTCAGCGTGATCCGGATCTGCGCGCCGACCGCGAGCACGCCGGCGTCGATGCGGAACGAGCCGTTCGCGCCCGTGCCGCAGTCAGCCGTCACGATCACGGGGCGGGTCGGCGCGCCACCGCCGTCGCTGGCGGCGTACGCCGGCACCGCGGTTGCGAGCGCCACGACGGGCACCGACCAGGCGGCGGTCCTGGCGAGCGCACGGCGGGTCATGCCGGTCGCTGCCTCATCGGTGCGTGCGGCGTGGTCGCGTGCGGTGTCGTCGGCGTCCTTCATGGCGTGCCCCCATCTCCGGGCGCCCCGCCCGATGCGAAACACCGGGGCCCGCGCCCCGGTGCGTCTGCAATGCTACGCGAAACCCCGGCCCCGCGACGGGTGTCGGGTCCGGGGGGTCAGGTGGCGGATGCCACGTCGGCGCCGGCCCCCGCGCCGAGCGCCCCACGCGCCAGCCCGAGCATCCCCTCGACCGCGCGGCCGATCATCGAGCCGCGCTCGCCGGGGTCGCCCCAGCGCACGAGCGCCTGCGCGTTGAGGCCGTCGATCATGCCCAGCAGCTGCCACGCGACGGCGTCGGGGGTGTCGGTCTCGAACTCGCCCGCGGCGACGCCGGCCTCGACGAGCTCGCGCAGCACGTCATGCCAGGCGTCCATCTCGCCGCGGATGGCGCTCGCGAGCGCGTCGCTGCGACGGCCCATCGACCAGGCCTCGACCCACACGACGGTGACGTCGTCGCGTTCGGCGTCGAGCAGCGTGTCGATCGCGGCCGACAGCCGTGCGGTCGGCGTCGGCAGCTCGGCGAGCATCGCGGCGACCTCCTCGATCTCCTCGGAGACGATCGAGGCGAACGTCGTGGCGACGAGCGCGTCCATGTTCGGCTGGTAGTGCGAGACCAGAGCGGGCGTCACGTCGATGCGCGCGGCGATGCCGCGGAGGGTCAGCGCCGAGAGGCCCTGGTCGAGCGCGAGCGACCGGGCCGCGGCCTGGATCTGCTCGGCCCGCGCCTCGGGCGACTTCCGGCCGGCGCGGCGGCGAAGCGGTGGTGTCATCGCAGACGAGTCTAGGCAGACAGTTGTCGATGAAGGGGTGCGCCGCGCCGGTATTGACCATATGATCAACAACAGCGACGCCCCGAGGAGGCCCGATGACCTGGCGCATGCCCGCCGAGACCGATCCGCACGAGCGCACCTGGATGGCGTTCCCGCGCCCCAACCTCACCCTCGGCGAGTCCGAGGCCGACGGTGACCGCGCCCGCGAGGCGTGGACCGCGGTGGCCCACGCCGTCGCGGAGTTCGAGCCGGTCACGATGGTCGTCGACCCCGTGGCATCCGCTCACGCCCGCAGCATGCTGGGCGACCACATCGCGCAGGTCGAGGCCCCGCTCGACGACTACTGGATGCGCGACATGGGCCCCACGTTCGTGCTCGGCGACGACGGCGCGCTGGGCGCGGTCGACTGGGTCTTCAACGGCTGGGGCGCCCCCGCCTGGGCGCGCTGGGAGCACGACCGCGAGATCGCGCGGTTCGTCGCCGGGCAGGTCGACGTGCCCGTGGTCTCGTCGATGCTCGTGAACGAGGGCGGTGCGATCCACGTCGACGGCGAGGGCACCGTGCTCGTCACCGAGACCGTGCAGCTCGACCCGGGTCGCAACCCCTACGCCGACAAGGCCCGTGTCGAGGCTGAGCTCGCGCGCACCATCGGCGCGACCAAGGTGATCTGGCTGCCCCGCGGCCTCACCCGCGACTACGACGACTTCGGTACCCGCGGCCACGTCGACATGGTCGCGACGATCCCCTCGCCCGGCCGCCTGCTGCTGCACGCCCAGAACGACCCCGAGCACCCCGACTTCGAGGTCACCCGCGAGCTGCGGGCCTTCCTCGAGACCCAGACGGATGCCGCGGGGCGCCGATTCGACATCATCGACCTGCCCGCACCCGCGACGCTGCGCGACGAGCACGGCTTCGTCGACTACAGCTACGTGAACCACCTCGTCGTCAACGGCGGCGTCATCGCCTGCGGCTACGGCGAGGAGCGGGCGGATGCGGCGGCAGCCGAGATCCTGGCCGACGCGTACCCCGGGCGGGAGGTCGTCACCGTCGACGCGCGGGAGATCCTGGCCCGCGGCGGGGGCATCCACTGCATCACGCAGCAGCAGCCGGCCGTGGGTGCCGGCGGTGCCGGCGGAGCCGCTGCGGGTACCGAGGGAGGCGCCCGATGATCGAGGTGCACGAGGCGTCCATCGCCGACCTGCGGGCCGCGCTGGAGGACGGCCGCGCGACGAGCGAGCAGCTCGTGCTGGCGTACCTCGCGCGCATCGCGTACTTCGATCGCGGCGGCATCCGCCTGAACGCCGTGGTCGTGCCGAACCCCGAGGCGCTCGACGAGGCGCGTGCATCGGACGCCCGCCGCGCGCGCGGCGAGGTGCTCGGGCCGCTCGACGGCATTCCGTACACCGCCAAGGACTCGTACGCGGTGCGCGGGCTCACCGTCGCGGCGGGCAGCCCCGCGTTCGCCGATCTCGTGGCGGGCGACGACGCGTTCGCGATCTCGCGGCTGCGCGCGGGCGGGGCGATCTGCCTGGGCCTGACGAACATGCCGCCCATGGCCAACGGCGGCATGCAGCGCGGGGTCTACGGCCGCGCCGAGAGCCCGTACAACGCCGACTACCTCACCGCGGCGTTCGCGTCGGGCTCGTCGAACGGGTCGGGCACCGCGACCGCCGCGTCATTCGCCGCGTTCGGACTCGGCGAGGAGACCTGGTCGTCGGGCCGCGCGCCCGCGTCGAACAACGCGCTCTGCGCCTACACGCCCTCGCGCGGCGTCATCTCGGTGCGCGGCAACTGGCCGCTCGTGCCCACCATGGACGTCGTCGTGCCCCAGACCCGCACCATGGCCGACCTGCTCGCGGTGCTCGACGTCATCGTCGCCGACGACCCCGAGACGCGCGGCGACTTCTGGCGCGCGCAGCCGTGGGTGGAGCTGCCGCCCGCCTCCGAGGTGCGGCCGGCGTCGTACGCGGCGCTGGCGCCGGGTGGGGCGGATGCCTCGGGGGCGCGCGCCGCGCTCGCGGGGCGGCGCTTCGGCGTGCCGCGCATGTACGTGAACGCCGACTCCGAGGCCGGCACCGCCGACCGGCCGGGCATCGGCGGCCCGACCGGCCGTCGCATCGAGACCCGCGCGTCGGTGATCGAGCTCTGGCAGGCCGCGCGCCGCGACCTCGAGGCCGCCGGCGCCGAGGTCGTCGAGGTCGACTTCCCCGCCGTCACGAACTACGAGGGCGACCGGCCGGGCGCGCCCACCGTGTGCACGCGCGGGCTCGTGAGCCCGGAGTTCCTGCACCACGAGATCGTCGACCTGTCGGCCTGGGCGTGGGACGACTTCCTCGCCGCCAACGGCGACCCGGCGCTGCCCGGCCTCGCCGACGTCGACGGCGCGCAGATCTTCCCGCAACCCGAGGGCGCGCTGCCCGACCGCTACACCGGGTTCGACGACGACATCGCCGAGTACCCCGCGCACGTGGCCGCGCACCCCGGACGCGCCCTCGCCGACATCCCGCATCTCGAAGACGGGCTGCGCGGCCTCGAGGAGACCCGGCGCGTCGACCTCGAGGCGTGGATGGACGGGCTCGGCCTCGACGCGGTCGTGTTCCCGGCGGTGGCCGACGTGGGCCCGGCGGACGCCGACGTGTCGGAAGGCTCCGCCGACCTGGCCTGGCGCAACGGCACCTGGGTCGCCAACGGCAATCTCGTGCCCCGGCACCTCGGCATCCCGACGGTCACCGTTCCGATGGGGACCATGGCCGACATCGGGATGCCCGTGGGCCTCACGTTCGCCGGCCGCGCCTACGACGACACGGCGCTGCTGGCGCTCGCCGCGGCGTTCGAGGCGACCGGCGCGCGCCGCACGTCGCCGCCGCGCACGCCGCCGCTCGTGGGACGCTGACCGGGGCATCCGCCCGGCACCCGGCGCTACGCTTGCGTGGAGCGCGTCGCATGTCGGGAAGGGGGTCGGTGATGGGCTGGGCAGACCTGTTCCGCCGCCGACCCAAGCGGTTCAAGATGGAGCCGTACCGGGCGCCGGAGATCAACCCCGACCAGCCGCTGCTCGAGCACGTCATCGACGACGGCGTGATGGTCGCCCGCTACAGCGCGCGGCTCACCCTGAAGAACCGCATCATCGTCGGTGCGCTCCGCGGCGAGGACGCGTTCGACGGCGAGCGCTACGAGACGGTCGCACGCGAGATCCTGGATGACCTCGTCGAGGAGCTCGAAGGCTCGGCCGAACGGGTCCACGCGGTCAAGCGCAAGGCCTTCAGCCTGCCCGGCAAGGCCGCGCACGAGCACGACTACCGCTCGCGCGACCTGCGCAACCTCGAGCACCGCGAGGAGGTCAACCAGGCGGTCGCGGCCAGGCTGCGGGTCATCCGCGACTCCGACCAGTCGGTGCAGGTGCTCGTGAAGCTCGCGCGCGACGATGCGTGGGCCGAGATCGGTGGGGAGATCGCGCGGCGCACGGCCGAGACCTGGCACCGGTACGAGCAGGACCCCGACTACGAGCAGGGGCGCGAGCGGCGCATGCGGCTGCTCATGCGCGAGGTGGCGTTCGAGGTGAAGCAGTCGCGCGAGGCTGCCGACGGTGCGCAGCACGCCGACTGACGCGTGCCTCGGGGCCGGAGCCCGCTCAGGGCGCGACGGCGGTACGGGCCGTGACGGTGATCACGGTGAACTCGGCCGGCGCGACCAGTGCGACGCCGATCACCACGTGCAGCCGCCCCGCGGCGACGTCGGCCGGCGTGGTCGTGGTCGAGTCTGCGCGCACGAAGCAGGCGTCGTCCGGGGCGGTGCCCCGGAACGCGCCCGCCCGGAACAGCCCGTCGAGGAAGTCCGCGACCATGGCGCGCACGCGCGCCTGCAGGTTCGCGTCGTTCTGCTCGAACACCGTCCAGGCGAGCCCGCGCTCGATGCTCTCCTCGAGGAAGTTCACCGTGCGGCGCACCGGCACGTAGCGCCACTCGCGGTCGGACGAGTGCGTGCGCGCCCCCCAGACGAGCACCGATCCGTCGGTCGCCTGCCGCAGCGCGTTCACCCGCAGGTCGGTGAGACGGCCGATGTCGTCGTCGCGCATCGACGTCGCGAGGCCGCCGATGCCCGCCAGGGTGGCATCCGTTCCCGCCGGCGCCTTCCACACCCCGTGGGTCGCATCGGTGCGTGCGAACAGGCCCGCGATCGCACCCGACGGCGCGCGCAGGGTGTCGGCGGCCCGCAGCGGATCGGCGCCCGTCACGCGCGGCGCGTAGACGGCCGCGTCCGGGCTGTCGGGAAGGTGCGCGAGGTCGGCGGCGCCGACCGAACGGGGATCGAGGCCGGCGGGCGCGTCGAGCACCGCCATCGCACGGCGCCGGGAGGCGAAGTCGACGACGGCCGCGACGACGGGTGCGCTGAGCTCGAGCGCGGCGAGCGGGTCGCCCCGCCGGGCGACACCCGGGGAGCCGTTCGGCGGCACGACCACGAGGCCGACGTGCTCCGACACGGCGAGGGCGCGGATGCCCGTGGCATCCGTCGCCCCGAGCAGGTCGTCGTCGGCGACCGAGCCGTCGTCGTCGCCGACGCGCACCACGATCGCCCGGCGCCCGCCGTTGCGGAAGAAGTCGCGCACGGAGTAGCCGAGGTGGCTGCGCGACGTGAGCGGTCCGAAGGCGCGCTCGAACTCGCCCCAGCTGCGGATCGGCACGGGCGAGTCGCGCGGGCCGCGCGTCGCGCCGCCGACGAATCCGGTGACGGAGGTCTCGACCGGCGTGATCGGGGGCGGCCCCGGCTGCGGGACCTCGCGCACGAAGACCCCGGGCGACAGCCTCCGGTCGGTCACGCGGCGCCCTCCCCTCGCGGTGCGGTGCGTTCCCCCGAGTCTACGAGGGTCGCCGCGCCGGGCCGTGGCGAGACCCGTCGAAAAGCTGCGCTCTGCGCGCTGGGACCGCAGTTTTTCGACGGCTCTCGCGGTGGGGCTGGGTGAGACCCGTCAAGAAGCTGCGCTCTGCGCGCTGGGACCGCAGTTTTTCGACGGGTCTCGGCACGTGGCGGCGGGTGGCGGGCTGGGGGTGGCGGGGCGGGCGGATGCGTCAGGGCATCCGCTCGCGGAGCCAGGCGAGGCCCGCGAGGCCCTGGTCGAGCTGGAAGCGGCGGAGGGTCGGGATCGCCGGCACCTCGGGCTGCCCGGCCGCGTCGAGGCAGAACCCTGTGAAGCCCGCGATCGTGCGCGTGGCGGTGTCGGGGTCGAGGCCCGCGAAGACCGGATGCTCCGCGAGCAGCGCCTCCACGTCCGCGGCCGGGTCGTACAGGCGCACGTTGACGAGCAGCAGGAACGCGTCGAACCAGGCGGCGCCGACCGCAGCCCACGGCCAGTCGACCAGCACGACCTCGCCGGCCGGGGTGACGAGCAGGTTGTCGGCCCGCGCGTCGAGGTGGGCGAGCCGGTCGCCACCGATCTCCCCGAGGAGCTCGATCGCCATCGCGGCGAGCCGGTCGAGGCGGGTGCGCACCCACGCGTCGTCGTCGGGCGCGAGCGCCGGCAGGCGCCCGGGGTCCGCGGCGAGGCGCTCGAAGCCCCGTAGGTCGTGGCCGATCGCGTCGGGCACCCGCGGCAGGGTCGTGGCGAGCTCCGGCGGGGCCGGCCGCGAGGTCAGCGCGTCGAGCGCGTCGAGCACGGCGATCACCTCGTCGCGCTGCCAGGGGGTGTGCGGATGCCGCCCCGCGACGTCCTCGAAGACGACGGCGATCCAGTCGCCGCGGTCGATGACGCCGAGTACGCCCGGTGTCGGCAGGTGCGCCGGAAGCGCCGCGGCGATCGCCGCCTCCTGGCGGTGCAGCTCGACCGCCCGGGCGTTGATCGCGGCCGACGCGGTCTTCACGAACGCGCGCCTCCCGTCCGCGGTCACGACGCGGTCGGCGGAGCCGGGGGAGAACCCGGCGGACTGGCTGTCGGCCGAGACGACGCGCGACCCGAGCACGTCCTCGACGGCCGCGCGCAGGCTGGCGGGAACCTCGCCCCAGGGCATCCGGCTGCCCGACCCGTGCACCGCCATGCGTGGAACTGTAGCGGGCGGCGGATGCGGCCGGCCGGCCGATTCCGCAGGCGCACGCGCCCGGGCGGGCCGACGGGTCAGCTCACCTCGACGGTGACCTGGTGGTGCCCGGTCGCGCCGTCGGGGGCGACGGTCGTGCGCTCGTCGGTCTGCACCTCGCCGGACGCGCTGCGCGCACGCACCCGCAGCACGTGGCTGCCGGGCTCGGCCTGCCACTCGTGGCGCCACTGCACCCAGGTGTCGTCGGAGATCGCGGTCGCGAGCTCGGCCTCCTGCCACGGGCCGTCGTCGACCTGCACCTCGACGCCGGCGACGCCGACGTGCTGGTGCCAGGCGACGCCCGCCGCGACGGCGGTGCCCGGTGCGACGGTCGCGCCGTAGCGCGGCACGTCGATGCGGGAGTGCAGCTTCACCGGCCCGCGCTCCGACCACCCGCGCGGCGTCCAGTACCCCTCCGCCCGGTCGAACCGGGTCACCTCGAGCTCGGTCACCCACTTCGTCGCCGACACGTAGCCGTAGAGGCCGGGCACGACCATGCGCACCGGGAAGCCGTGCTCGGCGGGCAGCGGCTCGCCGTTCATGCCGACCGCGAGCAGCGCCTGCCGGTCGTCGGTCAGCACCTCGAGCGGGGTGCCGGCGGTCCAGCCGTCGATCGAGCGCGACAGCACCATGTCGGCGTCGGGCGACGGACCCGCCTGCGCGAGCAGGTCGCGGATCGGCGAGCCCAGCCACATCGCGTTGCCGATGAGCGAACCGCCCACCTCGTTCGACACGCACGCGAGGGTGACCGCGTGCTCGACGAGCGGCAGGGCGAGCAGCTCGTCCCACGTGAGCGTCACCTCGCGGTCGACCATGCCGTGCACGCGGATGCTCCAGTCGGCCGGGTCGATCTCGGGCACGCGCAGCGCGGTGTCGATGCGGTAGAACGTCTCGTTCGGCGTGATCACCGGGGCGAGGCCGTCGATGCCGAGCTCGGCGCCGGACGGGATCGGCGGTGCCGGCGTCGCGGGCGTCGGCAACGAGAGCGTCTCGCGCACGGCGTTCACCGCACGGGCGCCGGCCTGCATGGCGAACGCGCCGAGCGCGGCGAGCGCGCCGATCGCGGCGGCGCCTCCGGCCCAGCCCAGGAAGCGGCGGCGGTCGATGGCGGCGCCGGGTGCGGCTGCGGCACCGGGCGTCGGCCGAGGTGCGGGCATCGGCTCGGGCGCCGGCGTGGAGGCGGCGCCGGTCGCCCGAGCGGGCTCGTGGGCGGGGGTCGTGGCGAGGGCGTGCGCGGGTGCGCCGGAGGCATCCGCCCGCGCCGTCACCGGAAGGCGCTTGAGCAGGGTGCCGAGGGCGGATGCCGCGGCGACGGCAGCGACCGCCGAGGGCACCCAGTCGAGCGGGGTGGCGTTCGCGCGCGACGTCGCGGCGAGGAAGCCGACGACGCCGAGCGCGACGAACACGACGCGCCCCCACGGCGGGCGCCGGCGCTCGAGCACGCCCGCCCAGACGGCGACGGCGAGCAGCACGATCGCGATGCCGACGAGGAGCGCGACCTTGTCGGCCGTGCCGAACAGCGCGATGGCGGCGTCCTTCGCCCACGGCGGCGCGAGGTCGACCAGGCCCGAGCCGATCACGGTGAACGGGCTGCCCGTCTGGGCGATGAGCGCCGCGGTGAGCTCGCCGAGGCCCGCGCCGAAGATCGCGGCGGCCGCGCCGGCGGTGCCCGGCAGCAGCCATCCGGGCAGGGGGCGTCGCGGCGAGTCGGCCATGCTCCCACGCTAGGTCCTGCCGAGGTCGCCCGGGCGCGCGTGGGTGAAACGTCAGCGGTTCGTCACAATTGCGGGCGCGCCCGCACGCGATGCGGCAGTGCCGCGCGTCGCACCCGTCGATGTCGGCGGGCGGGCGTAGCGTGCGGCACATGAGCGAGCACCCCGTCACCGAGTCGATCGACCTGCCGGCCACCGGCAGCGACGCGTGCCCCGACTGCGGCTCGGGCAGCACGGTGCAGGTCGTCTACGGCCTCACCGACGCGGTGCTCGACGAGGCGATCGCCGGCGGCGACGTCGTGCACGGCGGCTGGTTCCCGACCGACTACGCGCCGACGCGCCACTGCAAGGGCTGCGGCGCCGAGTGGGTCGACACCGACGAGTACCTGGGCGCCATCAGGGGCTGACCGCGCCGCGCACGGAGGGCGTGCGGGGTGGCCGGCGACGCGGCCCGGGGCATCCGCTCAGTCGGCCACCGGCTCGCGCACCGGCTTCGGCGCGAGCGCGGCCCGCAGGCGGTGGCGCATCCACCACTTGTGCGCCTCGACGACGGCGACCACCGGCACGAGCAGGGCGACGCACTCGAGCCACTCCCACCCGGTGAGCGAGACGGTGCCGAGCATCTCCTGCAGGAACCCGAACTCGGTGGTCGCGACGAGCAGCAGCACCGGCCAGACCAGGATCTTCGCGGCCGACGCGATCGGCGGCAGCAGGCCCGATTCCGGGGCCCGGCGCATGAGCAGCGCGCTCAGCACCGTGGCCAGCCCGACCACGATGTACACCATGGTCATCGACGCACTGGGTGCGGTCGGGCTCGGGTCGTCGGGCCCCCAGACCAGCGGCACCAGCGAGACGACGAAGATCGCGAACCCGTAGAGCAGCCACTCGAAGATCGACGCCGGGTTCGCGACGCCCTTCCTCGGGTCGCGCGGCGGACGGTCCATGATGCCCGGCGGCGTGGGATCGGCGGCGATCGCGAGCACCGCGAACAGCGTGATGAAGAAGTTCAGGAACAGCACCATGCCCGGGAACATGGCCACGCCCTCGTTGATCGCGAACGCGCTCGCAGCGAGGAACAGGAAGATCATCGAGAACAGCTGCGACATCTGGAAGCGCAGGTAGGAGACGATCTTGTCGTAGACGACGCGCCCCAGCTCGACCGCGTGCACCAGGGTCGAGAAGTTGTCGTCGGTGAGCACGAGCTTCGCGGCCTGCTTCGTGACCTCGGAGCCCGAGCCCATGGCCACGCCGATGTCGGCCTGCTTGATCGCCGCCGCGTCGTTGACGGCGTCGCCCGTCATCGCGACGACCTCGCCCTGCTGCTGCAGCATGCCGACGAGCCGCAGCTTGTCCTGCGGGGTGACGCGACCGAACACGTGCAGGTGGCCGAGCCGGGAGTTCAGCTGCGCGTCGTTGAGCTTGCGCAGGTCGGCGCCCGAGATGGCGCCCGGGCCGAGGCCGAGCTCCGCGCCGATCGCGCCGGCGGTCACCGCGTGGTCGCCCGTGATCATGCGCACCTCGATGCCCGCGCGCTGCGCGAGCTCGACGGCGTCCTTCGCCTCGGAACGCAGCGGGTCGACGATGCCGACGATGCCGACGAGCACCAGGTCGTGCACCATCTGCTGCGGGTCGCGCAGCAGCGGCGCCTCGTCCGCGTCGTCGAGCACGCGCATCGCGAGTGCCAGGGTGCGCAGGCCCGACGCCGACATCTCCTCGAGCGCCGCCGTCGCGGCATCCGCATCGGCCGGCACCACCTGGCCCGAGGGGTCGACCATGCCCGTGCACCGACCGAGCACGATGTCGGGCGCGCCCTTGACGAACTCGACCAGCCGGCGCTCGCCGTCGACCTGCATGCGGTGGAAGGTCGCCATGTACTTGTAGTCGGAGTCGAAGGGCACCTCCGTGACGCGCGGGTAGGTGCGGCGGGACTCGTCGGCGTCGACGCCGATCTTGGCACCCAGCACGACCAGCGCGGCCTCGGTCGGGTCGCCGATCACGTCGCCGTCGGCCGAGACGGATGCATCGTTCGGCAGCACGAGCGCCTGCGCGAGCTTGCCCGGGTGCACCTCGACCTCCTCGCCCGCGGGGGTCAGCACCCGGCCCTCGAACGAGTACCCGCCGCCCGTCACCGACAGGTGCACGCCGCCGAACCAGACGGTGCGCACCGTCATCTCGTTCAGCGTGAGGGTGCCGGTCTTGTCGGAGCAGATCGCGCTCGTCGCGCCGAGCGTCTCGACGTCGTTGAGGCTCGTCACGATGGCCTTCTGCGCGGCGAGGCGGTTCGCGCCCCAGCCGAGCAGGCTCTGCACGAACGCCGGCAGGCCGGTCGGGATCGCCGAGATGGCGACCGCGGTGCCGAGGAAGAGCAGCTCGTCGAGCTCCTGGCCGCGCAGCAGGCCGATCGCGATGATGATGGCGACCGCCGACCAGGCGATCACGCCGAGCACCTTCGTCAGGCTGTCGAGCTCGCGCCCGAGCGGGGACTTGCCCGACTCGACGCTGGTCAGCAGCGCCGCGATGCGGCCGACCTCGGTGCGCATGCCGGTCTCGACCACGACGATGCGGGTGGTGCCGCGCGTGATCGACGTGTTCTGGTAGACCATCGAGGTGCGGTCGGCGAGGGCGGCGTCCGCGCCGGTCGCGGTCGGGCCCTTCGGGATCGGCAGCGACTCGCCCGTGAGCGCCGCCTCCTGGGTCTCGAGGTTCGCGGCGCGCAGGATGCGCCCGTCGGCCGGCACCAGGTCGCCCGCCTCGAGCTCGACCACGTCGCCCGGCACGATCGCCGTCGCGTCGACGAGGCGCAGCACCCCGCCGCGCACCACGCGGGCCTGCGGCACCTGCAGCTTCGCCAGCGCATCGACGCTGCGCCGGGCCTTGAGCTCCTGGCTCGTGCCGCGCCAGACGTTGTAGAGCACGAGGATGCCGACGATGATCGCCGTCGAGACCTGGCCGATCAGCAGCGACACGATCGCGACGATCACGAGCATGAAGGTCATCAGCTCGAACAGCTGCTGCAGCGCGATGCGCACCCAGCTCGGCTGCGGCGCGGCCGCGAGCGCATTCTCGCCGTACTCGGCCAGCCGGCCGTTCACCTCGGACTCCGGCAGGCCGTCGGCCGGGTCGACGCCGAGCTGCGTGGTCACCTCGTCGAGCGACATGCTCCACCAGGTGGTGCCGGGCGACTCGTCCGGCGTCGTCGTCGTGCTCGTTGCAGCCGTGTCGCTCATCCGGTGCGCCTCCCCGCGTCGTACGTCGCCAGCCTAGTGACGATGCCCCGCGCGGGGACATGCGGATCCGGCGGTTCCGCGTCGGCGGGGCCGGCGCCGCTCAGGAGGGCTGCTCGCCGCGCAGCATCAGGCGCGCCCGGGCGAGGATGGTCGTGATCACGACGACGACGACCGCGACGATGGCCGCGACGGCGGCCGGCGTCGAGAGCAGGTCGCCGTCGAGCCGCGCGATCGCGACCCAGTTCAATCCCCAGCAGAGCGACAGCGTCGGCGCGATGCGTCCGCCGCCGCGCACGGCGACGGCGACGCCGACGAGCCCGGCGATCGCGAGCACGACGACCGCCCAGGCATCCGCCCCGATGCCCCAGCCCCCGAACCCGGCCGCGACGAGGCCGGCGGTCACGTTCGCGGCGGTCGCGATCGCCACCCAGCCGAGGTAGAGGCCGACCGTGCCGTCGGTGACGAGCGCGTCGAGCGCGTTCGCCGGTCGCCACCGCAGCAGGGTGAGGAACGCCACGACCAGCACGCCGAGCAGCACGGCGATGATGGGGATGCTGAGCCACAGCACGTCGAACTGGATCGACAGGATCCACGCGGCGTTCAGCAGCAGCGACGCGGCGACCGGGTAGCCGACCCGGCGGTGTCGCTCGGCGGAGCGCTGCGCGGGCAGGAACTGCCAGACCGCGTAGGCGATGAGGCCGAGGTAGATCACCGACCAGATCGAGAAGGCGCCCTGCCCGGGGGCGATCGGGGTCGCGTCGGCCGCGAGCGCGCCACCCGCCGCGTCCTGGATCGGCGTGCCCCCGGCGGCGCCCGACCCGATGAACGAACCGACGATGGCGAGCACGGCACTGATCGCGACCGTGAGCTGCCGGGCGAGGTCGTTCGGGGCGCCGTCGCGGGCGGATGCCCCGGGGCCGGTCGCCTCCGCCTGCCCGGCGGGGTCAGGGTCCGCGCCTCCTGGGCGCGTCGTGGTCTCGTTGGCTGCGGACATGTGCTGCCTCCTGACGTCGATCTCAAGCTAGGCCTCGCCGCGGGTCGCGGCCACGCCTTGCGCGGCGGGTCGGCGCCGCTGTAAGGGGTTCGGCCGGGCGGCCCTGCTCGGATGCAGTCGGCATCGCGAATGCATGCACCGGCGGGGCGGACGCGGCGCGTCCGCATGCTTCCGCGGCGATCGGGCGGATCTGCATGCAGCCGATGCGGCCGCTGCCGGCAGGGGGCATCCGTAGACTCGGCGGATGCAGGTGCCGCAGCAGACCGGGGACGTGACGCGCGACTGGTACACGCGATTCGCCGCGGTCGAGGCGCACGGGCAGTCGGCGACGTACGAGGCGTGGGCGCTGGGGGTCGCGGGCGACGACGAGGTGCTCGACCGCATCCGGGAGCTGCCGCGGCCGAAGCGCCAGCCGAACCTGGTCTTCGCCTGCTCGCGGCTGCTCGGCGCCCCGGAGGGCCCCTACGCCCGGTGGCGCGAGTGGCTGCTCGGGCACTGGCACGAGGTGGCGGATGCCACGCGCACGCGCGCGACGCAGACGAACGAGCCGCGTCGCTGCGCCGTGCTGCTGCCGCCGCTCGCCCGCATCGACGGGCCCGTCGCGCTGCTGGAGGTGGGTGCGTCGGCCGGGCTCTGCCTGTACCCCGACCGCTACGCGTACCGCTACGACGACGGGCCGGTGCTCGGCGACTCGGACGTGCTGCTCGAGTGCACGACGAGCGGACCGGTTCCCGTGCCCGAGCGACTCCCCGAGATCGTGTGGCGCGCGGGCATCGACCTCGCGCCCCTGTCGGTCGACGACGCGGACGACATGCGGTGGCTCGAGACCCTCGTCTGGCCCGAGCAGCACGAACGGCGCGAGCGCATCCGCCGCGCGATCGCGATCGCCCGCCGCGAGCCGCCGCTGCTCGTCGCAGGCGACGGGCGGCAACGGCTGCGTGCGCTCGCCGCCGAGGCGCCGACGGATGCCGCGCTGGTGGTGTTCCACGCCGGCACGATCGTCTACCTCGGGCGCGACGAGCGCGCCGCGTTCGCCGACGAGGTGCGCGCGCTGGTCGCCGAACGGGCCGGCACGCGCTGGCTCTCCCTCGAGGGTCAGGGCGTCACGCCGGGCGTCCAGCCCGACGGCACCACCGCGTCGTCGCGCTTCGCGCTCGCCGACGGTGGCCGGCTGGTGGCGCTCGCCGGTGCGCACGGCCAGTCGCTCGACTGGCTGCCCGCTGCGCGGAGCGCGGCGGCGCCGACGGTCAGTCGGTGGTCCAGGTCCAGCCCTCGTCGGTCATCAGCACGGTGACCTCGATGAGGTCGCCGTCGTCGAACGACGTGAGGCAGGTGTAGGAGTCGCCCGACGCCAGCAGGGTCGGTGCCTCCCCGCAGTCGGTCTCGGTCGCCCGCCACGGGGCGCCGTCGGCCTCCGCCTGCGCGTTCCAGTCGAACGTGACGTAGTACTCGACCTCGGCCGGGTCGAGCTCCCACTTCGCGGTCTTGTCGGCGTCGCCCGCGGCGGCATCCGCCTCGCCGTCGGCGGACTCGTCGTCGACGACGACCGGCTCCTCCTCCACCACGGGTGCCGGTGCCTCCTGCGACGTCTCGTCGAGCTCCCCGAACGCCTCCTCGAGCTCCGCCTGGACGAGCGGGTTCGTCAGCGCGTAGACGATCGTCATGACCAGTGCGACGACGAGCGTCACGCCGCCGACGACGATGCCGATGATGCCGAGCGCCTTCGATGCGGTGCGCCGGCGCCGGCGCACCGCGACCACGAGGGCGATGATGCCGAACGCGATCGCCTGGATGCCGAGCAGGGCGCCGAGTCCGGGGATGAGGAACGCGACCACGAACGCCACGCCGGCCGTGATCACGGCCGCGAGCGAGAAGCCGCCGATGCGGCGGTCGGGTTCGGGGGCCGGCGCGGGCGCGGCAGCGTCCGTCGGGGCGGCGTCGGCCGCCGGCTCGAGCACGGCGGTGGCGGTGGCGGTGGGGGTGCTCCACGCCGCCTGCTCGCCGGCGACGTCGGCGACGGGGGCGTCCGGAACCGGGACGGCGGGCACGCCGGGGGCGGTGTCGGCACCCTGCGCCGGGGCCTCGGGCGCGGCCGGCTCGCCGACCGCGTCGTCGCCGGTCACCGGGGGCACGGGCGGGGTGGTCGGGTCGTCGCTGTGGTCGGGCATGGGGGTCCTCTCGATGGCTGTGCACCGAGGGTACGTGGGCGGACCGCGGCGGGCCGACGCCTGTGGACGGTCGGGTCCGCACGTGAGCGACGGTCCGCAGGCTCAGCCTGCGGGGTCCTCGCCGACGATCCCCTCGTGGATGCGCCGCAGGTCCTCCATGAGCGAGCCGATGAGCACCCAGTGCGTCGAGCGCGGCGGCGCGAGCGACAGCGGCGCGGTGAGCACCGGCATCTCGGTCGTCATGGGCTCGGGCTCCCGCTCGGCGGGCCGCACGAGCAGGCGCACGTCGTGCGCGGCGCGTTCGAGCTCGTCGCGGATGGAACGCACCGACGGCTCGTCGTGGAGCGACGCGTCGTAGTGGTCGTGGAACGCGCGCGTCATGCCGATCAGCTGCGTGGTGATCGGGCGCAGCCGCTCCACGAGCGCCTCGAGGTGCTCGAGCTCACGCCGGTGCGACTGCCGGCGCGGGTTCAGGGCGAGCGACTCGCGGGCGTCCTCGAGCGCCTCGTGCGCGGCATCCGTCATCGGGCGCAGCAGCCGGGCCTCGATCATGACCCCCGAGACGTCGGCCGGCGACTGCGGGGTGGCGAGCCCGGCGGCGAGGCGGTCCATCGACGCGGCGACCTCGAGGCCCAGGTCGACGACCGCGCGACGCGCCGGTTCGACGAGCACGGGCGGCACGATGAGCGCGTTGACGACGATGCCGATGAACGCCCCCAGCACGGTCTCGAGCACCCGGTCGAGCGCGTACTGCGGCGTCGCCTGCCCGAGGGCGAGCACGAGCATGGCGCTGATCGCGACCTGGTTCGACGTGCCGGAGGTCAGGCGCAGCCCCCACGAGGTGAGGCTCGCGACGACGATCGCGAGCAGCACGACCCAGGACGCGGAACCGAGCAGGAGCCCGATCACCGACGCGAGGATCACGCCGACGATCACGCCGACGCTGCGCTCGATGCCCTTGCCGAGCGACTGGTTCACGCTCGGCTGCACGACGAGCAGCGCGGCGATCGCCGCGAAGATCGGCAGCACGCCGGGGAACAGCCAGCCGCCGACGAGCCAGGCCGTGATCGTGGCCGCGATCGACTTGGCCACCTGCAGCAGCGGCAGCCGCCTGGTCGCGCGGAACCCGCCGGCGAAGCGCATGGCTCCACGCTAGCGCGCGGTGCGCCGGGGAGCGGGCGGCGCCGGCCCAGCCGCATCCGCCCGCCGTGCTCAGGAGGAGCGCCGTGCTCAGGAGGAGGGCCGTGCTCAGGAGGAGCGCCGTGCTCAGGAGTAGATGGGCCCGCCGAGGTACTTGAGCCCGGAGTCGCACGCGATCGTCACCACCCGGTGGCCGGGGCCGAGTTCGACGGCGACGTCGATCGCCGCGCACACGTTGAGCCCCGTCGAGCCGCCGCCGAAGACTCCCTCGGTGCGGGCGAGGGTGCGGCACATCTCGAACCCCCGCTCCTGCTCGATCGCGCGCACCTCGCGCAGCACCGACCGGTCGAGGAACGGCGGATGCAGCGTGACCGCGATGCCCTCCACGTGGTGCGAACCCGACACCCCCGTCGTGAGCAGCGGCGACTCGGCGGGCTCGACCGCGACCACGGCGGGGTCGGCACCGGATGCCCGGAACCCGGCGAGCGCGCCCATGAGCGTGCCGCCCGTGCCGACGGCCATGCAGAACGCGTCCGGTGCGCCGCCCAGCTGCGCGGCGATCTCCTCGCCGATCGGGCGGTAGCCGCGCGGCACGTCGGGGGAGCCGAACTGGTCGGCGTAGTACGCGCCCGGCTCGTCGGCGAGCGCACGGGCCCGCGCCTCCATCCGGTCCTTGAGCGCCGGGGTGATGCCGCCGCCGTGGCTCGGCTCGACCAGCACCCTCGCGCCGAACGCCTCCATCGCCTGCCGCTTGCTGTCGGAGAACGCGTCGGAGAACACCGCGGTGAAGCGCAGGCCGAGCACGCCCGCGACGAAGGCCAGCGAGGTGCCGGTCGAGCCGCCCGTGTACTCGACGACCGTGTCGCCCGGCGAGACGTCGCCGCGCTCGAGTGCCGCGGTCAGCACGGAGACCGCCATGCGGTCCTTGTGCGAGGCCGTCGGGTTGGCGCCCTCCAGCTTCACCCAGACCTCGGCCGCGCCGTCGGGCACCACGTGCCCGAGTTGCACCAGCGGGGTGTCGCCGATCGCCGCGAGTCCACCGGTCATGCCGCCGCCAGCCATGGTCGCCCCCGTCCGCCGGACCTGTCCGTTGCGGGAAGGCTACCGCGGGTAGGCTCATCGACGAGTGCTGAATCCACGGGCGATGGAGCCCGGGACCCGGGTCCAGCGGAGCCCGAGAAGGGTGAACGATGCCTGAGACCCAGACGCGAGCGGCCGAGGTGCTCGTCATCGGCGAGTCGATCATGGACGTCGTCATCGACGCCGACGGCGCGGAGACCGATGCCCCGGGCGGATCCCCCGCGAACGTGGCGCTCGGCCTGGCCCGACTGGGGGTCGTGCCGCGGCTCGCGACGGCGCTCGCCAGGGACGACTTCGGCGAGGCGATCGCCGAACGGCTCACCGCGTCCGGCGTCGTCATCGACCCGGCCTCGTGGTGCCTCGAGCGCACCGCGGTCGCGCGGGCGAGCATCGCCGCCGACGGGTCGGCGCACTACGACTTCGACATCGCGTGGGAGCTGCCCGGGGCCCCGGAGCTCGCGGGCGAGTCGGTGGTGCACACCGGCTCGATCGCCGCGTTCCTGGAGCCGGGCGCCGCGCACGTGCGGGCCGCCGTCTCCGCCGCGCGAGGGAGCGCCCTCGTGACGTTCGACCCGAACATCCGCCCCGCGCTGCTCGGCGAGCCCGACGCGGTGCGCGCCGAGGTCGAGGCGCTCGCGGCGGGCTGCGACGTGGTCAAGCTGAGCGACGAGGACGCCGAGTGGCTCTACCCGGGCCGCCACGTCGACGTGGTCGTGGCCGAGCTGCTCGGGCGCGGGGCCGGGCTCGTGGCCGTCACGCTCGGCGGTGACGGCGCGGTCGTGGCCAACTCGGAGGCATCCGCCGTGGTGCCCGCCGTCGCCGTCGACGTGCGCGACACGGTGGGCGCGGGCGACACCTTCATGGCGGCGCTCATCGCCGGGGTGCTGGCCGCCGATGCGGCGCCGGCGGCGCTCGACCACGACGCGCTCGCCCGGCTCGGCCGGCGCGCCGCGACGGCCGCGTCGATCACCGTCTCGCGGGTGGGTGCCGACCTCCCGACCGCGCGGGAGCTGGACCACGCGCTCGACGCCGCGACCGTGCGCGAATGCCTCGACGCGGCGGCCTGCACCAGCCCCTGGTGACCGGTCAGCCGGCGGGGGCGGATGCCTCGGCGATCTCCTGCTCGGCGGCGACCTCTACGGGCGGCCTCGCCAGCCGGACGAGCAGGACCGCACCGGCGAGCACCGCGAGCGTCACGACGAGGCCGAGCCAGACGAGGTCGGTCGCGGCGAGCACGACGTAGCCGATCACGGCGGATGCCCCCGCGATGCCGACGAACGGGAGCTGCGTCACGACGTGCGTGATCACGTTCGACCCGGCACCCGTGGCGGAGAGGATCGTGGTGTCCGAGATCGGGGAGCTGTGGTCGCCCGCGACCGCGCCGGCGAGGACCGCGCCCAGCATGGGCAGCAGCAGCTCCGGGGCGTCCACGGCGTTGACGATGCCGCCCGCGATCGGCAGCAGCAGGCCGAACGAGCCCCACGAGGTGCCCGTCGAGAAGGCCATCGCCGCGGCCAGGACGAAGACGATCGGGATGAGCCAGGCCGGCGGCAGGTTCGACGCCTCGACCAGTTCGCCGAGGAAGACGCCCGTGCCGAGCGCGTCGATCAGCCCACCGAGCATCCATGCCAGGATCAGGATTCCCACGGCGGGCAGCATCGACTTGATGCCCTCCCACCAGCCGCGCCCGAAGGTGTTCCACGCGAACTTCGGGTTCGCGGTGGTGTAGCGGAAGTAGTAGTACAGCGCGGCGGCGATGCCGAGCACGCCGCCGAAGATCAGGGCGGCGCTGGTGTCGGTCGAGGCGAGGATCTCGACCGGGTCCCACGAGCCGGCCGCGCTCACGCCGGTCCAGACGATACCGGTGAAGACGCCGACCACGAGGGCGACGAACGGCACGACGAGCGCGCGCTTCGCGCCGGGCTCGTGCACGGGCAGGTCCTCGCTGAGGTGGCCCGGCACGACCTCGCCCTCCGCATAGGGGCGGCCCTCCACGATGGCCCGACGCTCCTCGCGGCGCATCGGCCCGAGGTCGGCGCGGAAGACGATGACGAGCCACACCAGCACCGCCGCGGCGATCGCGTAGTAGTTGGCCGCGGCCGCGCCGAGGAACGCCTGCACGCTGCTGAGCGTGAGCGTCGACGCGGCGACGATGGGGGCGAGGATGCCCATGATGTACGCGCCCCAGCTCGAGAACGGGGCGAGCACCGCGACCGGCGCCGACGTGGAGTCGACGATGTAGGCGAGCTTCGCCCGGGAGATGCGGTGCTCGTCGGTCACCGGCCGGCTGATCTGGCCGACGGCGAGCGCGTTGAAGTAGTCGTCGATGAAGATGACGATGCCGAGGATGGCCGGCAGGAACATGCCGCCGCGGCGGGTCCGGATGCGCTCCACCGCCCAGTCGGCGAACGCCTTCGTGCCGCCCGACATCATGATGAACGCGGCGATCACGCCGAGCAGCAGCGTGAACACGAGGATGTAGACGTACCAGGTGTTCACCCCGCCGTCGACCCAGAAGATCTCCGCGAACGCCGTCCAGACCAGCCGCAGGGTCTCGAGCACGTTCAGCTCGGCGACCAGCAGCGCGGCCGCGACGACGCCGGCCCCGAGGCTCAGCATCACCTTCTTCGTCCAGATCGCCAGCACGATCGCGATGACCGGTGGCAGCAGCGTCAGCCAGGGCGCCGTCTCGAGCATCGGGTCCCCCTCCCGTGTTCCCCCGACCCTAGGAGGGCTGCGCGGCGGGCGTCAACGATCGGTGGACGGGCGGGCGTCGGTGCTCCAAACATCCGACGTTCGCTAATAGCGGAATGAAGTGAAGCATGACAGGACAGTGCCGAAATCCGCCCGTCGACGCCATGTTTCGGACGGCGTAACACGGTGCGATCTCGGCGCAATCTGCCCGGTGCGCGGCGGAATTCGCCTTCACCTGTTGATGAGGCGCGGATCCGGCAGGACGCCGCCACGGCGCGTTCGGGGCCCGGAACAGCGGTTTTTCGCGTAACCCCGAGTTAACTCCGGCCGTCGGAAGCAGAAACAAAGCGCCCGGACACTCGATCACACCTCCCTCAACGCCGAAGCAGTGTCCTCGTCCGTCGCCGGCGGGAGCGACGCTGACGAACGAAAGGATGCAACGTGCTCGACGTACCATCCACGAACGACGTCCGTCCGCTGCTCGAGGTCCGCGACCTCGGCGTCACCTTCGAGTCCGGGGCCGTGCAGGCGGTCACGCGAGCCGATGTCGAGGTCCGCGCCGGCGAGCGCGTGGCGATCGTCGGCGAGTCCGGCTCGGGCAAGAGCACCACCTGCGCTGCGATCGGCGGCTTCGTGACCGAGCCCGGCTCCCACGTGTCGGCATCGACCCTCCGTTTCGAGGACCGCGACCTGCTGCGCCGGAGGACCTCGCGCATCCCGCGTCAGACACCCGGCATCGCGATGATGTTCCAGGACGCGATGACCTCGCTCGACGCGGTCTGGACCGTGGGCAGCCAGCTCGAGGCCGTGCTCGGCAACCAGCTCAAGCTGCGCGGGAAGGCGCGGCGGCGTGAGGCGGAGGCCTGGCTGCGCCGGGTCGGGCTCCACGACGTGGACCGGGTGATGCGCAGCCGCCCCTACGAGCTCTCGGGCGGCATGCGCCAGCGGGTCATGCTCGCGATCGCGCTCTGCGGCCGCCCGCGGCTGCTGATCGCCGACGAGCCCACCTCGGCGCTCGACGCGTCGCGCTCGGTGGAGATGATGCGGCTGATGATCGAGCTGGCGTCCACGACCGGCGCGGCCGTGCTGATCGTCACCCACGACATCCGCCTCTGCCAGTCGTTCGCCGACCGGGTGATCGTCATGTACCAGGGCTGCGTCGTCGAGGACATCCCCGCCGACCGGCTGATGGACGCCTCGCACCCGTACACGCGCGCACTCGTCGAGTGCGTGCCCAGCCTCGACAACCACGACGCCGACCTGCTGCCGACCATCGACGGCATGGCGCTCGCGACGAACGTCGCCGCTCGGGAAGCGGAGGCCCGCGTTGCCTGAGACCGCCATCGGCCGCCGGCCGTTCACCGAGCTCCGCGTCGACGACGCGCGACGCGTCTTCGGTTCGCGGCGGCACCGCCACGTCGCCGTCGACGGCGTCGACCTGACCATCGGCCCGTCGACCTCCCTCGGCATCGTCGGGGAGTCGGGGTCGGGCAAGAGCACGCTCTCGCGCATGCTCGTCGGGCTCGACCAGCCGACCTCGGGAACGGTCCTCCTGAACGGCGCCCCGGTGCACGACTGGCTCGCGGAGCGCAGCCGTGCCCTCGAGTTCCGGCGCACGGTGCAGTACGTGCCGCAGGACACGAGCTCGTCCTTCGACCCGCGGCGCTCGCTTCGCGACTCCGTGCAGTCGCCGCTGCGCACCCTCTACGGGCTGGGCGGGCGAGAGCTCGACGAGGCCTTCGACGACGTGCTGGCATCGCTCCAGCTCGACCCGGCACTCGCCGATCGCAAGCCGCATCGGGTGTCGGGCGGCCAGCGCCAGCGCTTCGCCATCGCCCGCGCGCTGATCGTGCGGCCGCGCGTGATTGTCTGCGACGAGGTCGTATCCGCGCTCGACGTCAGCGTGCAGGGGGCGATCCTGAACCTGCTGAAGCAGTACATCGCGGAACATGACGCGGCCATCGTCTTCGTCTCCCACGGCCTCCCCGCGACCGCGTTCATCTGCTCGCGGATGAGCGTCATGCACCACGGTCGCGTGGTCGAGAGCGGGCCGACGGCGCAGGTCGTCCACGACCCCGCCGACGACTACACGCGCTCGCTGATCGACGCCTACCGGCTCGACGACGCCCTCGAGGAGACGGTGGTGCCCGCGTGAACGCCCTCGGCCGCCAGCGCTGGTGGATCACCCGGATCCTCGTGCTGCCCCTCCACATCCTCGTGTTCGCCCTGCTCGCGTTCTTCCTGGTCCGGCTCATGCCGGGCGACCCCGTGCAGAACTTCCTGCGCGACGGCTCGCCCACCGAGGAGGACTACGCGCGGGTCGAGGCGGCGCTCGGGCTCGACGGGTCGCTGCTCGAGCAGTTCGGGCGCTACCTCGCGGGTCTCGCGCAGTTCGACCTCGGCACGTCCATCACCTCGGGGAAGCCGGTCTTCGACGAGCTGATGCTCCGCTTCCCGATCACCCTCCAGTTGACGGTCGTCGGACTCGTCGTCACGATCGCCGTCGCGTTCCTCGGCAGCTACCTCGCCGCGGTGGCGCCGACGAGCATCGTGGGGCGTGGGATCCGGGTCTACGCGCGCACCGCCGGGGCGATCCCCGACTTCGTGCTCGGCGTCGTGTCGATCTTCCTCTTCTACGTGCTGCTGCGCATCGCGCCGCCGCCGGTGGGGCTGGTCGGCGCGATCCAGACACTTCCCGAGCCGATCACCGGCTTCTCGCTGATCGACTCCGCGCTGGTGGGCGACTGGGAGATCACCGGGTCGATCCTCGCGCACCTCGGACTGCCCGTGCTCGTGCTGGCGCTCGGCTACTCGCCGCTCATCATGAAGATCCTGATCATCTCGCTCGACGAGGCGGTGGACGCGCCGTCGACGCGGTTCCGGATCTCGACCGGCGCCTCGCGCGGCATGGTCATCGCGAGCCTCATGCGGCGTGCGGCGCCGCCTGCCGTGGTGATCTGCGGGATGCTCTTCGGCGGCCTCCTGGGCGGATCGGTCGTGCTCGACCAGCTGTTCAGCCTGGGCGGGGTCGGGCAGTACGCCGTGGCGTCCATCAACGCCAACGACTTCCCGGTGCTGCAGGGCTTCCTGGTGCTCACCGCAGCCGTCTCGCTCGTCGTCTACCTCCTGGTCGACGTCGTGAACATGCTCCTCGACCCCCGACGCCGACCCGGAATGGTGGTGGCCTGATGACCCTCCGACTCGCAGGACCCGCAGGGGACGCGGCCGTCGCGGCCACCGCGGCCCGCCCGATGCCCCGCTGGTCGACGTACCTCGTCTTCGTTCCCGCCGCGCTGCTCGCGCTGCTCGCGATCTTCGGTCCCTACCTCACGCCGTACGACCCGGAGCGCGTGGTCGGCGGCGCCGCGATCGCGCCGAACGGCACCTTCTGGTTCGGCACCGACTCGGCCGGCATGGACGTGTTCTCCCGTACCGTCGCCGCCGCACGGGTCGACGTGCTGATCGCCACGGTGGTCACGCTCGGAGCCACGGTGATCGGCATCCTGATCGGGATGTTCGCCGGCATGGGCGAGTCGCACGGCGGCGTGCGGGGACTGGTCGCACGCGGCATGTCCCGCGTGCTCGACCTGGCCGACGCGGTGCCGCTGATCGTGATCGCCATGGTCATCGTCGCGATGTTCGGCGCCACCGAGCTCTCGCTCAGCATCGTGCTGACCATCGTGCTGATCCCGGGCCCCGCCCGCCTCACCCGCGCGGAGACCCTGCGGATCCGGGGTGAGGCCTACCTCGACGCCGCACGCATCGGCGGCATGCGCGAGGCTCGGCTGAGCCTGCGGCACGTGCTGCCGAACGCCGCGGTCCCCGCGGTGGAGAACATGTCGGTGGTCTTCGGCGTCGCGGTGGCGATCGCCGCGGCGCTCGGCTTCCTCGGCGTCGGCATCGCGCCGCCGACACCGGAGTGGGGCTCGATGGTCTCCCGCGGGACATCCGACCTCATCTCCGGCCGGTGGTGGTCGGCGGTCTTCCCGGCCATCTTCCTGGGCGCGGCGATCGTCTCGGTCGCCGTCGCGGGAGGGGCGGCCGTGCGCCGACTCCGCAGCTGACACGCCCCGCCCCCACCCTCCGCCGTATCGGCGTCCGTTCACCGACCCCCCGAACGCACCACCCTGCCCGAAATCCATCACGCACACCCGAGAAAGGCAGCACCGTGAAACCACACCACAGCTCCAACCGACGCGGGATCCGCACCGCACTCGCCGCGATCGCGGCGACCACCGCACTCGTCCTGGGCGGTTGCGCCGCCGGCGGCACCGAGGCGTCCGACGAGGGCGAGGAGATGTCCTCGATCGTGGTCGCCGCCGCAGGCATCCCGACCTCCTGGGCGCACGACTCCGGCAACTTCGCGACGTCGAAGTACGACTACCTCACGCTGTCGCAGGGCTTCCTCGTGAAGAACGCGTACATCCCGAGCGATGACGGCGTGACGATGCTCCAGGACGTCTCCTCGTTCGAGGGCGACCTGGCCGAGTCGTACGAGGTCAGCGACGACGGCCTCGTCTACACGTTCCACCTGCGCGAGGACGCCGTGAGCGCGGCGGGCAATCCGCTGACCGCCGACGACGTGCTCTGGACCTACGAGCGCAAGTTCGCGACCCCGACCAGCTCGGTGCAGTTCGTGAACCGTCCGATCCTCACCGACCCCGCCACCCAGATCCAGAAGGTGGACGACCACACGGTGACCTTCACCATCGAGGAGGCGGGCTACGGCTTCACACTGCTGTCGCTGCTCGCGAACAGCACGGGCGGCATCTTCGACTCGGTGCTGCTCCAGGAGCACGCGACCGATGACGACCCGTACGCCGTCGCGTGGTCGGACACGAACTGGGACTCGAACTACGGCTTCGGTCCCTACATGGTCGACAGCGTCTCGGGCGACACCGAGTTCGTGATGGTCGCGAACCCGAACTGGTGGGGTGGCACCCCGGCGATCGAGAAGATCACCTTCCGGGCGATCGCCGACCCGGCCACTCGTGCCACCGCGCTCGCCACGGGCGAGGTGCAGGCCGCCATGGCGCTGCGCGCGTCGGAGTCGGTCGACCTGTCGGACGACCCGAACGTGGCCGTGCCGAGCGGTTCCTGGTCGAACGGGCTGCTCATGGCGCCGCTCATGACCGACAAGGCGCCTTTCGACGAGGAGCTCGTCCGCCAGGCGTTCGCCTACGCCGTGCCGTACGAGCAGATCGTCGACACGGTCTACGCCGGGCGCGCGACCGTCGACCACGGCATCCTCGACAAGACGCTGCCGGGCTACACCGACGAGGGCCTGCCGACCTACGAGTACGACCCCGAGCAGGCGCTCGCGCTCCTCGACGAGGCGGGCCTGGACGAGGTCGCGTTCACGCTGACGTACGCGTCGGGCACCCCCGACGTGGCCGACGCCGCGATCCAGATCCAGAGCGCTGCCGCCGAGGCCGGATTCGACATCACCCTCGAGGAGCTGCCGATCGCGGCGTTCTCGTCGGGTCGTGCCGAGTCGGAGTACCAGGCCGTGCTGCAGCGCGACGGTGCGATCGTCCAGGCGCCGTCGTACGAGATCAGCCTGTTCACGGGTGAGGGAGCGACGACCAACTACGCGCGTTGGGAGAACCCCGACTTCTACGCGGCGGTCGACGCCGCGATCGAGGCGGGCGAGCCCACCACCGATGAGGCCGGCGCAGCCTGGGCCGAGGCCGAGGAGATCCTGCTCACCGAGGCGCCGTACGTGTTCATCGCGCGGCCGATGGCCAACTGGGCCGTCGCCTCCGAGCTGAGCGGTGCGCAGTACCGCACCGACAGCACGATCGACTGGTCCGCGGTCACCCCAGGGGAGTGACGACGACGGGTGGGCGACGCTGCCACGTCGCCCACCCGTCCACTCCCGATCCATCACGCACTGAAGAGACAGGAAGTAACACCAATGGTAAAGAAGATGCACCTCGGCTGGTTCATGAACTTCAGCCGCTCGACGGCCTGGACCAGCCCGTGGGTCCTCGAGTCCGAGGCCCGCGAGTGGATGAACGGCGATTACCACATCGACTGGGTGCGCTCCATGGAGCGGGCGGGCTTCGACTTCGCAATGCTCGAGGACTCCTCGATGGTCGCCGACGGCTACGGCGGGTCGATGGAGGTCGACCTCAAGCACTCGCTCTACGCCCCGAAGGGCGACCCGCTCAGCATCGCCCCGGTGCTGGCCAAGGCGACCGAGCACATCGGCATCATCTCCACCGCCTCCACCTCGTTCTACCCGCCGTTCCTCCTCGCCCGTGCGATCGCCACGATCGACCACATCAGCCAGGGGCGCGCCGGCTGGAACATCGTGACCTCGAGCGAGGACCGCGCCGCGCAGAACTTCAACCTCGACAAGCTCTACGAGCACGACACCCGCTACGAGATGGCTGACGAGTTCGTCGAGGTCGTCGAGAAGCTCTGGTCGTCGTGGGACGCCGACGCGGTGGTCATGGACCGCGCGACCGGCACGTACGTCGACCACACCAAGGTGCGCCCGATCGACCACGTCGGCCAGTACTACAAGGTGCGCGGGCCGCTGAACGTGCCGCGCCCGCCCCAGGGCCGGCCGGTGTACTGCCAGGCGGGCGGCTCGCCCCGCGGTCGCCAGTTCGCCGCCGCCCACGCCGACACCATCATCAGCGCGGCGCAGGGCATCGACGACATGCGCGAGTTCCGCGACGACATCCGCCGTCGCATGATCGACCTCGGCCGCGACCCCGACAGCTGCAAGGTCATGTTCATCACCACGCCCGTGCTCGGCAACACCGAGGCGGAGGCGCAGGAGCGCTGGGAGGCCATGCTGCACCCGACGCAGGCCGGCGTCGACGTGGCGCTCGGCCACATGGGTGCGCTCACCGAGATCGACTTCACGCAGATCGACGCGGACAAGCCGTTCCCCGAGCTCACCACCAACGGCCACCGCACGACGCTCGAGAAGTTCCTGAAGCTCGGCAAGACCCCGCGCGAGGCGGCCGGCAAGTGGGCGATCCGCTACACCGACCCGACGTTCGTCGGCACGCCCGAGAAGGTGGCCGCCGAGATGAGCCGCGTGTTCGACGAGGTGGGCGGCGACGGCTTCCTCATCGCGGCGGGCGGCTCGCGCCGGGGCATCACCGAGATCACCGACGGGCTCGTCGGCGCGCTCCAGCAGCTCGGCCGCACCCGCACCTCCTACAACCACGCGCACCTGCGCGACAACCTCATGGAGTTCTGACACGTGACCGCATCCGCACCACGCATGCACCTCGGCTGGTTCACCAACTTCCTGCCGCCGTCGTGGAACCGCACCTGGTCGGGGCGGGCCGCGGACACCTGGGCGTCGGGCGACTTCCACATCAACGTCGCCCGACGCCTCGAGGAGGGCCGGCTCGACTACCTGCTGCTCGAGGACTCGAGCTACGTGTCGAACACGTACGGCGGGGACTTCGAGCTCGAGCTCGCGCAGATGTCCCGTGCCCCGAAGCACGACCCGATGCCGCTCGCCGCGGCCATCACCCGGGAGACCCGGCACCTGGGCGTGATCGCGACCGCGAACACGACCTTCTACCCGCCGTACCTGCTCGCACGCCTGATCTCGACGCTCGACCACCTGAGCCGCGGCCGCATCGGACTGAACGTGGTCACCGGCGCGCCGAACCAGGCGCTCGCGAACTTCGGCATCGCCGATGACGCGCTGAAGGACTCGGCGTCGGCGCACGACCTTCGCTACGACATGGCCGACGAGTTCGTCGAGCTGGTCGTGAAGCTCTGGGAGTCGTGGGAACGCGACGCGGTCATCCAGGACCGCGAGGCCGACCGGTACATCGAGGCGAGCAAGGTGCACACCGTCGACTACGACGGGCAGTACCACCGCAGCCGCGGCCCGCTCAACACCATCCCGAGCCCGCAGTACCGGCCGGTCATCTGCCAGGCGGGCGGGTCGCCGCGGGGCATCCGCTTCGCCGCCAAGTACGCCTCGACGATCGTCGCCCTCCCGAAGGGCGAGGACTACATGCGGAAGTACTGCGACGACGTGCGGCGGGAGATGGAGGCGGCGGGCCGCGATCCCGAGGAGTGCAAGATCCTCTTCCTCGTCTCGCCGACGCTGGGCGACACGGATGCCGACGCCCAGCGTCGCCGCGAGGCGGACCGCGCGCGGGTCGACGAGCGGGTGCGGCAGCGGCTGTCGCTGATGTCGGGGGGCGAGACGGACTACTCCGCATACCCGCTGGACGAGCCCCTCCCCGAGCTGGACGCGCGCGGCCAGAGCGTGACCGACACGTTCGTGCGCATGAACGCGGGCAAGACCTTCCGTGAGGCGCTCGCGGACGACACCACCGAGTCGGTGGAGCTGGTGGGCGCGCCCGAGACCGTGGCCGAGCGGATGGGGGAGGTGCTCGAGTCGACGACCGGCGACGGCTACCTCTTCTACTCCGGCAGCGGGCAGCTCACCATGCGCTACGTCGACGAGGTCATCGACGGGCTCGTTCCCGAGCTGCAGCGCGCGGGCCTCGCGCGCACCGAGTACTCGGGGTCGACGCTCACCGAGCACCTCGCGGAGTTCTGAGGCGCACGGGACATCCGTCCACCGAACCAGGGAATCGAGGAAGGCATGCTGATGGAAGACGAATCGCTCGCCGCGCGCTCCGCGTATCGCCGGGCCGTCGCGTCGCGTTCGAGCGGCACGAAGCAGAACCAGGCGCGTCGCGTGTACGCCCTGCTCCGCACGGCCATCCGCACCAAGCTCGTGCGGCGCGGCGATCCGCTCGTGGAGTCCGACCTCGGGACCCAGCTGAACGCCACCCGTGCGGCCGTCCGCGGGGCGCTCGTGCAGCTCGCCCAGGACGGGCTCGTCACCCGCTCGCCGCGGGTGGGCACGACCGCGCTCGAACTGTTCGAGGGCGTGGAGATCGGCACTCCGCAGGGGTCCACGCTCGGGTTCGAGGTGCAGGTGCTGTTCGAGGGCGTCGTCCCGGGGTCCCCCGTCGTCTGCCAGCAGCTGCACCTCGACCCGCGCTCGCCCGTGCGCATGGCCGAGTACTTCCTGATCCAGAACGGCCGGCCGTACTGCGTCGAGACCTGCTACTGGGCGCCCGAGGTCGAGCCGCGACGGCCGTTCGTGCTCGAGGACGGCGCCGACCTGCCGTCGTCGTTCCGTGCCCACTTCGGCCGGCCGCTGTCGCGGAGCACGACCGCGATCGAGGCGATCCAGGGCGACGAGGCCACGACCCGCATGCTCGACCTCCCGCCGGGCGCAGCACTCCTGCTCAGCGAGAAGCAGCTGATCGACGACACGGGCACGCCGCGCGAGCTCCAGTACGTCTACTACGCAGCGGCGCGCACCTACTTCCGCCACGACGGCATCTACGAACCCGTCGAACGCGGCGACGCATGAGCCGGGACATCGCATCCGGACGGATGCGCCGCCTGCGGAGGCGAGGTCGTCGCCCGGTCGGCGAGGCACGTCCCCGGGAGGAGTCGCTGCGCCCCGTCATCGCGCCGATCGCGGGTCTCGTCATCGCGCAGTTCGTGGCCGGCCTGAGCGGGACCATCGTCGCGACCGCCCTGCCGTCGATCCTGACGAGCCTCGACGGCTCGCCCGGCGAGTCGACCTGGATCGTCGCCGCGACCATCCTCGGCAACACCGCGACCGCCTCCATCTGGGGCCGGCTCGCCGATCGCATCGAGGCCAAGCGCGTCGTGCAGGCCGGCCTCGCATTCTTCCTCGTCGGGTCGCTGCTCGCCGGCATCGCGCCGAACACGCCCGTCCTGATCGCGGCCCGCGCACTGCAGGGCATCGGGCTCGGCGGCATCCTCACCTCGACCGCCGCGACGCTCGCCGGGCTGGTGGCTCCGCGGCAGCGCGGCCGCGTGAACGCCTTCATGGCCACGGCCCAGACGACGGCGACCCTGACCGGGCCCGTCATCGGCGGCATCATCGTGCAGACCTCCTGGCTCGGCTGGCGCTGGTGCTTCCTGCTCAGCGTGCCGTTCGCGATCACGTCGATGATCGTGATCGCCGCGACGCTGAAGGTCGCCCGGCGGCCGGTCGAGCCGCGCCCCGCCGACTTCGCCGGCATGATCCTGCTGCCCACGGCGATCACCGCGCTGCTCATCGCGGTCTCCGCCGCCCCGGACGCCGCGAGCCATCCATGGCTGGTGGGGGTGAGCGGATGCCTCGGGCTGATCGCGACCGTCGCGTTGGTCATCGTCGAGCTCCGGGCGTCGGACCCGGTCCTGCCGATCCGCCTGTTCGCCAGGCGGCGCACGTCCACGATCTTCATCGCTGCGTTCGCCGCCGGCAGCGTCATGTTCAGCGGCTCCGTCTTCATCAGCCAGTACCTGCAGTTCGGGCTGGGCCTGCAACCCGCGATCTCGGGCACGATGCTCGTGCCGATGGCGATCGCGACCGTGGTGACCGGGTTCGCGGTGGGCCGCTTCATGAGCCGCACGGCGAAGCTGCGACCCGTGCTCCTGTTCGGGAGCATCGCGCTCGTGGCCGGCAACGCCGTGCTCGCGGGCGTGAACCTCGCTCCGGTGCCGTTCACCATCGCGGGCACGGTGCTGCTGGCCTGCGGACTCGGGGCGATGACGCAGAACCTGATCCTCGCCTCGCAGGTGTCGGGACGGCAGGACCAGGCCGGGTCGATGGGGGCGACGGTGCTGATGCTCTTCGTACTCGGCGGCACGGTGGGCCTCGTCGCGCTCGGCGCCGTGCTGACGGCGGTCGTCGGCGCGTTCATGGCCGACGGCGCGAGCGAGGCCGACGCGTACCTGCACGGGATGCCCGTGCTGTTCGCGGTCTCCGCGGTCGCCGTCGTGCCCGCGTTCGGAGCCGTGCTGGCGATGCCGGCGATCCACCTCCGGTCGCAGGTCGAGGAGCCCGACGCCGCCCGCTGCGAGCACGGCGCATGACGCGGCGGATGGTCGCGAGGGACGGCGGAATCGGTCCGGAATGTCACCGGGTCGTTCCTGAGATCAGAGAAAACCCAGTTCAAACGACTATTCGCCGCACCTGACCCGACGTCGGAATGTTTCCGGAACGGCGCAAAGCAGGCGCAATGCAGGAGTCACCCGGGGGAAATCGCCGCCGGGTTCAATCGAGTCAACGCACGACACCGCGTCATCGATCGCACGACACACGAGGGGGAACCGCACATGCGCACCATCCCGATCACCGAACGGCCCATGGTCGAGTCGGCCTTCGGCGCCTTCCCCTCGGGGATCGCGGCGATCACCGCCGTCGTCGACGGCGAGCCCGTCGGCTTCGTCTCGACCTCGTTCACCGTGGGGATCTCGTTCGAACCGCCGCAGGTGCT